>CAIQCB010000033.1 GCA_903870245.1 uncultured Methylocystaceae bacterium
AAGGGAAAAGCTCATCGGGCTTATGAGTTCGGCGTCAAAGTGTCGGTTGCGACATCACTGTATCGCTCGGCTGGCGGTCAGTTTGTCGCTCACATCAAATCCCAGCCGGGGGCGCCCTACGACGGCCACACATTGGCGGCGTTGATCCCAGAAATGGAAGAGCGACTCGGGACGACCATCAATCGGATTATCGCTGATCGTGGCTATCGTGGCCACAACGCCTCTTCCACGCATCAGTTCAAGGTGTATATCGCTGGTCAAAAGCGCCGGGTCACGGACGCCATCAAACGCGAGCTGCGTCGCAGGCCGGCAGTTGAACCTGTGATTGGTCATCTGAAGGAGGATCACAGGATGGGGCGGAACTTCCTATCTCACGCCGCCGGGGACGCCATCAACGCCATTCTCGCGGCTGCCGGCTATAACTTCCGACGCGTCCTCGCCTGGCTGAAGCTTTTGTGCGCCTGGTTCATTGTGCTGAAGACACTCAACCGCTCACAGAATTATCAACCCGCGTGTGCGTAATCGAGTTCTTCACGCTCGACTATTTAAAAAAGAGATTATTGCGCATCTAGCTTCGTGCATGGCTAGTGTTGCTTACTATTTAGCCGAAACAGCTACTGCCCCTTGGGAGCTTCCCGCTGAGTGCGGTTTTACAATTATGCGGCCGCATTATTTATGTATCTAATTTATAATTCCGTGAAATAAATTTTATACACAATTGAATTTACGACAATTTCCCAAGTTTTCTGGTTTCGGCGTTTTCTGGCGTCATATTCAGATGCTAAGAGGCCAGGTCGACCGATCGGGTCTCTTTTTTTTCAGCGTGTTTTTTTATGAATAGAGTTGTTTTAGAACGATTTATCATTCACCTTAAATTTTGCCCTGAAACTTTTGTCTGTTGCATAACAATGGACGCGAATAACGAGAAAATGCTGAATTCCATATTTGATCTGAGTATGATAAGCTCTGCCATGACCCCAATAACTATCAGTCTTACCGCCCTAGCGTTGATATTTTTTTCTGCGCTCCTTGGCGTCTATGTTCGCTCTTTGCTCCCTGAGCATCATTTGTCAGCAGAATCTACGACTATAATAAAAGCAGCGCGTGGCGTTGTTGTTGGTTTGGCCGGACTAACGCTCGGTCTACTTATCGCAACGGCAAAAGGCTCATTCGATGTAAAGGAGTCAGAGCTTAAATCGAGCACTTCCAAAATGATTGTGCTCAATCGGTTGTTGTTAAATTACGGTGACAAATCCGAAGCGGCGCGCGAGGCTCTACGCGCTGTCGCCAATAATGGCATTAAAATGTTAGAGTTTACCAACAAATATGGGCGTGACGCCAAGGTATTGGGCGGCGAGGGCATCGACGCCTTACAGAGGGAGCTGCTCAAACTCCCCACAGACGTCAACGGGCAATCATGGTTGAAGGATACCGCTCTATCATTGGGTAATGAAATCGCGATTTCTCGCTGGAAAATTTATCAAAACTCCTCGGCGACGGTTTCTCCGCTATTCATCGCTACCCTTGTTTTCTGGTTGATGGCCATATTCTTCAGCCTGGGATTGGTTGCGCCTTTAAATACAGCCGTTTTGACCGCATTATTTATGGCGGCGATTTCTATGACAGGCGCTATACTTCTGACACTTGAGCTTGATCAGCCTTATGGCGGTTTGATACAGATTTCAACCGTTCCACTGAAAATGGCTCTTGAGCAATTCCATTAATATTGGCATATGGCGTTATTCAAAGTTTTCGAGACAGAACGAATATTCTGAACCTGCGCTCTCTGGAATGATGAATGCGCTGATGCCTTTCATATAGGACCTCGGATTTTTGACATATTTACATATGTTTTGAAAAGGACCATTCATTTTTGCCCCAAAACTGCTATGAGGGGCTGGATGAGACATCGATCTGGCGGGAGATAGTATGAATATTGATTTCGACAAGATGAACGTCCCTGATCTTGAAGCGCTTATCGAAAAAGCGCGAGAAGAGATCAGCCTCCGTAAGGTTTCCGCCAGAGACAGGCTTAAACAGGAGATCGAGGACAGGCTCAAGGAAACCGGTCTTGATTTGGCTGATCTTTTTCCTGGGACGGGTAAAAAGACCAGAAAGTCTTCTGGAGACCGCGATGGAAAATCCGTGCAGGTCAAATATCGCGATCCGGTTTCATTGGGAACCTGGTCTGGAAGAGGCGGGCGCCCGCCCCAATGGGTTAAATCGATTATGATGGAACGTCGTTGGACTCTTGAGGAATTCAAGACTTCAGGAGAATATGACGTTTAATTCGCACGCGAGGCTCCCGGCGCGCCTATCTTTTTCCTAAAATCGTCAATGGCCCCGGGAGCCAGCTTCTCCTAATCGTAATGAAGACCTTCGAGTGATTTAACGTTTTCATTATTTTCCTGAGCTTCAGGGCGCGCGTGCCCGGGGCTTCAGTTACCGTGTTGGCCCATTCTCTGATCTTGAGAACAGGCGAGTTGAAGCTCAATTGAGAAATCTGCCGGGGGGCAGCCTTTTTTCTCCGGCGCCGAGCCAGGGACCTTTGTGGGCAGGTCATGTCCAAAATAAATAATGATATAAATCAATGCCTTAATAAAAAAACCCGACGTCGATGTCGCACAATGATCTAGTCGGGGGATCGAATAGGGACTAGCGTTTCCATCTTTTACGAGCTGTTATTTTTAGGTTCGGGAACAAGGATTTGCCTATGAGACGCCTTCTTGCCCCTTTTTGTGTCGGGTTATTCTTCATGGAAATGGCCCCATCCCCGGCCCAGAATTTTATGCCGGCCAAGGCGGTAAGATTGAGTTGCCCACCTATGCCCTATGTTTTCGATTGCTCAATTTCGCGCATGCCAAATCCGCAATTCACTTCGCGCTGCTTTTATGTGGCGCAGGGGAAATCGACGTTGATGCGCCCTGATCACAGAATGGGCTTTTCAAACGAAATCGTTGGGCTGACGATCGACGCCGGCATGTCCGTGACAGGAACGGTGACAGAAAATCGCACAGGCCAGCAGGGGGATTGCGTTGAAGATGACGATTAATGGTGGGCGGCACAGGGATTGAACCTGTGACCCCTCCCGTGTGAAGGGAGTGCTCTCCCGCTGAGCTAGCCGCCCGATCTGCATCAGATGCGCTGCTTCGTGTAGGAGAGAGCGGGGCGGTCCGTCAAGTCCGGCGGTCGGTCGAAGACGCCAGCAACTCCTGCACTTTCGGCCATAACTCATCGAAATGGGAGATGATCCGGTCCGGCCCCAACGCCGAGACGGGCGTATCTGTGTAGCCGAAATCGACGGCGATGACCGGCGCGCCTGCATTTCTGGCGGTGTCGATATCGGTGCGTGAGTCGCCGATCATTATTGTCCGGGCTGGGTCGCCGCCCGCGGCAGCCACGGTCAGCCGAAACATTTCCGGGTCGGGCTTATGAACGGAGAAGGAGCCGCGCCCGCAGATAGCGTCGAAACGGTGGGCGACAGCGAGCCTGTCGACCAGCAGCCGCGCCAGACGTTCCGGCTTGTTAGTGCAGATCGCCAGCCGGAAACCGGCGTCGCCAAAGCGCTCGAGCGCCGCCTCGGCCCCGGGAAACAATCGCGTTTCGTCAGCGATGTGCGCCTCGTAATGAGCGAGGAAGTCCTTGACCAGAAGTTCGATCCGAATCTCCGGAAGGGGGGCCTGGCGCAGGGCGAAGCCACGTTCGATCAGCGCCCTTGCCCCGGCGCCGACCAGCGATCTGGCGGCTTCGGGCGCGACCGCAGCCAGGCCCTCGCGCGCGAGTAGCGCATTGAGCGTCCCGATCAGGTCGCTGGCGGTGTCCGCAAGCGTACCGTCGAGATCGAAAACGAGGGTCGGGGCAGGGGAGTTTTGAGACATGGCTCAAGCCGTTAAGGCCAGCAGGGCCCGGGATCAAGCATTCGGACAATTTTCGGCAATACCCCATCCCGGGCGCAGCGCGGCCGTGTAGACTGCGATAACGAATCGAACTGGGAGCGCTCTATGCGGGCACATGGCCGGAGACAGCACGCCGTCGGGCTTTGGCGGATGTTAGGAGTGGCCGCAGCGCTTTTGGCGCCGACTATTGCTTGCGCGCAGCCCTATGAATTCCTTGCGGCGCCCTCGAAAGACATCAACCGCGTTTTCCGTCTCGATAAGTCGACCGGCGAGGTCGGAGCTTGCCAGTACGGGATAAAACCCGATGCGCCAATGGGCGTCACCCTGTGTTATCCCCCCGGGGAAGGCGCAAAAGGGGGACAGCCCGGGGACTATGCCCTGGTCGCCTCCCGCCATGAGAGCGAAGGCGGCGTCTTCCGTGTCGATCTGCGCAGCGGCGCCATGTCAATCTGCTTCGTGCTCGACAATAACGTCGTTTGCACCGCTCCCGAGAAATAGGCGCGTCAGTCCATGACGATTCCCTCCGCCGATGCGATGAAACGCGAGGCCGCTCAACAGGCTTTGTCGCGCGTCTCCGCCGGCATGCGGCTTGGCCTTGGCACGGGCTCGACGGCGGCGCATTTCGTCGATCTGCTTGGCGCGCGTGTGCGCGAGGGGCTTGACGTGCTGTGCGTGGCGACGTCCGAACGCACCCGCGCTCAGGCGAAGACCCTCCGAATTCCGCTGACGACCCTGGATGAAACGCCCGAACTCGATCTGACCATCGACGGCGCCGATGAATTCGACGCCAATCTGCGGCTAATCAAAGGGGGGGGCGGGGCCCTCTTGCGGGAGAAAATTGTCGCGGCCGCATCGAAAAAAATGTTCGTGATCGCAGACGCCACCAAGGAGGTCCAAACACTGGGCGCTTTCCCGCTGCCGGTCGAGATCGATTGCTTCGGCGCCCGCGCTACCCGGCTCCACATTGAACGCCTGGCGAATGGGCTGGGGCTATTCGGGTCGATTGTGGAACGGGCCACGGCGAGCGGCGCGCCCTATCTCACCGATGGAGGCCATTACATTCTCGATTGCGCTTTTGGCGTCATACCCGCTCCGGAGTTGCTAGCCTCACGTCTCCGGGCGATCCCGGGCGTCGTCGATCACGGACTGTTTATTGGCCTTGCCACTGCAGTGTTCATTGGCGGACCGGATGGGGTTCGCATCCTGGGCGACGCCGCATGAGCGCAACAGATTACGATTTGATCGTGATTGGCGCCGGCTCCGGTGGCGTGCGGGCCGCGCGGGTCGCCGGCGGCCATGGCGCAAAGGTCGCGATTATCGAGGATTTTCGTGTCGGCGGCACCTGCGTCATTCGCGGCTGCGTGCCAAAAAAACTCTATGTGCTGGCCAGCCGCTTTCACGATGAATTCGAGGATGCGCGCGGGTTCGGCTGGCGGACCGGTCCGGTCGATTTCGATTGGGGGGCGCTTGTCGCGGCGAAGGAAAAGGAAATCACAAGACTTTCGGGTCTTTATGAACAAACCCTCGCCAAAAACGGCGTCGCGCTCATACGCGGCCGCGCCAGTCTCATCGGTCCCGACTCCGTCGCCCTGTCGGATGGGCGTAACCTGCGAGCGCCGCACATCCTGATCGCTACCGGCGGCGCGCCTGCCCTGGCGCCGTCTGTTCCCGGAATAGAACATGCGATTTCTTCCAATGAGGTCTTTGATTTACCGGTTTTACCGAAACGTTTGGCGATCATAGGCTCTGGGTACATTGCGGTCGAATTCGCCAGCTTGTTCGTGCGTCTGGGCGTTCAGACGACGCTTCTCTATCGCGCCGGATTACCTCTACGCGGATTTGATGAAGATTTACGCAAGCATCTCGCCATCGCGCTTGCTCAGTCGGGCGTCGATCTGCGGCCAGGCGTCTCGCCAAGGCGGATCGACAAATCAGCAACGGGTTTTAATGTTACGCTCGATGATGACTCGGTCCTCGACGCCGATATTGTGTTGGCGGCGACGGGCCGTCGGCCGGCGACGAATGGGCTGGGACTCGACAAGATCGGCGTCGCGATGCGCGATAACGGCGCAATCATCGTCGATGCGCAATCGCGCACCAGTATCTCCTCAATCTACGCCGTAGGCGACGTCACGGACCGGATCAATCTGACCCCTGTGGCGATCCGCGAGGGTCACGCCTTCGCGGATAGTGTTTTTGGCTCGACGCCGCGAATAGTCGATTACGACAATGTGGCCAGCGCGGTGTTCACGACGCCGGAAATCGGCGCCGTTGGCCTGTCGGAAACGGCGGCGTCAGAGCGATTTCCAAACATTGATATTTTCGAAACCGCTTTCCGTCCCATGCGCGCGACGCTCTCGGGACGGTCCGAACGCGTTTACATGAAGCTTGTTGTCAATGCCGATAGTCAAAAAGTGCTCGGCGCGCATCTCTTCGGTCCGGAGGCGGGCGAGATGATTCAGCTCGTCGCCGTGGCTTTGCAAATGGGCGCAACAAAACAGGATTTTGACTCAACCATGGCGGTCCATCCAACAATGGCGGAGGAGCTTGTCACACTCCGCACGCCAGACAGGCAATTACGGCGCGAGCAGATAACCTAATCTGCAACCGACGCCAATGATGGCGCAATTCGATCGAGCGCTGCTCGTAACCATCTCCTTGCAGCGCCGGTGTGGGCCTCTGTCAATCGCGAAAAGCCCCAGGCGATCAGCAGGATCGCCGCCATGATCATCAGCGCCAACAAATAATTAGACGGTTGCGCGAGTTGCGTCACCCAGGTTTCCCCCATCAACTGACTCGCGCCGGCGCGCACAAAGATCAGAATGGGCATATGAATCGCGTAAAGCGAAAAGGAAAAATCGGCGAGTTTTTTATGAACATGCGGCCGCAACAGTCCATAACCCTCGGCTTGGCCATCGCGAAACGCCAGCAAAACCAGAATGAACAGCATCGCGTTCAGCAGATCCGCGCCGTCGCCGATCCATGGATGCGTCTCCAGCAGTTCGCCGCGGACAAGCAAACGGATTGTGATGATCGCGCAAGCATAGAGCGCCAGCGCGACGCCGCGAGAGCGGATCAAGGGGCCCGGCGCGCGGGTCGCCAGAGCGCCCATGACCCAGAGGATAAAGCCGAAGCCGAACCAGCCAGGCTGGCGGGCAAAAAAAACGGACATCGTCGCCCCGAGAGCGAACAAGAAAAAACGCGCGCCGGCGCTACGCTGTGAGGCGAATGGCGTCAACAGCAATGGAAAGAGGATATAATACCAAAACTCGCAGGCCAGTGACCACATTGGTCCATTTGTGCCGAAATAATCGAACAGGACGCCTTGTAAATTGACGAGGGTTGCAAAAAAAAGACCTGTCGAAAAATGACTTTCGAAAATTCGCCAGTCGTACACGCCGCTATTGGCAAAAAACCGACGGCCCGACAAATCAAAAACCGCCGTCAGTAGCAGCGCCGGCGCGAGCACCATGTAGATGCGGCAGATGCGATGGACGTAATACTCTCTCAGCCTGCCCGGGGGTTTCCTCAGGTTCTCTAAAACGGCCCCGCCGACAAGGTAGCCTGAGATCACGAAGAAGCCCACGACAGCCTGATGACCGCATTGTTGCGCAGTGAAAAACCACCAGACATAGGCCGGCGCGGCGTGCGGGCCACTCATGATATCGCCGAGATTGACGAAAAGATTGGTCGTGTGCAGTGCGAGAACGGCCAGTGCGCCCAGCCAGCGACAGGTTTCAATGAGTTGCGATAGCAGGAAGGGCATGCGCGCGACGCCGGCTGCGAGTGAAGTCGTGCGTTTGAAACGCCCGGCGCTTATAACGAGGGGCGAGGCGGGCGGAAAGCCGGCCTGGCCGGGCCGGGCGGCGTGAAACGACTTCCCGGGTCGCTTTTGGGCCGATTTTCCCCTATAAGCGCCGAAAGGCTGCGGGAGCGGCAAAAATTTATCGCCTGAAAAGGCAAGGATTTGCGGGGTTTAGGATCGTGGAACGCTGGGCGCCGGGTAGTTGGAGAGAATTTCCGATCGAGCAGACGCCGGTCTATCGCGATCCGGCGGCGCTCGGCGAGGTAGAAAATCAACTCGCCGGTTTCCCGCCGCTGGTCTTCGCCGGCGAGGCCCGCAACCTCAAACGTCATCTCGCCGACGTCTCTGCCGGCAAAGCCTTTCTCTTGCAGGGCGGCGATTGCGCCGAGACCTTCAACGAACATTCTGCTGACAATATCCGCGATTTCTTCCGGGTGTTCCTGCAGATGTCCGTGGTGATGACCTTTGCCGCCGGTTCGCCTGTGGTCAAGCTGGGCCGCATCGCCGGGCAATTCGCAAAACCGCGATCCTCGCCGGTCGAGAAGCAGGGCGATGTGGAGTTGCCAAGCTACCGCGGCGATATCATCAACGATATCGAGTTCACCGGCCCGGGGCGCGAACCCGATCCGCAGCGTCAGCTTTTCGCCTACCGCCAGTCGGCGGCGACGCTTAATCTGATCCGGGCTTTCGCTGCTGGCGGTTTCGCCAATCTTGAGAATGCGCATCGCTGGATGCTGGGGTTCGTCAAAAACAGCCCGCAGTCGGAGCGTTATCAAAAGCTGGCCGACCAGATTACCGAAACGCTTGGCTTCATGCGCGCCATTGGCCTTGACCCCGAGCATCATCCGGAGTTGCGCCAGACCGAATTTTATACCTCTCACGAGGCGCTGCTATTGAGTTACGAGCAGGCCCTCACAAGGGTCGACTCCACTTCGGGGGATTATTACGCCACATCAGGCCACATGCTTTGGATCGGCGACCGAACCCGGCAAGAGAATGGCGCGCATATCGAATTCATGCGCGGCATTCGTAATCCAATCGGTCTCAAATGCGGTCCCAGCCTCACCCCGGATGGATTGATGCGCCTGATCGACGCCCTCAATCCGGAAGATGAAGCGGGTCGCCTGACCCTGATCTGTCGCTTCGGCGCAGACAAGATCGGCGACGCCTTGCCGGCGCTGGTTCGCGCCGTCAAGCGCGAGGGACGCAAGGTCGTGTGGTCCTGTGATCCGATGCACGGCAATACGGTGAGCGCCGGCGGCTACAAGACCCGGCCTTTTGATCGCATCATGTCGGAGATTCGCAACTTCTTCGCTGTTCATCAGTCGGAAGGCACCTATGCCGGCGGCATCCATCTCGAAATGACCGGCAAGGACGTCACCGAATGCATGGGCGGGGCCCGCGCCATTTCGGAAGACGATCTGCGCGCCCGTTACCACACCTATTGCGACCCGCGCCTTAACGCCGAGCAGTCGATTGAGGTGGCCTTTCTGGTCGCCGAATTGTTGAAAACCGAGCGACTAGCGCGTGATTTGTCGGAACAGCGCGCGGCGGAGTAAACCTCCTGCGTCCCCGGTTCGGCGAGCAGGCCCCTTACAGGGACCGATCGCCGAAGCGGCGTTTCCGTCCTCAGGCCCTCGCCGCAGCGCGAGCCGGTGTTGCGGCGTTGAAGGACGATGTCCCCTTTGTTGTCGCGATAGGGGATTTACGGAGGCTTCCAGAGATCCCCGGACGCGGCAGGCTTAACATTCCGCCTGACATCGGCGCCGGCATTTGGCAAAACGGTTGTGGCGCGGGTATCGAATTAATCCGCAGATTACCCGAAAACTCCTGACGAAGCTTTCTCATGAACTCTCCGATCGTTCGTTTCGCGCCCTCGCCGACAGGCCTGATCCATATCGGCAATGCGCGCGTGGCGCTGTTCAATTTCTTGTTCGCCAGAGCGAACCATGGACGATTCATACTTCGGTTCGATGACACCGATTTCGCCCGGTCCACCGAGGCCTTTGCCCGGGCGATCGAGAGCGACCTGGCCTGGCTGAGCGTCGTTCCCGACGCTATTTTCAGCCAATCCGAACGTTCGGCGCAGTATGAGGCGGCGGCGGCGCGGCTGAAGGCGGCCGGACGGCTCTACCCTTGCTATGAAACCCCCGAGGAACTGGAAAAACGTCGCAAAATCCAGCAGGCGCGCGGTCGGCCGCCGGTCTATGATCGCGCCGCCCTGAAACTCAGTGACGCAGAACGTTCGCGTTTAGAGTCCGACGGCGTACGGCCGCACTGGCGTTTCAAGCTGGAGCCAGACGTGATCGAATGGCGCGATCTCATTCGTGGCGATTCGCATATCGATTGCAGCGCTTTGTCTGATCCGGTGCTCATTCGCGCCGATGGCGCTTTTCTGTATACGCTGCCATCGGTGGTTGACGATATCGACATGCGGATCACGCATGTAATCCGCGGCGAGGATCATGTCACCAATACCGCCGTTCAAATTCAACTTTTTCACGCCCTTGCTCCCGATGCGCCCCCGCCGATATTCGCCCATCACAATTTGCTCGTCGGCGCCAGCGGGGAAGGGCTCTCGAAGCGAACAGGATCGCTTTCCCTCGCGTCGCTGCGCAGTGAGGGATACGAGCCCCTGGCGGTGGCGGCGCTTGCGACGCTTACAGGTTCGTCGGACAACGTTCACGCCGTGCGCTCGCTCGCCGAATTGGGCGCGCGGTTTGATCTTGCGCATGTGTCGCGCAATCCGGCGCGGTTCAATCCCGCCGATCTCGCTACGCTCACCCATCGCACACTGGCGTTGCTGGAATTCGATGATGTTCGCGAACGTCTCGCCGCGCATGAGATCGTCGGCCACAAGGCCGGGCCGCTATGGCGGGCCGCGCGCGGCAATCTTGAGCGATTTGACGATATCCTCATTTGGTGGCGAGTAATCGCCGGCGACATTGTCCCAGTGCGCGAGGATCCATCGTTTCTTGCCGAGGCCGCGCAATTATTGCCGACCGAGCCCTGGGACGAAACGACCTGGTTACAGTGGACCGACTCAGTCAAGACGGCGACGGGCCGCAAGGGCAGGGCGTTGTTCCACCCGCTGCGATTGGCGCTCACCGCCGTCGGCAGCGGGCCGGAGCTCGCGGCGCTTTTACCGCTGATCGGCCGAGCGACGGCGCGCCGTCGAATGATCGATTAATCATGACGCCGCCGCCCGCTCCAAGGATTTCGCTGGCGGAGGCGGCAGGGGTCTGGGCGCGGATCGCGGCTTTCAGTTTCGGGGGACCAGCCGGCCAGATCGCGCTGATGCACCGTGTGCTGGTCGACGAGCGACAATGGATTTCCGAAGCGCGATTCCTTCACGCGCTCAATTTCTGTCTACTTTTGCCAGGACCGGAAGCCCAGCAACTGGCGACCTATATCGGCTGGCTGATGCATGGCGCGCGAGGCGGCCTGCTGGCGGGCGGCCTGTTCATTCTGCCGGGATTTCTAGCGATCATGGCGTTGAGTTTGCTCTACGCCGTCTGGGGGTCGACGCCGGCGTTGAACGGGCTTTTTTTCGGGCTGAAAGCCGCTGTTTTATCAATTGTGGTCGCCGCCGTATGGCGCCTTGGTCAACGAACGCTCAAAACCCCTTCACAGAAAGCTCTTGCCTGTCTGGCGTTCGCGGCGATTTTTCTCGTCGATGCGCCCTTTCCGGCGGTGGTTTTCGCAGCCGGATTGATCGGATGGTTTGGCGTAGCGCATTTCGCGCCACCCTCTCTTGTGGCGACCGAGACGCCCGCCGGGTCGGACATGGTCGGCGGGCGCTCGCTTCTGCCCGCAGCGATTTGCGCTCTTCTCTGGCTGACGCCGTTAGCCGTTCTGATGGCGAGATTTGGCCCCGAAGACGTCTATGCGCAGATTGCCCTTTTCTTCTCGAAAACGGCGCTGGTGACCTTCGGCGGCGCTTATGCGGTGCTGGCCTATGTCGCCCAGCAGGCGGTTGAGCGTTTCCATTGGCTCGACGCCACGGAGATGCTCGATGGCCTTGGCATGGCCGAGACAACGCCGGGGCCACTGATCATGGTGTTGCAATTCGTGGGTTTCATGGCGGCGTTTCGCCACCCCGGCGCCCTGCCGCCGCTTGTCGCTGGCGCCCTCGGCGGGACGCTGGCGACCTATGTCACCTTCATTCCATGTTTTGTATGGATTTTTCTTGGCGCTCCGTTCGTCGAGCGTCTTCGGGGAGTTCCTGCGCTGTCGGGCGCGCTTGCCGGCATCGCTGCGGCGGTCGTTGGGGTCATCGCCAATCTCTCTGTCTGGTTTGCAATCCATTTCCTGTTCCACGATCACTGGTCGCCGGCGCCGGGCCTGGAACTGCCGGTCATCGCCAGTCTGGACCCTGCGGCGCTGGCTCTGTCGCTAGCGATCGCCGCAGCCTTATGGCGCGACGCCGGACTCCCGGCGGCGCTGATAATGGGCATGGGCGGCGGATTAATCCTGCGGGCGTTCGGCTAGGCCGGGATTACCGCCACGCCGAACAACCAGGGATGCAGCACAATCACCAGCGCAAAAACCGCTACGCCTGCGCCAACCGCGATGGCGTCGCCGCGCGTGAAGGCGGGAAGACGTGGCGCGCCCTCGTCGCCACGACGTTTGACGGCGATGCGGTCGTAAACGCCGAAGGCCAGGAAAGAACCAAAAAGGATCATCCCGCCGAGATCGCCGTTGACCAATAGATGCGCCAGCGCCCAGGCCTTGATCGCCACCAGCGTCGGATGGCGTAGCCAACCGCGAATGCGGCCGGGCGGCGCCCGCCTGCTGGCGATGGCGACAAACGCCAGCAGGACAAGCGGCATCGCGACATGCCGCATCCAATGGGGCGGTTCCCAGAGCTGGATCAGGCCATTGGCGCGATAGAGACCAAAGCCCCAGATAATGAGGCCGAGGCCCGTCGCCGCAATCAGCGAATAGGCCAGTTTGTAGGTCTCCAGGCCGTAACGCTCGATGACTGCGTTACGCGCCCCGCGAAAGGTCGCGAAGACATGCGCGCCCAGAAAAAGCGCAATGCCGATCAGAAGAATAGTCATGCAACCCTCCACATCTCATCATGATGATTAAAAACAGCGAACCTGCGCCTCGGCCTGTGCGCGGCGCAGATCGCCGAGCAAATCGCGTATCGCTCCGGTGCCATTCATCATTCGGCCGATCTGTCCCGCCTGCTGACCGACGCCCGCCGCCGTTTCCGCTGCGACATAGCTGTCATAGGGCAGAATGCTGGCGATCACGTCGATGGAACAGGCGCAATGTTCGAGCGCCAGCCGGGAGTCGCCGTTCGCCTTCATGCAAGCGAAGACATAATCCGCCCGCGCCGCTGTGGGGTAATCGTTGAGATCGCCCGCCCGCGCGATGGCGGCGGACATAAGTGCAAGCAGCACGGGGACAAAGCGGCGCATGACGCTATTCCTGTGAATTGGAAATTGTTTTAGCGCGTCTTTTCCTGCGACGCCATGGCGAGGGTCTCGCGAGGGTCTCGCGAGGGTCGGCGAGGGGCTGACGAGGGCTTGGCGACGCCGTAGCGAGGCGACTGGCTGTTGACCTTGGCGATGGGGGGAGACGGGCGAGTCCAGACGCGTCATACCGCCGTCATTAACTTTGGCTAAATCACTCTCAGGACGGCGGCGCTCAGGCGCCATCCGCCTGAAACGCCGGGCCGGATGTACGCCCGGCGTTTTTTTTTGCCCGGCCTCGCTGGTCATCCCGCCTTTCCAGCAACATGGTTGAAATGCGGCGCGCCTGAGCCTATGCCCTTATCCAGCATTGTTAACTTCATGCCGGAAGGAAGAAAATGATCGGTCGTCTCAATCATGTCGCCATCGCTGTCGAGAGCGTCGAGAAAGCCAGCGCTGTCTATCGCGAGGCTTTGGGTGCGAAGGTCTCGGCCCCGGAGACCGTCGTGGAACATGGCGTGACCGTAGTGTTTGTGGAACTACCCAACACAAAGATTGAACTCCTCGAGCCCTATGGCGAAAATTCGCCGATCGCCGGCTTTGTCGCCAAGAACCCCTCGGGCGGCATCCACCATGTCTGCTACGAAGTCGACGACATTCTTGCCGCCCGGGACCGTCTCAAGGCTTCGGGAGCGCGGGTGCTGGGCGATGGCGAGCCGAAGATCGGCGCGCATGGCAAACCAGTGCTTTTCCTGCATCCAAAGGATTTTTGTGGCGCGCTGGTCGAACTGGAACAGGCCTGACCAATGCCATTTCCGCTACCGCTGGCCATGGCAATTTACGCCACGCTCTGGTGGATCGCGCTTTTCGTCGTGCTGCCGCTCGGTGTGCGATCGGCGGAGGAGGCGGGCGAAGATCGTCCCGATGGCGCCGATCCCGGCGCCCCTGTGGCGCCGCAACTGGTGAAGAAAGCGCTGCTCACCACAGTCATCGCAGCAGTGGCGTTCGTTATCGTCGCACTGATCGCAAAATATACGGCCTGGAGCGCCTGAGGAGCCCCGCAAGCCGCCGATAGCCGCCGCGTTTGTGGCCGAACTCCACCGATACAAACTTGCCATGGCTGGTTTGTTCGACGCTATAGCGCATCAGAAACGCCGGCAGTCATGATCGAGGGGGCGTGATGCGATCAGGAAAAATCCGGTCGCATCACGATCTGGCTATGATCCTGAAAATTTCTGCAAACCGCGATACCCCGACTTTTAGCGACAGATGCGTTTCATAAAAATTCCGGCCGTTGAAACCCATCTTGTCAAGTTCACTCTTGCTGAGGTTGCTCAATTCGGCGGCGGCTCTGGCGATGTCGCTGGCGTCATCGGATTTGGCGATGATGCCGCATTTCGCCTCCTCAACTAATTTTGCAGCATCGCCGTTCACCGCCATCAATACTGGTTTTCCAACGGCCATGTAGGCTTGTATTTTTGATGGAATGGTTATTGCGAAGAGTGGATCATCACGAAGATGAACCAATAATGCATCGGCGGCCTCTAGCGAAACGCCAACCTCTGACATGGGCACTGGCGGTACAAACACAACATTGTCCAACTGCATCTTGAGAGCCGACTCTTTCAATCGTCCCGCTTCAATTCCGCCCCCTTGCAGGACAAAACATACATTTGAAGACTGAGCTTTTAACTTGACTGCAGCCTCCAGGATGACATCCAGAGCTTGCGCTTTGCCCATGTTTCCGGCGAACAATACGCGAAAAAACTGTTTTCCCGGGAATTGTGGCGCCAAGCGCCCCTCTGGCGAAGTCAATGAAATCTCATCCGCCCAATTATAGATCACGTCAATCTTACTTTCCGGCACCCCCCTGTTCATCAGGCATGATTTAAATCCAGGAGAGAGCACAACAATTTTATCCGTGCATTTGTAGACCAAATTACACACCAGAGACACGAAGGATAAAATTTTCTCGTTTGAAATCATGCCTGTCGCCCGCAGAGTGTCAGGCCACATATCCTGAATGTCATATACTAAAGGCATGCGTCGAATTAACTTTATCAAACTTGCAGATACGCCAACAGTTAAGGGCGGATGGTAGGCGTAGATTACATTCGCGCGCCTCGCAAGAAATAAGCCATAAATCAACACTGATGCGGCGAAACTGGCGTAATTCAAAACTCGCTTGATTGACGATTTCCCATGGTCTGGATATAGCGGCAGCCGTGTGATGTGGACGCCGTCTATCAACTCTCGTTGTAATAAACGTATCTTGTAACCCGGGTAAACATTGCCGCCGGGATAATTCGGAAAACCAGTTAGCACTTCAACGTCAAATCCTTTATTCACAAGCTCTCGAGCGAACGCAATTCCCTTAAATGTAGGTTCGGGATCAAACCACTGGGTAATCAATAAAATTCTTGTCTTCATTTTGATAAGGTCTTTTCTTGCATGGTCTCGATATCAACTCTCGATAATAGTCGAAATTCCGTCATTCGACAACCAAGTCCAAGGATTTCTATAGATATCCCATCGATCATCGACAAACGTCACGCCATGAGCCTTAGCGCAAACGATGAAAACGGATCAATCGTTAAGCGCCTGGTGTAGACAGATCGCAGATTGAGTTTCAGCAACAATGATCTATCGAGTGCATAATAAAGAATAGTCGCCAAAACATTTACCAGGATAAATTATTTCTTTCAGCTTTGCAGGACCATTACTGCAGGTTTCTGGGGCGGCGGATCGCGGGCGGAAGTTCCTGTGTTAAATGCAAGAGAACACTCAGCTGATTTTATACCATAATGCTCCGTTTGTTCGTCTCAGCTTGTGAGGGACCCTCGAGGGAGAACTCTAACCTTTTTTGCGCAACCACTCGGTTAAACGTTCGACGCCCTCCGCGACCTCCGTCGCCGCGCCGGCGTAGGAAAATCTTACCTGCCGGGCGCCGCCCCGAGCATCGAAATCAATGCCCGGGGTTGCCGCGACGCCAGCTTCCATCAGCATTTTCTGGCAAAAATCCAGAGAATCATCAGTGTATCGCGATACATCCGTATAAATATAAAAAGCTCCGTCCGGCGGAGCGAAGTCGCCAAGCCCGATCCCCGGCAGGCTATTGATCAACAGCTCGCGGTTGCGCGCGTAAACGGCGCGGTTGGCTTCAAGCTCCTGCCTCGCGTCGAAAGCTGACAGCGCAGCCTTTTGCGAAATCGTCGGCGCGCAAATGGCGAGTGACTGTTGAAGACGCTCCAGGGGCCGCATGAGCGTTTCCGGCGCAATCAGCCAGCCCAGACGCCAACCCGTCATGGCGTAATACTTCGAAAAAGAGTTTACGATGATCGCGTTCGATGTGAAACTTAACGCAGTCCGGGCAGGCGTTTCATATTCAAGCCCATGATAAATTTCGTCTGAAACAAGGACGATTCCGGCATTGTCGCAAAACTGGCAAATCTGCGCCAGTTCCTTCGCCGGTATCATTGCGCCGGTCGGATTAGCCGGGCTCATGAACAAGGCGCCTTGAAGCGGTTTTTGTCGATGCGCCGCTTCGAGCGCGGAGGCGGTTGGCGCAAATCGCGTTTCATGTCCGACCGGCAGCGTAACAGCCTCCATTCCCAATGCGGCAAGAATATTTGTATAGGCGGGATAACCGGGAGCAGTGACGGCGATTCGCGCGCCCGGATCGAAAGCTGCGGTCAATGCCAGCAAAAAGCCTCCGGAAGATCCTGTCGTGACGATCACGCGATCCGGGGCGACAGACGCGCCGTATGTCTTGTCATAATGCGCGGCGATCCGGGTTCGCAGCGCGAGATCGCCCAGGGCTTCCCCGTAACCGACTCTTCCGCTGCGCAAAGCCGCCTCTGCGGCGGCGCGCACAGCTTGCGGAACCGGCGCGCCTGGTTCCCCCAACTCCATATGCACGATGCGCCGACCAGCGCGCTCCAGTTCTGTCGACTGACGCAGGACGTCCATCGCCAGAAAGGGGGCGATATCTGAACGTCGGGAAGGTTTTGGCGAATCGGGCATTTCGGGAACCTTCGCAAGGCAGGGAGGCGAATGATTGCATCGCAGCGTCACAAGCCCATCGCAAGCGAAATTCAATCCGGGTCCCGGATCAGACTGCGTTTACAAAGCGGATTTTAGTCACGGGGCTGACAAAGTTTATCGAAGATAGTCACATAATGCGCAGGCGCGAAGCTCCACCCGGTTCTTTGGTCGAAATGTCGAACGACCGCTCCTTTTCCCATATTCCCCCGATAGAGATCGGCGCTTTCGGTCTTGTAACGTCGCGTTTTGCAATCGATGGTCACACGTTCGATTTTCGAAGCAGCCCCATCCGGCAGTCCTGCAAGATCCTTTGCGGATGCGCGCGGACCAGAGTCGACCAGAAGCTCGCTGCTGAGATATCCTGTCGCGGCGTCGATGACGGCATGAGAATTGACGAAATAATTCATCCCGCCATTTCGCTGCACCGTGCGCCAGTCGGTTATTTCGACGCTGCGCAGCTGGGGCATGGGTTCAGGCGCTTCCGTAGTCGGTTTCGGCGATGGAGCCGTCGGAGCTGCCGTGGTCGTCAGCATCGTCCCGTTTTTCAGCGCGACGGGATAAAGAAGGATGCTCAAAGGATCAAACAGAGACTTGTTCGCCGGCATGGAAATAAAGAGATATTTGGATTTGTCTTCATCTGGATGAAAGCTGAAGAAGCGACTGTTATCCGCCTTGAAGCCATAATCGCCGCATACCGAATAGGTATCGCCATTGTCATTCAGCTCGGAGGGATAGCCATACTGACCGATGGGAAAAATATCGTATGTGATTTGTTCTCTTCCCAGAAACAGAAGATCGCGAATATCCCGGACTTCGCAACCAGCATTTCGGTAAGTTTGCGACGGGGCGACAAATCGTTGATAAATGGCGTTTTGTACTGGCGCATCAACAGCCTTGGCGAAGATTTCGATAATTTTTTGCTCGCGGCCAGCCTGCTGGCCTGCTTTGGGGCGGAAGTAAATCGCATTTCCTTGCGTGCGGAAGATATATTGACGTTCAGGGGCGCCGCATTCCTGGACGAGCATTTTTAGCCCCAGAGACGGGCTGTCAAAGGGCTTCCATACGCAATCGACACCAGCAGGTGTTGAAGGCAGAAGCTCCAACTTTTGCCCCCACGCCGCTGAGTCGCTGAAGATTGCGCCAGCAACAATCAGCAAGCTCTTCACAGCGCTCAAGGCGAACCTGCCTGGAGTTTTTGATGTTTCAGTCGGGAGTGTATTTGCGCGCATAGACGCAGCGACCCCATGATCCCCCGTTGTCCGGACATCGCGCCCGCGTGACGCAATGTCCGTCGCCGAGGCGCTGGTTATCTGGTGAATTTCTTGTATTTCAGCCTGTGCGGAATAACGCTGTCGACCCCGAGGCGACGTTTTTTATCCTCCTCGTAATCAGCGAAATTACCTTCAAACCACTCTACATGGCTATCGCCTTCGTAGGCGAGAATGTGTGTCGCAATACGATCGAGGAAGAATCGATCATGGGAAATAATCACCGCGCAGCCCGCGAAATCAACGAGCGCCTCTTCGAGGGCGCGCAGGGTGTCGACGTCGAGATCGTTGGTCGGTTCGTCGAGGAGCAGAACATTCGCGCCGCTTTTGAGCATTTTCGCCAGATGCACGCGGTTGCGCTCGCCGCCGGAGAGCTGACCGACCTTCTTTTGCTGGTCGCCGCCCTTGAAGTTGAAGGCCGAGCAATAGGCGCGCGAGTTCATCTCGCGCTTGCCGAGATAGATTACTTCATTTCCCTCGGAGATTTCCTCCCAGACAGTCTTGTTTGCGTGCAGGGCGTCGCGTGATTGATCGACATAGCCGAGTTGAACGCTCTCGCCGATGGTGATCGCGCCGCCATCGGGTTTTTCCTGTCCTGTGATCATGCGAAACAAAGTGGTTTTACCGGCGCCGTTGGGGCCGATCACGCCGACGATTCCGCCGGGCGGGAGCTTGAAGGAGAGATTGTCGATCAGAAGCTTGTCGCCAAAGGCTTTCGATATTTGCTCAAAATCGATGACATTGGCGCCGAGTCGTTCCGCTACGGGAATGATGATCTGCGCCGTTGTCGGCGCCTTGTCGTTCTGTTTGGCGACTAACTCCTCATAGCGCTGGATGCGGGCCTTGCTTTTGGCCTGTCGCGCTTTGGGGCTCGATGCGATCCATTCGCTTTCGGCTTCGAGCGCGCGCTGGCGCGCCTTGTCCTCACTTGACTCTTGCGAAAGACGTTTCTGTTTTTGCTTGAGCCACGTCGTATAATTTCCCTCGTATGGAATGCCGCGGCCGCGATCGAGTTCCAGAATCCAGCCTGTGACATTGTCGAGGAAGTAACGATCGTGGGTGACGATCAAAATAGCGCCCGGATAATTGCGCAGATGGCCCTCGAGCCAGTTCACCGTTTCGGCGTCGAGATGGTTCGTCGGTTCGTCGAGCAGCAGCATTTCGGGCTGTTCGAGCAACAGTTTGCACAGCGCGACGCGGCGGCGTTCGCCGCCGGAAAGTTTGGCGACGTCCGCGTCGTCCGGCGGACAGCCGAGCGCATCCATCGCCTGATCGACCTGGCTGTCGAGATCCCAGAGCCCTCTGGCTTCGATCTCGTCCTGCAGCTTCGTCATCTCGTCGGCGGTCTCGTCGGAATAATTCATCGCGAGATCGTTGTAGCGGTCGAGAATCGCTTTCTTTTCGGCGACGCCCAGCATCACATTGCCGCGCACATCTAGCGCCGCATCGAGCTGTGGCTCCTGCGGCAGGTAACCGACGCGCGCGCCTTCTGCGACAAAGCCCTCGCCGGTGAACTCCTTGTCGATGCCGGCCATGATGCGCAGCAGCGTCGATTTACCGGCGCCGTTCACGCCGAGCACGCCGATCTTGGCGTCAGGATAGAATGAGAGGTGTATATTATCGAGGACCTTCTTGCCGCCCGGATAGGTCTTGGTAAGGCCCTGCATATGATAGATAAACTGGCGCGCCATGTGTTTGCGTCTCGCGGTTGGTCGATTTGGCTCCGTGTCTATAAGGTTTCGATCCCGAACGGAAGCGTCGCTTCACTCCACTCTTGCCGAGCGCAACGCCCCGCGCCGCATGGCGACGCCAGCGGTCCCGATCATGGTCAGTTTGTTATGGTCGAGTTTTTCCAGCTTCACCGACCAGTCGGGATAGATGCGCCAGCCGATGGTGTAATGGCCGACGCTGGCGAGATAGACGTGATCCTGATGCTGTAGGGGCAGCAGGAGCGGGCTTTGGTCGAGATAGCTTGCGGGACTCGCTGGCGCATCCGGCGCCGGAACGTCGCCGCGACTGTCCTGCGCCTCTTTTTCCATCGCCGCGAAGGTCAAGCGCTGCGCCGAAGAGAGGCGCTCAATGGCGTCCTTGCGAGCTGCAAGCGGGTCGCGCTGCACGGCCTTGACCAGCGCCAGCGCCGCTGGCTTCAGCTTGATGCAGGCCTCGCTGTCGCATTTGCGATCCGGTTCCTGCGCTGGTTCACTCGCCAAATCCGCAAAAACCGGTTCGAAATCGAAAGAGACGCCGCAGGCCGGACCGAAGGCGTTTTTCTCCCATGGCTTAAGGGTCAGCCGAGCGGCGAGCGAGGGCTCGTAGGGGCTTTCATAATCCTGCACGGCGATTGTCCGCCCGTCGATAACGCCGAAAAATTGATCGACGCCGCAGGAATCGCCGGGTTGATCCGACCATAGCGGTTTTGCCACGCGTCGGGCGACGCCATCTCTGACCGTGAAGGCCGTTGAGTAGATGCAATGCGCCGTGCCCTGCACCTGGCTGGCGGTGTAAAAATTCGTTCCCGGCGCCTGATCGATGGTCAAAATCGCGCTGGAGCCGAGGCTCAGAATGTCTCGTTTGACGTTGGCCGGGAAACGCACGGGAGGCGTTTGGCCTCGTCCCCAGCGATCGAGCGCCTGCGGGCTCGTTTCCGGTAGGGCGGTCGCCGCCGGCGCGCGCGCGACGCCGGCGTTGGGCGTGCTCGCGAGGAGATTGAAGGGCGATTGGTTCAAAGACCCTTCCGGATCGCTCAGCTCCCCGGTCCGAGCGGCCAGGGAGCCGCGGTAAACCTCGGCGAAACGATGGCACAACGCCTTGTCCGGGTCGGAGGCCGTTGTCTGCGCGGGCGGAAGGGCTGCGATGGCGTCGAGACGCGCGCGATAGGATTTGGCAAGGCAGGCGATCGCCGTCGAACGGCCACCTGCGGCAAGGTTACCCTCGGCAACGGGACAGGCTTTGTCGCGGGCGGCGAGCCAGCGTCGCGAGTCGGCCAGAAACTCACCGCGCTCGTGCGGAGCAGCGGCAAGGCGCGCCTGCACGGCCGCATTCAGCATTTTGTCCAGCGCGCCGATTTCCGGCGCTGCGCAGATCAGCTTTTCGACTGGCGTTTGCGCTTTGGCGCAATCGAAACCCTGAGACGCGAGGGGCGAAGGGGCGAGAGTCAGGGCGGTCAGAAAGGCAAGTCTGTGAGTGTTCACGGGGCGCCGCTCCTTTTTGTCAGACGTAAACTGCAACTTATCGCGGCGGCGCGCCCATCTCGTCGAGCGTTTTCTCAATAAGAGGCGCGAAACGCGCAACGATGACGCCCACGCCCTCGGCGTTGGGATGCAGTCCGCCCTCTTGCGTCAGCTCGGGATCGTTGGCGACGCCATCGAGAAAATACGGATAGAGCGGCAGTGCGTATTTCGACGCCAAAGCTGGAAAAAGCGCGTCAAAACCTCGCTTGTAGATCGCTCCACGACGGTTGTCTGCGATCATCCCGGCGAGAATGACGCGCGCGCCGGCTGCTCGAAAGCTGTGAATCAGCCGCGAGAGATTGTTCCGCGTCACCCCCAGCGGCGCGTCATTGAGCAGGTCGTTGATCCCGAGTTCGAGAATGACGAGATCGGGCTTGCCGGCCGCCGCTTTTGCGGCGCGGGCGAGGCCCATGGCGGTGGTGTTTCCCGGCACGCCGGCGTTGGCGACGACGACATCATAGCCGTCCGCAGCAAGCCGCTGACCGAGGGCGTTAGAGAAGGACTCGCTGTCCCGAACCCCATAACCCGACACAAGGCTGTCGCCGAAGACGAGAAGTTTCGTCGGCGCGGCGAGCGCCGGGCCGCCGAGCAAGGAAAAGATGAGCCCGATAATGCGAAATTTTTGCATCGACAGGACTCCGGGCGCAAACGGCGGCGTCGTTCCACATAAATCGGCGGCCTGCGAGGTCTTCCCGCTTTGTCCGCTTCCGTCGCTCGGTTATAGGCAGACACATGGAAAAGCTCCAAATTCTCCTTATCGGCTCCGGCGGTCGCGAGCATGCGCTAGCCAATGCGCTTACGAAAAGCCCGCTCTGCGCTAAACTATTCATTGCGCCGGGCAATCCCGGCACAGCGCAGGTCGGGACCAATGTCGACCTCGATCCGTCGGATCATGCCGTCGTCGTTCGGTTCTGCCTTGATCAAAGAGTCGGTCTCGTCGTGGTCGGGCCGGAACAGCCGTTGATCGGCGGCCTCGTCGATGCGCTTACGGCGGCGGGCGTGCCGACTTTCGGCCCAACCCGGACCGCAGCGCAACTCGAAGGCTCGAAGGGTTTCACAAAAGATATCTGCCGCGCCCATCAAATTCCCACCGCCGGTTACGAACGCTTCGCAGATCAGGGTAAGGCGCTGGCCTATGTCCGCGCGCAGGGCGCGCCGATCGTCGTCAAGGCGGACGGTCTCGCGGCGGGCAAGGGCGTTGTCGTCGCCATGACGCTGGCCGAGGCGGAGACCGCCGTCGAAACGATGTTCGGCGGCGCATTCGGAGCTTCGGGCGCCGAAGTGGTCATCGAGGACTACCTTGAAGGAGAAGAAGCCTCCTTCTTCGCCATCTGCGATGGCATGCGCGCGCTGCCCTTCGCCACGGCGCAGGATCACAAACGCGTTGGCGACGGCGATGTCGGCCCCAACACCGGGGGTATGGGCGCCTACTCGCCGGCCTCCGTCGTCACGCCGGAAATTGCGGCGCGGGTAATGGACGAAATTGTCCTGCCGACACTTCAGGCCATGCGTGACAGAGGCGCGCCCTTCCGGGGCGTGCTTTACGCCGGCCTGATGCTGACCAAAGAGGGGCCAAAACTCATCGAATATAACGTGCGTTTCGGCGATCCGGAGGCGCAGGCGATCTTGCCGCGCTTTACTGGCGATCTTGCGGCGCTGATGCTGGCCGCCGCTGACGGCGTTCTACCCGACGCCGCGCCGCCGTTCTCGCCCCGGGCGGCGCTGACAGTGGTGCTGGCGGCCAGAGGATATCCCGGAACGCCGGAAACCGGAACGGAAATTTCGGGCCTCGACCGGGCAGAGGCCCTGCCGGGCGTTATTGTCACCCACGCCGGCACCCGCCGCGATGGCGAGCGACTGCTGGCGGCGGGTGGGCGCGTGCTGAACGTCACGGCGTTGGCCGACAGCGTCGGCGAGGCCCGCGACCGGGCCTATGCGGCAGTCAAAGCCATCGACTGGCCGGGCGGCTTCTGCCGCCGCGACATCGGCTGGCGGGAGTTGGGACGGGAAAAGTAATCTGCGTCAGTAGGCGGGTTAAATCAGCCAGTCCCTTCTCCCTTCTGCGGGAGAGGGTGGTTCGCCACAAGCGAAGCTGATGACGGGGGCGTAAAGGGCGCGGATCAGAATTCGAAACTTACGCCGGTGACGGGGCCGTGCAGAATTTCGTCGATGCCGTTCTCGCGGCCATTGGCCCATTTCGTCACATCAAGGCTCAGGGCGCGATAGCCGATCAGACCGGCGAATTTAACGCCGTTCCATTCGAAATCCCGGCTCCAGCCGCCGTAGGTTTGCCAGCTGAAATTGCTGCCGACGCCGAAGCCGCCGATATCTCCCCGCAACTCGAAACGATCCCTGTCGCCGGAGGCGTAACGCATGCGCAGGCCGATCACCGGGTCAAGCCACCATAGTCTCCCTGTGACATTGCGTTGCAACGCGACCGCCTGTTGCTCGCCGAGATATTGCGAGCCGGCGACGCCAAAAGACCTCAAATCGACAGTTGCGCTCATATTTCCATAGCGCGCGCCGGCGTAGGCGTCGAAGGCCGTAAACGAACTCGCGGAGTCGGTTGTTTGATGAAACCGGGCGAGTTCGTAGCCGACGCCCGCCTCGCCAATGCCGAGCGTTTGACGCAGATGACCTGAGCCGCTGAGCCCGACGAGAATATCGGCGGTCGGGGAACGCAGGTTGAGGAAGGAGTCGGCGAAACGCAATCTCGCGAAGGCGAAATCTCCGTAAGCTGACCAACGTCCGTTGTTCGCATCAATGCGTCCCATGAAAGCGATCGGGAAGGCGGCGCTACGCGTGATCGCATCGATCAGCGTCGTATCGGAGCCCACCGTTTCATTGCGAACGGTCAGGGAGCCGTTGGTTCCCAACGCCCACATGTAAGGGGTCGCCCTGATCCGCCAGTCGCCATGCCCTGGCGCCTCGACGGCGTCGAACTTTGGCGAAGCCAGCAGCGGCGTTACGCCCGCCTCCCCGGTTTGCGGGATGGTCGGCTCGAAACGGTAGTTGAGTCCGACGCGCAGGATATGGCCGCGATAGCTGGAGGAGACATTGGAGGCATCCACAACGCCGATTTGGCCTGTGCCAAGTTGCGTAAACGCCAGGGAGGCAAATCCCGGACTGCTGAGGGAGACTCCGCCAAGATCGTAATAAAGATACTCCAGTTTGGCGCTGGTGTTGCGGCCCAGCGAGATTTCGCCGCCGGCGCCGGCCGTCCAGCCGGAAAGATTCTTGTAGAGATCGGCTTTTCCGGGCTCGGAATACAGGATCGAGGGCACAAGGGTCTGACGCACGACCGCCGTCGCATCGACGCCGCCAAAGGCGAAACCACCAGTCACATAGGTCATGAGGCTGGGCGTCAGCGCATAGCCCAATCGTCCGCGCGCGGTCCCGAGATATTCGAGATTGCGTCTCAGCGTGGCGCTGGTGACGGCATAGCCGCCCGGGGCGGCGACAATGCTCGGCGCAAATCCCCCGCCGCGCACGCCGGCGCCGGCGACATCGCCTTCCACGCCAACGATCCATTTTTCGTGGAACTGCCAATTGTAGCCGGCCTGCCCCCCGAGCAGGAATCCGTCGAGCCGGGCGCTGACGGCGCCGGTCGCGCCGAGCGCCGACGCCGCTCCAAGGGCAAAGGCTGAATTGTCGTAGAGATTAGCAGAGCGAAGATAGAGCCCGCGATCGGCAGTCCAGGTGTAACCGAAATTGAAGCCCACATAGGCTCCGGTCCATGTGAACGCCGGCGACGGCGGGTGCGGACGCGGCGACAGGTCGGCGGCCGACACGGGCGACAGGCCGCTGGCGAAGATCGTAGCGATGAGCGTCAGTATTCCTGAGAGCGACAGCTTTGAGTTCATGACGACGTCTGAATCCTTGCCTGATCCGGGCCTTACTTAACGCTAATCGCCAGCGCTGCGCATGCAGGATTTGGCCGCTTGAGGCGCAATTTCGCCGTTTGGTTGCATCCTGTGTCGTTCCGGCAACATATTCGATCCCGATTGCGCAAACCTCTGGAGCTTGACATTGGGTTGCATCTCTCAGCCAGCCCCCCGGAGCAGGCTGTGATCATATCTGGTGGGCGCCCCTGCGCCTTCGGGAGGTCGGAGCGAACCGCTGTATGGGGGGATGGGGACGGAACCGGATTTCAGTGATCAGCAGACATAGATAAACCCGCAATTTTTTAATTGGTGGAGCCAAACGGAAACGAACCGGCGATCTTTTCAATGCTATCAGGAAAATCTGGCATTAATCGCAGCTGATCTTCTTTTTTTCTTTTCAAAATCCTTTGCTCATCAGCTTAAATCGAGCCATGCTTATTCCGGCTCCACGCTATTGCTCGATTTTTATATTCGGGGTCAACATGACGGCGATACAGGCGCCGGTTGTGAAGTTCATAAAATAATATCGATGTCATTAATCCCTGGGCAAGAGCTGCATCGCCCGCGATTTGGAATGAAAGGGCTTTGACCTGCGAGCGGGTCCATTGCTGCATCAAAAACTGATAAACTCATCCTCTCGTATCTTGCCGCGCTGCTTCATGCTTAATCCGCCAATCGATCTTAAAGCGCCGATCGCAGGGTTACGGTTTGTAGCAAGTTATGCCTATGGGTCGCGTCGACTTGATCCTTAAAAACATGATTTGATCAGATGTCTCCTCGCCGCAAAATTTATTAATTACTGAGTGGTGAAACTGTAACGGCATAAAAAGCTTCTGAATTGACGTTTGTTTGTTTGTGGCTCGGATTTGCGGTGTTTTTATCGATGGATTGAGCGTTGGCTATTGAGGTATTCCCAGACAAGTTCGTAAAAAAATACGGCCCGAATTGGTTGGATACATTGGGATGTTGATCCCCGCCAGCCCAGCTGCCGGCGGTATTCCATGCGGTTGCATACTGTGTAGCGATCGTTGCGTTTGATCCCCAAGGAGTTTGGAGCAAATCGCCTGACGGTGCGCCAGCGAGATCGTTGGGTTTTGAGGGATTATTTATATATGCGCTCAAATTAGTCCAGGACGCAAAGACGTAATAGACATTGTAGCCATTGTAAAGAACCGGGCCGTTGTATGTTTGGGCGTCCACTGTTTCAAAGCTTGATGCAGAAATAAGCGCTGTAATTAACAAGGCAAGTTTAAGCATCAGAAGACCTCAAGAACAGAGAAAGAAATGGCTTAAATCAACTTATCAATTTAATATGTCTAAACAATCGAGTATAAATAGCTTCTGGGCATTAGTGCTCAATCTATCTGCCAAATTTGCAGCGATTATCTAAGCAGCCTCACTGTTGATTTCGAAACAGAACGGATCCGGTTGGCGTGAAAATTTCGCTGCGAATTACCCATGTTTTGATTTCAACTCTATCAGTCATGGCGAGGGCGATGGAGTGGTCAGCATGGACCTTTTCGGCATTGTCCGACGCTCAGCGTTACACAATCATTTCCCGATAAGTGAGATTTGCTATCGCAGGAAACTGTCGCGCAAGATGTTCAGAAAATATTTACGCGACAAGCTGATTGAGTCGAAGTTGAGGACGCTCGCGCATCCCGGCATGCTTGCGGCATTTTCCGATCACTTGACCCGAATGCACAAAGTCGAGGCTGGAAAGTCACTCAAGCAGAAGAGAACTCTGAAGCAACTCCACATGAATTTTCTGGCGCTTGGCTATACGCGAGCCTACGGACGCGTCGCCACTTTTTGCCTTGCTGGATGGCTGAATAACGACGCGAGCAACATGCCGGCGGACGCGGGAAGTTTGTTTACCCTGGACTGATTAGCCCGGGTCAGTTCTTTGTGAAAATCCCGTTTGATTCTGAATGAAAATTAACAACCTGCGCCCCGGGCGAGTTAATTCAGTAACTCAGGGCGGTTCCCCTCGGAACCACCAGCCCAACGCTTGTGGGCCCAAAGTTGGGCGCGCAAGACGACAAGATATCTAAATTATTTACAAATAACTGATTTTATTGGCGCTCCCTAGGGGACTCGAACCCCTGTTTTCGCCGTGAGAGGGCGACGTCCTAGACCGCTAGACGAAGGGAGCGTAGAGGCGCTGTATAGACCGCGTCTTGTCCTTCGGCAAGTTGCGCCGGAAAGCTAAGCTGGCATGGCTTCGTTCGCCGGGCCGGACGTGATAGCCAGAGGCGCGGGTCCGGGAGAAAATTGCATGTCACAGGCTCTCTGCCAGGAAACAAAGGCCGTGGACGGAAACGCCGCGGGGCTTTCGCCGCAGGCGCTGTTCAGGATGGGTCGCGATGCCCGCCTGGCGGCGCGCGCGGCTGCGTTGGCCCCGGCCAAGGTCAAGAACCAGGCCTTGCGCGGGGCGGCGATGGCCATCCGGGACTGTTGCGACGCGATCCTCGCCGCCAATCGGCTCGATGTCGCCGATGCGCGGGCGCGGGGCGCCGCCGCCGCCTTCCTCGACCGGCTGACGCTCGATCCGGCGCGTGTCGAGGCGATGGCGCGCGGCGTCGAGGAGATCGCCGACTTGCCGGATCCGGTCGGGCGTGTGCTGGCGCGGTTCGAACGGCCCAACGGGCTGATCATTGAACGTGTCGCTACTCCCCTCGGCGTGATCGGCGTGATCTATGAAAGTCGTCCCAATGTCACAGCGGACGCCGGGGCGCTTTGCCTCAAGGCCGGGAACGCAGCAATTCTGCGCGGCGGCTCGGAGGGTTTACGGTCGTCACGCGCAATCCATAGCGCGCTGGTCGCCGGTCTGATTGAGGCCGGGCTGCCGCCGGCGACGATATCGCTGGTCGATACAACGGATCGCGCCGCGGTTGGCGCCATGCTCGCCGGTCTCGACGGCGCGATCGACGTGATCGTGCCGCGTGGCGGCAAAAGTCTTGTGGCGCGCGTTCAGGAGGAAGCGCGGGTGCCAGTTTTTGCGCATCTGGAGGGCATCGTTCATGTCTATGTGCATCGCGACGCGGATCTCGACATGGCGAAAAGGATTCTGCTCAACGCCAAGATGCGGCGCACCGGCATTTGTGGCGCAACAGAAACGGTTCTGGTCGACAAGGGGTGCGCCGCAACCCATCTCGCGCCACTGATCGTGGCGCTGCTCGATTGCGGGTGCGCTGTGCGCGGCGATGCGGCGACGCAAGCCATTGATGCGCGCGTAACGCCGGCGACGGAAGAAGACTGGCGCGCCGAATATCTCGACGCGATCATCGCCGCCCGCGTGGTCGAGGACATCGACGCCGCAATCGACCATATCGAGACCTATGGTTCGCACCATACCGACTGCATCATAACGCAGGACGAGGGGGCAGCGCGGCGCTTCATGAATGAGGTCGACTCCGCGATCGTTCTGCACAACGCTTCGACGCAATTTGCTGATGGCGGCGAGTTTGGTTTTGGCGCTGAAATCGGCATCGCGACGGGCCGAATGCATGCGCGTGGCCCTGTGGGCGTCGAGCAACTCACCTCGTTCAAATATAGAGTTTACGGTGCGGGGCAGGTGCGCGGCTGATGGGCCAGGGCGCGAGGCCCATCCGGCTGCCGCCTCATGCGCCCGGGCAGCGGATCGGACTGTTCGGCGGCTCTTTCGACCCGCCGCATGAAGGTCATCTGCTGGCCTCGCGATTGGCGCTGACGCGACTGCGGCTCGACCGGCTGTGGTGGCTGGTGACGCCTGGCAATCCTTTGAAAGACACACAAAGTCTCTCCCCCCTGTCGGTGCGGCTCGCAGCGGCGCGTCGACTTGCTCGGGATCCGCACATCGTCGTCACCGATATCGAGGCGAAACTTGGCTTACGCCACACCGTCGAAGTGATTGGCTATTTGCGTCAACATTGTCCCGGCGTTCGTTTCGTATGGATAATGGGAACCGATAATCTTCTCCAGTTTCATCGTTGGCGGCGATGGGAGAAAATCATGTCTCAGGTTCCAATTGGGGTCATAGACCGTCCGGGGACCAATCTGCGGGCGCCGATGGCCAAAGCCCTGATGAGATTCGCCGGCGCGCGGATGCCTGAATACGCTGCGAAGAAACTGGGCAACGCAAGACCACCCGCCTTGGCGATAGTTCATGGGCCGCGTAACAGTCAGTCATCGAGCGCGCTACGCGCTATACGACCGAACAATAAATGACGGGAAGCGGGCAACGTTGTGACGGTTTCATCGCCCTGAACTTCAGGCGCTTACCGAGAAGGAATTGCCGTGCGCTTCTCACGCACGGCAATTCTCACATGGTTTGAAATTTAGCGCTTACGCTCGAACAGCGGCAAGACCCAGTTCTTGTAGGCCCAAAAGCTTGCCGGGATTCCAATGAAGATCGCCACCCACAACATCAGTGAATCGTCGCGGTTGGTTTCGTAGATGTCTCCGCCCTCAACAGTCGCCATCGTGTAGGGATTGCGCACAAACAAAGTGATTGCGAAAGATCCGACAACAATAGCCGCAACGATATAAATCAGACTTTTGGGGATCAGGAACACTGGCTGGGGCGGTTTCGCCGGAGCTTGGTTCTTGGGTTCCGGCGACGTGTTTTCCTGGGTGTCTTCGGTCATGAAAACGCTCCTCGCGAAAGATTTTCACAACCTTATATGGGGCGTCTAGACGGCGGGACCATAGACGTCATAGGCATCCGACCGTTCGACCTTAACGCTGACGAGGTCGCCGGGACGAAGCGGCCGCCGCGAGGTCACAAAGGCCGAACCATCGATCTGCGGGGCGTCGGCCGGGGTGCGGCCCCGGGCAGGCGCGCCGGAAGGCCCGCCGCCGGGTTCGTCAATAATCACCGGCAACCGTTTTCCAACTTTGCGTTTCATCAGCCGGGCGCTGATCGCCTGTTGATGCGCCATCAACCGGTTCCAGCGGGCGTCCTTGACCGCCTGCGGCACAGGCGGCAGGCCAAGATCATTGGCGGTCGCGCCGGCGACAGGCTCATATTTGAAAGCGCCGGCGCGATCGATCTCGGCCTCTGAAAGCCAGTCGAGCAGATACTGGAAATCATCCTCGCTCTCCCCGGGGAAGCCGACGATAAAGGTCGAGCGCAGGGTCAGGTCCGGGCAGGCGGCGCGCCAGGCCTTGATGCGGCTGAGGATCTTGTCCTCATTAGCCGGACGCTTCATCGCCTTCAGGACATTGGGACTCGCGTGCTGGAAGGGAATATCGAGATAGGGCAAGATTTTGCCCTCTGTCATGAGCGCAATTACTTCATCGACATGCGGGTATGGATAGACGTAATGCAGCCTCACCCACAGGTCGAGTTCTCCGAGTTCGCGGGCGAGGTCGAGAAAGCGGGCGCGCACAGCGCGGTCTCCCATCATGCTCTCGGCGTATCGCAGATCGCGGCCATAGGCGCTGGTGTCCTGGGAGATGACGAGCAACTCCTTGACGCCTGCGCGCGCGAGTTTTTCAGCCTCGCGCAAGACCTCCGCCGCAGGTCGAGAAACCAGCGGGCCGCGCAAATTCGGGATGATGCAGAAGGCGCACGCATTATCGCAGCCCTCCGAAATTTTGAGATAGGCGTAGTGACGCGGCGTCAGTTTGACCCCCTGCTCGGGCAGGAGATCCAGAAAAGGATCATGCGCCGGAGGGGCGGCTCGGTGAACAGCCTCTACAACGCTCTGATATTGTTGTGGACCGGTGACGGCGAGCACGTCTGGAAATCGTTGGGTGATGGCCTCGGGCTCGGCGCCCATGCAGCCTGTGACGATTACCCGTCCGTTCTCCGCAAGCGCGGAGCCAATCGCCTCGAGCGATTCGGCTTTGGCGCTGTCGAGAAAGCCGCAGGTGTTGACGATCACGACATCAGCGCCAGCGTGCGTGCGCGAAAGTTCATATCCCTCGGCGCGTAATTGCGTGACGATACGCTCGCTGTCGACCAGGGCCTTTGGACAGCCCAATGAGACGAAGGAAACACGCGGGGCGTCCGCGGAGGTTGGGCCTTGCGCTTTGGATCTGGTCTGCATTTGGTCGACTTGCCACGCGGGGCGACGATTGGCAATCCGACGCGGAGAACGCCTGATCTCAGGATTTACGCCAACAGTGCGCCTACAAGAGCGTAAAGAGCGACGGCGGCGATAACGAGGGCGTGGATCATGAACGGCGGACTCCGGCGCGGGGCGCGCAAAATAAACGGGTTGAGGGGCTTCAAACCAAAGGAACCGGAGCGGCGACGCGCGTCAGGTCCCTTAACGGTGCTAGGTTTTGCATCTTAATAATTCCTTTCCTTGACCCCATTGTGGCGGAAGGATTGGAATCAGATCATTCCGGCTATGGATGGATGGATGCTTAATATTTTTTTATGAAACAACAGCTTATCGATTGTTAAGCTTTTATTTGCCTTGTGCGCGCATCGCGACGGTTGGCGTCCCTGAGCAGCGCCGGTAAAGAAGGATCGCCGACGGGATTCGGCGCCTTTTGGGAAAATCCGCCTTGCCGACATCGATTATTCTTGGGACGGGGGCCTATGCGCCTCAAAGCGTGCTGACTAATGAAGATCTGGAGAAAATGGTGGCGACCAACAGCGATTGGATCGTCAGCCGCACGGGTATTCGCGAACGGCGGATCGCCGCCGCCAACGAGGCGACTTCCGATCTTGCCGCCGCCGCGGCCCGGCAGGCGCTGGATCTAGCCGGCGTTTCGCCCGATGAAATTGATATGATCATCGTCGCCACCGTCACTGGCGACACGCCCACTCCAGCTTGCGCTGCGCATGTGCAGGCGATCCTTGGCGCGAAAAACGCCTGCGCTTTCGATATCGGCGCCGCCTGTGCCGGCTCGCTCTATGGCCTGACGATCGCCGATCAGTTTATATCCTCCGGCGCGATGAAACATGTGCTCGTGATCGGCGCCGAGACGCTTTCGCGCTTTGTCGACTGGACTAATCGCGAGACATGCGTGTTGTTTGGCGACGCTGCCGGCGCCGTATTGCTTGGCGCCAGGGAGGAGCGTGGCCATGGCCTTCTGGCCTCGACGCTGCGCACAGATGGAGCTTTGACAGGTATTCTCGGCATTTATGGCGGCGGCAGTCGTCGGCCGTTTTCACCCGCGCTTCTGGAAGACAACGGCTCCAAGATTAAAATGCGCGGCCGTGAGGTATACAAATTCGCGACAAGGGTTCTTCCCGAAGTGGTCGCCGAAACGCTGGCGAAAGCCGGTCTCACAGCCGCTGACGTTACCCATGTCATCAGTCATCAGGCCAATCTGCGTATTCTCGAATATGCGCTGGAGACCCTCGGAGTGCCGGTCGAAAAATGCTGGATCAATATTAATCGTTACGGCAACACATCGAGCGCCTCGATGCCGATCACGCTTGATGAGGCCAATCGCGCCGGCAAACTCAAAAAAGGCGATGTGATCGCCATGATGGCTATGGGCGCAGGCATGACCTGGGGCGGGGCTATTTGGCGCTGGTGAATGATGATCGCACTCAGTAACCCTCATGGCTATCTCCATGCCGCTCCCGACCAAGACGCGGAAGAACATCCCATGGATGGTCGAAAAGACGCCTGGAATTCCGTGCTCGACCAAAATTTATTGGCGGCGGGGGACCATGCGGCAGGCGCCTCCTCCAGTAACGTCAGGCGTGCCCCAAGGTCATTCCGATTCAAATCCGGTTGACTTCAAATTTATTTGGTTTCTGTCGTCTCAGGTGATTTTTTGTTGAAGCCGGACTGTCAGATAGATTTTGAAAATCAAAAGTGCGCGCTTCCAGAGACTCATGGAATAGTTGATCTTTCGATCCGCGTAGATCATTGACTCCAGATCCATAATCAGAGCGGAATAAGTCCCGCCATTTTCGATGGTTCGCCAGGTTAGAGGATCTGTTTTTCTTAATTTATTGAGTGTGGCGTAGAAAGATAATTTGTCATCTCGCAAACCGGTTATAGCCAGAGATACAAACAATCGAAGCGATCCAATCAGGCTACGCCAGAAGGCCATGTCGTTCAAAGACATAGACGTGAAAAGAAAGCTCGCCGCCACTGTCATTACAAAAGCTAGTAAAAAGGCGACAAAAGAGCGGGTTGCAAGAAATTCCGATATTTTTTTTTCTTCAACAGATACGGTTGTTTGTCCGGCAGCATGGAAAGCGACACGCCGTTCAGGAATAACGGCTTCGCGCATTTGGCGTTGTATGACATCGAACCACTGTATTTTCACCGATGGCGCCGTGGCGATAGCCTTGGATACCGGCCGAATACGCCAACGAAAAATGGCGCGACCCATGGGGCCATGATCTGTGATGATGGTCTGCCGTTGTATCGGGCCGGCAAACGTGATGATCCCCGGCGCCCGAAAAGAAGGAAGATTCGGTAAACGATCGGCTGTCAATTCATCAGCTTCAATGGTGATGGTGCGTTGCGCGGTCTCTTCAGAAGGAATGTTATCGGGTTGAGGAGTCCATTCATCGGTGATGCGAAGGTTTCTGGCAGGTATCCAGTTAGCATCGGGCCCGGCAAGCGTGTCGTGGGATCGAACCTCTATGGTCACAGGTCTGGAGATTATTTCTGTTTCCATTCGTTCGCCGTTCGACCCGAAATAGGTGACGTGGCGCTTGAAGGAGTCAATCGTCAATCTTCCGGGACGCAGAGGATATATCATCAAAACCCGGGAGATCACCGGCATCCAAAATCCATCAATGAACTCCTGACTCATCGAGTCCACCCCGAATTGCTGCCAATCAAAATCAGTCAAATCAGGCTGGATTATTCGTTCTTTCGCGACCTGAGCATGGATTGCCGATCTGACTACAAGCCGCAGGGGCTCCCCGACATAAGGCGCCTCGCCATGTAGCTCGACCGAGACCTCAATTTTACTATACGGGACGTCGTTGACCTGTGCGCGAGCGTTGCCCGACAGGACAAGAATCAGGGCGGTCGCAAGCCAAAGGAAACGGAAAACCACTCAATCGTCCTCCGGGATGGCCCCGCCTGCGGCCTTTAGACGTCTGGCTTTCTCGGCAAGGATCTTGGCTTTCAGATACTGTCCGGGATCGTCCGGGAGCGCTTCCAGCCAATCGAGGGAGGGATGTATGTTAGCTTCCTGTTGCCGGCGACGCATGCGACTCTCGCGTTCCTGTAGTAAATCCGGGAAATTAGACCCGACCTCGCCGGAACGCCCTGCGTCGCCGAAAGCGCCGACCGCGCCGGCGGCCGCGCCGGGGCGAGGACCATTGGGCGTCGCCATTTGAGCCCCGTCTTTCGTTACTTTGCCTCCTACGCTGGCTGGTCCCTGAGTTTGATTGCCTGATGCAAGTCCTGCTCCGGCGCCGCCGGCGCCGCCAGCGGTTTGCGGCCGGTCTCTGGCATCACCGGATTTGATCGCAGGAGATGCGGAAAGTGAGCCGTTATCTCGGCGGGGCAAGGGTTTTCTGGTATTTTCAACGAATGTTTCGAGTAAGGATTTGTTGAACGCTGCATCACTATCCATGGGATCGGATGCAAGGGCGTGTTCGTAAGAAGCTATGGCCTCCTCATAACGGCCAGCGTGCGCTAAAGCATTGCCCAGATTATAACTGCCTGAGACATCTCGTGCGAAGGCCTCGGCGGCTTCGTTCCATCTTCTGGCGGCATAAAGCGAAACGCCCTTCCATGCCGGATCGATAAACAACGATGCTGCCTTATCAGGAAAGCCGGCAGAATATATCAGATGCGCTGCGAACTCTGATCCAAAAAGATATAACTCGGCGCCCAGACAAAGTAAGAGAGTCAAGAATGCCGCCCGTTTCATAGATTTCCCCTGCGAACCGATATCAACAAGGGCGCAGCAGCCACCAGGATCATTAATCTTCCAAGATCAAACCACTCCAGCGCCCGGCGCGACCCTTTAACGACATTTTCGATCCTCCGGCTGGCGATGGCCTCTGCAATATTCACAGCCGTCGCGGACTCACCAGCAAGTCCATGGCCTTCCATTGCCAACTGTTTCATTGTTGCCTGCAAAAAGGAGAAATTTCTGTCGCTCTCCACAGACGGCGGTATGAAGAGGGTATGCAGACTATGTCCATCTGCAGCAAGTAATTTTGCATCTTGATATGTCTGCAAATCAATGCCCGCGCCATCGCTGATCAGAACGATGTCTCCGGCGAAAATATTCATCCGACGCAACAAATGATGCGCCAGCTCAAGAGCGCGATCCGGGCGGGCTCCGCCATCGGGGATCGTCTGATCGTCAACCGCAAACACAAGCGCTTCGATAGATGCGAGATCATAGGTGAGTGGACTGGCCAGATAGGCTTCTCCTGCATAGAGCAACAGACCTGATTGTCGCGCACCGCTTCCGTTCAGGACAATCTGCGCGGCAGAAGTCATCTTTGATAAATTTGTAGTGGGAGAGATATTTAAAATAATAAGGGCAGCATCCATATTTCTAAATTGGTTTGCAACCGCCACTCTCAGCGCTGGTCCGGCTAATGAAATGACGATCAGCGCGACACACCAGATCATGGTTAAGTCGTCCTTGTGCTGTGTCTCCTTGCGATTTCGTCCAACAAGCGCATCAAGTAGGGGCGGGTCGATTGCACGAGGCCAATCTCCCAGAGAGCGGTCCATGCTTCTTGTGAGCTTCAGGAAAAGCCAAAAGAATGGCAAGCAAAGTAACCAGTAGGGTCTTAATAACGCGAAGGAGCCTAAGGCAATCATCGCATTGATCTCGATCTGACGACAATATAACAGCATGCGAGAAGGGAGATGATCGCCGGATAATTCCAGAGATCAGTGTAAATGAGGCTTGGAGGAGCCAGAGCCGCAGATTCAATCATTGCTTCGATTGTTCTCATGACCTGATCGAGTTCAGCTCCCGAGCGGGCGCGAAAGGCCACGCCGCCGCCTATTTCCGCAACTTTTTGCAAAGCAACAAAATCCACAGCGTCACGAGACTCAGGATGGCTTGAGGTATCCTCGACGCCAAGACCAATGGTGAAAATCCGGACTCCAAGACGACGCGCCAATTCAGCAACAGCCAAAGGATCGCTCGAGCCGGCGTTGTTGGCCCCATCCGAAAGAAGGATAACGATCCGTGTCTGGGCTTGCGAATGACTCAGACGCTTGAGCGCCAGTCCAAGGCCTTCGCCGATCGCCGTAGATCTCCCGACGAGACCGACTTCCATCTCATTCAGAGTGCGGGCGATCGCCGATGTGTCAAAACTCATTGGCGCAGCCGCCAAGGCTTTTTCTGCGAAAATAACAAGGCCGACGCGGTCGCCTTCCCGCCGCTGAACGAGTTCTGAAGCGACCTTCTTCACGAGTTCGAGGCGTGTCACCGAAACGCCATCAAGATCAAAATCTCGTTTTGTCATGCTGCCTGAAAGATCGATAGATAGCACCAGGTCGCGGCCGGATACCGGCATTCCGGCGACAGTATTGGCGATGCGTGGTCCGGAAAAACCCAAAACGATACCGGTCCAGGCCAAAAATGCTGTAATAATGGGCCATGAGTATCGATTGTTTTTGGCGGCAACTGTCATGGGAGATAGTTTATCTCTCACCGATAATGGCAACATGATGCCAGCTGCGGGCTGAGGTTCATGTTTTGAAACAGCCCTCAGGATGAGTGGCAGTGGCAAAAGAATAAGCGCAATTGGATTTGCGAATTCAATTCCGTTCATGTTTATATCTCGCCAGTATCAGGCTGAGTTCGTCATCAAGGGAATTAGCTGTAAAGGTTGAAACAGGTTTATATAATTCATCGCCAAAAATGCGACCGTTGCCGCTGGTAAAAAAATTGGTCTGAAATAATAAATCCAATTTCGAAAGCCACTCATCTCCACGCAAGAATCCGGCCCCTGGATCAAGAGATGCGGCTATTTCGCGCAATATGCCAGCCTGAATGGCGATCCGTTCCGGGGCAGGATATTGACGGGAGCGAATTAATCTTTCCAGCGACTGGAGATAAATACTCTTTTTTTTAGGCCGTCCCATTCGAGTGAGCATAGCAATTAAGATCCCGCAAAATCCTCCGAGGAGACTCATTGCGACCAAAACGGTTAAGCTATCCGTCAGGGGCGGATGAATATCGCGAAGTTTGCCGAGGAGATTATCGTGGTCCATCATAGAATCGTTCTAGGGCATATGCTATTTCGGGTGGGCTAAGTTCTGCGTCGACGCCGAGAGACAGGGCTCCAAGACGGGAAAGCCGCAAAGGCCAGTCATTGAAAGGTTTGCGCGATGAATGTCGAAAAATTTTAAGGCGACCAGCCCCCCCCTCGCGGGTATAGTAAGGATAATCACCCGGAAGTGGATCGCGTTCAAATTTATCGGAAATCAGTAAAAAAATAAGCTCCTGGCGTTTCGCCAACAAGCCAGTTAGTTTATCAAAATCTTTGCCCGGCGCATCAAGTGATGTTGCGACAATAATCGACGCCGAACCGGATAAGCTAAGCGCGGTAGCCAATACATCATCCATTTCCAGTTCGCTAACATCGCAGGATTCTTTTGCATCCCTATACATGTCGGCAAGCTTGAAGAGTTGTCCAGCAAATTGGCGCCCATTTTTGGACCAACCCAGGAATGTCGATCCCATGCAAGTTGTGACAAGAACGCCAATTTGACTCCGGTCACTCACAGCCCGCCAGCCTGTTAGAGAAATTACTTCGGCGGCTACAAAAGAACGGAAGGCTCTGCGTGTGCCAAAGTACATGGAGGGTCTGAAGTCAGCGATCAGGAGAATTTTATGCTCACGATCCTCATGAGCGGTCCGAATATGAGGCACGCCGGTGCGCGCTGTCTTGTAACTGTCGATGTGACGGATATCGTCGCCTTCTGTCCACGGTCTTACATCATAGAAGATCGAACCGCGTCCACGTTTTCGGCCAGGGACATTTCCCGAAACACTCCCCAGATTTGCGCGTCCGCCGTTGGTTTTGGGGACAAACTTATTGAGGCAAAGCAAATAATCAGGATCAATTTCTACGCCTGAAATATAGTTGCGCTTCGTCATGTGAGTGGTACGCGCTCAAGATAGGCGGCGATGATTTCTCGCGCCGTGTCGCCATCGGACAAGGCTCGCCATGAGAGAATCGTTCGATGTGAGAGCACATCGACAGCTAGCGCGGAAATGTCGTCCGGCAAGACAAAATCTCTGCCATTGATGTAGGCTCTTGCTTTTGCCGCTGCGGCCAGGGCTAACGTGCCGCGTGGAGAGGCTGGATGCTCGATTTTAAGCGATAGGTCAGTTTGAGTGGTTTTGTTGCGAGGAGCCGTTACAAGACGGACGATGTAATCTTTTATAGCTGGAGACAAATAAACTCTTCTTGATTCTATTCGTGCGGCAAAAATTTCGTCTTTGCTTACAGGGTCAATTATTTTTGAAGGCTCATTAATAATTTCCTGATCGACCAGGTCCAAAATTTGTCTTTCGGCGATTTCATCAGGTAGGTCGATTTTTACCTGTAACATGAAGCGATCAAGCTGGGCCTCCGGCAGCGGAAATGTTCCCTCGTGTTCTATGGGATTTTGCGTGGCAATGGTCATGAAGGGCTCAGGCAAAATTCTGGTCTCGCCTGCAACTGTCGCCTGTCTTTCGGCCATAGCTTCGAGTAGGGCGGATTGTACTTTTGGAGGAGCGCGATTAATTTCGTCAACCAGTAAAAGAGAGTGGAAAATAGGACCTGGAATGAATTCAAAGACACCGGAGTCAGGTCGCCAGATAGACGTTCCAGTGATATCCGCCGGCATCAGATCCGGCGTGCACTGAATACGGGAGAAGGATAGATCAAGCTTGCTGGCGAGCAATTTCGCGGCTCTGGTTTTCGCCAGTCCGGGCGGGCCTTCGACAAGGACATGCCCATCCGCGAGCAGACATATTAAAAGCTTTTCGACGAGCGCATCGGATTCGACAAGGTTTTGGTTAAGGAAAGCCCTGATGTCCTCAAGGCGATGACTGGCGAGACTCGTTTCGCTCCTGGCGCCTTCAGGCAAGCTCTTCGCTCCATGCATAGTGGGGTCTGTTTTTTAGATTGAAGCTTTTGCATGAATATGCTGGAGTTTCGCCTCAAGTCCTCCGCCTGTCGAGGATTTTATTTATTAGCTAAACAATTGACTTAAACCCTGATGACTATACATGCAGAAGTTCGTCCGAAAAACATGGCGTCTATAAACCATAGCGACCTTTTTGTGAGGCCCTCTCTTTTTGCAAGGCCATGACTTTTTTGAAGCAATCTTTGTCGATCAGAGCACCGAAGAGGATGCCGACCATTCTTTTTTTAATTTATCAAAAATTTCTGACGTCCGGTTTCAGTCGAGTTGCGGCATCCCAGAGGCATCGCTTCTTCGGGGAAATAGTCGCAATAACAGATGAACCTTCGGTTCCAAAAGGGAGAATGTTCCTACGCCAGGTCCGGCATTGCCTCGGCTGCAGGACCACTCAAGCTCCTGCGTCGCCTCTTGCATTTTCGAAAGGGGATTGGCGCCAACTCCAACCTTGACCCTGTCCATACTCGGGCAGTTTGGCCGAGATCAGTTGTGCCTTTCATCCGCTTTGACTGAGTTTAATATGATCTTACGGCAGCGCCGGGATCTGTGATCCCGCGCATGTATGTTGTAATATCGTTAGCAAATTTTGCCTGCTCGGCTCGGGGTTAGCAGCGAATATTCATTTATGGCGGATACCAAAGACAGCGCAAATGCTTCCGACTGATGTTAAGCTTCTGGCGCAGTTAGCTGTTTCAGTACAATTTGATATTTTTGCTGAGCTTTGCCATGAGCACAAAATATTGTTCATAGGCGCAAAGCATTTTTTCTGTGGGCGCAACAAGAAAATTCCTGTGATCCTGACGGCTTTTTACGATGTGAATCCAGCCGTCTGTTTCAAATGACCGCAATTTTCTACGAAGCTGCGGTTCGCTGTGAGGGAGAGAATGATAAATATCCTTCAAGCAAGATTGATATTCGCTGGGATTGCTTTCAAGAATTTGAATAGCGAGATCATAGCCTATGAAACTTCCATACATGGGAAGATTTTCATTGCTCCATATGCGAAGGTGTTTCAATACTCTTGCATTGTGCACATAATCGATTGGCATTTTACGAACCCCGACATGTTCAATACAGATCAGATAAACAACCACGACCCCGGCTTGAGGCTATCGCCGATCGAAACGGGTTCGATCACACGCGTTGTCTCTTCCTTTTGATTAGGTACGAGGCATGTCGTTTTCTGTCATAAGAACGTATCGCGAACATCGTGCAATTATGAACTCTTCCGATTTTTCTGAATGACACTCAAGCCGAATTGGGAGGCCTGCGTCGTATATCAGGGCATTGCCGGAAAATCCGCCCGCCGATGATCATGGACCATTTTTCTGAGCTGTTCTGGCTCAATGACCTCGACGTGATCTCCCCAACTGTATAGATGCCAGCACATCTCGAGCAAGCCGGAGGCTTTGAATTTCACAATCACAGAACCATCGGCGGTTTCTTCAATCGATTGATCGGGATGGAATAGATAGCTTTTGGCGTTTTTGGCGGCTTGTGAATCAAATTTCCAGATTACATCTCCGTATTCAGTATCGTTCTGGTAAACGCCAAATGATCTGTTTGCGAATTCATGAAGGTCAAAACTCTCAGGAATTGAGTAGGGTTCATCCGTAATCTTTGCCGACAGGATATTATCTATGCGGTATGTTCGCAAATGATCAGAGTCGCTATCGATTTGTTTGCCGACCAGATAGTGCCTGGAGCCGTATAAAAGTCCGTATACGGCTATCTTTCGAGCTTTTGGAGTCAGGTCGCGATGTGACGAATATATGATTTCAAGCATGCAGCAGCATTTGATCGCTTTCGTAATCGCATTCAAAATATCCTCATCCGCTTTGGGCCTTGGCCCCGGGCGTGCGATAAAACCTCGCGCCTCAAGAAGCGCTTCGTGATCGGTTTCAATGCGAACTTTCGTCTGACGGGGCACCAGCGCGAGTATTTTGTCTTTCAGCCGTCTCAATTCTTTCGCTTCGAAATCCATGCCGGCCTGTTTGAATTGATCCACCGCCAGGTCCACGGCTGCCAGCTCATCGGAGGTAAGGTTCATAAGGTCTCTGAAATGACCGCCCTCAAGCCGCCATCGCTTGCGGCCTTCCTGGTCCGTGTAGGAAAGCACGTCCGGAAACGACCCTTCGAGGGCGCCGATCATCCTTTGAGCGGTCCGGTAGGAGCAGCTAAAACGTTCAATGATGTCATCGAGGGTGATTCCTACCCGATGTCCGGCGACCATCGACGCGAGTTCCAGGAGTTGTTCCGCCTTAGCAAAAGACATGTCTTGATTCCGGGAATTTGTCTGGTTGGTCAGTGTGATATGTTATCACGTCGACCGATTGCCATCCTTTGATTGAGCGAGATGAACATGAGGATGAGCTCACTTGACCAAGTCCACAAACGCTCGCCCGGCCGGGTCCTCAATCTCGACAATCCAGAGATCGGGATCGAACGCGATTTCGCGATTGAGACGCTCCTCAGCCTCGGTCGACTCGATCCATTCCTGTGTATGAGCCCGGCTGAACTGACGGTCGACGCCCTCCGGCGCTTCTGAAGTTTGCGGCGCAGGGGCCAGAATGGCGGTCCGACCATCCAATCGATCAATTTTGATAAATAATGCGCCGGCTTCCGCAGCGCCTCGTCGTCGCAAAAGCGCGTAGGCGCCCTTCACTTCCACGAGTCGAATGAGGGCTGATACAAATATATCGCTTCTCAGGCGCATCTTGGGGATCTCTTGTCATGCGGCAAGTTCTGAATAGAGCCTTATTCGCTCTCGAGACCGGCGCGGCTTGCCAGCATTGCGGCGATTTTCGTAGTCAATGCCCCTCTCACCGGCATTCCATTGTCATGTTCAAATCTTTCAATGGCCTTTTGTGTCGCCTTGGTGAACTTTCCATCGGCCCGAACGACATAACCAAGCTTGAGCAGCGCCTCTTGAGCCATCAACACGTCGCTTTCCGCGGGGATTTTAGGCTTGGCGGGACCATTCAGTAATTCTGCGATGGGATCGTGTTTTGTCGCCTCAGCAGATTTGACGCCCAGACGAGCGCTGGATTTCGCAGGTGTGGGCAAATCATTACGCGCATTTTCGGATTTCAGAGCCGTGCGTCCAGCCTCTGCCCTGGGCTTTGGGCCTTCTATGGCCGATGATGTTGTCTCTGTCGTGTTTGGCCCGCTCGCCTTTGAAAAGTAGATCGTCGCGGGTGGCGTCGTCGATGAGTTTGTCAGAAACATCGGAGCCGGATGTCGGGCGTCCTGGAAAAATAGCGCGTTCATTGGCACGCCTATTCCTGCCAGCACGCTGATGCTGATCAGCAGGGCGTATCCGGTGCGACGCAGGCTGAATTTGCGCGTTTTCGGGGATTTGCGTCCGGCGCTTGGGACGGGAGCCCGACGAAGGTTAGTGGAAGGCTCCATCGTCTCAAGGCGCTGTCTGGCCGCTGTTTGAGTTGTTTGACGCAATTTATTTCACCATTTTCGATTATAGAAGCACAATCTCGTAAGTTTCCAGCGCTTCAGATTTTAGGGTTCGTCCGGCTTTTCAAGATTCATTCGGCGTTTAAGGTTCGCGCGACCAGCTTCCGTCCGGGGCAGGGTCGAGCTGGTTTCGGCAAGGTTAAGAAGAGGTAAACAAGGTCAGCATCTCAACCTCCGATGTTTTGGAGGATCGCAAAACCATCTTAAGTGAGTGCTAAACGCGTCGTGAGGTTCTCATCCCTGACGCTCTTTTCATCGATCTTGTATGGTCATGGTTTCCGGATGGTTTCACTCTTGAGCGAGGCGTCATGGCCTCTTGTGGATTTACCAACGCTCAACTTTGAGCAGGCAAGAGTAGTGGGGGCCAATTACTTGTCAGCGAGATCACGTCGCCGGCGGAGACTCAATCGTGTTCTTTCTACTGAGAAGTTTGATCTGTATCGGATTGGTGTATGCGATGGCGTCGTCGGATCGGGCCTTGAATACGCCCACGCCGACGCCTTCGCCGACGTCCGCGTCGGTCGGCGTGTCGGATCAACATGCGGCCGCGTTACCCCATGCAATCGCGCACCATCGCCGTTTGGCTGAGACTGCGAAGGCTATCGTTCTGCAGGGCGTCGACACGCTGGGCGCGTCCGCGCGCAATCACTGTTTGGCCGCGCCGCAGGGGTGCATGGCCACCTTGAACAGATTGAACGGCCTCCGCACTCCCTGAAACATTATCGAAAGCTTGGCCGAATCGTCAAAAAGCAATATTGAGGTTGAGCGCCGGCGATCTCAAAATGGTCGCAGGCAAACTGCGGCTTCTTCTGCAAGCGTCGGGAAAAGCTTTGGCGTCAGGGAGGGTTGAATGGCCGATGAGTCCGCTTCTCCGAATGAGGAGACCGTGTCGCGTGAGGAGCTCCTGAATTTACAGGAGCAGTTGCAAAACGCGCGGGCCGAAAGGGATCGCCAAGCCTTTGAAAAGTCAGAGATCGTCTCACGCGCTAACGGATTTGCCCGCGAGCGCGATGATCTGCGCGATCGTCTTGCCGCAATGACGGTGGAGCGTGACCGATTGGCCGCAGACATCAACGTACAGACCGACCGGGCCGTAAGCGCTGAACGGCGCGCCGAGGAAACAGCAAGACGGCTGGCGGAAAGCGAGTCGGAGGCCGCGCGGCTGAACAAAGCGCTGGCCGAGTCGCCGTCCAACGATCCCGCGCAGGCGCTTCTGGCGTTTTTGGGAGAAAAAGGACGATCTTCGCTCGCCTTGATACGCGGACAAATTCCGCCGGAAAGCCCGCTCCTGGGCTATTTCGACAAGACTGTCGATGCCACAAGTCTCATTGGGGGGCAGGCCGTGCGTTTATCCGGGCAGGCCTATGTTTGGGCAAAACCCCGCTTGATCGAGTTCTTTCAGCGTCTTGGCTCGTCCGCCGGGCAGGATGCTGACAAGAAATAGATTGCTCCGTTACATCCGGGCGCGCGATTCCCGCGCGCCCTTTCCTTTGCCGGCGCGCGCTGCTATCCCGGCCCCATGACCGCCCATAAATTCGAAAATATCCGAAATTTCTCCATCGTCGCCCATATCGACCACGGCAAATCGACCCTCGCCGACCGGTTGATCCAGGAAACCGGAGCGCTGGCAGCCCGTGAAATGGTCGAGCAGGTGCTCGACTCCATGGATATCGAGCGCGAGCGCGGCATCACGATCAAGGCCCAGACTGTTCGTCTGAGTTACCGGGCGAAAGATGGCAAGGACTATATTCTTAATTTGATGGACACCCCCGGCCATGTCGACTTTGCCTATGAGGTCTCCCGGTCGCTAAAGGCGTGCGAGGGTTCGCTGCTTGTGGTCGACGCCTCGCAGGGCGTCGAGGCCCAGACGCTCGCCAATGTCTATCAGGCCATTGACGCCGGTCACGAGATTGTGCCGGTGCTGAACAAGATTGATCTGCCCGCCGCCGAACCCGACCGGATCAAGGAGCAGATCGAGGAGGTGATTGGCCTCGACGCCTCCGAGGCGGTGCTGATTTCCGCCAAGACCGGCATTGGCATTCCCGACGTGCTTGAGGCGATCGTCGCCAAATTGCCGCCGCCCTCGGGCGATGAAAAGGCGCCGCTGAAGGCGCTGCTGGTCGATAGCTGGTATGACGCCTATCTTGGCGTTGTTGTGTTGGTGCGGATCTTCGATGGCGCACTGAAAAAGGGCCAGAAAATCCAGATGATGGGCTCCGGCGCCCATTACGAGGTCGACAAGATCGGCGTCTTTCGTCCCAAGATGCAGGATGTCGTGGCGCTCGGTCCCGGCGAGGTCGGCTTTATCACCGCGCAGATCAAGCAGGTGGCCGACACCCGTGTCGGCGATACGATCACGGATGAGAAAAAGCCCTGCGATCAAGCCCTACCGGGCTTTAAGCCAGCGCAGCCTGTCGTTTTTTGCGGTTTGTTCCCTGTCGATGCTGCAGATTTTGAGGATTTGCGCGCCGCGATCGGCAAGCTGCGCCTCAACGACGCCAGTTTTTCCTATGAGATGGAAACCTCCGCCGCGCTGGGGTTTGGTTTCCGTTGCGGTTTTCTGGGCCTGTTGCACCTCGAAATCATTCAGGAACGCCTGCAACGTGAGTTCAATCTCGATCTGATCGCGACCGCGCCCTCCGTGGTCTACAAGATTCTGCTCACAAATGGTGAAGAGATTGAGTTGCATAACCCGGCCGACATGCCGGACGTGGTGAAGATCGAGGAGATCAAGGAGCCGTGGATACGCGCCACGATCCTGACCCCCGACGATTATCTCGGGTCGGTGCTGAAGCTTTGTCAGGATCGGCGCGGCGTTCAGGTCGATCTGAATTACGTCGGCAAACGCGCCATGGCGGTCTACGATCTGCCGCTCAACGAGGTGGTGTTCGATTTCTACGATCGCCTGAAATCGATCTCGAAAGGCTACGCCAGTTTCGATTACGCGCTCACTGATTATCGGGTCGGCGATCTCGTCAAAATGAGTATTCTTGTCAACGCCGAACCGGTCGACGCGCTCTCAATGCTGGTGCATCGCACCCGCGCCGAGGGACGCGGCCGGCAAATGTGCGAGAAGCTCAAGGAACTGATCCCGCCGCATATGTTTCAGGTGCCGATTCAGGCGGCGCTCGGCGGCAAGATCATTGCCCGCGAGACTGTTCGCGCCTTCCGTAAGGACGTTACCGCCAAATGTTACGGCGGCGACGTGACCCGCAAGCGCAAGCTGCTGGAGAAGCAGAAGGAAGGCAAGAAAAAGATGCGCCAGTTCGGCCGGGTAGAGATCCCTCAGGAAGCGTTTATTGCAGCTTTGAAGATGGAGGATTAGGGCTCAGCTATATTATCGTCACCAAGACCAGCCTTATTTTTCAGTCTTAGCGAGTCACAAAATTCAGCCGTGCGCTGTTTATCAGGCGGGCAAGTGGCATAAAGCCCCGGGGAGAGGCTTCCCTTCAGAGAGGCTTTTTTAATGTCGATGACGAGCCGACGAACGTCCCGGAGCGTTCGTCAGCCCCGCGCCAGAGCAATCAGCACTGCCCCAATCAGCATGACTCCCACGCCGACAAGTCGGTCGCCTGTCTCCTCCTGCAAAAAGCGGCCGCTGGCGAGCACGGTGAACAATGCCGACAGACGTTTGATGGCGATTACGTAGGGCGCAAACAAAACCGTGAGCGCCCACATCTGCACAGTATTGCCGATAGACATGGAGGCTCCGGCAAGAAAGGCATGGCGCAACGCGTAAGCCGTTACCGGCCGACGCGGCCCTGCGAGCCAGTAAATCAGGGAAAAAAGCGCGATACAGATTGTGACGCTGGCAATCCAGATCAATGGAGCTGACGCCCGCACGCCAAGCTTATCGACGTTTGCGCCTATGCTCCATAGTGCGGCGGTAGCGGTCATGGCGCGCGCGCCCGGATCGACGATGAAAAGCCTGAAATTCAGACGCCGTCGGTCACTTGCGTGATTTGTCTTGCCGGCGTCGAGCAAGCCGACGCCGAGAACTGTGAAGATAACGCCCGCCATACCAAGCGGCGGTATTTGTTCTCCAAGCATGATCGGCGAGGTGATGAGCATTAGCACCGGCGTGAGCAACGTCAGCGGCGCGACAAGGGAGGCGTCGGCCAATCGGAAGGCGCGAAGATAAAAAAGATAGGCGAGAATATTGATCGCGCTGTCCCAGAAGAGCAGCGGCCAGAACCCCGGCTTGACCAGCTCTGGCCAGACTCGCGCCGGCGCGGCATAAAGTTCAGGATAAATAATGAGCGTAACCACACTCAGCACGATGGCGCTCAGTCCCCATTGGGCAAGCAGGATAGCCCGATCATCGGCTTCGCGCGTGGCGGCCTTGGAGCCAAGATCGGTCGCCGTCTGGCAGACTGCGGCGTTCAGGGCGGCCAGCAGGGCGAGGTAAGAAAGTTCCATATCCTCTCAGCGCATCTCAGACTGGCGCATCAGGCGTCGAACGGCTTTGTGGCGCGAACAAGCGTATCGACACCCTCGCGGAAATCGACGCTGATATCGCTAAAGCCAATCTGGCGCAGCTGTTCAAGAGAGGGAGCGTAATACATGATGTTCCTTGGCGATTCATCGCTGATCAGATGCACGACCCAGTCCTCGAGCAGATCAAGCCGATCAATCTGCCGAAATAATTTGAACCAGCCGCGCACGATATTTTGTGTATCGGCAAGATGCGCGTCGCGGTCATCGTTGGCGTAGCGGTCGCCATTGATCAGCATGCCGCCCGGCCTGAGCGCTCGGTAGACTTCCTTGAGTGTCTGCGCCCGGTAGTCTTCGTCAAAATTGTGGATGGCGTAATTCGAGGCGACAAAATCGACGCTGGCGTCGGGCATGGATTGCAGCGCCCTGAGCGCATCCTCCCCGAAGAGGACGAGGCGCCCGGTCTTGATGTCGTTGGCGAGATTGACGCGCGCCTGGTCAAGCATTTGCGGCGCGCTATCCACTGCGGTCAGTTTGAGATCGCTGCGGGCTGCCAGCAAGCCAAGAGTGCAAATTCCCGTGCCACAGCCGATTTCAAAGCCGTCAAGGGGCCGCTCCGGTCGCCAGGCGCCGATAAATTCACCAATACGTCGCGCCAGCGTCGCTGCATTGGGGCACATCAGCCGCAGCAGATCATACTCTCCCGAAATCGGGCCGGTGAAGAGATTTTCCTGAAAGGTCTCAGACATCAGACGGGCTTTCATCAATTCGGTCTATCGCATTGGGAGCTATTTTTCTGGCCAGGCGGGCGGTCTTTTTTCCAGAAAAGCGGCAATACCTTCGCGGGCGTCGTCGATCATCATGTTTTCGACCATAACGGCGCAGGAGTGGTCATAGGCTGCGGCGAGGGGAATGTCGATCTGTCGGTAAAAGGTCTCCTTGCCGATAACAAGCGCGTGGGGGGATTTGGCGGCGATGCGCTGCGCCAGAGCCCGGGCCGACGGACGCGCGCCCTCCGGCGCGATCTGGTTGACGAGTCCAAATCTCAGAGCGTCTTCGACGCAGTAAACATCGCCGGTTAGCAACATTTCCATGGCGTGTTTTCTGCCTATGTTGCGCGCCAGCGCCACCGATGGCGTCGAACAGAAAAGCCCAATGTTGACGCCCGGCGTGCAGAAGCGCGCCTGTGGTCCGGCGATCGCCAGATCGCAGGTGGCGACAAGTTGACAGCCGGCCGCCGTGGCCATTCCGTCAATGGCGGCGATCACCGGTTGCGGCGCGCCTAGGATAAGACGCATCAGCTTGGTGCAGGCGCTCATTGTTTGCTCGTAAAAAGCGCGGCCGCCGTCCTCATCGTCTCTGTGCGCCGTCAACTCCCGCAAATCGTGGCCAGCGCAAAAAGCTGGCCCTTCCGCTTGCAGGACGATGACATGAATATCGCGGCGTTCGGAAAGCAGCCCTAACATTTCTGTGAGCCTGTCAATCATCGCCAGAGATAGCGCGTTTCGGGAGCGCTCGTTGACAAGTGTAATCGTCGCAACGTTGTCGAGAGCCTCGCAGATTGCGAGCGGCATTGCGCTCTGGGTCATTTTCAAGCCTTGGTTACTGCGCTAGTGGCCAGGTCTGTTTCGACCGTAGAGCCGGCGCGTCCAGCTCTCCGTTTTACCGCTACTCAGGCGTCGGCGCGCGAGATCACGCCAGTTTTGCGTTAATTCGAGGATATCGGTCATTTCGGTTAACGCGTCATGGTTCTTTACATCATGATAAAGCACTTGGTTAAGACGCGAGAGCGTCCAGTCGGGGCGCGGCCGTTCAATAAGCGCCAAGACATCTCCTTCCTTAGCCACGCCGGGCTCCAGAACACGATAATACCAGCCAGCGCGTCCGCTTTGCTGCACGCGCAGGGCCATATCTGTCAGATTGAAACGCAGGTTTAGCGTGAGACAAGGCTGACGACCCTGACTGACCTGTAAAAGCGACGCACCGAAACGAACGATGTCTCCAATGCAGATCGTCTCCTCGGTCCAGCCGAGGGTTGAGAGATTTTCCCCAAAAGCGCCCGGCGCCTGGAGCAGGGGATGGGGACCGATTTCTTGTCGCCAGGCGGGATAGTGGTCGAAAGCGTAGTGATGCAGCGCCTTTTCCTGACCGCCGTGATGTGTTCGATTGGCTTGTGCATCGTTGGAAAGGCCATGAACGCCGATGCCCCAGGGGCCGCCGACGGGTCGCTTGTCAATTGCGCTGGCCCTTCCGTTTTCGCCGAGTGGGGTAATGCGGCCAGCTAGCACGAGCGGCTGAACATTTTCAGGTATCATGCCATTTCCGGCGCCTTTTTCGCCAGGAGAGATCCGAGAATAGCGCCCAAAGCCATGTCTTCCTCCTGTCCGAACCCATGATGGCGAGTGGAGCTGTCGCGACCGTGAAGGATTACCTTTGTCGCCCCACGAATTTGATATCTACACGATGTGACGGGAATTGGATCGTCATGGCCGGTCTGATCGATGCTGATTGGAAAGGTCAGCGGATATTCTTCTTTGAAGGCTTCGAGAGAAACGGGCGTCATCGCCCTATGATGCTCGAACACTTTGCGCAGTTCAATAACGGTGAGATCAGAGTTGTGTAAGAGCATGTTCGCACGCAGGAGCTGTAGTGTTCCACGCGAGACACAACCATGAAAGGGTAACTGAAACGAGCGGAGCAGAACAACCAGCCCGTGTAACTTTTTGAGGTGAGAGTTTCAGGGACGTTGAACCCCTTCGAGACGGCAAGTTCCTGCGTCAGCACGATCCCGCCCAATTACTGGAAATCCTCTTCACGCAACAGGCTTCGGGGCTCAGGACCTGAAAACTCCCTGCGGCACCTGGCGCTGAGTTGCGAGATATTCGACTCAAGACAATCCTCGATTTCCGAAATGAAGGGAATTTCGTCTGCACATAATCTAAAGACATCATCCATACAGGCGGACTGTGGAGTATTCAGAGCGAAAACCGGCGACGTTGCGCAGAAAAACATAATGCAAATTACAACAACATAAATCCTATTACTCATGAACTGTCGTCTCCGCTTCGCGGCCGTTTCCTGAAGCCTCGAATTTATGCTTCAAGTCCGGAGAGGTCCAGACGAAAATCCTGATTAGGGACAATACCGCAGTCTTTTTGGCGATTTTTGTTTTTAGCCTTCGCGTCAGGCATGTTTTAAGGAACGTATTTATGTGGCGCTGGCTTGGGAAGTCGTGTAATCGCCATAATTAACCTGTGACTTTGGGTAGGTTGTTACCTGGCGTTCCTGCGCCGAGCTGATGAGTCCTGCGACATGGATTTTTTAAGAAGAGTTCATTTTCTGGCAGTTGTAGCGGGGGGGTGCTGCGCTTTGTCCGCTTGTGCTCTGTCCCAGGGGGGCGGCAACGGTGGCCGCGCTATTGGCGAGGATCAGGCTCAGCAGCATTGCCTGCTCTATCGGAAATTCGCCGTGATCACTAACCGGGAAGGCAATGACGAACTCGGACGTGAAATCGTCGATTTCAAATGTGAGCCTTTACCAAAAAATATCCCGCAGTTGAACAGCGGTTTTTATGCCCCCGATAATGCCTGGTTTTTGGAAAGGAAACACGACAACGACTGGCCTGTAGAACGGTAGAAACCCTAACGCACTGCTTGAGCCAAATGCTACTTGATCGGTATTTGACCCGCCGGAACAATGTGATCCAGATGCACACGCGCCAAGGGCTGCGATATCATGAGCATCGCCGCGCCCATCATAACAGTCGCCAGCAAACAATAAATAAATGCGTCGATGATTGGCGTTCTTATCATGCTGTTTCCCCGCTCTTCGCCAGATAGCAGGCAAACTCTCTTCAAAGACAATAAGCGTCAGTGTCGCACTCGGGCCGGACATCGGCGGCATATTGTCGCCACAAGACCCGGAAAATGAAATCTAAGGCTACCTTCTGACCTTTATCAACGTTTCAGCTGGCTCAATGTCCAGAAACTCGCCGTCTCTCGCCGGAAAGAAGCCCATCCGTCTAAGCGAGGCGTCAACCAAAGCGGATTGCTGACGATAGCTTTCCATCTGATCGATGATTGTATCAAGCAGAAGCTTTCCGAGCTTGTCGGGGTTTCCCGCTCGATCCCGGCGTTTCAAGTGCCTTTCAATCGCGTCCCAAGCTTCCTCATAGGCCGCGAAAATTATTTGTGACTGAATCGGCGAGCAGTCTCTGGTCTCCGCGATCAGGTATTGAAGCATAGTCATTGTCACGCTCCCGCGTCGCAACGCGCCATTCCTCAGTCTGAGCAAAGCTTGAAATTGTGGTTTATTTTTGTGTGGCTTTGGTTGACCACCGCTCATAAGCTCAGCCTCCCGGGGCAGGTGCGTCACAAGGGAAAGCCCAAGTCCACGGGTCTGATCGTATAAAATATTGAAATCATGAAGTATTCGCCTGAAAAGAGGACGTCCTTGATCACTGTTTGTCGCAATATTGTTTTGCTGGTGCGACAGATAATTTCGATAGGTCTCCGATCTTGAGCGGATATTTTTATTTAAGATCACGACATGGACTTCCGGGCCGTGAGGTGAAGTTATGGCGATATCGGGACATGCGGGGTGAGGAACGAATTACAAATTTCAATCCGGCTTTCTGTATTTGGGATTTCTGCGAGCCCTGTCGCCTTGTAAAAAAGCCGCAGAAATCCATGGCGGGAGAACAATTCTCGCTATGAAAATTATCAGCAGAAAGTGATATTTGATTTGATCAAGAGCCTTTTGTTCTCCAACCAATTCATGTGATTTTGGTTGAGGAACCCCGGAGCCGGTCTCCACGCTTGATGCGACGATGAACTCGGCGCTGGATTCAAGTTAAGTTGTCGGAATCCGGGTGTCGCTTTTGAAAGCTTCCAAGCGACTGTCCAAGAAAACGTAAAATTTACGCGACCGTTCAGAAAATTTTTGCGTTACCCGGGCGGTTGGAGACGTTCATCGGGCATCCTGAGTTCGGCTAGAGCTTTTATAGCCGCGGCCGCCGATGAGATAAGTTTTCACAGGAAGACGATGTTTTGCTTGCCTGAAAGATTTTTGAGCCTGAAATGACTTTATGCACGTATCCGTGAGTGTGAGGAGTCTCTGCGATCAATGTCGGGTTTTTCAGGTATCATCTCCGGAATCGCAAATGTTTGATGAAGTTCTGGCGTCGTCAGGAATGGGGAATTCTTGTATCCGATACGCCGGAGTGGATAACCTGCCCATCATGTGCCGACCGTTCCCGGCCAGATCAGCGGACTTGGTTCGCCGGCGGGGAAGCATGCATGCCCGGTCAGAAGATTTCAGGTTTATTCCCCTGTGTGTTCTACATAGCTTGCTAAAATGCAATAAGAGCAGGTGTAGAACCAACGTTCAGAGACGATCCCTGATCTCGCAATCCCGACTGCAATATTACCTTGCTTATTAACATAATGACCTTTTTGCCGTCATCGTCGTTTTTTGGTCTCCTTGCCCTTATGCCTGAGTATAGCCCTTGCTTTTTCGAGAATAGCTATCTCCTGCGTCTGGGCATGGATGTCTCTTGTCTGAACAAAGCCCCGCTACGTAAACTCCTGAGCGGCATTGAGGACGATACCAATATGCTGATCGACGGCTCCAGGGCCGATTATACCGAGATACAAATCATCGAAGATTTTGAGAATTTTCAGATAGCCGTGACCGATCACGATATTCGGGTCGAATTCAAAAATCTCAGAGGGCGGCCTGCAGAGCCGGGCTCGCGTCGCCCTCCATGAGCCCTCGTCTGATTTTTCCCTGAAACAAGACAACATCGCTCTCCCGTGACTTGCGGAGCCGGCCAGTCTTGCCAATGTTCATGCGGGGATAGCGGCTGGCCCTTTTTCCCCGGCTGGGGTAGTCATGACTGTCGCACGGGGGAGCTATGGGCACGGATTCGGAAGGTTCTGCGAAGGGCGGGTTTTTTTCGCGGATGTTTGGCGGCGGCAAGGCCGCAGCGAAGCCGGATATTGAACCGGCCGGGACTGTGGCGGCCCCTCCCGCAGGGAAAACCTCATGGTGGTCGCGTCTGTCCGGCGGCCTTTCTCGCACGTCGCAATCGATCGTCCAGGGGGTCGCCGATGTCTTCACCAAGCGCAAGCTGAATTCCCTCACGCTGGAGGAGTTGGAGGATGTCTTGTTGCGCGCCGACCTCGGGGTCGCCGCAGCAACCCGGATCACTGAGGCGGTCGGCAAATCCCGCTATGAAAAGAACATTGAACCCGAGGAAGTGCGCCGCATCCTGGCGCGCGAGGTTCAGAGCGCGCTGACGCCAGTAGCTATTCCTTTTGAATTAGACGAGGCCATAAAACCCTACATTATTCTGGTGGTTGGCGTTAACGGCTCCGGTAAGACCACCACGATCGCCAAGCTTGCCTCCAAATGGACGGGGGAGGGCAAAAAGGTGGTGTTGGCGGCCGGCGACACATTCCGCGCCGCCGCTGTCGAACAATTGCGCGTCTGGGGCGAGCGTCTTGGGGCAGAGGTCGTAGCGGGTCCGGAGGGCGCCGACGCCGCTGGTCTGGCCTTCGACGGTGTTCGCCGCGCTCGAGAGAACGGCGCCGACATTCTTCTCATGGACACCGCCGGCCGCTTGCAAAACAGGGCCGAGCTAATGGCCGAACTCGAAAAGATCGTCCGTGTGATGAAGAAAGCCGAGCCAGCCGCGCCGCATGCGGTGCTGCTGGTGCTCGACGCCACCGTCGGCCAGAATGCAATCCAGCAGGTCGAGGCGTTTGAGAGGGTGGCCGGCGTTACGGGCCTGGTGATGACCAAACTCGACGGCACCGCGCGTGGCGGCATTCTTGTCGCGATCGCCGAAAAATTCGGTTTGCCGATCCACTTCATCGGGGTGGGCGAGGGACCAGACGATCTGGAACCCTTCGCGGCGGCGGATTTCGCGCGGGCCATCGCCGGGCTGGACGAACAAGAGACGCTTGAACCTTTGTCCGAGGGCTAGGACTGTCATGAACGACAATGTCTCCGTAAAAGACTCGCCGCCGCCGCACGTTGCGCCCAAAAAGAAGCTGCACCCGGCGCTCAAGTTCGCGCTCGAACTTGGCCCGGTCATTGTCTTCTTCGTCGTCAATAGCAAGTTTGACATCTTCGCCGCCACCATCGTGTTGATGGCGAGCGTGTTGTTGACCCTGGGTATTTCATGGGCGATCACGCGTCACTTGCCGGCAATGCCGCTGGTCACTGCGGCGCTGGTGCTTGTGTTTGGAACATTGACCGTCCTTCTTCATGATGAAAACTTCATCAAATTGAAGGTAACGATTTTATACTCGCTGCTGGGCAGTGCGCTCATTGGCGCGCTGTATTTTGGCAAATTGCTCCTGCCGATCGTTTTCGACATGGCGATCCACATGGACGACACGGGGTGGCGCAAACTCACCTGGCGTTGGGGACTGTTCTTTTTCTGTCTTGCGGGACTGAACGAAATCATGCGTCGTATGCTGACGACGGATCAGTGGATCTTTTTCAAGACCTTCGGCATCCTTCCATTGACAGTGGTTTTCGCCATAGCCCAAACGCCCCTGATCCTGCGTCATGAAATTCCTGCTGAAACCGACGACACTGACTCGCATTTTTGAATATTCGAGCGGGTAAGATTTCTTTAAGGTTAATTGTTAACCTTCGGCTAACCATAAAACCGGCTTTTCGTTTACGATGAATATTAATGGTTTATTTTAACCATGTTGTTCGTTCCGTCCCGTCCGTCAGGCGGGTCGATAGCCGTGTGGTTCGAAGTCATGAGCGTAAAATATGCGTCTTCGCGCTTCTCAGCGCGAGTTGTTGTATCAGTCCTTATTGCTGCAACTTTTCTCGGCTTCGGCAAGGTCCCGGCCGCCGCCGAGCCCTACGCGCATTCAGCGGCCCCGGCGCTTCCCGATCCGGCCTATGCCCCGTCGGAGGGAGGATTCCTGGAGGAGCTTTTCGGCGAGACTTCTGGCCCCTACGCCTATTATGCAGAGCCGGAGTCTGCTCCCGCCGCGCCCGCGCAGCATGTGGCCTACGCCCCGGACGATAGCGATGCGGAAGCCGGCGTAGCGCGCGCGGCTGTCGATCCCGCCTTCATGCGGACCGAGGTCGATTATCGCTCGGGAGAGCGTCCGGGCACTTTGGTTGTCGATACGCCAAGCCGCTACCTCTATTTTGTGCAGGAGGGCGGTCGGGCCATCCGCTATGGCATCGGCGTCGGCCGACCAGGCTTTGAATGGTCGGGCGTAAAGACGGTCAGTCGCAAATCCGAATGGCCTGACTGGACGCCGCCCAGAGAAATGCTGAAGCGTCGTCCCGATCTGCCGCGCCATATGCATGGAGGCGCTGGCAATCCGCTCGGCGCGCGCGCGCTTTATCTGGGTGGATCGATGTATCGGATCCACGGCACCAACGAGCCTGAAACGATTGGTCATAATGTTTCGTCGGGCTGTATCCGTATGATGAACGAGGATGTTGTCGATCTCTATAATAGAGTGCGCGTAGGGACGAAGGTCGTGGTGCGCTGATGGCGCGCCGCGTCAGCGCTTGCAATCGGCTCTGCTTCGGGCCATGACAGTCAAGATTGTGTTTGCGATGGACCTTTGTGATGCCAAGCCTGTCGCGGTTTCTCATGCTGCTCGGTCTTTGTTCGGCGCTCGTTTATGGCGCCATGCGAGCCGTTGTTTCGGTGGTGACGCCGCAGCAGCGGGAAATGAGTTATTCGATCCCGGCCCAAAAGCTCAACAAATAGAGTATGGGGCATGAGTCGGGCCGACCTGCGTCAGCTCGACGCTTTTCTCGATATGTTGGCCGCCGAACGCGGCGCTGCGAGGAATACTCAAGACTCATATCGCCGCGATCTTGTTGATTATCTCACTTTTCTCAAATCCTGCGGCTCTGACTCACGCACGGTGAATAGCGATATGCTGCGCGCCTATGTCGCGTCCCTGTCACAACGCAGTTTGTCGTCGGCCACAGTCGCGCGGCGCGTTTCGGCGCTACGTCAGTTTCACAAATTTCTTTTTGTCGAAAAATTGCGAAATGACGATCCCGCGGCGACTCTTGAGGGGCCTCGCAAGCCCCGCAGCGCGCCGGGGGTCATGTCGGTGAAGGAAGTCGATCGTCTGCTGGCTGTTGCTCGCGAAGGACTGGAAGATTCGAAGCGCCCGCTACGTGAACAAATGCGCGCAGCCCGTCTGTATGCCCTGCTGGAGACGCTTTACGCGACCGGCTTGCGTGTTTCGGAACTCGTCTCCTTGCCAAAAAGCGCCGCCAGTGCGCGTGAGGCGTTTATTGTCGTGCGCGGCAAGGGCGGTCGCGAACGTCTCGCGCCGCTGACGGCGCGGGCCAAAGCGGCGCTATCGGTCTATCGCGAATATTTGTCGGCGGCGGCGCCGGGTCTGGCGGCGGGGCCCTTTTTGTTTCCAGCCGACAGCGATAGCGGTCATCTCACCCGACAGGCCTTCGCGCGGGATCTGAAGTCGCTCGCGGGAGCCGCCGGATTGGGGCTCGCACAGGTTCATCCGCATGCGCTTCGGCATGCTTTCGCCAGCCATCTGCTGCAAAACGGCGCTGACCTTCGGATCGTGCAAGAGTTGCTCGGTCACGCCGATATTTCGACGACGCAGATCTATACACATGTGCTCGACGAGCGAATGCAGGCAATGGTGCGCGACTTGCACCCATTATCGGACGGGTGACTTCACTACTTCCTAATAATTTTGTTGACCGGTGAGCCCGCCTGTTCTATTGGGTAACTGCTGCGTCGCAGCATGAGGCGCTCCAGCCGCGTAATTCGGAAAATGCCGTTCCCGGCCTCCGACCCCCCGCTGTCCTGTCTCCCTAATCTCTGAAAGACGGCCTGATACGCGAGGCTTGTCCTTGATTGCCGCAGTCGATTCAAACGGATCGATTTGGGCAAACGCGAAAGTATCGCCTTGACACAATTTTCCGATCTCGGCCTCGCCGAGATTTTGCTCCGCGCGCTTAATCGCGAGGGCTATAAGACGCCGACATCGATCCAGTCCCAGTCGATTCCGTATCTGATGCAGGGTCGCGACCTCCTGGGCATAGCCCAGACCGGCACAGGCAAAACGGCGGCCTTTGCGCTGCCGATCCTGAATCGTCTGGCGCAGGATCCCCGCCGGCCGACTCCCTTCACGACGCGCGCCCTGGTGCTGGCGCCGACGCGCGAACTGGCGGCGCAGATCGCCGACAGTTTCCGCGCCTATGGCCAATTCATGCGGCCGAGCGTCGGCGTCATTTTTGGCGGGGTCTCGCATCGTCCGCAAATCGAGATGCTGTCCCGCGGCCTGGATATTCTGGTGGCGACCCCCGGACGCCTGCTCGATCATATCGCTTCCGGACGCTTCCGGCCTGCGACGACCGAGGCGCTGGTGCTCGACGAGGCGGATCATATGCTCGATCTCGGTTTCATCGTGCCGATCCGCCACATCGTCAGCAAACTCCCCAAAAGCCGCCAGACCTTGCTGTTTTCGGCGACCATGCCGAAGGAGATCGCATCGCTCGCCCAGGATTTGCTCAATAATCCCGCCCAGGTCGCTGTGACGCCCGTGGCGACCACCGCCGAACGCGTCGACCAGCATGTTTATCTTGTCGATGGCGGCGCCAAACGCGACATGCTGGTTGAGTTGATGGGTAATCCTGATCTATCCCGCGCCATTGTCTTCACCCGCACCAAACGCGGCGCGGACAAGGTTGCGCAGCACCTGGAGGGGGCCGGCGTCGGCGCTGACGCGATACACGGCAACAAGAGCCAAAGCCAACGGCTGCGCGCGCTTGATTCGTTCCGCCGCGGCCGCACGCGGGTGCTGGTCGCCACCGACATCGCCGCGCGCGGCATTGATGTCGATGGCGTGAGCCACGTCGTGAATTATGAACTGCCCGAAACGCCGGAGGCCTATGTGCACCGGATTGGCCGAACCGCGCGCGCCGGGGCTTCAGGACAGGCGATTTCGCTCTGCGACAATGGCGAACGTCAGTTGTTGCGCGCCATCGAAAAGCTGACGCGCCAGAGCCTGCCGGTCACCGACCGTCGCAGCGCCGCCGGGCGTCAGGAAGAAAACACCGACAGGCCGCAGCGCAAAAACCCGCGCGCCAATCCGCAGGCGAAACGCAATGGATCGTCGCGTCCTATGCGCGAAACGCTGCGCAGCGACGTAAAGCCAGCAGGTTCGAAAGCGACGGGGCAGAAAGCGCGCACCGGAAAGCATGAGGAAGCCGGCGGCGGATTTCGATCCCGTCAGCGGCGCGCTCCGCGCCGGGAGGCGGGCGCGACAGGCTAAGGAGCGCTTTCCGCCGAATTGGAAACCGCGCGGCGCAAGAAATCGCGATATCGCAAAAAACCAGAGCCCCGGTCTGTTTCAATCAGACCGGGGGAGCCGCTCCAGTCAGACAGGAAGCGGCTTGTTCTGAAGCACCCGACTCAGGCCATGAGGCTTCTTGCTCGAGTACAGAGTTTATTTGCCGTTATTGTACCAGCCTGTCGCATAGCCAGCGCGATAGGAGGCCTGAAAGCGTGGATCGAACTCGCTCTCGTGTCGACGGAAAGAGTCCGACTGACCTGCTGCGCGATCTGAGACCCCGGCCTTGATCCCATCCTTGTAGGCGTCGCATTCCGCCCCCGAGAGTCCGCCGGGGCAACCTGCGCCGCCGCCAGAACTGCGCGGCGACGCCACTGGCGTGGCGAGTGGCGGAGAGGCGGCCTGATTGCAGCCTTCCAACAGGAACCCGAAGACCAGACAGAGAAATAAGCGCTTCATTTGTGCTCCGGACAGCCTTACGCGGCGTATGGCGCTGAGATAATACATCGGATATTATCGAAATGATTGGTTAATTAAGATATTACGTCTCAGTCGTTAAAATCGGCTTGATGACGATACAGGCAAGGATGATCGGCGAGAGATGGCGCGGGCATGATACGTCAGTCAATCCGGCGAAAAATTCTGGCGATTACGCTGGTTCTGATTCTGTTGATGGGCGTGGCGTCGATACTCTCCCTGATACTGGTTTGGAGGGTCGACCAGCATTTCGACCAGCTCACAGGCAATTATATTCCTGCCTATGGCCATCTGGCGCAAGCAAATATCCGCTCGCTGGAGCGAGCAGTTTATTTGCGGCGAATGGTCATTGAGAAATCCAGACCAGGAATGGACTCACAATATGAGAGTTTGAAACAGTTATTTGTCGACAAGGGAAAGTCTGTCGAGGAGGAGATTGCCGAGACGCGCGCGCAGTTGCAAGCGCTGATCAAAAGCAGCAACGGCTTCGACGACGCCATTGCTTTGGAGCGCCTGGACACCAGTCTTGATGAATGGCTCAATACACAACGCCCGGCGCTCACCCGCGCGCAGAACGAACTTCTTCAGCCGCTTGAACAAAAAAATGTAAAATTCAACCGTCAGAAAATGCTGGAGGTCGATACGATCAGGGATGCCCTGAATACAAAAATCGACGCCATCCGTAACGAGTTGCTGGATCTGATCAATCTCAATACACAGCTTACCATCCACGCCCAGAGGTGGGTGTCGCGAATTTCAATGGCGATCACGATTATCGCTGGGCTCATCGGGCTGCTCTTCTCTCTCCTGATAAGCAACGGCATCGTCTCATCGCTTCGACTTCTGTTGGAAGGCGCCCGCGCAATTCAGGCCGGAAAGCTCGATCACAGGATTGCAGTGCAGTCCAGCGACGAGGTCGGACATCTCTCTCATGCCTTTAACGAGATGGTCGAGCAGTTACGTCTCAAGGAAAGGATCAGGACGACATTTGGAACCTATGTCGATCCCCGCGTCGTTGAGGGGTTGATCGCCGGACCGACGGTCGCGCCAGAAGGGCAGCGCCGTAACATGACGGTGTTGTTCTGCGATCTTGGAGGGTTCTCGCGCGTCAGCGAGCAATTGACCCCGCAGGCTCTTGTGCGTCTGGTGAATCGCTACTTCACGATCATGTCTGCCCCCATACGGGAACATGACGGCGTTATCGATAAATATATTGGCGACGCGATCATGGCCTATTGGGGGCCGCCGTATAATGACGAAAAAGATCAGGCGCATTTGGCTGTCTGCGCCGCGCTGGATATGACCGCCCGGATCGGGGAGCTTAATGTCGCTTTGAGCGATGAGCTTGTTCTGCGCGACGCCCAAATGTCATTCGATATCAGAGTCGGGATCGCAACGGGTGAGGTTATCGTCGGCAGCATCGGTTCCGAACAGATGAAAAATTACACGGTCATCGGCGATACGGTGAATACTGCGGCGCGGATTGAGAGCATCTGCAAGGTGTATGGCGTCCGTGCGATGATCGACGGAACGACAGCCCTGGCGGCGGCGGATGATGGTGAGATGCGCGAGATCGATTGCGTGTATCTTGCCGGACAGCACGCCCCGCATCCTATTTACGAGATCATGGGGGTAAAAGGGGGACTTGCGGAAAGCCGGGTGCGCTTGAAAGAGCTTTACGCCGAGGCGCTGGCCGCCTACCGCAGGCAAGACTGGATTACCGCCAGCGATCTGCTGACCGCCGCGCTCGAAATCGCACCAGAGGACGGGCCGTCTAAAGTGATGCTTGGCCGGGTCGCCAGTTTTCGCGCACAACCGCCCGCACAGGATTGGAACGGAGTCTGGCGCTTCGACCAGAAATAGTATGTTTGAGCATAAATCTCATTTGATTCATTGGTTTATGTGAAATTGCCGCAGACGGGCTCCGCCTCTGGCGAACCGGCGACCAAGCGTCCACATTAATGTCAGGGGGAGCGGCCGGGCTGTGAGGCGCGGTCATCGCACTCTTTTCTATTTTGTAGAGGTGCAACTCATGATCAAGCAAGAGCGAATGGATTGGCTCTGCGCCGCCCGGAGGGCGCTGGGCCTCATTGTTCTTCTCGCCGCGCTGGACGTTGTCCCGACGCATGCGGAAACCAAGGTTTTCGGGTGCGGCATCGTCGAGCGCTACAGCCCGTCTCAGGTTCACACGGCGCTGTCTCATGCGCGCGCTTTCGTCGACGCTGGCGAGATTAACAGTCTATACGGCCAATATCTTAGCCTCAAAAACGAATGTCGCTCCAATCCCGGCGCGCGTCGAGTCGTTCATATTTCGACGCGGATGGGTCAGTTAATCGCCGGTGACTAATCTATCGGAGAGATGGTTTTAACGCCGTCCCACGGGGCGGCCATTTCTCTTCCCATGATTTCCGGTTTCTGTTCAGGGCTTTTTAACCCTGATCGCCCTATCCTGACGCAAGTTGAGCCATTCAGGTGCGTCATGTCCCGGAAATATTACCGTCTACTCAAGAGCAGCCTACGAGGGCGCGATCCCTTCTTTAATGTCTTTACGCTGATCGTTGTTGAAATTGTCGCGCTTGCCTATGCGGCGACGGTTCTGGCTCACGCCGCCAGCGCCTGATCGGCGTGGACCTGGTCCCTCGCCCTGCAAGCGCGGGGGAACCACCGCGACAGCTTCTCCTGATCTGAAGATGCAGGATCAGCGGCAATTCAGGAATTTCGACGCCCTGCAGGCGTCGGCGGCCTGTTTTGCGGCGGCAATTTCTTCCGGTTTCATGCCCTTTTCGAGGTAGTCGCGCAGCGCGCCGGCCTTTCGGTCGCCGTCGTTGGCGGCCAGCGTCGCCCACATATACCCCAGCCGGACGTTCTGCTCGACGCCCTGTCCGAAACCGTATTTCACGCCAAGAAAACCCTGGGCGATGGCGCTTCCTTGCGCGGCCGCCTTCTGGAAGAGTCTGAAGGCTTCGACGTAGTTTTTCGCCACGCCTTTTCCCTCCTCATACATCAGCGCAAGATCAACCTCTGCGCCCAAAACGCCCGCGTCAGCGGCCTTGCGATACCATTTCATAGCCTCCGTAAAATCCTGACCGACGCCTTCGCCGGTTGCATATTTATGGCCAAGATTGAAGGCGCCGCGAGGGTCGCCCTGTTCTGCGGCCTTTCGATACAGCTTGACGGCCTCGGCTTCGTCTTTGGGAATGCCTTCGCCTTTTGAATACATCAGGCCGAGATCGACTTGCGCGCCGGCAAGACCGGCGTCGGCGGCCAGTCGGTAGAATTTCGCCGCCTGGGCGTAATCGCGCAATACGCCCAGTCCGGTTGCGTAAAAATAACCGATGCTGAACTGGGCATGGGCGTCGCCCTGGTCCGCCGCCTTGCGGAAAAATACAAGAGCCTGTTCATAGTCGCGCTTCAGGCCCCAGCCGTTTTCGAACATCAGGCCCGTGTAGTATTGCGCCCGGGCGTCGCCGTGTTCCGCCAGCGGCTTCAGTTCGCGCAGGGCGATGGCGTAGTCACGATTATCGAAAGCCGAAATGCCGCGTTGCAGGTTGGGGGCGGTCGCAGCCATCGCCGCGCCGCTTACCGCGAGAGCGCACAGCGCCGAAACAAGGCACCGCGTCGACATTCCTAGAGCCATTTTGCCCCCTTAAGTTTCTTGTGTGGCGAGGCGCGCTAACCGTAGACGAAGAACTCAGTCAATTCGGTTCCGGATCGCCCCTGGATGAAGTCGCAGTGCGCTGCTCGAATGGTTGTCGGAACACCGGAAACAGCGCCATCAGAACCAGTCCCAGCGAAAACAGGCACCAGATCGCCGGCACTTCATTGACGTTGCCGGTCAGTCGCGCTGCGAGCAGGGGACCGAAAATCGCGTGAAAGAGCGTGAAACGCCAGGCGCCATAGAGCAACGGCACGAGGAATGCGACAATCATGTAGGACGGGAAACCCCATTCCAGCCCAATCATGCGGTCGACCCCGACCATCAGCCCATTGTAGGGAATGTTCCACGCCAAATGCCAGTTGCCGGAAACGGTGCAAAGCCCCGTGCCGCAGAGATTGACGGTGGGCTCGCAATGACCGGCCCAGGCGAATGGATAGAGCTGCAACAGCATAATCGCCGAGGAAATTCCGCAAGCCGTATAAACCGGAATTCGGGCGCGGGCGCGGATGGCGGGCGACACCAGTTCGAGAGAGAAGGCGTTGATGAAAAAGGGCTGGAAGACGATGTGCAGGATGGAGAGCAGCGTAACGGCCTGATTGATCGGATTATCGCACTGGTTGATGACCATATAGCCTGCAAATTGCAGAGCCTCCATCAGGGTAAACCAGGCGATGGCGACCGGAAAGGCCGTGGGCTCTCCCCGCCGAACAGTCACGACGGTCGCCACCACGCCTACACCGACAATTGCTCCGGAAACTCCCGGTCCCCAACACATTGCCCACCCTCCCTCTCTATTTTGATCAGGATGCAGAGGTTAAGCAGCTTTTGCAACCGCTCCGGGCCGATGGGCGATCGTCGTTCCGGGTCCACCCGAGAGACGCTGCTGAAGAGACGCTTGATTCTCGGCGTCGCCTCCCGTAACCTTCTCCGAAATAACGGGGTGCAAAATGCGAGGCTTTCCCGTCGTATATGTGGCGCCGGGGACGTCGCGGGGCTAGCTCCGCGGACCGTGTCAGGCGCTTGAGCAGGGCCCCGCGAGGGCCTTTTTTGTTGCCCGCCGTAAGCCGAAATGGAAGCTTAGACCATGTCGAAGGAAATGACCGGCGCCGAAATGGTGGTTCAAGCCCTTGTCGATCAGGGCGTTGAAATCCTTTTTGGTTACCCGGGGGGCGCCGTACTGCCCATTTACGACGTTCTTTTCCATCAGGAGAAGGTGCATCACATCCTCGTCCGCCATGAGCAGGGCGCGGCCCACGCCGCCGAGGGCTATGCGCGCGCCTCCGGCAAACCCGGCGTGCTGCTCGTCACCTCGGGGCCGGGCGCCACCAATACGGTGACCGGCCTGACAGACGCGCTGATGGACTCCATCCCGCTCGTTTGCATCACCGGCCAGGTGCCCACCCACCTTATTGGCTCGGACGCCTTCCAGGAATGCGATACGGTCGGCATCACCCGCCATTGCACCAAACATAATTATCTCGTCAAAAATGTCGCCGATCTGCCGCGCATTCTGCACGAGGCGTTTTATGTCGCGACCAGCGGTCGGCCCGGACCGGTGGTGATCGACATTCCCAAAGACGTTCAGTTCGCGCGCGGCGTTTACGCGCCGCCGGCCGGAGCCGGTCACAAGACCTATCATCCGAAGCTGGACGCCGATATGGACGCGATCCGAACGGCGGTTCGGATGATGGCCTCGGCCAAGCGGCCGATTTTCTACACCGGCGGCGGCGTGATCAACTCCGGTCCCGCCGCGTCGTCGTTGTTGCGCGAGCTTGTCAGTCTCACCGGTTTCCCGATCACCTCGACTCTGATGGGGCTTGGCGCCTATCCCGGCTCGGGTGAAAACTGGCTCGGCATGCTTGGCATGCACGGCACCTTCGAGGCCAACAACGCCATGCACGACTGCGATTTGATGATCGCCGTCGGCGCTCGTTTCGACGATCGGATCACCGGCCGGCTCGACGCCTTCTCGCCGGGATCGAAAAAAATTCATATCGACATTGATCGCTCGTCCATCAACAAGAACGTCAAGGTCGATTTGCCGATCGTCGGCGATTGCGGCCATGTTCTTGAGGCGCTTGTGCGGGTGTGGCGCGCAGAGGCGATGCACGCCGAAAAGCAACCGCTGGATCATTGGTGGGCGCAGATTGAGGAGTGGCGCGCACGCAAGTCGCTCGCTTACCGCCCCTCCGACAAGTCGATCAAGCCGCAATACGCCGTGCAACGGCTCTATGCTCTGACCCGCAATCACGATGTCTATATCACCACCGAGGTTGGCCAGCATCAGATGTGGGCCGCCCAGCATTTTCATTTCGATGAGCCAAACCGCTGGATGACATCTGGTGGACTGGGCACGATGGGTTACGGACTGCCGGCGGCGATCGGAACGCAACTCGCGCATCCCAATGCGATGGTAATCGATATTGCTGGCGAAGCCTCAATTCTGATGAATATTCAGGAGATGTCGACAGCCATTCAATACAGGCTGCCGGTCAAGGTTTTCATCCTGAATAATGAATACATGGGTATGGTGCGTCAGTGGCAGGAGTTGCTGCACGGCGGACGCTACTCTCATAGCTATTCTGAAGCCTTGCCGGATTTCGTGAAGCTGGCCGAGGCTTTTGGCGCAAAGGGAATTCGCTGCGCCAACCCAGCGGCGCTCGACGCCGCAATTCAGGATATGCTGGACTACGATGGCCCGGTGATTTTCGATTGCGTTGTCGACAAGGTTGAAAACTGCTTCCCAATGATCCCGTCCGGCAAGGCGCATAACGACATGCTCCTCGCTGACCTTTCCGACGACGCCGGTCTGGAGATCGGATCGATTATCGACGAAAAGGGCAAGATGCTCGTTTAGCCGCGCTGTATAGCCCGTGCTGACAATGAAGGATAAGAATGAACGCTCCCGCTTCTCCGCCTTCGCCCTATTCCTCGGCGACCCATAATGCGAAGATCGAGTCGCATACGCTATCCGTGCTTGTCGATAACGAGCCGGGCGTACTGGCGCGCGTCGTCGGCCTGTTTTCCGGTCGCGGTTATAATATCGAAAGTCTCACGGTCGCAGAGGTTGCCCACGCCGAACATCTCTCGCGCATCACCATCGTCACCTCAGGCGCGCCCGAGACCATCGATCAAATCCATCATCAGCTCGAACGTCTCGTGCCGGTGCGTCAGGTAACCGACCTCAGTGTTTCGAAACGCTCGCTCGAACGCGAACTGGCCATGATCAAGGTGCGTGGGCGCGGCGAGAACCGCAGTGACGCCTTGCAGGTCGCGGAAGCTTTTCGTGCGCGCGTGGTGGACGCGACGACCGAGAGCTTCATTTTCGAACTGACGGGAAAGCCCTCCAAGATCGACGAATTTGTCGATCTGATGCGTCCGATCGGGTTGGTCGAGGTGTCCCGCACCGGGGTCGCGGCGATCTCGCGTGGGCCGGAGCCGATCTGAAGCGCAAGGTTTTTGACCTTCGCGGCGCTGCAAAGTAGAAGAAGCCCCGCAATCAAAATTCTTAGCCGGCCTTGCGGCCGGCCCCGGCCATTCCTGGCGAAAACCCCAGAGGGATCAATAGCATGCGCGTTTATTACGATCGGGACGCCGATATCAATCTGATCAAGGGCAAGAAGGTCGCTATTATCGGCTATGGCAGCCAGGGCCACGCTCACGCGCTCAATCTGAAGGATAGCGGCGTCTCTGAGATCGCCGTGGCGCTGCGTCCGGGCTCGTCTTCCGCGAAGAAGGCCGAGGGCGCGGGCCTCAAGGTCATGACCGTGACGGACGCCGCCAAATGGGCCGACGTCGTCATGATGCTGACGCCGGACGAATTACAGGCCGATATCTACGCCAATGAGCTTGCCCCAAATCTCAAGCAGGGCGCTGCGCTGCTCTTCGCCCATGGCCTTAACGTGCATTTCAATCTGATTGAGCCGCGCGCCGATCTCGATGTCGCGATGGTCGCGCCGAAGGGCCCTGGCCACACCGTGCGCGGCGAATATCTCAAGGGCGGCGGGGTGCCGACGCTGGTCGCGGTGCATCAGGACGCTTCCGGCAACGCCAAGCAGATTGCGCTCTCCTACGCCTCTGCGAATGGCGGCGGTCGCGCGGGCATCATCGAAACCACTTTCAGGGAAGAGTGCGAAACGGATCTCTTCGGCGAGCAGGTTGTGCTCTGCGGCGGCCTCGTCGAACTCATCCGTAACGGCTTTGAGACGCTCGTTGAAGCCGGCTATGCGCCGGAGATGGCCTATTTTGAGTGTCTGCATGAAGTGAAGCTGATCGTCGACCTCATCTATGAGGGCGGCATCGCCAATATGAACTATTCGGTCTCTAACACCGCCGAGTATGGGGAATATGTTACCGGTCCACGCATTATCACGCCGGCGACCAAGGCCGAGATGAAGCGGGTTCTGGACGATATCCAGACCGGCAAATTTACGCGCGACTGGATGCTGGAGAACAAGGTCAACCAAACTTCTTTCAAGGCGGTGCGCGCCCGTAACGCGGCGCATCCCATTGAGGAAGTCGGCGCCCGTCTGCGCGCCATGATGCCCTGGATCGGCAAGAACAAGCTGGTCGACAAGGACCGTAACTAAGCTGCGGGCGTTTTTTTGCGCTGGCGTCTCCGGTTTAACGCCGGAGACGCTTTTATTTAAGGGGCATTTTCGGAAAGCGTAGATTTTCTGCCATAGTGGCGTTCCCGCTTCATCCGGATATGTTCCTCTGTGTCCCGTTCGTTGAAATTTCATCTGCTTGATGTTTTCGCCGACCGGCCCTTTCGCGGCAATCCGCTGGCTGTCGTCGAAAATGCCGACGTCCTCGCGCCCGCCGAGATGCAGGCGATCGCCCGCGAGTTTAATTTAAGCGAGACGATTTTTCTTTTCGAACCGCGCAACCCGGCTCATGCGTCGCGCGCCCGTATTTTCACGCCCCGACGGGAGTTGGCTTTTGCCGGCCATCCGACGGTCGGCGCTATTGCGCTGATCGCGCAAACGCGCGGGCGTGACATGCTGCAGCGCAGCGGCTTGACGATGACCATGGAGAGCGAGGTTGGCGTGCTGCGCTGTGAAGCGCGTCTCGCAGGAAACTCTCTTGTCTATGCTCAGGTCGCGTTGCCCGCGCCGCCCCGATCGCCGCGCGCCGCGCCCTCCGTCGCTGCGCTGGCCGCCGCGCTCTGTCTGCCCGAGGCGGAGATTGGATTCGGCGCCCATCGGCCAAGCGTCTTCGACGCCGGCGTCCCCTTCCTTTTTGCGCCGGTGAAGTCCCGCGCGGCGCTGGAAAGCGCAAAACCCGATCCGGCGCTCTTTTCCCTCGCGTTGCGCGAGGTAATTGGCGTTTATCTCTACACCCTGGAGACAATTGAACCCACGAGCGCCATTCATGCCCGCATGCTGGCGCATGATCTTGGTTTTGACGAGGACCCAGCGACAGGTTCTGCGGCGGCGGCCTTCGCCGGCGTTGCGATGGCTTTCGAGCGCCCCGAGGAGGGCGAACACGAAATCCATATCGAGCAGGGGGACGCAATGGGACGTCCGTCGCGCATCACATTGTTTATGTCGATCGAAAATAACGAACTCGCAGATGTCGCCATCGGCGGCCTGGTGCGTCCCTGGGGCGAGGGAGTCCTGCGCTTATGAGCGAGATCCCGCGCATTTTCGATGTTGATCGTCTTATCTGTCGTCGCGTCGATTATGCATGGCCGTATGAACGCGACAACGCTCTTGCTATCCGCAGCCACTGGACGACCCGTTCGCATCAGACGCCATCAATTTACGATGGCCGCGTTTTGCTCGCCAACCGTTTCGAAACCAAAAGCGATGACCTCGGCTCATTCCTGCTGTTAGAGGTTTTCGAGACCAGTTTTTCCGCCTTTCTGGCGTGGCGCGAGACCGGCTGGCCGGACAGATCGGTCTATAACTGCTTTTCGATGCCGGCGGTTCGATCCTGCGACGGCGGCTTTCTGGTGGGCGAAATGACCACGGATCATTCCGTCGCGGGCGCGTTGTATTTTCCTTGCGGCACGCCGGACCCCTCGGATCTGGATCGGGATGGCGGCGTCGATCTGTTGGCCAGTCTGACGCGCGAACTGGCCGAGGAAACCGGTCTCGACGCCGGGAGGGGCACGCTTGCGCCGCACTGGACAATTGTTGTCGATGGTCAAAGGATCGCCTGTGTCCGAACCATCCACTGGCCTGAGCCGTCGGCGTCTCTTGTGGCCGAGGCCCGGGAGCGTATCGCCGCGCAGAAGCAGCCCGAACTGGCGGAAGTCCATATATTCGCGACGCCGTCCGAGCTTTCCGATCTCCGTCTTCCACAGTATATGACGGCTTTCCTCAGCCGCGCCTTTGGTTGCGTCAAGGGATGAATTTCTCGCCATCCCCGTGTAGATTGCCCATTATGTCTCGTCTGAACACAACAGGATCTGTCGAAACCGCGATCCCATCGACAGATACGCGAGTCTCAGCCATTCTTGATGGTCTGAACGGCCGTTCGATCGTTTTTGTCGGCATGATGGGATCGGGAAAAAGCGCTATCGGCCATCGTCTGGCGGCGCGACTGGGGTTGCCCTTCGTTGACGCCGACGCTGAAATCGTCGCCGCAGCCGCCGGTCTGACGATCCCGGAGATTTTCGCCAGATACGGCGAGAGCTATTTTCGCGATGGCGAACGCCGCGTCATCATGCGATTGCTTAATGGCGGGCAAGTGGTGCTCGCCACGGGCGGCGGCGCCTTCATGGATCCTCGCACCCGCGCGCGGATTGCGGAACAGGGAGTCTCGATCTGGCTCGACGCCGATCTCAAGACCCTGTTGAAACGTGTGCGACGCAAAAACGACCGACCGCTGCTTCATACTGCGGATCCTGAGGCGACGCTGCGAAAGCTGCTCGACATTCGCACGCCAGTTTATTCAATGGCCGACATTCGGGTTCCATCGCACGACGCCCCGCAGGAAGTCATGGTCGACGAGACGATGGATGCGCTGGCGCTCGGGCTCGCCGGTCTGGATCAAACGCGTCGCTCGGCGCGGGAACAGGAATTCGCAAAAGTCATGTCGCATCTTCACCCACATCGCGGAGCAATGGAAACAGACGCTGGCCATCGTGAGAACGTTCGCGTTGAGTTGGCCGGTCGCGCCTATGACATTGTCATCGGCGCGAATCTTGTCGCCGAGGCTGGCGCGCGCATCGCGGCGATGGCTCCGGGGGCGGCTTGCGCCATCGTCACCGATGAAAATGTCGCTCGTCTTCATTTGCCGGCGCTTCAGGAGAGCCTCTCCACAGCCGGCGTCAGACATACGACTATCGTCGTAAAGCCAGGCGAGACGTCGAAGTCCCTTGGCGTCTTCGGACGCGTTTGCGACGAGGCGCTGGCGGCGAAGATCGAGCGGCGGGATATTGTTGTCGCTTTTGGCGGCGGCGTCGTTGGCGATCTGGCGGGCTATGTCGCGTCAAGCCTTCGGCGCGGATCGCGCTTCATTCAAATTCCGACGACCCTGCTATCGCAAGTCGACTCCTCTGTCGGTGGTAAGACGGGGATCAACTCCGCGCACGGCAAGAATTTGATCGGAGCCTTTTACCAGCCGGCGCTGGTGCTTGCCGATGTCGACGTGCTGAAAACCCTTCCGATCCGAGAATTTCGCGCCGGTTACGCTGAGGTGGTCAAATACGGCGTGATCGGCCACAAACGTTTCTTCGAATGGCTTGAGGCCGACGCCGAAGCCGTTTTCAACAGTCGCGCCGAACAGATCTGCGCCGTCGCCGTGAGTTGTGAAAGCAAGGCGGCGATTGTCGCTCGGGACGAAACCGAACAGGGCGATCGCGCCCTTCTCAATCTTGGTCATACCTTTGGCCACGCCTTCGAATATCTGGCGCAATACGATGGCGCGCGACTGGTGCATGGCGAGGGGGTGGCGATCGGCATGGTCTGCGCCGCGCGTTTCTCCGCGCGTCTGGGACTTTGTTCAGGGGATGACGCGGACCGGCTGGAGAGCCATCTCGCCTGCGTTGGCTTGCCAACGAAAATCTCCGATATTCCCGGCTGGCGCGACGATGCGCAGTCCATACTGGACGCGATGTATCAGGACAAAAAAGTCGAGGGCGGCGCGCTGACGTTCATTCTGATCCGGGGCATTGGCGAGGCCTTCGTCGCAAAGGGCGTGGACGCACAGGATGTGCGCGCCTTTCTCGAAGACGAACTGAGGCGAGAGTAACCAGCATGCATGGTCTTGGAGCCGGCGTTCCTGGAGGCGATTTATGGACCGACATCCTGATCGTCGTCCTGTGCATTTTCCTCTCGGCCTTCTTTGCAGGCTCTGAAACGGCGCTAACCGCCGCCTCGCATGGCCGCATGCATACGCTGGAGAAAGAGGGCGATCGCCGCGCCGCCGCCGTGAACCGCCTCCTGCGCCAGCGCAACAGGATGATCGCCGCGCTGCTTATGGGCAACACGCTTGTCACCATCGGCAGCTCCGCCTTCACGACGAGCGTACTCAACTCGCTGGTCGGCGAGAATGGCGCTGTTTACGCCACGATTATCATGACGGCGTTATTGCTTGTCTTTGCAGAAGTTCTCCCCAAAACCCTTGCCATCAACTATCCCGACGCCGTGTCGCTGCGGGTGGCGAAAATCATCAGTCCCTTCGTCTCGATCTTTGGTCCGGTGCTTGCAGCGGTCGAGTTCATTGTCCGGTCGGTGCTGAAACTTGTCGGCGTCGATATTGTTCATGGGCGGGCCATGCTGTCGCCTTACGAGGAGTTGAAAGGCGCGGTGGATATCCTGCACGAAGAGGGAAATGTCGAGCGCGCCGCGCGCGATATGTTTGGCGGCGTGCTCGATTTGCAGGTTCTGCATGTGGCGGACGTGATGATTCACCGCACCAAGATGCGCACTATCGACGCCGATCTGCCGCCAGTGCAGATAGTCCGGGAAGTTCTCTCCTCCCCTTTCACCCGTATGCCGCTCTGGCGCGAGCGGCCTGATAATTTTGTCGGCGTTTTGCACTCCAAGGATCTTTTGCGCGCGCTCGACGCCGCCGGGGGCGACGCCTCCAAAATCAATATCGACGAGGTGATGTTCGCGCCGTGGTTCGTGCCCGAGGCGACGACTCTGGAGGATCAGCTCGAAGCGTTTTTGAAACGTAAAACGCATTTCGCGCTGGTTGTCGACGAATATGGCGAGGTGATGGGGCTCGTCACGCTGGAGGATATTCTTGAGGAGATTGTCGGCGACATTCGCGACGAGCACGATCTCGCTGTACAGGGCGTGCGGCCACAGCCCGATGGCTCGGTTCTGGTCGATGGCGCCGCGCCGGTGCGCGATCTCAATCGCGTGATGGCGTGGGATCTCCCGGACGAAGAGGCGACGACCATCGCCGGACTTGTGATTCATGAAGCCGGCGCCATTCCTGAAGCCGGACAGATTTTTACCTTTCACGGATTCCGTTTCGAAGTGATGCGGCGGGTGCGTAATCGTGTCACGGCGCTTAAGGTCACGCCGCAGGAAACGCAGGCTGAAAGCTGATGATCTTGCTGAGCGCTTTACGCCGTAGTGGTTTGCGAGAAAAGTTGCGACAAAACCAAAAACCATAAGCCCGGTCAGACATAATCAGGCCGGGACAATCCTCAGGCTTGCGCCGTCAGGGTCACGCGGAGACCTTCCCGCTCGAAGGCGATGTCCACGTCGCCGCCGAACTGCCGCGCAAGAACGTTGCGGATCAAATAATGTCCAACGCCCTGGGGCTGGGGATGTTCGAGCAGAGGACCGTCGCGTTCCATCCAGATCAGCGTCAGGCGATCAGAAGCGTTCGGTTCAATACGCCACGAGATGTTGACGCCGCCGGAATCCGTCGACAATGCGCCATGTTGTTCTGCGTTGGTCAAAAGCTCGTGAAGCGCCATTCCCAGGGCGAGGGCGACCTCCGAGCGCAGGTCAATGTCTGGACCGCTGGTTTGGATTCGGTCAGTCCATTGTTTGTCGATCACAGTTTCGACCAGTTCGAGCAAGGGCGTTTGCGCCCAGGATTTGCTCACCAGCAAGGTCGAGATGCGACTGAGGCATTGAACGCGTTCGTTGAAAGCGGCCCGGAAATCATTAAAGTTATTTGCCGTTCGCGCGGTGATGTTGGCGATGCCCTGGATCATCGCCATCGCGTTGTTGACCCGGTGGTGCAGCTCAAGATCCATCACCCGACCTTGTTCGCGCGCCGCCCGGATTTCGCTCTGATCGGCGGCGATGCGGCTGCGTTTTTCTTGCAGCCGCGAATGGATCTCCTGCATTTGTTGCGCGACGGCGTCGATCTCGCCATCGCCGGTGGGACGCCAATTGACTGACGCATCCTTGCCGATCGCCGTTGCGAAAGCAGCGAGACTTTTCCGGGCCGCCCGGGATTTCTCGCCGGCGACGTAGAGCAGGGCGATCGCACCTATCGATAGGACCAGCGCACTGGCCAGCAACAGGGTCGTCACGCCGCCAGCGTCGCCGACTCCGCTGGCCGTCTCAGCCGCCTGCGCGGCAGGCCCACTCATGAAAATGGCGCTGGAGCCGACGCCAGCCCCAAGTCTTGTTAGACAGTCCGGGCGATGACGGGGCAGGGGCCGAGGGTACGGGACGTAAATCACGCGGGACAGCACTCCGGGACATGCGGCCTTTCATGGCCAAAGTTAGGACTGGCGAAGAGTTTTTCGATCCTCGATCGCCCGATCCGCTCCCGCAGGTCCGTCGCCGGTGAGGCCGAGCAGTTCCGCCAGCCGGGCGCGGGCGCGGTTCAGTCTGCTTTTGACTGTCCCGACGGCAATGTTGCAGATTTGGGCGGCCTCCTCGTAAGAGAGTTCTGTTACGCCGATCATCAGGAGTATCTCCCGTTGATCCGGGGGCAGCAGATTAATGGCCCTCTGCATGTCGCGCATGGATGCGGAAGATTCCTGTTCGCCGCCCACAGCAATCTGTCCGGCGTGGACGTGATCGCTATCCTGCACTTCTCTTGAGAGTTTTCGATACTGGTTGAAGTAGGTGTTGCGAAGGATAGTCACCAACCAGGCGCGAAAATTGGTGCCCTTCTCGAAGGAACCGGCGTGAGTCCATGCCTTGACGAGCGTTTCCTGCACGAGATCGTCGGCGACAGAGGTCGAGCCCGAAAGCGAGAGGGCGAAGGCGCGTAAATAGGGCATCTCCGCCACCATCATGTCCGCGAAAGGATCTCCGCTCATTCTTTTCCGCGCTGTTTGGCCTCTAGACGCGCAAGCAGAACGGCCAGTTTGTCGGGTATCGGCTGGTGAACGAGGTCGTCGCAAAAGCTTCGGAAGACGCGGCCAAGCTGTTCCTGCACTCTCGGGTCAAGTGACGGGCCTTCTTCCGCAAGCTCCTCTCCCTTGTCGGTCGCCGGGTTGCGTCGTCCGTTGGCAGGAGAGTGACCGTCCTCGTTCATCGTCATCGAAAATTCCGTAACCTTCCAGATAAAGGGGGATGACTTGCGACCTCATTTCAGGGACGCTCCTGATTAACCCGCCACAGGGGGCGAATGTTCCCGCCCGGGAGCCGAGTTTCGAGGAGATGAGCCCAGGTTGGCGGTTTCTTGCCGGAAGGCTTGCAAGCCTTTAAGTCAGAGATCTGTCTTGTGAAGGTCTATGGTTGTCGACATGAACATCTCCAGAGAGATCGCCCCTCATCTTCCCTATCTCCGGCGATTCGCCCGTTCGCTCTGCGGCTCGCAAAAAAGCGGTGACGCCTATGTTGTCGCCACGCTGGAGGCGCTGATCGACGACACCGGCTCCTTTCCCGCAGGCGTGTCGCCCAAGGTCGGTCTTTATCAAGTTTTTATGACCTCATGGGGATCAATTCCGCTCAACATCGCCGACGATCCGGACGAGGATCTCACCGCGGCGCAGCATAACGTCAGCCAGCTCACCCCCCGGTCGCGGCAAGCCTTCCTTTTGCGGACGGTTGAAGGGTTTACACCCGAGGAAGTGGCGACGATCCTTTCCGTTACGCCTTCCGAAGTTGGGGATTTGATCGCCGAAGCGGGGCGGGAGATCGCGCAGCGTGTGGCGACCGATGTGCTGATCATTGAAGACGAAGGCTTGATCGCTCAGGACATCCAGTTCATTTGCGAAGACCTGGGCCATCGGGTGATTGGCGTGGCGCGCACCCATGGCGAGGCGCTGGAGCTGGCGAAAACGCGCCGGCCTGGGCTGATTCTCGCAGATATCCAACTCGCCGACGGCACCTCCGGCCTCAATGCCGTAAACGATCTCTTGGCTATGTCGGACTCGCCGGTGATTTTCATAACCGCCTATCCCGAACGATTGCTCACTGGCGAACGGCCGGAGCCGGCCTTCCTGATCAGCAAACCCTATCGGGTCGAAATGGTGAAGGCGACCATCAGCCAGGCGCTGTTCTTCGATAAAAAAGTTCGTCGCGCCTCCTGAAGACCCGGAGGCCTGGTGATGTCCGGCTATTCACTGGTGATTCACGGCGGCGCCGGGGCGATCAGGGAGCCCGGGCGTTTTGAGCCCTCTCTTCGTCGCATCGTCGCGGCCGGCGCGGCTGCGCTCGAACAGGGCGCAACGGCCCGCGACGCCGTCAGTCTCTGCGTCACGCTGCTTGAGGACGATCCGCTCTACAACGCCGGTCTTGGCTCGGTGCTCAACGCCGAAGGCCGCGCTGAATGCGATGCGGGGATCATGGACGGCCGCAATCTCATGGCCGGCGCTGTCGCCGGGGTCGGGCGGATCAAAAACCCGATCCTCGCCGCCCGCGCCGTAATGGAGAAAAGTCCCCATGTTTTTCTGATCGGCGCGGGCGCCGAGGACTTCGCCGCCGCTCATGGAGTCGCGCTGGTGACGGAAAGCTATTTCCGGACGCCGGAGCGCCTCACAGATCTGGCCCGCGCGAAAGCCCGCAATGAGACCGCCCTGGATCATTATGCGCCTCCGACGGAGAAACTCGGCACGGTCGGCGCGGTTGCGCGCGACCGCGGCGGCAATCTTGCCGCCGCGACCTCGACTGGCGGCATGACTAATAAATTACCCGGCCGGGTTGGCGATTCGCCGGTGATCGGCGCCGGCGTTTTCGCCGATAACGCCAGTTGCGCGGTATCCTGCACGGGCGTTGGCGAGCATTTTCTGCGCACAACGCTAGCGCGCGTGGTCGGTTTTTTGATTGAGGATCAGGGGCTGGATACGCAGGCGGCGGCCGATGCGGCCATAGCACGATTGATTGGCAAAGTTGGCGGCGTCGGCGCGCTGATTGTTGTCGGGCGTGACGGCGTTTGCGCGCGCGCGCAAAACGCCCCGGGATTATTATCCGCCTGGGCGCGCGATGGCGACATTGAGGTCTCGACGCAATAATCGCCGAAGAAACGACTGGCCGTCACGACTACCGCACAAGAAGTTTGCGCGTCGCGCCGCGCAACCAGGCGCGCGTCGCAGGGTCGGCTCGCGGCGAGAGCGTCTTGCGAACCCGCGCGTGATAGGCGTCCAGCCAATGGATTTCTGCCGGCGTGAGGAGCTTCTCATCAATGCAGGCCAGGTCGAACGGCGCCAGCGTGATCGTCTCAAAGCCATACATCTCCCGTTCGCCGCCATTGATAGGCCGTTTCTCGACGATCACGAGATTTTCGAGGCGAATCCCATATTCTCCGGCGCGGTAGTAGCCCGGCTCGTTAGAGAGAATCATGCCTGGTTGGAGCGGAGTCGAGTCAATCCGGGAGATGCGCTGCGGTCCTTCATGCACAGATAGATAGACCCCGACGCCATGGCCGGTGCCATGATCGAAATCGAGACCTGCTTCCCAAAGGGGCCGACGAGCGAAGGCGTCCAGTTGCGCCCCCGTTGCGCCTCTGGGAAATACGGCGCAGGCGATGGCGATGTGGCCCTTGAGCACGCGCGTGTAATGCTCGCGAAATTGTTTCGACGGACGACCCACCGCGACGGTGCGCGTCACATCTGTGGTGCCGTCCAGATATTGCCCGCCGCTATCGACCAGATAAACGCCCTTGCCAATCGGCAGATTGCTTTTTTCTGTGACGCGATAATGCGGGATTGCCGCATGTTCGCCGAAGGCGGAAATCGTCGGGAAAGAGATATCGCGCAGATCGCCGTTTTCGCGCCGGAAAGTTTCGAGCGCCTGCGCGGCCGAGATTTCTGTAAGACCGCCTTTCGGCGCAGCCATGGAAAACCAGGCCAGAAAACGCGTCAGCGCAAGCCCGTCGCGGATGTGCGCTTCGCGGGCGCAGGCCAGTTCCGAAGTATTTTTTACCGCCTTCGGCAGCGACGCCGGATCGGCCACGATCTTTGGTTTGCCGCCGGCCTCGCGCAGCAAGTCGACGAGTTTTGATGGCGCCGTGGCGGCGTCGAAGAGAACCGTCGCGCCCTCGCGCCCCAGGCGCGTCAATGTTTCGGTCAGCGCCGTCGACGGAAGCAGTTGAAGGTATTTCTCCAACACGCCGCGAGTTTTGACGTCGATCTTCGCGGAGTCGATAAACAGAGACGGCTGACCTGTGCCCGGCAACAGCGCAAAACACAGGGCGATGGGGGTATGAGCGACATCGGCGCCGCGCATATTGAATGTCCAGGCGATGGCGTGCGGATCGGAGAGCAGGGCCGCATCGGCTCCGCCTAATTTCGCACGCAAGCGCTTGATCTTGGCGCTGACGGATTCGCCGGCGAGGCGCGTCGGGTAGGGCGTCACTTTTCCGGCGGGTTCGGCCGGCCGGTCGAGCCAGATCGCGTCGATGGGGTTGTCTTCGAGGCGAACCAGCGTAACGTTTCTGCCCTCAAGCGCCTTGCGGAATCGTCCGATCTGGTCGTCCGTATGCAACCAGGGATCGTAGCCAATTTTGGCGCCGTCCGGAGCGTTTTCGGCGAGCCAGGCGGATGGGGCGGTCGAGGAAACATCAAGAGACGTCATTACACGGGGATCAATTTCGCCCTTTACCTGAATAACGTAACGCCCATCGACAAAAATCGTCGCTTTCGTCGCCAGAACGATAGCGAAGCCGGCGGAGCCGGTGAACCCGGTCAGCCAGGCCAGTCGCTCGGCGGATTTCGGAACATATTCGTTCTGATGGGCGTCAGCGCGCGGGACAAGAAATCCGTCAAGACCCCGTCCGGCCAGTTCGGCGCGCAACAGGCCGATGCGCGCCGCGCTATCGCTGGCGTCTGCGGAATCGGCGAAAGACTGGAATTTGGCTTCAAACATAATTGATAGCTAGTCGCCCCGAGGCCGGGCGGCAACTGTCAATCCTCATCGTCCGGGTCAAGATCGTCATTATCCGCCGGAAGGGACTGAGCGCCGCCCCGGCGCAGTAGCAGCGTCGCCCAGCCGTCGATGTCGATGCGACGGGCGAGAGCAAAGCCCTGGGCGCGATAGGCCGAGAGCACACCCGGCGCATCGCGTGCGAGCAGGCCGGAGAGCACCAGTTCCGCGCCGTTGGCCGCCGCCGCAGCGAGCGAGGGAGCGAGCAGGCGCAATGGCTTGGCCAGAATATTGGCGAAGATCAGGTCGTATTGCCCGACCAGCGCCGGATGGCGGAGGCCGCTTGCGACCACAGGCCGCACATAGACGCCGGCGGCGTTGGCGCGGGCGTTGGCGCGGGCGGTTTCGACCGCGACAGGGTCAATGTCGCCGCAGGAAACCGACTGGCGTAACAGCCGCGCCGCTGCGATGGCGAGCACCCCGGTGCCACAACCAACGTCGAGGACGCGTTGCGGCCGCCGACGCTTCACGATGCTATCCAGCATCCGCAGACAGCCCAGCGTCGTGCCGTGATGGCCGGTGCCGAAGGCCAACGCCGCCTCAATCTCGACGCCCACATCATTGGCGCGCACCCCCCCGCGATCGTGGGATCCATGCACCACTACTCTGCCGGCCCGCACAGGCTTGAGACCGGCGAGGGCGCTTTGCACCCAGTCCTGCTTGGCGATTTGCTCCAGTCGCGCAGCCTGCGCCGTCCCGGCGTCGCTTACGGCGGCGACCAATTCCCGCACCGCCGTTTCGTCTGGCGGATCGGCAAAATAAACCTCGACCGCCCAGGTCGCGCCGTCCGGCTCCTCGAAGGCGGCGGCGGCGGTCTCGGCGGGATCGAAGGTCTCGACGAAAATATCTGCGATGGCGCGAGCGCGACGTTCATCGCAGGCGAGGCGCAGCACATGGCTGGCGCCGTTGGGGGGCAATCCTTCGAGCATAAGCGCGCTTAGCATGTTGTCGTCAGGGCGTCATCCGGTCGCCGGCTCGTCGCCGCCATCGTTTTGCGCGAATATTTCGCAGGCCACAGAGTATATCCGCCCCTTGCCCAGCGCCTTGGCCTCTGTATTGTCCGGGCGGGCAAAAGCCGGGGACTCGCACGGGGCATGACGGAAAAACTCACCATCTGCCTTGTCGGGCCGAAAGCCGGCGGAAAGTCGTCGCTGCTCGCCGCTTTGACGGAGTGCGTCGCGCAAGGCTCCTTTGGATATGCTCCAAGGCTGCGGCCGGCGATCCAGCCTCTTGGCGAAAAGGATTTTCGCGCCGCAGAGGCCGAGATGCGTCCCGCCGACTTTCTGGCCCATGAAGAAGGCGATTACGAACGCCTTCAGCGCGATTTTGCGCAGGGCGGCGTCGCCACCGATACGCTAGACACCTACGAGTATTATTTCCGACTCACCGTGAATGGCGAGGCCCCGCCAGCGATACTCACTCCAGGGCCGTGGCTTCTTGAGATTGTCGATTCCGCCGGCGAGGTCGCCGTACCGCCCAATGGCGTGGAGATCGCCATTCTTGACGACGTGAAAACCAAACTGGCGCGTCAATTGCTCGCTTGCGAGGCGATTGTGCTGGTGTTGCCGCTGGTGCGTCTGGAGGACTCCTTATGGATTGGCGCCCTGACGCGCTTGATTGATCGCCTCGTGATCGCGCCGGAGAAAAAATTACGGCGCCTGGTCGTTGTGTTTTCGCATTATGAACGGCTGTTCGTGCGACTGGGTCCGAGCGCCTTCACCTACGCCTGCGATCCGGCCGTGGCGCGACATGTTTTGAGTCGCGCCCTGCGCCGCGCCCAATGGCTGGAGCGCCTGCGGGCGCTTGAGACGCCCAATGGCGGCGCGCGCGTGCGCTTCACCGTTGCTTCGGCCTATGGCTTCACCAAGCGTTTCCAGAATCCCAACATCGATCCTCATCAGCCCGGCGAACGCCGTTTCCGACGCGCCGGTCTTGAGGGCGCGCGCGCCGCCGGGGAATTCTGGCGTCCGTTTCTGACCGCTGAACCTTTTCTCTACGCCGCGCTTGGCATGGACAGCGCTTTCACCTTCTCTTTCGCACAGCTCGATGCGCGCGCGGCAGGAAACGACGAGACGTCAATCATCGATTAAAGTCTCGCGATTAATGTTCCTCCGTCGTCAACCGCCGGCGGATGTCTTCCCCAGTGAGCGCAAACACTTCCACCGCCGTTGAGGCGGCGATTGATATCCGGCGGCTGCATTACGGCAAGCTCGTCGATGCAACGACGGGCGCTGTGCCGTCCCAATCCGGCTATGAGGTTACGCGTCGCTCGTTCGACCTTGATCCGTCTCTCGTTGGACATCTCTCACCAGCGCGGCTGATCGGTCGCCGTCGTTTCGATCCCGATGCGATCGAGACGTCGGCGTTACGCTCAGGATGTTTTGTCGCCCGCACGACGGCTTATGACGCCACGGCGTTGATGCGCGCCCGCTTCCGCCCGGAGGACGGCGAGAACGGCGGCGCGCGCCGGCATCAGCAGTCGTCGGTCTGGGTCGTCGCTTTCGACGATTGGCGTCGTTTTCCGGCCGCCTGTCTCGCCATCGCGGCGGGTCACCTGCGCGCCGATCCTGACCTTGCCGCAGAAACGGCGGCCGTCCGGCTCGCCGAGACGCCCAGTCGCTGGCGCTTTCAAAATCTCGACGTGGATCGGGCGCGAGCCGTTTTACTGCGCGACGCCTGGGGGTGCGACATGCTCGAATTTTTTCTGGACGCGGCGTCGTCGGATGCGGCGGCGTGTCTGGATTTCGACGCGAGGGATTTCGCGAACGAGCGGGATTTCCTGGCGGCGGCCGGCTTCGCCCTGCAATCCTTGTCGTCCTCCTATCCGCGCTGGCGCGACGTCAGCGTCGCCTGCGGACTTGCCTATCCCGCGCCCGGGGTATGTTTGCGGTACAGCCCCGATCACGCATTGCCGGGAGCTTTGTCCGACGCAGCCTAGACGAATTACCCGCCTTCCGCGCCGACACCGGCGTCGCTATCCTCCGTCAGATACCGCTCCAGCGCCGTCGGCCGACGGCGCCGGCTGCGCGCTGCAATCGGATCGGCGTAAAAAGCGCGCGGCCCGGCGTCCTCTTCGAGGCCGTCCAGAGTTTGTCCAAACGTAGAGCGCAGGGCGCGTCCGCCGCGCTGCCTGAGCGCCGCATTCAGGCGCTGCTCAGCCTGGGCGATCGTAATGTTATCGACAACATAGGCCCCGCTGCGCGCGACATGTGCGATCTCGTCGCGAACCAGCCGATTGAGAATAGCCGTCAAGTTTTCCCGCACCCCTGGCGGCAACGCCATAATCAACGGCGCGCCGGGGGCGATTTCGCTCATATCGCCGGGCAGGGGACGCGCGACGCGCAACATCGCCTTCATGGCGCGGATCTCGACCGGATCGTCTTCGTCGTCGGTCATGTCCAGCGGCGTCGCGAAGTGTCGTCGCTCGCGCGTTTCGAATCCGCGTTTGAAAATCTCCGACAGGAACTTCATGATAAACAGGAAGGCGTCCTGCGCCATGGCGACGCAAATCGCCATGGTCGAGTCCGGCGTGAAGCTCCAGAAGGCCTCGCGCGCCAGTTCGAATTTGTTGCGCTCGGAAGAATGAGCGCGCAAAAACGCGTCGCTTGTTTTCAAAAAGCCGCGCACGTCCTCGTCGCTCAATCCCAGCGCTTTGCCGCTGACGATGCAGGCGTCGACCGCCGCCTTTGCGGCGTTAAAGCCATCGGCTGCGGCGTTTTTATCGGACGCTGGCGCCTTGCGGATTTTGCCGACGATAGCGTTCAACTCGTCGCGCAGTCCCGTCTCCATGCCACATTTTTGATTGTAGGCGACGCGGGCGGCGAGACGCTCGTCGCGCGCGGAGAGCAGATCGCGGGCTTCGCCCTGCGGCTCACAAGCGAAATCACGCCCGATGGCGGCGGGTGCGGCGTTGGCTTGGCGCGCGGCGGCGAGGATCGGCTCGCATAATGGCTTGGCTGCGCGCACGCGCGCCCAGGTGGGATCGACCCGCAACTGATCGCGCAGCGCGGCGAGTTCGCGTACATTGCCGTCGAGATCGGGCGCCGCCTCCGTCTTGGATGCGGACTGGACAGCGCCGCTCTCAGCCGCTTCGGCTTTCTGTTTCAGGGGGATCAGCCTTGCGGCAAGGGCGTCGCGTTTCTTGAGCGCGTTGGCCCGCTCCGCCGTCGGGCCGGCAAGGGTGCGACGAATCGCGGCCACCCTTTGAAGCGCTTCCTGGGCCTTCGCCTGGTGGGCCCGGCAATTGGGACCGCAGGTCGCCCCTTGATTGTCGAGCCCCTGGGCGGCGTCGACGGCGAGTTGCTCTTCCTGCCTTGCGGTGGCGGAAAGCTGATCGATCTCCCCCTGTTTGGATTTGATGATTTCTTCGAAGGCGGCGGCGTTTTTTTCCAGCGTGGCGATCTCTTCCTGAGTTTCGCTCATCTGTCGGGCCGCCGCTCGCGCCGTTTCAAGTTCGAGGGCTGCCTTTTGGGCCGCCTGCGCCATGACGGCGCGCTGGGCGTCCTGATTTTTTCGGATTGTCTCGCGCAGCGCCGGTCCCGCCTCCCTTGCCGATTGGATCAGCGCGTCGAGACTGTCGAGATAGGCCCGGAAGGTCGAGGTCGCGGCGAGACGAGCGGCCTCCGTCTCGCTGGCGGCGGCGATTTGCTTGGCGGCCGGTAACATCACCTCGGCGGCCAGTTCGTTGGGTTGCAGCTCGGCGACGATCTTGCGCGAGGAAAGCTTGAAGATGTTGTTGTAGTAATAGGTGAAGGAGAAGAAGGCGGAAATCGAGAAGACAAAGCCGAAGACCAGCGCCGTCACCAGCGTCTTGATGATCATTCGCTCGCGCGCCATGCGCCGATGGGCGATCAGCGCGGCCAGATCGGCTCCCAGCGACCAGGAAGTCGCTGCCAGCATGATGAGAATCGCCGAGGTGGCCACCAGGGCGCCCACGATCCCGACCGGATCTCCCGGCTCTTTCTGCATGATGTCGATCATGCCGGAGGAGGTTGTGTAAAAGACCCAGGCCAGAACGGGCAGGGCGACGGCCATACCGACGCGCCCGAGATCGATCCGTCCGGCCCAGAGATGGCGAACAGGCGTCGCAAGGGTTTGAAAAATTGTAACTTTCCTCGACTCCGTCGCTTCCGGAGCCGTGGGCGTTGGCGCAATCGTCATGGGGGGAGCCGCCCCGGCGGGACTTGGGACGGCGGCGTGTGCGCTCGGTTCATCGGTTGATTGCTCCGGAGGTCGCGTCGCGTCCTTCTGATTGCCGCTCTCATGCCCGAAAAGAGACTGATTTTGTCCCTAAGGCAAGGCGGTCGGCGGGGAAATCGGCGGCAGGCTCGCCGATTTCCCCGCTGCGTCTTTTCATGCTAGACGGCCAAATGGCGAACGCTCGTGGTTTGTTCCGCGCCGGCGCCCTTTGTCTCGCAGTCCCTTGAAGGCTCGCGTATCACAACAGGAAACTGCCGTGTCCATACCTCTCCGCTATATCGCGAAAATCGGCGCCTATATTGTCAAGCAACATCTGACGGGCGTGAAGCGCTATCCGCTCGTCCTGATGCTCGAACCGCTCTTTCGCTGCAATCTGGCCTGTTCCGGCTGCGGCAAGATCGACTACCCCGATCACATTCTCAACAAGCGCCTGTCGGTCGAGGAGTGTCTCGAATCAGTGGATGAATGCGGCGCGCCCGTTGTCGTGATCGCTGGCGGCGAACCGCTTCTGCACAAGGATTTGCCGCAGATCGTTGAGGGAATTGTCGCGCGCGGCAAATTCGCCATTGTTTGCACCAATGCGCTGCTGCTCGGCAAAAAAATCGATCAATACAAGCCCAGCCCCTATTTCACCTGGTCGATCCATCTTGATGGCGACAAGGAGATGCACGACAAGGCTGTCTCGCAGGAGGGCGTTTACGAGCGCGCTGTCGAGGCGATCAAACTCGCCAAGGCGAAAGGTTTCCGCGTCACCACCAACAGCACCTTCTTCTCGGACGCTGATCCCGAGCGGGTCGCCAAATTCCTCGACGAGACGACCGCGCTCGGCGTCGATGGCATGACAGTGTCGCCGGGCTACGCCTATGAGCGCGCGCCCGATCAGACGCATTTCCTTAACCGTCAGCGCACCAAGGAGCTGTTCCGCGGTATCCTGTCGCGCGGGCGTGGCGGAAAGGCCTGGGAATTCCAGCAGTCTGGCCTGTTCATGAATTTCCTCGCCGGCAATGAAAGTTATTATTGCACGCCCTGGGGCAATCCGCTGCGCACCGTTTTTGGCTGGCAGCGTCCCTGCTATCTGCTTGGCGAGGGCTATGTGCCGACCTTCAAGCAATTGATGGAGGAGACCGATTGGGACTCCTACGGCGTCGGTAACTACGAGAAATGCGCTGATTGCATGGTGCATTCCGGCTTCGAGGCGAGCGCTGTCAATGACGCCGTACGGCGACCGTGGAAAGCGGCGGCCGTAGCGCTTCTCGGCGTGCGCACGGATGGACCGATGGCTCCCGACATTTCTCTGGAGAACCAGAGACCTGCGCAATATGTCTATGATGAAAACGTCGCCCGGCTTTCAGAGATCCGCGAGCACGAGGCGAAGCAGCGGGCCGATCAACGGTCCGACGCGGCCTAGAGTGGCGAAAGCCGCGCGGGAATCCAGTCCCGCGCGGATAAGCTCGCCGATCTGGCCCGGCGCGCGAATCAATTCGCGCGCCACATAGCCCTGATCGATGTCGCCTTCCGGGGTGATCGCTTTCGCCGCCAGCGGCGGCAGGGTCCGAGTCGCCGGGTCTGCGATGACGCGCACCGCCGCGAACGTCGCGCCCTTTTCTGCCGCAAAGGCGGCGGCGATGTGCGACTCCATATCCACGGCGTCCGCACCGGTCAGCGAACGGAGCGCCGTTTTCGCCGCGACATCCATCGCCATTTCATCAACTCCGGCGATCGCGCCTGAAACCGGCGGCCGACCGGCGCCGGCGACAGCGTCGATCAGCGCGTCGACAAGGCGGTTGTCAGACGTAAAACACGCTCCCTCCGCGACAATCTCGCGCGCAACAATGCAGTCGCCGGGGCGCAGTGTTGGATTGAGACCGCCGGCAAGCCCAAAGCTGATCACGGCGCCGAAGTCCTGCGCCTTCAGATCGTCCAGCGATAGACGAAGATGCGTGACGTTGGCGCCGCTGCACAGGGTGACGACGCCATCCGACGCCGCGCAGGCGGCTTCCCGCTTCATGCCGGTCAGCAACAGCGTCGGCAGGCCGGCGCGGGAATTGCGATGTTGTGCGGTAATCGCGGACATTCCCTAGAGGCCGAAGCGCATCACGCGGTCATTGGCGCGTTTCAGATTACGATAGCGCGCCAGCGCCCACAGCGGAAAGAATTTCGCATAGCCGTGGTAGCGCAGGTAAAAGACACGGGGAAAGCCGGTGGCGGTGTAGCGGGCCTCGTCCCAGAGTCCATGATCTTGCTGATGCTGCTGAAGATATGCGACGCCGCGCGCAACGGCCGGGTGATCGACTTCGCCTGCCGCCATTAGGCCGAGCAGCGCCCAGGCGGTTTGCGAGGCGGTCGAAGGGGCCGCCTCGTAACCCTTGTAATCCATTTTGTAGCTGGAGAGATCCTCGCCCCAGCCGCCGTCGGCGTTCTGGATGTCTACAAGCCATTTGACGGCGCGGCGGTACGACTCGTGATCGTGTGGCAGGCCGGCCGCGTTGAGCGCGCAGAGCGCCGACCAGGCGCCGTAAATATAATTGGCTCCCCAGCGGCCAAACCAGCTGCCGTCCTTCTCCTGTTCGGCGAGCAGATAGTCGACGCCGCGCTTCAACGCCCCGGAACTCTCCAGCGTGTCGCCCAGTTGGGCCAGCATCGAGACGCAACGCGCCGAAACGTCTGTCGTCGGCGGATCGAGTAAAGCGCCATGATCTGCGAAAGGAATGTGGTTGAGGTAATGATAGGCGTTGTCGGCGTCGAAAGCTCCCCAGCCGCCATTCTTGCTTTGCATGCCGATTATCCACTCACGCGCGCGCGAGATCCGCTCCTCATAAGGCTGGGCGGTCTCGCCATTGGTCAGTCGATCCATGGCAGTGGCGACGACAGCCGTGTCGTCGACGTCCGGATAGTAGGCATTGGCGTATTGGAAGGCCCAGCCGCCCGGCCGAAGGTCGGGACGCTGCGCCGCCCAGTCGCCTTTCACATCGAGAATTTGCAGCGGCGCAAGCCACTCGCAAGCAGCGCGCGCGCGCTCGCGCGCATCGGTGTCGCCAGTCTCCAGCAGCGCGTGAGCGACAAGAGAAGTGTCCCAAACCGGCGAGACGCAGGGCTGGCAATAGGCTTCCGTCTCGTTGACGACAAGCAGTCGTTCGATCGACTCGCGCGCATCCTTCACGCGCGGGTCCGAGGGGGGCGCGCCCAGTACGTCATACATCAGCAGGGAATTCACCATCGCCGGGAAAATAGCGCCCAGTCCATCGACGCCGTTGAGGCGTTCTGTCGTCCAGCGTTCCGCAGCTTCTATGGCGCGCTCGCGCGTGCGTTTGGGAAAATACGGTTCTGCGAAGCGCAGAAGCTTGTCGACTTCTCCGAAGATATGCGCCCAGGGCCATGTCTGATGTTCGCCCTTGGGCCATACCTTCACCTCTTCCGGAGGCGTGATGAACAATTCGGCGATATGCGCGCCCCGCGGATTGATGGCGCGCGGTTTTTTGGCGTTGAGCACCAGAAGCGGCACCAGCACGGTGCGTCCCCAGTAGGAAATCTTGTCGAGGTGGAAGGGAAACCAGCGCGGGAGGAGCATGATTTCGACGGGCATGACCGGCACGCCGCGCCAGGGAATTTCACCATACAGCGCCAGCAGGGCGCGGGTGAAAACATTTGTCGTCGCCGCCCCGCCATGCGCGAGGATTGCTGTACGGGCGCGCGTCATGTGCGGCGCGTCGATATCGTCGCCGATCATTTTAAGAGCGAAATAGGCCTTGACGCTGGCGCTGATGTTGAAATCGCCATCCTGGAACAATGGCCAGCCGCCATGCGCTCCTTGCGTGCGACGCAAATAAACGGCGATCTTTCGTTCGAGTTCGCTGTCGACCGGCTCGGCGCGAAAATGGCGCATCAGCACATATTCAGCCGGGATTGTGCAATCGGCCTCAAGTTCGAAACACCAGTGGCCGTCGCTCTTGCCCATTGCCAGCAACGCCTTTTTTGCGTTCTGGATGCTGTCTTCCAGGGCTTGCGCGGAAAGCGGTTGAACAGGGGTCTCGATACGCGCTGCAGCGGTCATGTCCAAACCTCGTCGATAGCGCAGTCAGGACGGTCGCACGGGACTTTCGGCGCCGCGTCCGGCGAGTTCGGCCGCCCGATATCCGGAGCGGATCGTTCCCTCAATCGTCGCGGGCAGTCCCGTCGCCGTCCAGTCGCCAGCCAGAAAAAGATTGCTCCAGTCCGTTACGGCGTCGGGGCGGCGCGCGTTTTGGGCGGGAGTCGCGGCGAAAGTCGCGCGTTTCTCCTTGACGATCTGCCATGGCGGCGGAACGCAGGCAAGCCCCGATGCTGCACCGCGGCAATCAAGGCCGGCCGCCGCCGACGCCTCGGTCCAGATTTGCGCCGCCAGCGTCTCGCGCGGCGCGTCCATGAGCCGGTCCGCGCCGCTGATCGTTACCGACAGGCGATCCTCAAAGGCGAATAGCCATTCCGAAAGCCCCCCAACCAGACCAAGCAACAGCGGCTGGCCAGGCGGCGGCGCAACCCTGAAATGCACGTTGAGAATCGCGCGATGATCATTCGGCGCGGTCAGGCCGGGGATAGTTTCCAGTGCGGACCAGGCGGGCGCGGCGAACACGACGCTGTCCGCGGGGCCAAGGGGGACCTCTTCGTCGCCGAAACGCAGCGACGCGACCCGGCCGTCCGCAAAAACCAGTTCACGCAGCCTCGCGCCGAATCGGGGCGTGACGCCTTTCGCCGCCAGCGTTTGCAGGGCAGGTTCGACGAAGGCTGCGCCCAGACCTTTCTGGGCGACCAGCGGCCGACAGGCCGCGCCGCCCGCCGCCAGGGTCTCCCGCAGCACCGCGCCGGCAAGCGTCGCAGCAGACTCCGCTGGCTCTGTGTTGAGCGCCGAGAGCAGCACAGGGCGCCAGAGCTTCTCCCATAATACGCCTTCGCAACGCATGGTCTCGCCGATGGTCGCGCCGTCGCGGGCGAAGAGCAGTCGCCCGGCGTCGAGGTAATCTCCTGGTCCCGTTCCGGGAACGCGACGGTCGGCGAACAGCACCCACCAAGGCAGGCGCGAGGCGTTAGGCCGCAGCCGCCATCGCGCGCCGTCGCGCAGGTCCAGAAAATCGAAAACGCAGACTTCAGGGCCGACGAGCGCGTCGCCGGCCCCGATGCGGCGGGCGTAATCGCGGGCTGCGGCGTTGCCCGACAACAACAGATGGTTGCCGTTATCGATGGTCAGGCCGAGCGAAGCGTCGTGATACGAGCGACAGCGTCCGCCCGCCATGCGCGCCGCTTCGTAAAGGGCGACGTGACGACCCTCATCCGTCAAACGGACGGCGCATGACAGTCCGGCGAGCCCGGCGCCGACAATGTGAACGACCCCGGTCACGAGAATAGATGGCGCAACAACGCGACGAGGAGTTTGAAACGCGACACATGAACCGGCGGTCGAGGCGGGGCAAAACCTCGGGCGGCGAGATTGTCGAGAATCGAATGATAGCCGACTGACATCATCACCGGCGCTTTCAGCGCCGATTTTGGCAAACCCGCCATTACCAGATCGGCTTGCGCGTAATGTTCGCGGGCGCGCTGGAGCACAGGTTCGCACGCGCGCGGCAAGCCGGGATGCGCCAATACGGCGTGCGGCGCACGGGTGTCGACGCCGGCGTCCTCCAGCGTCTCTCGCGGCAGATACAGACGTCCGCGAGCGGCGTCTTCATCAAGATCGCGCAGGATGTTGGTGAGTTGAAGCGCGCGGCCGAGATGATAGGCGAGGAGTTTGGCGCCGGTCGGTAATTCCGTCGCCCCGTCGGGAACAAGGCCGAAGGCGTGAACTGACAATCGTCCGACGGCGCTGGCGACCCTGTCGCAGTAGAGATCGAGTTTTTCCCAATCGGGCGCGCAAATATCCTCGTCGACGTCCATCTGCATGCCGTCAATCACCGCCTCGAAATCGGCGCGGTCGAGATGAAAGCGCCGCACAGGCTCGGCCAGAAAAGCGACGGGCGGGCGAATGCGGCCAGCGTATAATTCATCCAGATCGAAGCGCCATTTGTCGAGCGCCGCGCGTCGCTCGTCGCGGTCGCCCTCGTCATCGGCGATATCGTCCACGGCGCGGCAAAAAGCGTAGATCGCAAACATCGCATCGCGGCGTGGCGGCTCTAAAATCCTCATCGCCAGGTAGAACGAGCTTTTCGAGGCGATGCCGCTGGTGGGCGGCGGCGGTAAATCCTGTGCGCCGCCGGTACCCGCGGGACTGCGACTGAGAGGGCTAAGACTCATTGGGCTGCGTCCATTGCGAGGCGTCGGGGACGCACCAGGCGTCGCGCCAGCGCGGCGACGGCGCCGCGCGCGCCGGTCAACGCGAAACCAAGTTTGCCGGCGTGAACCTTTTCGCTGAGCGGGTCCGCGACGCGCAGCCGCGCCACGAGCTCCTCAGCGAGCGCCTGGATCGCGCCGACGTTCATCGCGAGCCGCGTATCATCGATTAAATCGGCGAAGCAACGGGACTGATCGAGAAGTTGCGCCGTCTTGTCGTTAAGATCCCGGATTGCCGCCCGCAGGGGCTCGGGCGCGCGCGGCGCCGCCAGCATCTCGACGTTCGCGCCATGCGCGGCAAGCGCCTCCTGCGTGAGATAGACGCGGTTGAGCGATTGATAGTCCTTGGCGCAATCCTGAAGGTGATTGATCACTTGCAAAGCGGCGCAAAGCGCATCGTTCGCCGGCCAGGTGCGCGAGGCGTTTTCGCCATGCACATCGCAGACGAAACGCCCCACCGGCATCGCCGAATAACGACAATAGTCGATCAGATCGTCCCAGTTTTCGTAGCGCAGCTTTGTTACGTCGCGCCGGAACGCGACGAGAAGATCGCGCGCGTGCTGACGATCCAGACCGCGTTCGGCGCAGATGAGGCGGAGCCGCGCCGCGACTTCTTCATCCGGGCCGACGCCCATCAGCGCGTCGTCGAGCCTGTCGAGAAGCGCAAGCTTCTCATCTGCGCTCAGCGACGGGTGGTCCGAGATGTCGTCGGCGGCGCGAACAAAATTGTAAAAACACATGACCGGGGCGCGGCGATGGGGCGCAAGTATGGAGGCGACCGGAAAATTCTCGTCGCGATGGGATTTTCCCGAGCCTGTTTCGGCGATTTCGATCATGCGCCCGGTAATGCCTTGCTCCGACGGAGAGAGCAAGAAAAACCCCATCCGCCTGCGACCCCGAGAACGCCGATTTACCCGCGTCACTCAGACAGGGCGGTCAACAACAGTCGAGAATCAGGCGATTTTCTCGCCTTGCGCCGCCTGATAGCGGCCTTTCCAGTCGCCGCCCTGCCCCTTTAAATGTCGCCAGACCGAGAGCGCCGTAAACCAGGTGTAGCAACCCGCGATCGCCGGCAGGGCCACTGCGCGGGCGGGGGAGAGACCGTAAAAACGGAGCGCCGGCATGAATGCCTGGGTCTTGATGAGCCAGGCGACCATGGCGATTTCGGCGGCCGGGGAGCCGCCAAACAGCGCGATGAGCGGCGGCGCGAGATAGATTCCGGCCATTCCGGCCAGCGCCGCGAGAGCGCGCATCGGCGAATAGCCGAGCTGGGCGTAGGCCGAGCGCACGATCATATGTTCGATGTCGGCGAAGCGCGGATAAGGCCGAAGGCTGTGAACATCGTCGGTCAGGCCGAGCCAGATCGGACCTTGCGATTTCATCAGACCGCCCAGCGCGCAATCATCAATCAGCGCGTCACGGATCGCGGGGAGCCCGCCGGCGTTGGCCAGCGCCATCGGACGCACCAGCATAACCCCGCCAGCCGCGCCGGCCACGGAGCTCTGCGGATCATTAATGTGACGGAAGGGGTAAAGCTTCTGGAAGAAGAATATGAAGGCCGGGATGAACCAGCGCTCCACCCGGCTTTCGCATCGCAATTTCACCATCAGCGACGACAGCACTGTACCGCGCGCCGTCGCGCCGGCGACCAGGCGGGACAGCACCTGCGGCGCAAAGGCGATGTCTGCGTCACAAAACAATACGAAATCCGGCGGCGCAGATCGCCCCTGAACATGGACAAAGCCCTGTTGCATTGCGGCGAGCTTGCCAGTCCAGCCGGCGCCCGGTCCCGTGGCTCGCAGAATGGTCAACCGATCCAGGGCGCCGAGCGTTTCGGCGCAGGCGCGGGCGATGACGGCGGTGTCGTCGCTGCTTTGATCATCGACCAGCACAATTTCGAAACGACCAGGAAAGTCCTGTTTCAAAAGCGAGCCAAGGCTTGTAGCGATCACCTCGGCCTCGTTGCGCGCCGGCACAATCGCAATCACATGGGCGTCTGGCGACGGCGCGGCGCCCTCGGGCGCGAACCGCCGGTCATGCTCGGTCAACCGCCAGAAACCGCCCCGGAAGGCAATCAGGTAAATCCAGGCCGACAGGCCAAACAGCGCGATCAGGGTCGGGAACATGAAACGCCACCGAATCAGTATCTTTCTCTGATAAAAAGTGACGCCTGAAACTTGACCTCAAAAGGGCGGACTGCGCGCCCGCCTGATTTTTTGGTTATTGATCGACTGTCGCGATCTCGGCGAGGATCGCCTCCGCCGCCGCGCGCGGATCGGCGGCGCGGGTGATGGGTCGGCCGACGACAATGTGATCGGCCGAGGCGGCGATGGCCTGCGCGGGAGTCATGATCCGTTTTTGATCGCCGATGTCGGCGCCGGCCGGCCGAACGCCCGGGGTCACCAGCAACATGTCCGGGCCGACCAGTTTGCGGATTGAGCCCAATTCCTGCGGCGACAGGATCAGTCCGTCGATGCCGGCGGCCTTCGCCTGTCCTGCGCGGCGAGCGACAAGTTCGGCGACGCCGCAACCATAGCCTGCCTCTGCGAGGTCGGCGTCATCCCACGAGGTCATCACCGTCACGGCCAGTAGCTTGAGGCCATCGCCTGCGCCGGCCCGCGCCGCGATCATGGTTTGCGGAAAGGCGTGAACGGTCAAGAAATCCATGCCCATTTTGTCGATCTGCCGCGTCGCCCGCTCGACCGTGGCGCCGATGTCATGCAGTTTGAGATCTATGAAAACGCGTTTACCGGCGTCTTTCAGATCGCGGGCAAGACCCAAGCCGCCAGCGTAGGCGAGCTCCATGCCAATTTTATAAAAGCAGACCGTCTCTCCCAGACGATCGACCAGCGTTTGCGCCGCTGCAACGCTCTCGACATCCAGGGCGACGATGAGACAGTCGCGTCGGTTTCGGGTCATGCCGAAGGTTTGCCGCCATGCCCCGCCTTGCGATAGCGCCAGACGCGCGCCGGCGGAATGTTCATTAAAATCGGCGCCGAGGCCTTGCCGACAAAGGCGCCGCTGACGCCGTGCGCATGCAGCGGCATCGGCGATTTGGTCAAACCGTAGGTGAACTGGATGAACAGGCCGTCGTCGCCCATCAGTTCAAAGGCCTGATGGAGAAGTTCGACGCGGTCGCGCTCCGGCCGCACGAGCAGCGGGAGGCTGGAGACGACGCAGGCGACAGGGCCATCGAGGCGGTCGGCGAGCGTCTTTTTTAACCCATAGGCGTCGCCCTGAACGATTCCGACGCCGGGATAACGTTCGGCGAGCACAGTGCAAAAGCGCGGTTCGTATTCCACCAGCAACAGTCTCTCGCGCGGCACGCCGCGCGCCACCAGCGCCTGGGTCACCGGTCCCGTTCCCGGTCCAAGTTCGATGACCATTCCGGGACGCTCCAACTCAACATAGCTGGCCATGCGTTTGGCGAGCGCCGGTCCGGAGGGCGCGACGGCGCCGATCAGGCGCGGATTCTCGATCCATTGGCGAATGAAATGAGCGCTGTCGGCGACCGCGGATTTCCTGTTCTGCGACACGGGTGGAGAACCTTTCGTGGTAGTTTCAGTCGGCGGCTTTTACGCCGAAATTGTAAACAACGCTAGCCGCCAAACAAATCCTTCATCCTGGCGAAAAAGCCATGTTCCTCGGGATGGGTGTCGTGCGACGACTCCCGCTCGAATTCGGCGAGCAATTCTCTTTGCTTTTTGTTGAGTTTCTGGGGCGTCTCGACGCTGATCTGGACATGCAGATCGCCATGCTCGCGGCCGCGCAAAACGGGCATGCCCTTGCCCTTCGCCTTGATCTGCTTGCCGGATTGGGAGCCTTCGGGAACCTTTAGATTCACTTCCGAGCCATCGAGCGCCCGGACGGTGATCTCGCCGCCCAGCGCAGCGCGGACCATTGAGATCGGCACGCGACAATAGAGATCGGCGCCATCGCGCTGAAAGAGCGGATGCGGCTTCACCGAAAGAAAAATGTAAAGATCGCCGGCTGGACCGCCGCGCAAGCCGGCTTCGCCCTCGCCCGAGAGGCGGATGCGCGTTCCATCCTCGACGCCTGCCGGCACATTGACCGAAAGAGTGCGCTCAACCGTTTTGCGGCCGGCGCCATTACAATCGGGGCAGGGGTTGTCGATGGTTTCGCCACGACCCTGACAGCTCGGGCAGGTGCGCTCAATGGCGAAAAAGCCCTGCTGGGCGCGCACCCTTCCCTGACCGCCGCAACTTTTGCAGACGCGTGGTTTCGAACCCGCTTTCGCGCCCGAGCCGCCGCAGGGCTCGCAGGCGATCGAGGTGGGAATTTTCAGCGTCGCCGCCTTGCCGGCGTAAGCCTCTTCGAGGGTGATCTCCATGTTGTATCGGAGATCCGAGCCTCGCTCGCGCCCGCCGGTCCGCGTGCGCCGACCCATCACGTCGCCAAACAGGTCCTCAAAGATGTCGGCCATCGACGCGCCGAAGCCGTCGCCGCCTCCAAATCCTCCCATGCCGCCGCCGCCTTCGAAGGCCGCATGGCCGAATCGATCATAAGCGGCGCGTTTTTGGGAATCGCAGAGACACTGATAGGCCTCGTTCAATTCCTTGAAGCGAGCCTCGGCGGCTTTATCGCCGGGATGGCGGTCGGGATGACATTGCATCGCCGCTTTCCGGAAAGCGACTTTCATCTCGACTTCCGTACAGGTGCGGGAGACCCCAAGAACTTCGTAGTAGTCGCGTTTTGCCATGCGGTTGTCGCAAATCGTGTAGGTGGAGGAATTCAAAATCCGGAACCGCGCCAAGGCGCAAGGCGCCACTCGCGACGAACCCGGCGTTGGCGCGCCGGGTCCGGTTTCGCTATCGCATTGGAGCGGTCAAGACCATCCCCGCAGTCTTTATTTGTCGTCGCCAACGTCCTTGAATTCGGCGTCGATGACGTCGTCTTTCGGGGCCTCGCTTGCGCTGGCGCCCGAGGCGTCGGCTTGCTGGCTTTTATACATTGCTTCACCCAGTTTCATCGAAGCCTGCGCCAGTTCATTGGTTTTGGCCTTGATGGCTTCGGCGCTATCGCCTTCCAGAGCCGACTTGAGAGCGGCAACGGCCGCCTCGATCGCGCTTTTGTCGGCTGCCGAGACCTTGTCGCCAAAGTCGACAAGCGATTTCTCCGCGCCATGGATCGCCGCCTCGGCGTGATTTTTGGCGTCGACAAGTTCTCGTCGCTGCTTGTCTTCGGCGGCATGGGCCTCGGCGTCCTTGACCATCTTATCAATGTCGGAATCAGAGAGTCCGCCAGACGCCTGAATGCGGATTTGCTGTTCCTTGTTGGTGGCCTTGTCCTTCGCCGTAACGTTAACGATGCCGTTGGCGTCGATGTCGAAGGTCACCTCAATCTGCGGCATGCCACGCGGGGCCGGCGGAATGCCCATCAGATCGAACTGACCCAGCAGCTTGTTGTCCGCCGCCATCTCACGCTCGCCCTGGAAGACCCTGATCGTCACCGCCTGTTGATTGTCTTCGGCGGTGGAGAACACCTGGCTCTTCTTGGTCGGGATTGTGGTGTTGCGGTCGATTAGTCGTGTGAAGACGCCGCCAAGCGTCTCGATGCCCAGCGACAGCGGGGTGACGTCGAGCAGCAGCACGTCTTTGACGTCGCCCTGGAGCACGCCGGCCTGGACCGCCGCGCCGATGGCGACGACCTCGTCCGGGTTGACGCCCTTGTGGGGCTCCTTGCCGAAGAACTCCTTCACGACTTCCTGCACTTTCGGCATGCGGGTCATGCCGCCGACCAGAACCACTTCGCCGATCTCGCCAGCCGACAGGCCGGCGTCCTTGAGCGCCTTACGGCAGGGTTCGACCGTGCGCTGGATGAGATCGTCGACAAGCGATTCGAATTTGGCGCGGGTCAGCTTGAGCGTCAGATGTTTCGGGCCTGCAGAATCAGCGGTTATGTAAGGAAGATTGATGTCCGTCTGGGTCGCCGAGGACAGTTCGATCTTGGCCTTCTCCGCCGCCTCTTTCAGACGCTGAAGAGCGAGCTTGTCCTTGGTCAGGTCAATGCCCTGCTCTTTTTTGAACTCGGCCGCGAGATATTCGACGATGCGATTATCGAAGTCCTCGCCGCCGAGGAAGGTGTCGCCATTGGTCGATTTGACCTCGAAGACGCCGTCGCCAATCTCCAGGATCGAAACGTCGAAGGTGCCGCCGCCAAGATCGTAAACGGCGATTGTGCCGTTTTGTTTCTTGTCGAGGCCATAAGCCAGCGCCGCCGCCGTCGGTTCGTTAATGATGCGCAGCACCTCAAGACCGGCGATCTTGCCGGCGTCCTTGGTCGCCTGGCGTTGGGCGTCGTTGAAATAGGCGGGAACCGTGATCACCGCCTGGGTGACGTTCTGCCCCAGGAAGGCCTCGGCGGTCTCCTTCATCTTCTGAAGGATGAAGGCCGAAATTTGCGACGGCGAATATTGTTTGCCGGCGGCCTCGACCCAGGCGTCGCCGTTATTGGCCTTGACGATATGGTAGGGGACAAGACCGATGTCCTTCCTGGTCATCGGATCGTCAAAGGTGCGGCCGATCAGGCGCTTGATTGCGAAAAAGGTTTTGTCAGGATTTGTAACGGCCTGGCGCTTGGCGGGCTGACCGACAAGTCGTTCGCCGTCTTCGGTAAAGGCGACAATCGACGGCGTCGTCCGCGCGCCTTCGGCGTTTTCGATCACCTTCGGGCTCGACCCTTCCATCACGGCCACGCAGGAATTTGTCGTGCCAAGGTCGATGCCTATGATTTTACCCATAATGTTGTCCTTTCAGTCGATACGAGCGGACCCCGAGGCGGTCCTGTGCGGCGTATATGGACGGCGGCTCGCCAGGAGCCCGCCGCGCGATCCATCGCCTTTTTCCCATGACAAGATTGTGTCCGCCGGTCGCCGACGCAAGAGCCGACAATCGCCCAAAATGGGAATCTTTCGACGTGCGCAGCCTCTGAGCCGCTTGTGTTCCCATGCCCCCGCCTTGACGCGGATTAAACCATAATAAATACAGTCATATCTACATTTTAACTCTGGCGCGTCGCCGGTCGACGGGAACAGGCTGATGCCTCACTTTCTGAAATCCGTAAAGTCCCCGGACCCAGGTTGGCGCGACGCGACGCCCGGTCGTGGCGCGGCGCTGGCTATGGCTCTGCTGCTGTTTGGCGGCTGCGGACGGTCGGACGAGACCGCCAGAAAGGAGCCCGATCGGCCCGTTCTGATAGAATCGGCGCGCCTCTTGCCGCAGGGACAAATGCGCGACTTCGTGGCTACTATTCGGCCGAAAGTCGAAGTGGATCAAGGGTTCCGCGTATCCGGAAAAGTCGTCAAACGACTGGTGCAGGCGGGCGCGCGGGTCAACGAGGGCGACGTGCTGGCGCTTCTCGACGAACGCGACCTTCGCCTCCAGAAAGAACAGGCCGAAGCTGAGCTTGCGGCGGCGAAAATGGTCCTGACGCAGGCGGCCGGCGACGAGCAGCGGACATTAACATTGCACAAGGACGGCTGGACCGCGCCGGCGGCGGTCGATCGCGTCCGAGCTTTAGCCCAGGAGGCGCGGGGTCGGGTCATGCGCGCCGAGCGCGCTGTCGAACTTTCCCGCAATTCTTTGACCTATGCGACCCTGCGCGCCGACAGCAATGGCGTGGTCACGCAAACGCTCATCGAACCCGGACAGGTTGTGGCCGCCGGTCAAACGGCGATCCGCATCGCGCGGGCCGGCGAGTTCGAAGCGGCAGTATCGCTGCCAGAGGATTTCGCCGCAGTCGCGGACGCCGGCGAGGCCACAGTCACTCTTTGGTCGAAGCCCGATAAGCATTACCGGGCGAAATTGCGGGAGCTCAGCCCAACAGCGGATGCCATGACCCGCACCTTCGCGGCGCGTTACACGATCCTCAATCCAGATTCGGCGATTTCGCTGGGCATGAGCGCCGTGCTCGACATCGCGACCCCCGGGGCACGGCCGATGGCCCGTGTGCCCCTCCCGGCCTTGTTCAACCAGGGAAGCGGCCCGTCGCTCTGGACCATCGACGCCGACAATCGCCTGAAACTCTTGCCGGTAGAGGTCGTGCGCTATGAAAACGACAGCGTGATCGTGACCGGCGTCAAGCAAGGCGAACCCATCGTCGTTCTCGGCGCCCACAAGCTGGAAGTCGGGCGCAAGGTGCGCACGATGCAGCGGCCGAGCTAGGTCATTCGATGCGCCGCATCAATCTCTCCGAATGGGCCGTTCGACGCCCGACGCTGATCTTTTTTCTCATTCTCGCCGTGAGCGTCGCGGGTATTTTGTCCTACAAAAAAATAGGACGCGACGAAGATCCCTCCTTCACGATCAAGCTTGCGGTCGTTACCGCCAAATGGCCGGGCGCCACCACGCAGGACATGCGGGATCAGGTTGTCGATCTTTTCGAGAAAAAAATCCAGGAACTGCCCTATCTCGACAAGATCGAAACCTACGCAAAGCCAGGCTTCATGGCGATGCAAGTGAATTTCAAGGATGCAACGCCGGCGAAGGAGGTGCCGACGCTTTTTTATCAGCTCAGGAAAAAGCTTGGCGATATCCAGAACGATTTGCCGCGCGGAGTGATTGGTCCGCAGGTCAACGATGAATATGGCGACGTGGACTCGGTGCTTTACGCGATCAGTGGCGAGGGCGCCGATTACGCCTTGCTCGACAAGATCGCCGAGGTGTTGCGCAAGCGCTTTCTCGAAGTGCCGAACGCGACAAAAGTCGAGGTCGTCGGCAAGCAGGAACGACGCATTTATGTCGAGTTCAGCGGCGTTAAGGCCGGGACGCTGGGGATCGAACAGCAGGCGATTTTCGACTCGCTATCCAGGCAGAACGACGTGGCCGACGCCGGCGTCTTCGAGACCGGCGATAATCGTGTGCGCGTCCAGGTGACGGAGGCGCTCAAGGGAGTCGACGCCATCGCCGCCGTCCCGGTCGAGGGCAATGGCAAGGTAATCCGTCTCGGCGACGGCGCGAAAGTTTACGAGGGATTCGAAGACCCGCCCCGGACTCTGGCGCGGTTCAATGGCAAGCCGGCGATCATGGTCGGCGTCGTCATGGCCAAGGGCGCCAATATCCTCCAATTTGGCGAACTGATGCGGGCGGCTGTCGAAGACGTGCGCGCGCAGACACCGGTTGGAATCGACATCGATCAGATCGCGGACCAGCCAAAGGTCGTGGAGGCGGCGGTCAACGAATTCACGAACTCATTCCTTGAGGCGCTGGTCATCGTGCTGGGCGTCAGTTTCGTTTCTCTCGGTTTCCGCACCGGCATTATCGTGGCCATGTCGGTGCCGCTGGTGCTGGCGCTGGTGTTTATCTTCATGGACGCCAAGGGCATCGACCTGCAACGCATATCCCTCGGCGCCCTCATTATCGCTCTCGGGCTTCTTGTCGATGACGCCATCATCGCCGTCGAAATGATGATGGTGAAGATGGAACAGGGCTACAGTCGCTACAAGGCGGCGACCTTCGCCTGGGACTCCACCGCTTTTCCAATGCTGACGGGCACGTTGATCACAGCGGCCGGCTTCATGCCGGTGGGTTTTGCAAACTCCGGCGTCGGCGAATACACCGGCTCAATGTTTTGGGTGTTGCTGGTGGCCTTGCTCTCTTCCTGGCTGGTGGCGGTTTTGTTCACGCCCTATCTTGGGGTCAAGCTCTTGCCGGATTTCAGCAAGCTGCGCCCCCATCACGAGCCGGACGAAATCTACAATACGCCCAATTACCGGCGGTTGCGCGCCGTTGTCACATGGGCCGTCGATCATCGCTATCAGGTTATCGCCGGCGTTATCGGCGTTTTTCTTCTGGCCTGCCTGGGTTTTATTGTCGTCCAGAAACAGTTCTTCCCCTACGCCGAACGTCTTGAACTCTTCATTCAGATTCAATCGCCGGAAGGCGCATCCATTACGGCTTCGCAGCGAGTGGCGCATGAAGCGGAAGGGTTGCTGAAAAACGATCCCGACGTCGATTATTTCTCCACCTATATTGGACAGGGACCTCCGCGTTTCTGGCTCGGGCTCAACCCGCAATTGCCCAAAGAGTCCTATTCGGAAATTGTGGTTATGACGAAAGACTCCGCCGCACGCGAACGCCTGAAAGCCCGGCTGGAGAATGCCGTTGCGCAGGGCGCGTTGGCTCAGGCGCGCGTTCACATCGAACGTTTTAGCTATGGCCCGCCGGTCGGCATGCCGGTGTCTTTCCGCGTCATTGGACCGGACGTCCTGAAGGTTAGAGACATCGCCTATCAGGTGCGAGATATCATGCGCGCCGATCCGGGCGTCGAGGAGCCGCATCTCTCCTGGAACGAACAGACGCCCGTTATGCGATTGGTGATCGACCAGGATCGCGCGCGATTGCTGGGCGTTACGCCGCAGGACGTGTCCATGCGTCTCAACCTGCTGATCTCCGGGGTCACGGTCACGAAACTGCGCGATGGCATCGATCAGGTGCCGGTCGTCATGCGCGCGTCGCCCGAGGAGCGCGGCGATCTTGGCCATATCGCCGATCTGGTCATTTACACGCGCGACGGCAAACAGGTGACGCTTTCTCAGATCGCCAGAGTCGTTCCCGATCACGAAGAGCCGCTCATCTGGCGTCGCAACCGGAATATGATGATCAAGGTTCAGACGGGCGTGAAAGATGGGGTGCAAGCCCCTGACGTCTCCACCCGCATCTGGCCGAAGCTGGCGCAAATTCGCGAGGCGCTCCCGCCCGGCTACCGGATCGAAATGGGCGGGGCGATCGAGGAATCGACGAAGGGAAACGCATCGATTTTCAGCATTTTTCCCATGGTGGGTCTTATCATGCTGACGCTGGTCATGCTGCAATTGCAGGATTTCACCCGCGCCGGTCTGGTGATGATGAGCGCGCCGCTTGGCGTGATCGGCGCCTCGCTGGCGCTCAATGTCGCGCATGCGCCCTTCGGCTTCGTTGCATTGCTCGGGCTGTTCGCATTGTCGGGAATGGATATGCGAAACTCGATCATTCTGGTCGATCAGGTTCGACAGGATCTCGAAAACGGCGCGACCTACCGCGAGGCGATCATCGGCGCGACCGTGCGACGGACCCGTCCAGTCATGCTGACGGCGCTGGCGGCGGTTCTGGCCATGATTCCGTTGTCGCGCTCGGCCTTCTGGGGGCCGATGGCCCTGACGGTTATGGGCGGACTGTTTGTCGCGACCTTTCTAACCGTGCTTTTTTTGCCAGCGCTTTACGCCGTCTGGTTTCGTCATCGTCTGGATTCGCGGGATGAGACTAATTCCGATGCGGCGGCGGCGGCCGCAGAATTGGGCGGCTGAGCAAACCGTTCCCGTCGAAGAAATGGCGCTGGTTAATCCTGTTCCGGACTCAGATGCCGGGGGCGCAGGAGACTCCATTGATTCACGGGAAAAAATCGTGATGATGACGTTTCCATGAAACAACCGCCGGATTAGAGATGAAAGTCACCCTGGTTCAGATGAATTCGATTGACGACAAGGCCGTCAACCTCGCCAATGCGCGCGCGCTGATTGAGCAGGCGGTTCGGCAGGAAAGCCCTGACTGGATTTGTCTGCCGGAGGTCTTCGATTTCATGGGCGGCTCGCGCGCCGAGAAAATGGCTGCCGCTGAAGAACTGCCCGGGGGCCCTGCCTATGAGATGTGCAGTGAGCTTGCGCGCAAACATAAGGTCTTCATTCACGCGGGCTCGATTCTGGAAAAAATCCCGCATGAGGACCGTCTCCACAACACCAGCGTCGCGTTCAATCGCGATGGCGAAGAGGTGGCGCGGTATCACAAAATTCACATGTTCGACATCACCGCCCCGGATGGCGCAAAATATCATGAAAGCGCCGCTTTCAAGCCGGGAGACGCGGTGGTGACCTACGACTGCGAAGGCTTCAGGATCGGCTGCGTCATTTGTTACGATCTGCGCTTTCCATACCTTTTTCAGGCCCTCGCCCAGAAGAACGTCGATATTGTTGCGCTACCCGCCGCCTTCACGCTGGTGACCGGCAAGGATCACTGGGAGGTGCTCTGCCGCGCCCGCGCCATCGAAATGCAGGCCTATGTCTGCGCGCCGGCCCAGACAGGTTCGCACAAGGCCGGACACGAGACGCGCTTCACTTACGGGAACTCCCTGATCGCCGATCCATGGGGGCACGTAGTCGCGAGGGCTTCGGAAGGACCGGGCCTTGTGTCCTCCCACATCGATCTAGATAGAATCCGTAAAATCAGAGCGATGATCCCTGTCGCGCAGCATCGGGTGAACTTGCCGGTCTAGGCGATCAGCCCCGGGTCACGCGCGTCTTATTGTGAGCGCCGCCGGCGTCCGGGAGCGTCTGAACGCAGCGCGCCAAGACTTGCCAACCGCGCAGTCCGGCGCGCTGACGCTTGACTCTAGAGTATTTTCACGCATTGAATGATCTTGCGGTCGGCTAATCCCCTATGGGTGCAGGTTCGTATCGTCATCCAACATCCATTAGTATTGCGTTCGCTCACCATGGTCAGAAAAAGCGCTCCCGGGAATACATTGACTCGCGCCGCCTTACGGGAGGCCGTGTATAGCTGTTGCCCGACACTATCCCGCTCGGAAGCGCGGAAGATCCTCGACGCCACCTTCGAGGAAATCAGCGAAGCGCTTTTACGAGGTGAATCCGTTAAATTACGCTCATTTGGCACGTTCAACGTTCGCTCGAAGCGTGAGAGGATCGGACGTAATCCCAAGACAGGCGTCGAGGCCAAAATCACACCCCGGCGCGTTCTGACCTTCAAGGCCTCCCCGGTTCTGGTCGCCCATGTAAACGGCGACGCGATCATTCCCGAAGAAGATTAATCTTTTTTCGCCTCGCATTCTCACGGCCAAACGTTATACGCGTCGGGACCTCACCCCCGTCATGGCGCGCTGCGGCGTCTGTCCTCGAAAGCGCCTTGTTTCAGGCGGAAACAGGCCGCTCTGAGCGCAATCGCCTTGCGTGGCCGAAGGAAGCATCATGCATAAGCTAAGCATCGCCGTCGCTGGTTTCGCCCTTCTTTCGGCGGCCTGTGGACTTCACGCGCACGATGGCGATTTGTTCATTCTGGCGGCGGCGGCGGCGCTCTGCGCTTTCACCACGCGCCGGGCCGCCTCGATTTCGAGCTTTATGAAGATTTTTGTCGGGATCTTCTCGACCGAGACAATAGTCTTTGGCCTCGTGCGTCTGATGCAGGCCGAAGGCCTCTGGCCAAAGGCTTTGACCGATTACGCCCCCGCCGACATCATGGCGCTGACGGTCGCGATTTTTTCAATCCTCGTCTATCTTGTGTCCAACATCGGCGTCGTGCGCGAGATGAACCGCATCGCCGATCTGTTCTTCGATTCACATGACCGGGGCGAAGGCCGGGTCTGGCCGTTTCCGGCCTTTGGCGCACGCGAAAGTCTGATCGCTGTCGCCATGATCGTCGTGCTGGTTTTGATCAATCAGGCGCAAGTCGGCATCTCGGTGCGCCTCTCCATTTTCAATCGCGACTGGTTCAATGCGATTCAGGAGAAAAACGCTGCAGAGTTCTGGCGTCAACTTCTCTACATCTTCACGCCCTGGGCCTTCGGTTATGTCGCTCTGGCGGTGATCGAATTCGTTCTGCAATCGATGCTCGTCATTCGCTGGCGTCGCTGGTTGACCGAGCATTATGTCGAACGCTGGCTCGGCGGACACTCGCATTACGGCATGGTGCTGGCGGGCGGCGACGCCGACAACCCGGATCAGCGTATCGCCGAAGACGTGAACCGTTTCATCAGCGGCGGCGAGGACGGCTATGGCGTCTATTCCTATTCGATCCTGCTGATCTCGACTGTGAGTTCACTGGTGTCGTTTTCGGTGATGCTCTGGGAGTTGTCAGGCAATTACCCGTTGCCGGGCACCAGCATTTATGTGCCGGGCTTTCTGTTCTGGGTGGTGCTCTTATATGCGGCGCTCGGAACGTTTATTACTCATTTGATCGGTCGTTCGCTCACCGTTCTCTATTTCGATCGTCAGCGGCGCGAGGCCGATTTTCGTTTTTCCCTGGCGCGATTGCGCGAATACAGCGAACAGATCGCCCTGCTGTCTGGAGAAAAGACCGAGCGACTGTCGCTTTTTCATCGCTTCAGCGGCATCGTGCTCAATTATCTGGCCATCGTGCGCAAGCGCAAGGAGCTGATGGCCTTCACGGCGGCCTATGGTCAGTTATCGCCGATCATCCCCTATGTCATTACCGCGCCGTTTTATTTTGCTGGAAAAATCCCGCTGGGCGTCATGACGCAAACCGCGAGCGCGTTTGGTCGGGTCGAAGGCGCCCTCACATTTTTCATTAACTATTATACCTCGCTGGCGAACTTCAAATCCGTGCTGGATCGGTTGAGCTCCTTTGACGTAGCGATCGACGCCGCGCGCGCCAGCGCGAAGAAATCCCAACATGTTGCGCGCATTGAAGGCGATGTTCTTGCCCTCAAGGATGTGACGCTGTCCTTGCCGGATGGGCGACAGATCGTCCACGCAGATCACCTGAAGTTTGAGGCGGGCCCCGCCGTGCTTCTCACTGGTCCTTCCGGTTCCGGCAAATCGACGCTTTTTCGCGCCATCTCGGGCATCTGGCCCTATGTCGCCGGCGAGATCGTTCTGCCCAAGGACACGCGCATCATGCTGGCGCCGCAACGTCCCTACATTCCGATGGGCCCATTGTCGGCGGCCATAGTCTATCCGGCGCCGCCCGAATCCTGCGCTCGCGCCGATATCGAGGAGGCGTTGCGCGCTGCCCGGCTCGCGCCTTTCATCGAGCGTCTGGACGAAGATAATCACTGGGGCCAACGTATGTCCGGCGGCGAGCAACAACGGGTCGCCATCGCCCGCGCCCTGCTGGCGCAGCCGCAATGGCTTTTCCTCGACGAAGCGACCTCGGCGCTCGACGAGAAGCTGGAGGGCGAGATTTATCGCATGTTGCGCGAACGTTTACCGGGCACGACCATCGTCTCCATCGGTCATCGTTCAACGCTTCTGGACTATCATGATCGTCATATCGAAATGGCGCCCATGGCCAATGGATTATTCGCGCCCGTTGATAAGGTCGTGGCGTGAGCGAGGAAAACAAAGGCTCGGGTCGTGAGAGTGGCCGCTCGCTCAAAACGCGCGTCAAGACTGCGCGCAAGCGAACGCTGTCATCGACCCTTTGGCTTGAGCGTCAGCTCAACGATCCTTACGTCGCCCGCGCAAAACGCGAAGGCTATCGTTCCCGCGCAGCTTACAAGCTCCTTGAGATGGACGAACGTTTTCATTTGTTCAAACCGGGCGGCCGAATTGTCGATCTTGGCGCCGCGCCGGGCGGTTGGTCTCAGGTCGCCGCCGACAGGGTGAAGGCGAAGGATGGACGCGGCAAGGTGGTCGGGGTCGATCTGCTCGATATGGAGCCAATCGCCGGCGTGACCTTCGCTGTAAAGGATTTTAATGACGACGACGCACCGGTTCTGATCAAGTCTATGCTCGGCGGCGAGGCCGACGGCGTTATGTCGGACATGGCGGCAAACGCAACCGGTCACCGGCAAACCGATCATTTGCGGATTGTCGCGCTGGCTGAGCTGGCGGCGGAGTTTGCGATGGAGGTATTGGCGTCGGGCGGATTTTTCGTCGCCAAGGTGTTACAGGGCGGCACCGAGGGGCAGTTGCTCGCCAGACTTAAGCGGGACTTCGCTACAGTGCGTCATGTCAAGCCCGCCGCAAGCCGCGCAGACTCAGCTGAGCTTTACGTGCTGGCGACAGGCTTTCGCGGTCGGCGCAAAGCCGCGAGAGCGCCGGACGACATCCCCGCATAATTCTCAGAAACGAGGCCCGCCCCGGTTTGTTAATATGTCGCCGGCGGTGGGCGGCAGGGACCGGAAGATGATCGGCGACAGGGCCGTAATCGTCGCCACGACACAAAAGGCCGGGGCGAAATCGCTCGCAACGAGCTGGCCCCCGCCATGAAGTTCGCGCGCAGCTTCAAGCGCGCCCGCGCCTATGGCGACCCCGGTCGACAGGGCGAGTTGCTGACCGACGGCGGCGAAGCTGGTGGCGTTGCTCATGTCCCCTGGCGCAATGTCCGCGAAGGCGATGGCGTTGAGCGCCGTGAACTGCAGCGAGCGGAAGAAGCCGCCGACAAGAATGACAAGCAATATCGTCATATGCGCCGTCGTTGAGGTGAAAAAGGCGTAGCCATACAGGAAGGCCGCTGAAATCAGCCCATTCACGATCAACACAGAGCGAAAGCCGAAACGATTGATGATCGGCTGGGCGGTGGTTTTCATCGCGATGGCGCCAACGGCGCCGGCGAAAGTGAGCAGACCGGATTGTAACGCCGTCAGTCGAAAACCTTCCTGCAAAAGTAAGGGAAGCAGAAAAGGCGCCGCGCCCAGTCCGACTCTGAACAGGAAGCCGCCGAGTATCGCAGCCCGGAAGGTCGGAATGCGTAGCATCTTCAGATCGAGGATTGGATAAGTCGTCTGGCGCGCATGTCGGACGTAGGCGGCGAGCGCCAACCCGCCAACGCACAGGATCAGGGCGACCATTGGCGGCGCTACAAGACCGCGTCCGCCAATGGTGAAACCAAAAACAAGGCCGCAAAGGCCGACGCCGGAGAGTAGGGCGCCGGGCGCGTCCAAAGGTCGGGGTTGCGGTTCGATCAAATCGGGAATGTAACGAGACGCCAGCGCAACGCCCAGCAGGCCAATCGGGACATTGATCCAGAAGATATAACGCCAATGGGCATAGGTCGCGAGGAGGCCGCCGAACGGCGGGCCGATCGCCGGGCCAATCAGGGCGGGGATCGCCAGCCAGGACATCGCCTGCACCAGTTCATGGCGCGGCGCCGTGCGCAAGACTACCAGACGTCCAACCGGGACCATCATGGCGCCGCCCAGACCCTGCACAATGCGTGCGGCGACGATAGTCGCCAGCGAATTGGAGAAGGCGCAGAGAATCGAGCCGAGGACGAAAATGACGAGGGAGGCTCGAAAGACGCGCCGTGCGCCAAATTTGTCCGCCGCCCAGCCGGATAACGGGATGAAAATCGCCAGAGACAGCAAATAGGCGGTGAGGGCCAGCTTCAGCGCAATCGGGTCTTCGCCGAGATCGCGCGCCATCACAGGCAGAGCCGTCGCCAGCACCGTGCTGTCGAGATGTTCCATGAAAAGCGCTGTCGCAATGATCAGTGGCGTGACGCGTGGAGTGGACAGGACGAACTCACAGGATTGGGGAGGAGAACTCAGAACAAGCCATGCGCATGCGCCAGGAATAACTCAGCCGCCATGCAGATTGACGGAAGCATGGATCGCCTGTCTGACGGGCAGAAATGGCGGATCAAAGCTGGTTTGTAAATGCTCTCGTTGATCTGTGAGGATTATTGTTTCTCCTGGTCGACGCATCCAGCAGGAAATGACGCAGAATAGTCCTCATGAGTCCGACTGCCGCCAGACCTGACGCGCGCCCGAAATATGGATATCAGCTCTCATTGAATCGGTCTGGTTATTCGTCTCATCGCTGCATCGACCCTGTGAGGACGAACGATTTTGACGAAGGCGTAACGTTGAAAAGCTCAGGGGCGCATCTCCGGGTTACCGACATACCGAAAATGCAGGACGAATGGCGAGAAGTTGGCGGTTAATAATTGTAAGAGCAGTTAGTTTTAGGGTCCGCAGGTTCGTCAATTCCCTTTGACGGCCTTCCAAGGAGAGGCGGTAAGCGGGAGCAAGTCAGTATCGGAAACGTCTTGCTCCCGCCAACCGCTTTAATAATCGATAACCTAAACCCACATGAAGACTACACCATGCGCTTTACTCTAATATTCGAAACAGACACCCTCCCGCTCTTTGTAGGAGAATTTAAAACCATTGACGAAGCCTATGGCGCGGCACAGGGGTTGGTGGCCTATTTTAAAAGTAAAGGATATCCTACCCTCAACCAATATTGCATACGTCAGAAAATCTGAAATTCCCTTGCGCTGCGCGTGGGTTGGGATCAATCAAGATGATTGTTTGCCAATATAAATTATTCTGCCTGTTAATCGATAAGCTTCGTTTTATGAATTGTCGCCCGTGAGTTTTTTACATTAGCTTTTGTCCACGAAAACTCGTCTGACCGTGTTTGCCAACGATCAGATGGTCGTGAACCGTAATGCCGAACGGTTCGGCAATCATAACGATGTCTTTTGTCATGCGAATGTCCGCCGCCGAAGGCGTCGGGTCTCCGGAGGGATGGTTGTGCGCCAGGATGAGTGCGCTGGCCCCGAGCTCCAGCGCTCGTCGAATAATCTCTCGCGGATAAACTGGCGTATGATCGATCGTGCCGACGCCCTGCACCTCATCAGCGATCAGCGCATTGCGCTTGTCCAGAAATAAAATTCGAAACTCCTCGCGGTCGGCGTAGGCCATCGCCGTTCGACAATAATCGAGAACCTCGACAAAAGAGGATAGCGTCTGTTTCGCCTCGATCTTGCCGCGGGCCAGTCGAGTCGCGACAGCCTCCGCGAGTTTGATTTCGACGATCGCCGCTTCGCCCAATCCTTCGATTTCGCGCAGGCGCTCGGGCCGCGCCGCCGCCGCCTCGGCGAACGAGCCGAAACGCTTGATCAACGCCTTGGCGAGCGGTTTCACGTCGCGTCGGGGAATGGCGCGAAAGAGCACCAACTCCATAAGTTCGTAATCCGCCAGCGCCCCCGCGCCGCTTTCCATGAAACGCTCGCGCAGCCGCTGACGATGACCGAGGTAATGCGCCGATTCCTCTTTCAGGTCGCCCGCCAGAGCGGTGGAGGTTTGGGGCGCTGACGCCGTCATGTCCCGACGGACGCGCTGGAGGCGGGGTTGTCCAGGCCACGCGGCGACGCCGTGAAGATCTCCGCGCCGGTCTCCGTTACGCCAATCGAATGTTCGAATTGCGCCGAGAGCGACCGGTCGCGGGTCACCGCAGTCCAGCCATCGGAAAGAATTTTCACCTGTGGCTTGCCGAGATTGATCATCGGTTCGATGGTGAAAAACATGCCGGGCCGCAAGGGCGCGCCTTCCCCAGGCTTGCCGTAGTGGAGAATATTCGGTTCGTCGTGAAACACCCGGCCCAGCCCATGGCCGCAAAAATCACGCACCACCGAGCAGCGCTCGCTCTCGGCGTAGCGCTGGATCGCGGCGCCGATGTCTCCGGTCGTTGCGCCGGGTTTGACCGCGGCGATGCCGAGCATCAGACATTCGTAGGTAACGTCGATCAGCCGTTGCGCCTTGCGGGGAATTTCACCGACCGCGAACATGCGACTGGCGTCGCCGTGCCAACCATCGAGAATGAAGGTGACGTCGATATTGACTATATCGCCCTCGCGCAGCGGCTTGTCGTCAGGCACGCCATGACAGACAACATGATTGATGGAGGTGCATACTGATTTGCGATAGCCCCGATAATCGAGTGGCGCCGGATAGGCGCCATGCGCGAGTGCGAAGTCGAACGCCAGATCGTCGATGGCCTGAGTAGTGACGCCCGGTTTGACATGCGGGATCAGCATATCGAGCGCTTCACCGGCCAGTCGTCCCACCCGGCGCATGCCCTCGAAATCGGCGGGGCCGTGCAATTTGATCTGGCCTTTCTGGCGGCCGGCGGGAGCGAGATGCGACTCGATAAAGGTCATGGGCCTCTGCAATGGTTTTGGTTTTGCGGGTATGCGGACAAGTTAATGGTTCGTCGCGCCAAAGCAAGCCGCCGATCAAAGCGATCACCGTGGGCGAATGCGCGGCGGCGAGCGCGGTCTTTTTGGCAATCATGTAAAAACAATCATTTATCCGGGAAGCGACCTCCCCCGACACTTGCCAGGCTCTTGGCCTTTGCGGATATCCCCGTCATAATCGGTCTCCCGGTGCGGCGGGGCGGGGAGCAAAGAGCATGGGTGAGTCGGCGGTAACGGCGGCGGTTCTGGTGATCGGCGACGAGGTGCTCTCCGGCCGAACGCCGGACTCTAACACGCATTACATCGCCAATTATCTTGGCCAGATTGGCGTTGATCTGCGCGAGGCGCGGGTCGTGCCGGATGTTGAGTCGGAAATCGTCGCCGCCGTCAACGCACTGCGCGGCCGTTACACCTACGTGTTCACGACCGGCGGCATCGGGCCGACGCACGACGACATCACCGCCGACGCCATCGCCCGCGCCTTCGGCGTCGATATCGACGAGGATCCGCGTGCGCTGGCGATGTTGCGGGAACGGTTCGCCGAAGCGGATCTCAATCCGGCGCGGCGACGAATGGCGCGTATTCCCAAAGGCGCGGCGCTGGTGCCCAACGCCGTCTCCAAGGCCCCGGGATTTTGGATCGGCAACGTCATCGTCATGGCCGGGGTGCCTTCGGTGATGCACGCCATGCTTGACACGGTCGGGCCGCAGCTTCAGACCGGCCGCCGCGTGCTTGTCGAGAGCGTGGCTGCGGGCGCGATCCCGGAGGGCGCCTACGCCGCCGGGCTGGAGACAATCGTTCGCGCCTGCGACGCCGTATCCATTGGCTCCTACCCCTCGTTCACCAGCGAAGGCGTGCGCAACCAGATCGTTTTACGCAGTCGCGATGCGACGGCGCTGGCGCAGGCTGTCGCTCAGGTGCGTCTGTTGATCGACGAACTTGCATCCCACGCCGGTCAACGCTAGGGGGCGCGGGAATATGAACGGTGTCCACACGCCATCGACGAGCGTCGCCGTGTCCTGGACCCGGTTTCACCGTGACGCGCGGCTGCTGGCGGCTCAGCTAAGTCTTGCGGGCGATTTTTCGGCGATTGTCGCCGTGACGCGCGGCGGTCTCGCGCCGGCGGCGATCATTGCGCGGGAACTGGGCGTGCGCGTGATCGAGACGCTGGGGGTCTCAAGCTACACCAATGAAAACCGGCAGGGCGGCCTCGCTGTGATCAAACCGCTTTCGGAGTCGTTCCGGCTGCGTCCGTCATCCGAAATCGTGGCGATCGACGATCTTGCCGATACGGGCGCGACAGCCCGCGCCGTGCGCGAGCTTTTGCCGGGCGCGCATCTAGCGACCCTCTACGTCAAGCCGCGCGGACGAGCGACGGTCGACAGTTTCGTCGCCGAATTTCCGCAGGACTGCTGGGTCTATTTTCCATGGGATCTGGACGCCGACAGCGGCTACCAGCCGCCGATGCGCCCGGCCTGATGGGTCGAGGACCTAGAAATCGCTAGATGAATTCCTGCAAATTAAGCACGAGTTTCACGAGACGCCGGATTTCGCGTCGCAGATAATCCTGCAAGTCGGAGCGCAATACAGGCGTCTCGCCCTGCAAAGCGAGGCGCCAGCCGCTGCGGCCAATTCGCGAAACCCAGCCGCGATTTTCGAGCGATTTCAGCTTGCGACGCACGGTTTCGCGGGGAATGCCGGTGAGCTCTGAAAGCCGCGCCGCGCTTAAAGAGCTTCGTTTCGGGGCGGTGGGGTTTTTGCGCCGGGATTGACCGACTTCGTCGCGCAGATTTGCGCGCGCCAGAACCACGCAGACGAGCATTTCCTCAAGATCGCCGTTGAATAACCGGGAGCTGTCGCTGAGGTGGGCGGCCAGAAATTCTATAAAGTGATGCTGGAAGGGCGCATAGGAGTTTTGCAGGACGCGCTGCGAGACGCGTTCGACCTCGTCGAAATCCGATGGCTTGACCAGCACAGACACAGGCAGGCCCCCTTTTCCCGCATGACCATGGTTAACCTTAAGCAATAACCGCCGACTTCTCAATTCGGCCGGGCGCCTGATATCTCCCGGGGGGAGGGGCGGAGGCCGGTGGACTGCGGTGCGGCGATGCGACGCTTGGCGGGAGACGCGTATAGGCGATCCAGCGAGGCGACGTCCAAAACCCCGCGAGAATTTCCGGGAGATTCCGCTTGTCGTCCGCCGCTCGCGCGACCTATAACCCCCGACGTGTGCGGGCGTGGCGAAACTGGTAGACGCAACGGACTTGAAAAATTGAGTGCCCGTCCGGGAAACCGGCGGTGCAGAACCGCTCAAATTCGGGGAAACCTCCAAAAGTGGCGATCCCGAGCCAAGCCCGCCGATTCCGGCGGGAAGGTGTAGAGACTAGACGGGCGGCGCCTAAGGCGCGCCGGGTCGAAAGCCCGGCGGCGACGGCGAAGGGATAGTCCAGACCCCAAACCCGATTTCGGGGCGGCGAAAGCCGTAGAGGGTACGAAAATCCGTAGGGCCGAAAGGCCTGTGCCGGTTCGATTCCGGCCGCCCGCACCATTTCCTCTTTCGTTCTAGTTTAGACCACTGTTTTTACAGTGGTTTCTTTTTAGGTGGTAACAACGTCTTGGCAGGGTGGTAACATAGAAACTCATTTCGTTCTCTTTTTCGCTAGCTTAGCGATGGCCTCTTTCGCTAATTTTGCCCTGTCGGCGCGCTCCGTATAGAGGCTCGCCATGCGAGAGCCAGACCAACCAAAAATCGCGTTAAGCTGATGGATGGTGGCGCCAGCTTCGGCCATTCGATTAGCTCCTGATTTACGCAATCCATGAGCCGAGCCACTCACGCCGGCGGCGTTGCAAACGCCTCGAAACCAGTTTCCGAATGCTTCCTTCACGAAAGGCTTGCCAGTATTGCTAGTGATAATCGTCAGGTCTCCAGCGGGGCTGGCGTCGATAATCTTCTTCAAAATCGGAAGAAGCGGAATCGTGACAAAGGTTCCTGTCTTCTCAGTTGGAAGCTGGATAATTCCGTTTCTTATATGCTGGTTGCCTAAACGCGCGGCGTCACCACGCCTCAATCCAGTATAGAGAAGAACAGACATAGCTAGACGCTCACGCGTCCCGATCGGCCAGTAATTCTCAAACTGCTCAATCTCTTCTTCTGTCCATTGTTTGAAACCGCCATTACGCGGCCGTTGGACGCTCTTCACACCGCTTGCTGGGTTAATCTCGACTAGGCCTGCTTCTTGCGCCCAATCGAATAGATTCCGCATGACGTTGATAAATTCGTTGGCAGCGGAAGGCGTAGCGCGTTTTGCATCTCGTGTTGCTGCGATGTCGGCTTTTGTTATGGTTGTATATGGTTTGTCGCCAACCTTCTTTTCGATGTTCTTCAGGATATTGCCACGAGCGCGCTGGGTTGACCCTTTAAGCTGCGACCAAGCAGACGTTTCCCGATAACGAGCAATCAACCAGGAAAGTGACTCCGGCGAATGTCTGGGTTTTTCTATTGCTTTCGGCACCGTCCCCGCAACGATGGCGTGATACGAAGCCATAAATTCTTCGGATCCGTAATCGCCACGCACGCGTATTTGCGGGCCAGGACGACGCCAAACATACCAGCCCGTCTTTCCATGACGGCTAATCCGCTTGATAAGGTATGGTGGGCGGGGCTTGGGCATATCAATCATGACAATAGCAGCACCGGCCTGTTTTCAACCTTGAGCTTAGCTTTATTGTCGGTTATTTCTCGTTTTTCACACGGTACTAGCCGGATTGTGCCGCCAGGAAGCACCTCGACGGTCACGGTGGCTCCTGTCTGAGCCACAGCGCGCAATGCGCGGGCGATGTCTGCTTGGGTCACCGATGCAGCTGTGCGTGGCATTGTGTGTTCCTTGCTGGATTTCAGAACAGTCATGGCTGCCTGAGTTACTTCTCAACATGTTTGTGCAGCGTGGCGTCGTGTTTTCTTGTGAGAGCTGCCGGCACGTCGAAGTTAATCAGATGTCTCTGGAAAAACCGCTTCTGACAGTCCTGATGATGTGCGCTAGGCTTCATCGGTTCAAAAACTGTGGTTTCGTAGCACTTTGGTCAACCGTGAAATATTGATTTGGTTGAAAAAGAAACGATAGCGTAGGATAGCGTAGATTAGCGTAGTACAAATGGCGGCGATGTCTTGGCATCAATTTCTGATCTGAACACTGAAATTGAGTCTTTGTCGTCGAAAGCGGTGTTTCTGATCTCACCTCTCAAGAACTGAATGGGCCTCAAACTGGGTCGATAACCGCCCTTGTGTCGCGATCAACGCGGCTCGCTTCCTTCACTTCTCTTCGTGCAGCTCCGCCCCGCTGTGCGGCAGGCTAGGCCTGGCGTTTGATCGCGCCGACGGCTAAGGCCGGTTTGATCTTTCCCATGAGGCCGCAACTCAGCGGCTTCAAAAAATGGGAGATCAAAATGAACACTGCTCGTTTCGATATTCACCAGACCATTACGGATCAGATCATCGCGGCGATTGAAGCTGGGGCCGGCGAATTTAAACTGCCCTGGCATCGTGCTGGCGCAGATCTCCTACATCCCCGAAATGTCGCATCAAAGATTGCTTATCGTGGCGTGAATATTCTGACGCTTTGGCTGACCGCTGAAGGCAAGGGCTATAGTTCAGGACTGTGGGGAACCTATAATCAGTGGGCATCGCTTGGCGCGACAATCTGCAAAGGGGAAAAGGCCGCGCATATCGTTTTCTACAAACAGGTCGAGATGGATTCTGATAACACAGAAGACAAGAAAACACGTCTCATCGCGCGAGTAACGCCTGTCTTCGCTGCTGAGCAGGTGACGGGTTATGAAATAAATACACCCGCTCCATTAAACGCTTCAGAATTCAAACATTTTGAAGAAGCTGAATCCTTTATCAAAAAGACAGGCGCAGAGATCATTTACGGATACGATCAGGCCTATTATCAGCCCACCACTGACAGCATTCATCTTCCTCATCGGGAATCTTTTATTGCAACGGAGACTTCTTCAGCAGAAGAAAACTTTTACTCTGTTCTTTTCCACGAGATGACCCATTATTCGGGAACGCAGGAACGCTGCAATCGTGATCTCACCGGTAGATTTGGGTCTGAATCCTACGCCATGGAAGAGCTTGTTGCCGAGCTCGGCGCCGCATTTCTTTGCGGACACTTCAATATTTCTTCTTCGCCACGTCAGGATCATGCACAATATTTGACGCATTGGTTGTCGATTATGAAGTCAGACAAGCGCGCCATCTTCACCGCCGCCAGCAAGGCGTCTCAAGCCGTCGACTTCCTCACACGCGAGACGGTCTCATGACCGCCTCGCATCTTTTTATTTACAAGACTCGCGAGTCTGCTAGAATCTTGCTCGCGCGAAGGAGGAGGAGGCAAGCGCAATCCCTCAATTTCTTGATTGGGACTGCCTTGCCATGATCATTTTTGGCCTCTTCGCCGGCTTTGCAGCCGCATTCGCCTTTCTGTGTGTGTTGATTAATCTTGCCGCTCTGGCCTTGCCCGTCTGGGTGGCGAGCTCGGTTTTTTTCTTTCTCGAAAAATCAGGAGAGGGACTCATCGGCGCGGGCGTTCTTGGTCTCGTCGCTGGAGCAGCAACATATTTTGTCGGCGTCATCACTTGCGCCAGGGCGCCGTCTCGAGCCTTATCTCTTCTGATTGCTCTTATCTTCGCCATACCCGCTGGCGCTGCGGGCTATCATGTTGGTTCTGGCCTCAGTCGTCTTGTCTTCATTGCGCCAGTCTTACAGCAGTGCGGCGCCTCATTGACCGTAATTTTTGTTTTCATTCTTTGCTGGCGAAGACTATCTCCGATGGGGAACTCCCCGCCAGATATTCAGGGAAAAAGGGCCGCTAAATCTGCGGCATCCATTCTTGATGCGGAGTTCACGGAAGTCCCAAATAGATGCAGAGCTACGCCACTTTTGATTGATGCAGACAACAAAATTTAATCGCCGCTGCCTCGAACCATCACGTTCGACTAACGTCGCGATCCCAGCGGTAGAGACTTTATCATTACGTCAACTCATATTTTACGAGAAGCTAGGGGGAGCGACACGTTTTTGCTGTTGGATCGAAGTCCTGCTGACTATCGCCTGCTAATGAAGGAATATTCGCACAATTTCCAAACTGCCGGTTTAAGCGCTGACCTCATCGCCAACATCTCCTTGAAGACATTGGAACCAACCATCCAACCTTGCTTCCTCTTGATAGGCCTGATCTAGCCGAAGGCCGGCCTTGCCTCTTTCGTCTGTCTGCAACGCGGCTTTAAAACTTTCTTCCCCTGGCTACGCCATTCCGCGCGAAACAAGAAAGTTCCTCAGCCTGCGTCCTCCGCGGCGCTTCGGCCTCAAATGAGGTGCAGCGCCGATAAGCCTTCGTCTCCTGATCCGCCATCGAGGCCGCGATGGGCGTGGTTTCGAAACAAATGATCAAGGAGAAATATCATGGCGACCATCGGTTCTTTCAAAAAGTCCGGCTCGGAATATGTCGGCGAAATCGCGACTCTCAACATCCAGGTCAAGAATGTCAGGATCGTTCCTGAGGCGACCCGCGCCAACGACATCGCGCCGACCCACATTATCTATCTCGGCAAATCCACTGTAGGCGCCGGCTGGGCAAAACGCTCTGCTGAAAATCGCGACTATCTGTCGATCAAGCTGGATGATCCGAGCCTGGCGGCGCCGATCTACGCCAACCTCTTCGACAATGAAGGCGGTGAGGGCTCTAGCCTGGTCTGGTCCCGTAGTCGCAAGAACGGGAGCGAATAAGCTTCCCAACGACCTCTTCCCCGCCCGGATCTCTGGGCGGGGAATATATCGCTGATAGATTCTCAGGAACCCATTCTTGGAAGAATCCAAGCTCAGTGACACAGCTTTTGAGGCTATGCGATTTTTCGCATAGCTAGGATCGGATTAGGCCCTAAAACCTATAATCAATGACTTATGACGAGCGCTATACGTTTTTTCGTATAACCCTGTGCGTTTTTACGGCCTACACAGCCCATTTTGGGTCAATATGTTTTTCTCCATGTAATCTGGAAATATTATTCCAAAAACATGGAGTTTTGGGCGATGATGCCCGATTGGCGTTCTGCAAAAGCTTATGAAGGCGTCACAGGTCTCATGCCACGTGAGATCGCCTGGGAGTTTTTGCGTCGCAATCCGGCCTATCGAGCGGACTTCAAACAATCCCGACATATGTCGGGTGACGCAGCGGAAAAAATTTCACAACGCTGGGGGCTCAGATTTATCGTCGATCCAAAAATTCCAGCGAATGACGCCGGCGTCTTCTGGCTGCATGATGAATGCACTTCTGTTCTCATTCTCTCAAACGCCAAACCATCACCAAAAACCCGCGCCTTTTCACTGTCAGATCTGCCTAGTTTCTTTAAATGGCGACACGCGCAAGAGGGCGCGCATATCCTTGTTCGGCAGCAGGGTTATAAATTCCAGCTGTTTACGACTGGAGAGGTCGACCCTCAGGAAAGCTTGCAAGTCAACATCCCAATAGATGCTGGTGCGAGCATTAGATGCGCGGTCGCGGGTAGATTTTCCCGATTCATTAATGGCGAACCACCCATGCAAATACGACGTCGTAACGGCGTCTATGAAAGATTGCGTGACTCAATCCGGGTGTTAGACGCTCGCCTTGCTGGGGTGAGCTACCATGAGATAGCTGAAGTCTTTCTTGGCTCTCATCGTCTTGAGGGCGAGGCCTGGAAAACATCCTCATCTCGCGCTGTCACTATTCGGCTCTCGAAGCTCGGACACAGGCTGATGTCTGGTGGATATGAGAAGCTGCTTCATATCTAGCCGGATGCCTCCGCCCGCCCCCACGCTGACCGTCTGGGGGGTGATGTTTTTTGACAGGCAAAATTCGTCATCCCCCTACGCTATTCTACTACGACAGAGTGACCGCCATCCGCCGCCGATTTTCGGCAGGCGGCTCGAAACATCGAGATTGGCGATCCATGCAAAGCAAATTTTCCCAACCGCAGCGCGGATATCTCTGCACGCCGCTGGCCGGCATTTTTCTTGGCGTGTCTGGCCGGACGCTTGAAAAGCACCGCAGCTATGGCACCGGCCCCCGCTTCTCAAAGCTGGGTGGAAGGGTCGTCTACAAAATCGAAGATCTGGAAGAATGGGCTGACGGGGCTGTTCGAGCGTCCACGCTTGATCCTGGGTTCAGCGAGATCACCGCAACTACTCGGTCATATAGCAGGGCCATGTCCCGCTATGTCGGCTATCCCGAACGCTAATCGAGGAGAGTCGCTCATGCTTAAACTCTCATCTCGATCTGAAACAGCACAGATCCATTCATCCCAGCCATATTTTGGTGACAACAGGGCGCGTTGCGTCCAGATGCTGATGGCGCATCCCTTCTTCAGTCTATCCAAGACGCCACGTCTGGCGCCGATTGATTACGCCAGCGGAACCTCCACAATTTTGGTTGAGGCGACAGGGATCCACGGAATTGCGACCATATGGGACGCCGATATTTTAATCTGGTTGGCTTCCCAGATCATGAGAAGCAACAAAGACGACGGTGTTTCCACCGCCAGACTTATTGAAGCGCGCCCCCATGAAATTTTGACCTTCCTGGACTGGGATCATTCCAAGCGTAGCTATGAACGCCTCCGCGCTAGCCTGTCCCGTCTCAGCGCAACGAGGGTCACCACCTCTCTGGGCCCTGGGTCCGTTGGAGGACTCCGTCATTTTCACTGGATTGAAGAGTGGCGAGAACTGAAAGAAGAAGATGGTCGCTCAACGTGCCTTCAAATTATTCTGTCTGAATGGGTCTACGACGCTATCGTGACGCCAGGCGGTTGCCTGACGATCGATAAAGACTTTTTCTATCTGACGGGCGGCTTGCAGCGCTGGCTCTATCTGCTGGTCCGCAAACATGGCGGGTTTCAGGAAGACGGCTGGCAGTTCGACCTTCGCTACCTTTATCAAAAGTCCGGGCTTCTCTCTCGCTCTGTCGCCTTCGTGGCGGAGATCAGGCGGATTGTGCGACGCCAGAGCATCCCTGGTTACGAACTCTCCATCGTGACGAGTGGCGCGGGAAAAGAGGTGCTGCGATTCAAAAATCTCGCCTGTGGAAAAGCTGTGGATTCGAACGTGTTAACACGTGTCAAACCGCACGTGTTAACACGTCCAAAACGAACGTGTTATCAATGGTCACAATCGAATCCATCGCGTTGTAATCAAGACGTTCGCGGATCCCGTAAAATATATTCTAAAATAGATTCTAAATATTTATTGGAACGAGACCTTGTGAATAACGCCTCTTCTGAGGCGACATCGAAGCGTCAAAATCCATCAGCATTCGGTTTAGGAGTTGAGGCAAACAACCGGGCTCATGGACCTTCAACCTTAAAATCCTTCTCAGAGTTAGAATCCCTCTACGCCATTCTCCCTGGATCGTCATCAAGAGCCCAAAAGCCTCAGGATCGAAAGGAAGGCCCGCCAGATCGGTTCAGACAAGGGCCAAGCCCATCCCTGCTAAATAGCAGGCTGTTTCGGCAAATCTCCGACGCAGGAGACGCGCAATGACGATGCGTGCGCTCTCCCCCATACAGCAGGCGGCGCTGGATAGCCGCCGACCTTTCGACAATCTGACCCATGTCGAGCTGACCATTGTGCCGAAAAAAGTCGAGCAATGGCTACGCTTTGGCGATCCGATTGAGCGGACGGTCATCAACCGCATTCGTAGCGTCGCGAGCTTCAAGCCGGGGCAGGTTTTTGGCTTCGTGCGGTGGGCGGCAAACAACTCTGGGACGATCATTTCCCGTCTCGATATCGTGCGAACGATTGATCGAGGAGAGGCCTATCAGACGCTTCCCTTCGTGCGGCCTGGCGGAGAGATTTTTCTCCGCGTCGAGAGCTGGCCGAAGGTCGAGCGGGTCTTCCAAGAGGTCGACGCCATTGAGGCGATTGGCATTTATCCGCCGGACGTTTCACCCGCTTATTGGCGTCACGTGCACAATCGGCTGGCGGTCAATCAAGAGCCGCGACACTATACGCGCATCCAGCACAGGGCTTGGCTTCTACGCGCCAGCGCACAGTCATGAGCACATCATCTAATTGGCTCATGGCGAGCGCCACGGCAGGTCTGATCGCTGCTCTTGGAGTGATCAAGCCCACGCCTCGGCTGGTCTGGAACGCGAGCGCCAGTGCGCCGCTTGGGCTCTACTGGGTTGAGCCGTCAGCGACTCCAAAGCTGGGTGATCTTCTGGCGATCCGTGCGCCAGAAAAGCTCGCGCGACTGATGGATGCGCGCGGCTATCTGCCGATGAATGCGTTGCTTCTGAAGCGTGTGGCGGCGCTCTCGGGTGAGAAGGTTTGTCGGGAGGGTGAGCGCGTTATTGTCGCTGGAAAAGTCATCGCGCTCGCTAAACGAACCGACGCTCAGGGGCGTCGTTTGCCTGTCTGGCAGGGATGCCAGCGGCTCGCTGACGACGAGGTTTTTCTAGTCAACACACAAGTTAAAGACAGCCTGGATGGCCGCTATTTCGGGCCATCTCTCAAGAACTCCATCATCGGTCTAGCGCATCCAATCTGGACCGATGACGCGAGCGCCGGCCGGCGCTGATCGCGCCTGTCGTTCATCAACCCAGCAACTCAAAACTCAGACAAGAAAGGAGCCATATCATGGCTTTGATCGGCGTATTTGCGCCCACCAATGACGGCTTCACCGGCTACATCAAGACGCTTCTCCTCAATATTGAGGCGACGCTGACGCCGCCTCTGGACGCATCACATGAAAACGCGCCCGACTATCGGATCACGCTCGGAAAGGGGAGTGACGGCGCGGTGATTGGCTTTGCGCGAAACAGAAAAACGGAGGAAGGGCGCGAGTTCATTTCCTTTGTGATGGATGATCCAACGCTGGCCAATCCAATCTTCGCCGTACTCTTCCCAACCGATAAATCGAATAAGACCCACCACCTTTATTGGACGCGGGCGAGCCGCCGGGATGACAAGCTATGAGAGGACAACTGATCGTCTCTCATGCACGATATGGCAGGCGGCGTCCTGGTTTTCTGGCCTGCGTAGCGGCCGCGACCGGGCTCATCTTGGTCGGTTCGCTGATGGTCACGTCGTCGGTCAACGCAGCTGAACGGGCTGTTTTGAAACCGCCATCAGGTGCGCGTGGTGGCTCCATGGAGGCGATCCGATCGGATGTTGAGGAAGCGTCACGGCGCTTCCTCATCCCCAGCTCCTGGATATGGGCGGTGATGAAAGTTGAGAGCGCGGGCGATGTCCGCGCTCTCTCCAACAAGGGCGCGATGGGTCTGATGCAGATCATGCCCAAGACGTGGGAGACGCTGCGACAGCAGCACCGTCTGGGCGCCGATCCCTATGATCCGCGTGACAATATTCTGGCGGGCGCAGCCTATCTCGGTGAGCTCTATGATCGCTACGGAGAACGAGGCTTCCTGGCCGCCTATAACGCCGGTCCTGGTCGATACGAAGACCATCTGAACGGCCGACGCTCGCTACCCGTTGAGACAGTTGATTACGTCTCAAAAGTCAGCCAGCGGATCATTTCTGACTCACGATCTTTCGCATTGCCGAACACCGAAGATGGGTCATCGCCGCACAATTCTGGGCTCTTTGTGGGGTCAAATTTAGATCCACGTAGCGACCAACAAACAGATGAGAAACGACCTTCCGAGCGTTCATCAATTGATCAACGCATTGTCGATCTCTCGGCAATCACGCCGCGCGCGTCTGGTCTTTTTGTGGCTCCGTCGCGACCCTGAGTGGGCGCCTTCCAACGATCAATCCCATGAGAATATTCATGCAAATACTTGAAAATCATTCACTGGAAAACCAGACAAAAACTCAACGACCGACCTACGACAAGATAAAAGGCTTGGCGCCAACGCAACATAAGCCTCTGACGAGACTCATGTTTGCTGGCGCCAGTCGGTCGGGGCTGGCGCCAGTGTTTCGTCATTCTCGTTTCCTTTCAATGATAATTCTGGCGCCAGCCTACGCTATCCTACGCTGGAGCACGATCCATGCGTGAGGATGACAATGAGTTCAGCATCCGTCCTGGCAAGGTTTTGAGCAGAGGTGGCGGCAAACCCAAGAGCTTCGTCAATGAGGTTCTGCTCGCCGCTAAAAAGGCTGGCGCCAAAACCTCAACACTGGGGCGCAGTGGCGGGATCATGCCAGGACGCTCAACCTTTGGAAGGGGACGCAACGCTTTCGGCCGATCGCGGCTGCAATCATCAGGAAGGCGCGTGACGGTCAAGAGCCGGATCGCCCGGCATCAGGGCAAAGCTTTCCGCTCGGCCCCCATGGCTAATCACCTGTCCTATCTCAAACGCGATGGCGTCACCCGTGACGGCGAACGCGCCACCATGTTTGACGCCAAGAGCGACCGGGCAGATGAGGGGGCGTTTGCGCAAAGGTGTGCTGAGGACCGTCACCACTTCCGCTTCATCATCTCACCGGAGGACGCCGCGGAGATGGAGGATCTTCGCGCCTTCACCCGAGACCTTACTCAGCAGATGGAGAAGGATCTCGGGACAAGGCTCGACTGGGTGGCTGTCGATCATTGGAACACCGACAACCCGCATATTCATCTTCTGGTCCGGGGCGTGGACGAGACCGGCGCCGATCTCGTCATCGCGCGCGATTATATCAGCGCCGGCATGCGCTCCCGCACCGAGGATCTTGTCGCCCTTGAACTTGGTCCCAAGCCAGAGCACGAGATCCGCGCCAGCCTAGAACGGGAGGCGACGGCTGACCGCTGGACGCGTCTTGATCGTGAGATCAAATCTCGCGCCGACGAGATGGGGCTGGTGGATATGAGGCCGGAGCAGCCTGGGCCGGAAGATCCCTTCATGCGCCGACAAATGATCAGACGACTCCAATATCTCGAAACCATGGGACTTACCGTCACAGATGGCGCCGGTCAGTGGGTGTTGGGCGTTGAGACGGAGGAGCGGCTCCGAGATCTCGGACTGCGTGGCGACATCATCAAGACCATGCACCGGGCCCTGACTGAGAGGGGACTGGAGCGAGCATTTGAAGATTATGTCATCGAGTCTCCTGACAGAAACCCGCCGATTGTCGGCCGACTGGTCGCCACAGGTCTGCATGATGAACTTTCTGGCGAAGCCTATGCGATCATCGATGGTGTGGACGGGCGCGCGCACCACATTCGCTTCAAGGAGGTGGAAGCATTTGAGCACGCACCGAACTTTGGTGGCGTGGTTGAACTCCGGCGCTTTGGTGCCCCTGATGACCCTCACCCAACCCTTGTTCTCGCGAACCACTCCGATCTGGCTCTCGCTGCTCAGGTCAACGCCCCTGGGGCGACATGGCTTGATCACCGGCTGGTTGAGCGTGCACCGATGACCCTGGCGCATAATGGCTTTGGCGAAGAGGTTCGTCGCGCCTTGCGGGAGCGGACAGATTGTCTGGTCACACAGGGTCTCGCGCGTCGTGACGGCGGGCGCGTCTTCTTCCGCAAAGATCTTCTCGACACGCTGCGCAACCAGGAGTTGCAGAATATAGGCGAGCAGCTCGCGCAGGAGCGCGGGATGACCTTTAATCCGACGCCGTCTGGAGGTTCGGTGTCAGGAACCTACCGCGACGCCATCCGCCTCAGTTCGGGCCGGTTCGCCATGATCGACGACGGGCTTGGATTTCAGCTCGTGCCCTGGGCGGCATCGCTGGAGAAGTTCAAAGACCGACAGGTTTCCGGGATCGCGCGGAATGATGGTGGGATCGATTGGCGGCGGGAGCGGGAAAGGGGGGTGGGACGATAAATAATTTGTATGTCAACAGCGTGAGAATCTGGTGATGATGGAGCGATCACCTTCATTCCAAATAACTAGGAATGTATTAAAACAAGGCATGGACTCAATAGGAACATAGCCATGCGCATAGCAGCAATTCTTGCTTCAGTCGTCGCGGTAATATTATCTGCTATTTGGTTGTTCAATAGACCTTCTCTAGAGGCAGCAATAGCATTGGCAACTTCATCAGCTTCTCTATTTGCTTCAATTACTTTTGTTGGCAAGTCTGTAACGGTCGACCAATCACAGAAAATATCTGGAGAATCCATGGGAATTCAAGCGGGCCGTGATGTACACATTGATTCAAGTAGCAATGACCGCACAAGAGACAAGCAATGATAGGTGATAAGCAGACTCAATCCGCCGAAGGAAGCGCCACTGCCCTTCAAGCTGGTCGAGATATTCATGTATATGGTTTATCGGCGAGCGATGTGTACGAGATCTGCGCGCTATGTCTTCGAGAAAATTTTCCAAAGTTAAAGGAAGAGGCGCTTCGTATTGCCGAAAATAATGTAAAGGACTTTGCTGAGATACTTCAAAAGCGACTTACTGATACATTTTCTTCAATTGCAATTGAAAAGCTAAAAGACCCAGATGTTCAGGCTGCAATTAATGATGCGGTGCAGGCGAGTGCTCGAAAGGGGATCAGCGCTAATCCGCAAGTCTTAACCACTCTTATTTCTGAGCGAGTTGCAAAAAACAGCGATGCTTTCAAGGATATCGTTTTATCAGAAGCTGTAAGAATTGTGCCCCGCTTAACTGCCCAACAGATAGCTCTTTTGTCTTTCGTGCATTTTGTCTGTTCAATGCGCTATCCCTCCTTGATATCCATCAAGGATTTAGAGCTCGTTGGGCAAGCTGCTCTTCGATTCTCTTCCGCTGGATTTGGATTATCGGACTCTCAAAAGCAACATCTTCAATATGCCGGAGTAGCGTCAGTGAATAACATACTTAGTGGCGACATATTTGATATTCAGTGCAAAGAATATGCCCGCTTTGGCTTAGCAGGAGGCGTTGCATTTAAAGAGGAGTTAGCTCGTTATGCTCCATCATACTCACGGTTACTAGAACAGTTTTCCCAAGAAAACTTGTTTGCCATCCATCTTACAAGCGTTGGCCAGGCCATAGCACTGGCTCACGCATCGAATTATAGCGGATCGATGGATTACTCAATTTGGATAAAGTAATAACATAATTAATTGATGCAAAGCGGTCTTTAAAACGTGGTCTACGCTAATCTACGCTATCCTACGCTATCGTTTCTTTTCCTTCGATCCACATTTTTGCCCCTTGAGCAACCGGCGCCTTTCTCTATCTCCTTGAGGTTTCTGCCCATGGAGATAGGCCTTGCCCACCACCAAGATCCATTGGGGTCAAATTCTTGTTGTTTTTGGAATCATATTTTTGTCGCTCTGCGCTGCGACGCAGTGGACAGCCTGGCGTTTAGGCTTTCAAGCGGAACTGGGGCTTCCCTGGTTTGAGCCTTTCAGAGGTTTTCCCCTCTACTCCCCGCTAATCTTCTTTTGGTGGTGGTATGCCTATGATGCCTATGCGCCGGATGTTTTCCTGGAAGGCGGGGCTATTGCCGCCTCAGGCGGCTTCATCTCGATTGGTGTTGCGATTGCAATCTCTGTCTGGCGTGCGCGCGAGGAAAGGGAAGCTGCGACCTATGGCTCCGCCCGCTGGGCGACAGCAAAAGAAATCAACTCAGCTCATCTGACGAAAGCCTCCGGCGTCATACTGGGTAAATTTGGCCCCGAGTATCTGCGTCATGATGGGCCGGAACATGTTCTGTGCTTTGCTCCGACACGTTCAGGCAAGGGCGTCGGTCTGGTTGTGCCGTCCCTGCTCACCTGGCCTGGGTCGGCCATCGTTCATGACATCAAGGGCGAGAACTGGGCGCTCACCTCAAAATTCCGCGCAGGATTTGGTCACGTTCTGCTCTTTGACCCGACCAATCTCAAATCAAACGCCTACAACCCACTGTTAGAGATCCGTCGCGGCCCATCCGAGATCCGGGATGTTCAGAACATCGCTGATGTTTTGGTAGATCCGGAAGGTTCGCTTGATCGTCGTAACCATTGGGAGAAGACCAGCCATTCGCTTCTGGTTGGTGCCATTCTCCACGTTCTCTATGCCGAGGAGAACAAGAGCCTGGCGGGCGTCTCCAATTTTCTCTCAGACCCGACCCGGGACATTAAGCAGACGCTGGACCGCATGATGACGACCCCACATTTGGGGCCGAATATGCCTCATCCAGTGGTCGCTTCAGCCGCGCGCGAACTGAAGAACAAGTCAGATAATGAATGTTCCGGTGTTCTCTCGACGGCTATGTCCTTCCTGGGCCTCTACCGTGATCCAATCGTCGCGGAAGTCACCTCCCGCTGCGATTGGCGAATTGCCGACATAACGTCGAGCGATCGACCCACGACCCTTTATATCGTTATTCCGCCCTCTGATATCAGCCGCACCAAACCCTTGATCCGACTCATGTTGAATCAGATCGGACGGCGGCTGACGGAAGATCTGGAGGCTAAGGACAAACGACATCGCCTCTTATTGATGCTGGATGAGTTCCCGGCGCTTGGCCGCCTGGACTTCTTTGAAAGCGCACTCGCCTTCATGGCTGGCTATGGGATAAAGGCGTTTCTGATCGCCCAGTCTCTCAATCAGATCGAGAAGGCCTATGGCGCGAATAACTCGATCCTGGATAACTGTCATGTTCGGGTGAGCTTTGCGACCAATGACGAGCGCACCGCCAAACGCGTATCAGATGCGCTCGGCATGGCGACAGAAATCCGCGCTATGAAAAACTACGCCGGTCATCGTCTCTCTCCCTGGCTTGGGCATTTGATGGTCTCGCGCTCTGAGACGGCGAGGCCCTTGCTGACACCGGGTGAGGTGATGCAGCTCCCACCAGACGATGAGATTGTCATGGTTGCGGGCACGCGCCCGATCCGAGCGAAGAAGGCGCGTTACTATCAGGATCTGAGTCTGATGGCGCGCATCCTGAAACCGGAAGACCCTGCAAAGCTGCCCTTCGGTGAAAGAGAAGAAGACTCTTGGCTTCAATGCCGGGCCGAGCCGCCGCCATTGAGCAAACCAACCAACAAGCCAGACCAGCAAAAGAATGAGAAACCCGATGACGGTGGACATGACCGTCAGCAGGAGTTCGATGAAGGCAGGCGGATCGATGAGAGGAATCCCGAGAATACTTCTCAAAACGAATTCGCCGCCATCACGGCAGATCAGGACAATACGGAGAGAAAATCCCGTGATCTCAATAATCAGATGAGATCAATCGCCCGGCAAAGCGATCTCGATCGGGATAATCCCTCAAATATATAGGATGGATCATGAAGGTAAGACTGAGCGTCTGGCTCAATCCAGATACGAGCGACGCGATTAATACGCTTGCTGCAAGAAATAAGCTGACCAAGTCGGCCATCGTGGAAACAGCTGTTTCATCACTTGTTTCGCCGGATCATCATGATCAGCGCGAAGCGGCCTTTTCACGCCGAATAGATCGTTTAACGCGCAAAATTGACCGCCTTGACCGAAATACCGTGATTTCAGCAGAGGCCATGGCGCTTTTTATCCATTTCTGGCTTTCGGCGACGCCGCCTATCCCGACAGAGGCGTTACCTTCTGCGAACGCCAAGGGACGCGAACGCTATGACAATTTCATCAAAACGCTGACACAGCGTCTACAACAGGGCAAATCACTTGTGCGCGAAATTCCAGAAGACATCGCTGCGACCGCCCAAAATGTTTCATTCAGGGAGTGATTTTGGAGAAACACACAAAAAAGTTAATTGTCCACTTTTCTTATTCTACGCTATTGTACTACGACGCCGTTTGACGGATTGAATTCTCGTTTTTTGTCGTTCTTCCTGACGTGGAAGATTGATCTCATCTGTTGATCAATCATTCCAGGATGGAATGTGACGCAACAATTATCCGGACAAGAAACTCTTTCTCGCAGTGCGCGCATGCTGCGCACGGCGCTGGGTTCAGCTATCGCCACCTATCTCGAAGACGACCAGATCGTTGAGGTGATGCTCAACCCGGATGGTCGTCTTTGGGTTGATCGTCTCAAGGGTGGATTGGCGGAAACCTCCGAGACGATCTCAGCGCATGATGGTGAGCGAATTATCCGCCTGGTCGCCCATCATGTCGGTGCAGAGGTTCATGAGCGCGCGCCGCGGATTTCTGCGGAACTCCCTGAGACGGGTGAGCGCTTTGAAGGGTTACTGCCGCCGGTGGTTGCGGCGCCGACTTTCGCCATTCGCAAGCCCGCCGTCGCTGTCTTCACGCTCGATCAATATGTCTCAAGCCGGATCATGACCAAGGCGCAGGCGAAGAGCCTGCGTTTAGCCGTCGAGAACCGGTTGAACATTCTGGTCGCGGGTGGGACCTCAACCGGCAAGACCACGCTCACCAATGCGCTGCTGGCTGAAGTCGCCAAGACCTCAGACCGCGTCGTTCTGATCGAAGATACCCGTGAGCTGCAGTGTCAGGCGCAAAATCTAGTTTCGCTGCGAACCAAAGAAGGCGTGTCGACGCTGACAGATCTGGTGCGGGCCTCATTACGACTGCGTCCTGACCGTATTCCGATTGGCGAAGTGCGTGGCCCCGAAGCGCTCGATCTTCTGAAAGCCTGGGGCACAGGCCATCCCGGCGGCGTCGGCACCATTCACGCCGGTTCAGGACTAGGCGCGCTGAGGCGGCTTGAACAGCTGATCCAGGAAGCCGTCGTCACCGTGCCGCGCGCTCTGATTTCCGAAACCATCAACATCATCGCCGTTCTTTCGGGCCGAGGCTCTGAGCGGCGGTTGAAAGAGCTCGTCCAGGTCCACGGCCTCGACGCGAACGGCGATTATCGCCTCACCAACTTTGGAGAGAATAAGTGAAGCAAAATACATATATCATCCGTCTGAGCTTTATCGCGCTGGCGTCGGTTTTATCGGCCCCAGCCTTTGCGGCAGGATCGAACATGCCCTGGGAGCAACCGCTCAACCAGGTGCTGCAATCGGTTGAAGGCCCGGTCGCCAAGATCGTCGCGGTGATCATCATCATTGTGACGGGTCTGACGCTGGCCTTTGGCGACACCTCAGGCGGATTCCGCCGTCTGATCCAGATCGTCTTCGGCCTGTCGATCGCATTCGCCGCGTCGAGCTTCTTTCTGTCCTTCTTCTCCTTTGGCGGCGGGGCGCTGATCTGATGGACGGCGCATCACTCGACTTTGTTCCGGGCTTTGTCGCGCCAGTGCATCGATCCTTGTCAGAACCGATCCTGCTCGGCGGCGCGCCCCGCGCCATCGCCATTGTGAACGGGACGCTCGCTGCAGCTCTGGGCCTAGGCCTGCGGCTTTGGCTGGCCGGCCTTGTTTTCTGGCTGGTTGGCCATGGTGTCGCGGTTTGGGCCGCGAAGCGTGATCCGCTTTTTGTCGATGTGGTGCGCCGGCATCTGCGCATCCCTGCGCATCTCAGCATTTGAGGTTTAGCCCTATGCTCAACCTCACCGAATATCGCCCCAAGGCGAACCGTCTTGCTGACTTTCTCCCCTGGGCGGCGCTGGTCGCTGACGGCGTCGTTCTCAATAAGGACGGCAGCTTTCAGCGCACGGCCCGCTTTAGAGGCCCTGATCTCGATAGCGCCGTTCCTGCGGAGCTCGTCGCCGTTTCGGCTCGTCTCAATAATGCGCTGCGCCGTCTTGGCTCCGGCTGGGCGGTGTTCTTTGAAGCCCAGCGCAATCCGGCGCTGGACTACCCCGTCAGCCATTTTCCAGATGTAGCGTCCGCTCTCGTTGATCAGGAGAGACGGGCGCAGTTTGAGGAAGAGGGCGTTCATTTTGAGTCCGCCTATTACCTGACGCTACTGTTTTTGCCGCCCGTTGAAGACGCCGCCCGAACCGAGAACTTTCTCTTTGAAGGGTTGGATCAGGGCGCTGGCGTGAATGGGCGCGAGATCCTCGCTAATTTTACCGATCATTGTGATCGGCTTTTGCAGCTCCTCGATGGCTTCATGCGTGATTGCGCCTGGCTCTCCAGCGAAGAGACGCTGACCTATCTCCACAGCGCGATCTCAACCAAACGACACCGGGTCCGAGTGCCGGAGGTTCCGGCCTATCTCGACGCGCTGCTGATTGATCAGCCGCTGACAGGCGGTCTCGCGCCGATCCTGGGCTATCAGCATTTACGGATCCTGACCGTCACCGGCTTTCCGACTGTCACCACGCCTGGGATCCTGGACGAGCTCAATCGGCTGGCTTTTCCCTATCGCTGGTCGACGCGCGCCATCATGCTCGACAAGCAGGACGCAACGAAGCTCCTGACCAAGATCCGGCGTCACTGGTTCGCGAAAAGAAAATCCGTCGCGGCAATCCTGAAGGAGGTGATGACCAATGAGGCGTCGACGCTGATCGACGCTGACGCTCAGAACAAGGCCATGGACGCCGATGCGGCGCTCCAGGAACTGGGCTCGGACAATATCGGTCAGGCCTATGTGACCGCCACCATCTGCGTCTGGGATGCAGATCCCAAGAAGGCGGATGAGAAACTGCGTCTGGTCGAGAAGGTCATCCAGGGCCGTGACTTCACCTGCATGGTGGAAAGCGTCAATGCGGTCGACGCCTGGCTTGGCTCCTTGCCCGGGCACGCCTACGCCAATGTCCGGCAGCCGCCGCTTTCGACCATGAACCTCGCCCATATGATTCCGCTTTCAGCGGTTTGGGCCGGTCCTCTGTCTGACGAGCATTTTAATCAGCCGCCGCTCTTCTTCGGGCGGACGGAAGGCTCCACGCCCTTTCGTTTTAGTCTCCATGTCGGAGATGTCGGACATACGCTCGTCGTTGGCCCAACCGGCGCCGGTAAATCTGTCTTGCTCGCCCTCATGGCGCTGCAGTTTCGGCGCTACCGCGCCTCGCAAATCTTCGCCTTCGACTTTGGCGGCTCCATACGCGCGGCCACCCTCGCCATGGATGGCGATTGGCGAGACCTGGGCGGTTCGCTCACGGATAACGCCATTGAACCTGTCGCCCTGCAGCCGCTCGCCCAAATAGATGGGCTCGCTGAGAGAGGTTGGGCGGCGGATTGGATCGCCGACATTCTGGCGCGCGAGAAGATTGCGCTTAAGCCTGAGGACAAGGAGCAGATCTGGACGGCCTTATCTTCTCTGGCCTCAGCGCCAGTGCAGGAGCGCACGCTCACCGGCCTGTCTGTCCTTCTCCAATCGAAGCCGCTGAAGAATGCGCTCAAGCCTTACTGCTTGGGCGGGGCTTATGGCCGTCTGCTGGACGCTGAGTCTGAGCGACTGGGCGAAGCCGATGTTCTGGCCTTTGAGACGGAAGGCTTAATCAAGAGCAACGCCGCGCCGGCGGTTCTGGCCTATCTGTTCCATCGGATTGAAAAGCGCCTCACCTGGCGGCCGACCCTCATCATCATCGATGAAGGCTGGCTGGCGTTGGATGATGAAGGCTTCGCCGGTCAGCTGCGCGAGTGGCTGAAAACCCTGCGCAAGAAAAACGCCAGCGTCATCTTCGCCACTCAGTCTCTCTCCGACATTGAGAATAGCCCGATCGCTTCAGCGATTATTGAGAGCTGCCCGACGCGTCTGTTTCTGGCGAATGAACGGGCGATCGAACCGCAGATCTCGCGTCTCTATCGCCAGTTTGGGCTGAATGATCGGCAGATCGAGATCCTGGCGAGAGCCACGCCCAAGCGTGACTATTACTGCCAGTCACGACGCGGCAATCGCCTCTTTGAACTCGGCCTTGGCGAGATCGCGCTCGCTTTCACCGCCGCATCCTCAAAAGCCGATCAGGCTGCAATCGCCCGTCTGTTTTCGGAACATGGCCGCGACGGCTTTGTCGCCGCCTGGCTGAAGCATCGAGGCCTCGGCTGGGCGGTCGACCTCATTCCAACCCTTACCTTCCCGGAGATCGATCTATGAAACGAAGACTTCTATCGAAACTGCTTGTTGGGACCTTCCTGCTCAGCGCACCGATAGCGCAGGCGCAGTTTGTCGTCTTTGACCCCAATAACTTCTCGCAAAACATCCTGACGGCGGCGCGCTCCCTGGAGCAGATCAATAATCAGGTGACCTCGCTTCAGCATGAATCCCAAATGCTGACCAATGAGGCGCGCAACCTCACAAGCCTGCCGTATTCGTCCCTGCAGCAGCTGCAGTCCTCCCTGCAATCAACCCAGCAGTTGATCGGGCAGGCGCAAAACATCGCCTACAGCGTCCAGCAGGTCGATAACGCTTTCCAGACCACCTACAGCCCGGCGAACGCCAGCCAGTCCGATCAGATGATGATCTCTAACGCCAGGCAGCGTTGGCAAAACGCGGTTGGGGCGTTGCAAGACGCCATGCGCGTGCAGGCCGGCGTCGTCGGCAATATCGACGTCAATGCGCAGGAGATGTCGGCGCTTGTTGGCTCCAGCCAATCGGCGGTTGGCGCATTGCAGGCGACTCAGGCCGGCAATCAGATCCTCGCGCTTCAATCCCGCCAGCTTTCCGATCTCACCGCCGCAGTCGCCGCTCAGGGCAGGGCGCAAAGCCTTCAGCTTGCCCAACAGGCTGCCGCCCAGGATCAGGCGAAGGAGCAGATGCGCCGCTTCCTGACGCCAGGCGTCGGTTACCAGTCCACCAATGTCCGGATGTTCCAATGATGAAAAAGCAACACGCCATCGAGATTGGCGGGCGCGTCGCGCTCGCTGGTCTCCTCCTTATCGGGCTCACCGCATTCGTGATCGAGCTCAACAAAAAACCAGATGCTCAGTTGGCAATGAATCTATCAGCGCCCTCAATCGTCGAAGGGCCGTTGGAGGCGGAGCTACGCTGGTGTCGCCATCTCGGTGATGAAGCGCTGCAGGATAAGGCCTGCCTCAAGGCCTGGGCGCAGAATCGGGATCGCTTCCTCAAATATGCGCCGCCGAAGACATCACAGTATCCTGCCCCGTCAGAAGGCCACTAAACATGGGCGGCACTGGCGTCATCGACCGTTTCCTCTCGGTCTTCACCCAATATATCGATAGCGGCTTTGGCCTTTTGAATGGGGAAGCAGCCTATCTCGCAAGCACGCTGATCGTGATTGATGTGACCCTTGCGGCCCTGTTCTGGGCGTGGGGCGCGGATGAGGAGATTCTGGCGAGATTAGTGAAGAAGACGCTGTTCGCCGGCGTCTTCGCCTATCTGATTGGCAATTGGAATCACCTGGCGCGAATCGTCTTTGAGAGTTTCTCGGGTCTTGGCCTGAGAGCCTCTGGCGCCGGCTTCTCAGCGGCCGAGTTCCTGCACCCAGGACGCATCGCGCAAGTTGGCGTTGATGCAGGTCGACCGCTGCTCGATTCCGTCTCCAATCTCATGGGCTATGTCTCGTTCTTCGAGAACTTCGCCCAGATCATCATCCTGCTTTTCGCCTGGGCAATTGTTTGTCTCGCTTTCTTCATTCTGGCGATCCAGCTCTTTGTCACGCTGATCGAGTTTAAGCTGACGACGCTGGCGGGATTTATCCTCATTCCCTTTGGGCTCTTCGGGAAGACCGCCTTCGCGGCCGAACGGGTGCTCGGCAATGTGATCTCGTCCGGCGTCAAGGTTCTGGTTCTGGCTGTGGTGGTCGGCATTGGCTCAACGCTCTTCTCACAGTTCACCACGGGCTTTGGCGCGGCGCAGCCAACTGTTGATGACGCGCTGACGATTGTTCTGGCTTCGCTCTCCTTGTTGGGCCTTGGGATCTTCGGGCCGGCTGTCGCCAATGGCATCGTCTCTGGCGGTCCGCAGCTTGGAGCGGGATCCGCAATCGGCGCCAATCTCGCTGCCGGCGGGATGGTCGCGGCTGGCGCCGGGTTAGCGTCAGCAGGCGGATCATCGCTCTCAAGCGCGGCGTCTACGCTTGCGAGCAAGGGCGCCTATGCTGCTGGCGGCGCCTCAGGCGCCTATCAAGCAGGTGGCTTCGCAGGCGTTGCAGGCGCAGCGGCAAGCGTCATGAGCAGTCCGCTCCGTTCAGCCGCTGCAACCCTCCAATCGAGCTTTGTGTCAGGCACGAGCGGAAGTTCTAGCACCCCCCTGAATGGCGGCGGCGCGTCATCAAGCGACGGACCGCCCGACTGGGCGCGTCGCATGCGCCGCAATCAACTCATCACCAATGGCGCCTCCCAAACCATTCATGCCGTCAAATCGGGCCATGAGGGCGGTGGCGGTTCCTCCGTCGATCTCTCTGAAGGATAAAAACCATGTTTCAACGTGTCACCGTGCGCTATGCGCGCACGCCCGAACCGGAAACCCCATTCCAGAAAGCCGGTCAGGTCTGGGATGAACGTATGGGCTCCGCCCGCGTTCAGGCGAAGAACTGGCGGCTAATGGCCTTTGGGTCGCTGGTTCTTTCCATGGGACTATCTGCTGCGCTGATCTGGCAATCCGCCAGAGGGACGGTCACGCCCTGGGTCGTGCAGATCGATAAACTCGGACAGGCTCAGGCGGTTTCGCCGGCGACAGCCGATTACAAGCCCACCGATCCGCAGATCGCCTATCACCTCGCGCGCTTCATTGAAGAAGTTCGTGGGATCCCGGCGGATCCCGTCATTCTGCGTAACCAATGGCTGCGCGCCTATGACTATGTGACGGATATGGGGGCAGTGGCGTTGAATGATTTTGCCCGGGCCAATGATCCCTTCAGCAATCTCGGCAAGCAGCAGATCGCCGTCGAGGTCTCAAGCGTGATCCGCGCTTCCCCGGATTCTTTTCGGGTTGCCTGGACACAGCGGCGTTACGAGAACGGCAATCTTGCAGCGACCGAACGCTGGACCGCAATCCTCTCCATTCTTTTGCAAACACCGCATGACGCCGATCGTCTGCGCAAGAACCCGCTCGGCGTCTACGTCAACGCCATCAATTGGTCGAAGGAGCTCAGCCAATGAATAGAAACTCGCAATCTTCCGTAATGAAAGTTGGAGCTTTGCGTAGTGCGGCGCCAATGGCGCTGCTCGCCTCAGTGGCGCTGGCAGGCTGTTCAACGACATTAGCCGCGCCACCGATCGCCTATGACGATATGGCCGTGCCCGCTGTTCTGGAGAAAGAGCCGAAGAAACCGCTCAAGATTGTCGCGATCCCCAAGGTCCTGCCAATGCCGGGACAGCTAAAACCTGTCTCCAATAAAAAGGGACCAGAAGAGAAGCAGGAATCCGCTGAACCTACAGAGCGCGTCAATAAGGCGAACGCCGCTGCGCGGGTGGAGCCGGTGAAGGATGGTTTCATCAACGCTGTGCAGGTTTATCCCTATTCTTCGGGGGCGCTCTATCAGGTCTATACGGCTCCAGGACAGATCACCGACGTCGCTTTGCAAGATGGCGAACAGCTCGTTGGTTCCGGTCCTGTCGCGGCTGGCGACACGGTGCGCTGGATTATCGGTGACACCGAAAGCGGCTCTGGCTCCTCCAAGAAGATCCACATTCTGATCAAGCCGACGCGGGCGGATCTGATCACTAATCTGGTGATCAATACGGATCGCCGCACTTATCTGCTGGAGCTCCGCTCCAAGCCTTCAACCTATATGGCCTCGGTGTCCTGGCTCTATGCACAGGATGAGCTGATCGCGCTGCGACAGGAAAATGCCGCGCGCGAAGCAGTCCTGCCAATCGATAGCGGCGTTGATGTTTCAAAACTGCAGTTTCGTTATGAGATCACGGGCGATACGCCGCCCTGGCGTCCGCTGTCAGCGTTTGATGACGGCTCCAAGGTCTATATCGAAATGCCGCGTGGGCTCTCTCAAGGAGAAGCGCCGCCGCTGTTTGTCATTGGCTCGGAAGGTGAAGGCCAGCTCGTCAATTACCGCGTCCGCAAGAACTATTACATCGTCGACCGGCTCTTCGCCGCCGCAGAACTTCGTCTCGGTGGACGCACCCAACAGACTGTTCGGATCACGCGCAACGAGGGAGGCTGGTTTTGGTGAACGAGCCTATCAACCCCTCTGAGATCTCATCCACTCAGTCTGAAGGTGGCATGATCCAAGGCTTCTTCATCCGTGGAGAGATGCCCAGGGTCGTCCAGCTTTCAACGAAAGTCGTGATGGGTATCGCAGTTCTTGGCGGACTAGCGATTGCCGGGGCCTTTTATTGGGGCATGCAGCAAAGGAAAGCTGCCGAGGCGCAGCAACAAGAGCTGATTGGCGCAGAACAAAAGGCGCGAGCTGAAGGGATCAACATGCTCCCCAAGGACTACGCTGGCATGCCGCGTGAGACGCCGAGACTTGGTCCTGCGCTCCCCGGCGATCTGGGGCGCCCCATGTTGCACGCGGGCGTTCTGCCGGGGGCGACAATCGGGAGCGCGGCGCCTGTCGATCCGGAGGTTCAGCGCCAGAACCAGGAGATTGAGGCGGCGCGCGTGAGCCGTCTCTTTGCGACCGCCAATATCCGGCAGGCGTCCGGGGCGGGCGCGACGGCAATTCCGGCTGTTGCAACCGCAGCTGGGAATACAGCCCAAAGCGCGCTCTTCGCCAATGACGAGACATTCGCTCAAAGCGGTCAGGACAGAAAAATCGCCTTTGTGAATGCGACGGGGGATAGCAAGGCGGTCAGCAATAACCGACTGAGATCTGCCGCTTCACCCTTCATCATTCAGGCAGGGACAATCATTCCGGGCGCGCTGCTGACCGGCATCCGTTCTGATCTGCCGGGCGAAATCACGGCCCAGGTGACGGAGCAAGTCTATGACAGCCCTACCGGCCAGGCATTGCTGATCCCGCAAGGCTCAAGGCTGATTGGCTCCTATGACAGTCAGGTCGCTTTTGGGCAGTCTCGTGTTTTGCTGGTTTGGACGAGGCTGATCCTCCCTAATGGCAAATCCATTCTGCTGGATCGTCAGAAGGGCTCCGATGTCGCTGGCTACTCCGGTCTCGAAGATGAGGTCGATAATCATTGGGGCGCGCTGTTCAAAGCGGCGGCGGTCTCGACGCTACTCAGCGTTGGGAGTCAGGTTGCAGTCGGTAATAGCGACAATCAACTCCAGCAGGCCATGGCTCAGGGAGCGGCGCTGGGATTCAACCAAATTGGCCGTCAGATCATTGGTCGCAATCTGAATATTCAGCCGACGCTAACGATCCGGCCAGGATTTATGGTCCGGGTGATCGTCAATCGAGATCTGATCCTGGAGCCCTATAAGACGGAAGGAGACAATCCGTGACTAAACTCAGACTAGGCCCGATCCTGGATGACAAGCCGATTAAAATGACGGTGGAGGTCCCTGCGGAGCTGCATCGGGCGTTGAAGCTATATGCAATTGCGATGACCCGCGAGAATGGTGGCGTGGCGATTGACCCATCAAGGCTCGTGGCCCCAATGCTGGATCGGTTCATGAAAGGCGACAAGGCATTTGCAAAAACTATGAAATCGAAAGTCTGAGAAGATCTGTAATCAAAGCAGATCTGCTGCTCAAGTCACCATGACGCCAGAACTTAAGGCGCTAAATCATAAAGATTTTGATGATTAGCGGGCGCGTCAGTCCCAGATATACTGACGCGCCCACCCATCTTCATGCAAAGTAAAATATGCTTACAGGCAGCTGGTCCATATGACGGCCAGCCTAGTGGGCTACGCACGGGATCGCCGCCATTCCCACATCCATGCTTGATCCGCCCCAGCGTGCGGCGTCTCCCATGGTCCCCGCGCTTATTGGGTCCGGGTCCCCTTAAAATGCGTTCAGACTTCTGATGCTTCAGCAATTGGGGCGAGGGTTTTGAGTTCAGCGATTATCTCAAATTAACTGAAATAGTCCTGTTCATGGCTTACAATCCCGCCGCCACTCCCACACTGCAGTCTATATGCAAATGAAATGGAAGATGTTGCCGAAAAAGGGCAGGAAATTGCCCATATGAGCGAGCGTCACAGCTGAGAGTATAGCTTGAAAAACAATAATGAAATCAGAGAAGTATATGACCGAAGAGAAACCATCGGCGCGGCGCGAGCGACAATTAGGTGAAATATTGTCCCTAAAAATGTCCCTAAAGATGTCCCTGATCTGACCAGCAGATATGATTGAAGGGCGCCGATCTGCAAAAGATCGATCATGCAGCTATACAACGACTAGCGTATACATGATCGCGTGGCGGTCTTTTCAGATCTTCTTAGAAGCGACCACATGCCCCCAAACGGCCCTTCAATTTAATTTGGGCTGAAAAAGATCCCGGGTGGTTCTGGTGCTTCCAGAGAGAGAGCTGATCAACGGCGGCCAAATGACAGACATCACAGTCAGCTTTATGGACAGCAAGAGCGACGTCTTTCAGCTGCCATAGAGCGTGCGAGCTCAAGAAATTGATGAAAGGCAGGATTGTCATTGTCTGAACGCCACACCCCATAGAAGCGCACATGCAGATCAGCATTTGAGATGGATAGATATGCAAGGTCGGGGTGACGTTCGCGCTCCTCGGGCATTCGCGTAATAACAAAACCCAAACCAATGCTTGCAAGATGAAGTAAATCCTCTCGTTTAACGTTTTTGAATTCAATGCTTGGCGTCCAGCCTCTTCTCTTAAAATTATTTACAATGATATGCGCACTGGCGGACTGTTCCCTGGCTAGAAAATGTTCGTTTTTCAAATCCTCCCAATTCAGGGATTTGCGTTTGGCGAGGGAATGAGATTTCGGCAAAGCAATAATTGCTGGAACCGACCAAAATTCCTCAGCATCAAGTTCCGCTTGTGGAGCTAGGGCTGTCAGAAAACAAATATCTATTTTACCATGCTTCAGATCGGCAATGCTCTTATTTTGATCGCTTTCAATGAATTCAAGATTAATTAGAGGGTGGAGGCTTTTATAAAGAGAAAGCATATCCCTCAGAAAATCTTCGGATAGCGAGATTTGCAACCCCAGTCTAACGGAGCCTTGCTCACCTCGTCCGGCTTGAGTGGCGCGGGTTGCGGCATCTGTAATGACTTGGATTGCTTCTCTACATTGATCCAAAAAAACTTTTCCAGCTTCAGTAGGGTGAACACCTTTCGCATTTCGTATAAACAAAGTGGTTCCAATTGACTTTTCAAGATGTCGGATGCGTTGACTAATCGTGGGCTGCCGAATGTTGAGAATTCTGGCGGCAGAACTGAGGCTTTTCTCTTCTACTACGATAATGGCGTAATAAATTGCGAGGAGATCTAACATTTCAAATCTCCTTTTAAATAAAGTTGCTCCGTCGCAGCTATAACAGCCACCCTACTTCTCCGATGCTCTACGACCAAAACGGGAAATATCATGGTAACCTGATTACGAACCCATTCAGCCCGTGACCAACCCCGAACCCATATGTTAGATACGGCAACTAACATTCGCTAGACAGTATCAATGATACTTACACAGCAGGCCGGATTTGCCAGTAGATGATATTCTGGCCGTTGCTCTAGACGTATGCACTAACTAGTTGCTAACATTAGAGATGATATTTCCTTTTTCGAGTTAGTCAAAGGGGCCGCGTGATGAAGGCTACCGAAGCTACGCTGCTGAGCTTTCTGCAGAAGTCTCCGCAGTTCATCATCCCAATTTACCAGCGCACCTACTCATGGACAGAGAAAGAGTGTCGGCAGCTCTGGGACGACGTTGTGCGAGCGGGAACGAGCGACGCCATCACGGTTCACTTCATTGGCTCCATTGTCTACGTTGAACAAGGACTCTCTCAGGTGTCGCATCAGTCGCCGTTGCTCGTCATCGATGGTCAGCAACGGTTGACAACCTTGACGCTATTAATTGAGGCGCTGGCCCGCGCCGTGGGCGAAGACGAGCCGATTGACGGCTTCTCGGCACCCAAGTTGCGCGAATATTACTTAACTAACCGACTAGAGAAGGGTGATCGCTACTTCAAATTACTTCTTTCTCAAACTGACTGCGCTTCGCTTAAATCGATCATCAAGAATACGGATTCCCCTCAGGCGCCGTCACTGAGGGTGACGCAGAATTTCCGGCTGTTCACCGAACTGCTTGCCGAGAACAAGGGAGAACTTGCTACGATTTGCCGTGGGCTCGCTAAGCTGGTGGTGGTGGACATCGCCCTAAACCGCGAGCAGGACAATCCGCAGCTCATCTTCGAAAGTATGAATTCGACGGGCAAGGAGTTGAGCCAGGCCGACCTAATACGCAATTACATCCTTATGGGCCTGGACCCCACCCTGCAGACCCGCCTCTACGAAGAGTTCTGGCGGCCAATGGAGCTAGACTTCGGACAGGAAGCCTACGGTACCCAGTTCGATGGTTTCATGCGCCACTATCTGACCGTCCGCACCGGTGAGATCCCACGCGAGCGTGAGGTGTACGAGGCCTTTAAGGAGCATGCTCGCACGAAACCCGTTCAAGATGCAGGTATCGAATTACTGGTGAAGGACATTCATGCCTTCGCTAGCTATTTCTGTGCAATGGCTCTTGGTCGTGAGAACAACGCTGCGCTTGCCGTCGCCTTCCACGATTTGCGCGAGCTGAAGGTAGATGTTGCCTACCCATTCCTGCTCGAGTTGTATGAGGACTACGCGGGGAGCCAACTCAACTCTGCCGACTTTGTCGCCGCCGTGCGGCTTGTAGAGGGATATGTGTTCCGCCGAGCCATATGCGCCATCCCTACTAATTCAATGAACAAAACCTTCGCCACTTTTTACAAAGCGCTCAAGAAGGACCGTTATCTGGAGAGTATCAAGGCACATTTCCACACATTACCGTCCTACCGACGCTTCCCAAGCGACGACGAGTTCCGTCGCGACCTGCCCAGCCGTGACCTCTATAATTTCCGTAGCCGCAGCTACTGGCTGCGCCGGCTGGAGAACTACGGCCGGAAGGAGCGTGTACCGGTGGATGAATACACCATTGAGCACATCCTTCCGCAGAACCCCGAACTTTCTCCCGCGTGGCGACAGGCACTCGGACCGGACTGGCAGCGTGTGCAGCAGCAATGGCTGCATACGCTCGGCAACCTCACGCTCACTGGCTATAACGCTGAATACAGCGACCGGCCGTTTGCCGAAAAGCGTGATATGGTCGGAGGGTTCAAGCAGAGTCCGCTCAAGCTCAATGCCGGTCTTGGTCAGATCGACTCGTGGAACGAAGCCGCCATCGAAGAGCGTGCTGGGAGGCTGGCAGAGCTGGCGCTCTCTGTGTGGATCTCACCGAAGCTTGATGCCGCGACGCTTGCAGCCTATCAGCCAAAAAAGGAGTCGTCGGCGAGCGGCTACAGCATCGAGGACCATCCGCACCTTCTTTCGGATGGGATGCGAGAGGTTTTCGAGGAATTACGCAAGCAAGTCCTCGCTCTTGATCCAAACGTAACCGAAGAGTTCTTGAAGCTTTATGTAGCCTACAAGGCTGAGACAAATTTCGTGGATGTGGTCCCGCAAACCAAGCGGTTGCGGCTGTCTCTCAACATGACATTTGCCGAGATCACCGACCCGAAGGGCATATGCAGGGACGTTACCGGGAAGGGCCGCTGGGGTAATGGTGATGTTGAAGCCGAACTCAAGTCGCTCGCAGAGTTGCCCTATGTAATGGGACTGGTGCGGCAATCCTATGAACGTCAGATGGGCGATGGGGGCCAAGCTTGATTGCCCAGTTATGAACAACTCAAGCAGCAGTCTGAACCTCAATGCTGGCATACTCCGTCACGCTTGCCCACTTGGGAGGAGACGAAAAGACGCCGTGGTCTTGCCATAGACCCTGGCCCTGCATGGTTGGTGCAGTCTACGACCTTTTACGGAAATCATGGCCTATGAAAATTGTTTCGATGGCACCAGAGCAGTTTCATTCATTCCCTGCAAGGATTAGCTCCGCCAGCGAATCGAGCTCTCGTTTTGTAGCCTGCCAATCGGGCATATGCCTCTTGAGCAGATCGAAGAATCGCCTACTGTGGTTATGTTCGACCAAGTGGCAGAGTTCGTGGAGAACAACGTAATCAATGCAGTGCCGCGGTGCCTTAATAAGTGCTGGATTAAGATAGATTGTCCCATCTGGCGAGCAACTGCCCCATTGCGTGTTCATGCGCATAAGTCTGTAATGCGGAGTGCCGCTGATCCATGCGAGCCGGCCACAGATTTCGGTTAACTTATTGCCTAGGTATTGGGCGGCTCGCGCACTATACCACGCATTCAATCTGCGCTTGACCGCGGCTTTATCGGCAACCGGTAGGGTTATTTCGAGCTTCCCGCGCAAGAGTTTAACCTCCGAGGGGCGAGTGCTGCTCTCATTGACCACCAGCCTATGCCTACGGCCAAGATAAAAGTGCGTTTCGCCGCTGACATACTCGCGGGGTAAGGCCTGTCGCCGCGTGGCAATGGCCGCATTTCGATGCTGGAATATCCATCGCGCACGGCGCTGAGCCGCTGCCCTTATCTGGTCTGAACTCTTGCCTTCAGGAGCTTCGATTTCGACGTCCCCGTTCGGATAAACGTGAATGCGAACGCGGCCAGTAACGGCAGCATTTTGTCGAAGTAGGCAGGAAACCTCTTGTTCTCCATATCGAATAATCATGTCCTTGTGCCACCGCCACGAGCGAGGCCGACGCGAGTGATCTCGATGATCTTTTCTGTAATAATCTTCGCCATGTCCAATCCGGTTAGGCCAAAGAGGCGCGGCAACAAGGCTTTGCGGATGGCTGCTTCGATGTTGGCGGGATTAAGCGAATTTTCGGCAATTGCACACTCAACAAACTTTTCCATATCCAAAGCCGCTCTAACGAACTCTGCTTGATCTGCGGCGTTCGTGACAGCATCCCCGATTTCGAGACGCATGACCCCAAAATATGCGCTGGCATGACGGTGTCCCGTAAGTAATTCGGGCAGGTCTCCGATGGTCTTAGTTGCGAGCTTCTCCTCCAAATCCTTGAATAGAACATACTGCTTGTAAGGATGGTCAAATAACGCCGAAGCCTCTGTGATGGCACGCTTGAGCAGATCGGAAAACAGCATCTGTGCATATGGGTCATCAGCCAACTCCTGGTCGATCGTCTTTCTCACTCGGGATCGGATAATATCGGTTTCGTTACGGGTTTTTTCAGTTGACCAGGTCTCGGTTGCCTGCCGCGTTCCAAGTTCGTTAACGAGCAGGACGCCGTCCACACTTTCAACATCCTGGCCCACGACGTAGCGATCGACCAACCTTCTGATCTGATCTTCGTAGGCGCTATAATCGATCGTTTCTTGCGCATCCTGCTTCACGATCTTGCGTAGATTGGCGAAGAACTTGAGATCGCGCTTGTATTCAGCAATCTGTTCTTCAGTAATCGACGTGTCTTCATAGAAAGAACGCGACCCCAAGGCGATCCTAAAACACATGCCGTAGGCCGTCAGGGCTTCGTAGAAATCCTCTCTGATTTTCTGGTTCAGGTCGACCGATGTTCCATCCTCGCTTTCACGGATTTGCGGAACCAGTAACTGCCGATATTGCTCGATATCTGACCTGTTCTTGACCGGCCTGAAAATTGCCCAAAGGTCGATGTGGAGGCCCGGCAAGCGTTTATACTCGGTGCTCACATCAGCGTAGAGGGCGTCAATATCATCGATATCGAAGCCTCCCTGCGTGCGTTCTGCTAGGTCTTGATATTCCGTAAGCGCGGTATCCAGCGCCTTCAGAATTCCTCGATAGTCAATGAGCAAACCGTAATTTTTCTGCTCATGCAGCCGGTTCACGCGGGCGATGGCCTGGATCAGATTGTGCTGTTCGAGCTTCTTGTCGATGTAGAGGACAGCGTTGCGCGGTTCATCAAATCCGGTGAGCAACTTGTCGACGACGATCAGGATGTCGGGTCGGCCCTCGGTCGAGAAATCCTCGATCACCTGGCGCTCGTAATCCTCGGCGTCTCCAGGTACGTTTTCTTTCCACCATTGCTGCACTTCGGGCAGCTCTGCCTCATCGACTTCCGAATGGCCCTCTCGCGTGTCGGGAGGGGAAATTACGATTGCGCTGCTGACCAGACCGGTTGCATCCAGCGCCTTCTTGTAGCGGATGGCTGAACGTTTGGAGTCCGTGGCCAACTGGCCTTTCAGGCCGAGATCTAGATCTTTGAAGTTCTGCTTGAAGTGGGTCGCGATATCGAGAGCGATCAGAGCGATCCGATCGTCGGAGCCATAGATCGTCCCCTTAGTGCCAAATTTCTTTTTAAGATCGCCTTTCTGCTCATCAGAAATGCTCGCCGTGACCTTCGCGAACCAGTTGTCGATCGCCCGTTCGTTCACGTCGAGAATCGGCTTGCGCTCCTCGTAAAGCAGCGTAGTGACTGTGCCGTCTGAGACAGCGTCCTTCATCGTGTAGGCGTGGACGATACGACCGAACTTGTTGGCCGTCTTGTCGTCTTTCAGCAGGGGTGTGCCGGTGAACGCTACGTAGGCGGCATTTGGTAGCGCCTTGCGCATCCGTTCATGGTTCTCGCCGCCCTGGCTTCGATGGCCTTCATCTACCAGCACGATCATGTTCGCGCTGTCATTGCGGCATTCCTCATGGCGCGCGGCGCTGCTGAACTTGTTGATAATTGTGAAAATGATCCGCTCGGTGCCTTTGCCGATGCGCTTGGCAAGATCGCGACCCGATTGCGCCTTTGCTTTACCCGCATCCTTGGAACCTATATCAGAACCGAATGCGCCGCCGGTCAGGAAGTTGCCTGCCAGTTGTTTCTCCAGATCGCGCCGGTCCGTCACCACGACCAGCCGACATGCTTTGAGCTTCTCGTGCAGCAACAGTGCCTTGCATAGCATCACCATAGTGAAGCTCTTGCCTGAACCAGTGGTGTGCCAGATCACTCCGCTTTCACGAGCACCATCGGGCTTGATCCGGCTGATCTGGTTGAGCAGTGCGCGGATACCAAAAAACTGCTGATGGCGGGCAACAATTTTATTCACCTTACGGTCGAACAGAACGTAGGAACTTACGAATTCTAGCATACGCTCAGGCGCGCACAGGCCAATCAGGAGGCGGTCCTGCGCGGTCACTGCCTGCTCGTCGCTCCAGAGGTGCTGAAAGTGCTCGCGTACTTCACGGGCATGGTTCTTCAGGAGCGCCGCGCGCAGATCGGTCTCCTTCGCGTCGTTCTTGATCTGGCGGAAATGATCCTCTGAGAACTCCTCCTCGCGCCATTGCGCCCAGAATTTGCGAGGGGTCTTGGTGGTGCCATAGCGGCCCTCGGTCATTCCGATGGACAGCAGTAGATGGGCATAGGCGAACAGGTGCGGGATTTCCTCCTGCCCCTGGTTGCGGATCGTCTGGCTGATCCCTTCGTCGACCATCGACTTGTTGGGATTGCCGCTGTCTGGCCGTTTGGCCTCAATCACCAGCAACGGGATGCCGTTGACGAAGCCGACGATATCGGGCCGCCGCGTATGGGTGCCTGGCACGGCGAGAACTTCCATCTCCTCGCTGGCGACGAAGCTGTTCGCCAGTGGGTGCGCCCAGTCGATAATCGGCACGGTGACGCTGTGCTTCTTCCCATCGACGAACTCAGTAACGGTAACGCCCAGTGTGATGGCGTTGTAGAGCTTCTCGTTGGCGGTGATCAGACCTTCATTGAGCGCGGGCGATGTCAGCTCACGGACGATCTGGTCGATAGCGTTTGTCGACAGGGGATAGGTCTGCCCCTTGTAGTCGAAGGTCCGCCGCCTTAGCTGCTCGACCAGCACATCACGCAGCACCACTCCCTGATTGCCTCCGCGCGCGGAAAGGCAAGCCTCGGGCGAGAGATAACCCCACCCCAGCGAGACTAGTGTTGCCAGCGCCGGTATATGGGAGCTGTAGAGCTCGGCGGTATTAGGAGTCATGCTTCGCTCATTTCAGACTGCGCGCGCTTTTTCTTGCGCTTGCGCTTCTTGCCGTCCGACTTGGACGACATGTCGGGAATGAAGCAATACTCCGCCACTATCCCCATGCGCTTGAATTCCTTCATGCAGCGCATGAGGCTGATGCGAGAAAACAGTGGAAAATTGTCTGATTTCGACGCTTTGTCCTTGTGGGTAACGATCCCGAATACGATGCGGAATTTGTCGTTGGAGAGCGGCGCAACCAATGTCTGTTTTTCCGCATCGGAGAGGCCGTTGCCCACCAACATCTTCATGTTTGCCAATGCTGCAGGTTCGGAGCGCATCAAATTGACGGAATTCGTGCCCTGATTGAACAAATGGCTGAGCTGCGCAGACAGCGTCGAAATCTTTACGCAGTGCAACACCGCTCGGTCATCCACGACTTCGTAGATGTCGCAGGGTTCGACCTGCTTTTGTCCAGCGGGCGAGATATTTTCCTTGTCTAGGCAGACTCGCCCCGCGCCGGCGGCGGTGGCTGCAATGTTATAGTCGCCTTCGTCGGCATGGTTGAAATCCGGCAATGTAGTGTCCTGGCAGAATGGATCCAGGAACGCCTGCAGCTGCGCTACATAACCGTTGTCGACGAGATACCAATTACCTTCACAAAAGTGGTAGCTTTCCCGGCCATCGTTCAGCGTCGTATCGAACACTAGACTTTTAAAGATTGAATGCCGGTCACGTATGACGCTGCCGTCGTCATTAGTCAGCAGCAGCCCATGACGCTTGAGGGTGTCGACATCGACGGTGTTCATGTCGACACCGGCCTCCTCCAGATACTCATAATAACGATCAAGGAAGATATCGTCATAGACCTTACCCGCGTGCGCACCGGCAAATGATCCCCACAGTCCATCTCCAAAATCCACGATGTCCGGGACGCTCAGGGCCAGGGCATCGTCCTTTGCCTGGAACGCCCCGATGAGGTTAGCGTTTAGTTGTGTGACGACACTCGGGTCACGCACGGGAGAGATATTCTGGATATCCGGGAAGGCAGTCTTGAAGGTCTCTTCCTGATATATAGCAAGGATTTTTTCGCAGAGGCCAATCAGTCCAGCAGCATCGGTCGCACTGGAAATTCGGATATTGCTTGAACCCGTGACGTTCTTGAAAACGTCCTTGTGTGCATCCTTCACCTTTCCTGTCAGGCTTTTTAGGATGGTACTATCGCTGTCGACGTCGAAGAAGGTCAAATCCCCGGCGGTGGGAAGCTGCGTCCGCTGCCGCTTCGCGCCGCTAGGTTCGAGAACATCAGTGCTACGAAGCTTGTCGGGATCAACGCAATTGAGCGTTGCGCGAAGCCCGAAGTCATATTCGTAGCTCTCATCCTTCAGATTGTGAGCAACATGGCCGAAGCAGAAAGCAAACGATCGACCACTTGCCCGCAAGAAAATGATCGCGCCCTTGGACGCTTGGTTGAGCGGCTTCTGAATACCGAAAAATCTGGCCCACCACGGGGTGTAGGGCTGGGTGTCGAGAACGTAGAGCGTGGCCCCTTCGGGGAGGCAGGCCGCATCTTGCACTAATTCAAGTTTAGTGTCGTCCTTCAGCGTATTTCCTGCATTGAAGGTGTGCTTGAGCAGATAAATGGAAAAAGTGTGGGCCTTGGTCATACTGCCCGACTTTCAGGGAGTTCGACCCGCCGCTTGCCGGTGAGCAGTTGCTGCATCAGTGCGGACTTTTCTTGACGGAGGGCGGTGAGTTGGGCTTCGTAAGCAGCGATTTTCTTATCTGCATTGGCCGCTAGCACGCCGATCTTTACCTGCTCTGGTTTCGGCGGAACGGGGATTGAAAACTGGCTGAGCGCCTTTTTCTGGATATTGGGAAGACCTGATCCGACACGGAGCGACATGATCTCGGACTGCCGATGCTTGAGCACGGCGAAGAGATAGTCCCGGTCAACCTTCAGATTTTTGAGCGCGTAGCAGTGGCCGCCACACCAGAAGCGCTGCGTGATTATAGCGACGTAGCCACAAGAATTGCCGCCCTCGGAAATTGTGATGGTGTTGGCGGAAGTGTTGTGATGGTCGGTGTAACCAGAGGGCGTAATACCGCCATTGATAACCGGCACAGGGCCTTCGTCAGCCAGACTAGCCCGGCCCTTCTGTTCTCCCTTGGAGATGTCAGCAAGTGATCCGAGCCTCGCTTCACCCCATTCCTCAGCAAGGTCGGAGAGGCGTTTTTTGGGTGGGGTAGTCCCTTGTGGGAGCAGCTGCTGCATCAGCGCCTGTTTTGTTGCGCGGGCGTTGGAGATCAGCGCTTCGACCGTTTCGATGGCGCGGTTCCAATCAATAAAAAGGTCCGCGATATAGCGCTGGCGCCTTTTGCACTCTGGGACGGGGACCTCTATCTTTCGAAGATCTTCGAGCGTGATCTCTACAAAAGTGCTCCCCTTGGCGACCGAGTGAATCCGGCGCTGAACATCGAAACTCGAAAGTTGGAAGAAGATAAAATCTCTGTCAAAGTCTTCCGCCACCGAAATGCGCGCTGTCCCTTGCGTGAGGTTCGCTTCGACAAGGTCCTCGGGAATGATGCTGGTTTCGCCAATGTTGCCGCGCAGGGAGATTACGATGTCGCCAGGAACGACGGTTGAACGCCCAAATCGTTCGTGAATTTCTGGTGAGGTCCGTTGAAGGGACGGGCAGTCAATCCGGCCACCGATGTCGGAACTCTTAAGATATGGAACGCCGTTGGGATCGTGCGGGCCAGCTTGTACGATTCCGTACACGATTTTGGACTTCGTGATGTTTACTAGCGGTAACGACCGCCACCCATTCGGGATCATTTCTCACCGGCCTTGCCCCTAGCGGGCTTGTCAGCGGCGAGCTTCTTCACCTTTGCGGTCGCTTCGATGAAATGCTGTTCGACAGCGCTCGGTGTGTTTATTGCGCTGATGTGCCAGCGGTCATATTCGGCATCGACATGGCGCTGCGCCTGCTTCGCGGAAACCCGGCCCGCGCCGTCGAGCAGCGGATGGTCGCCCAGCTTCAGGAAGTCGTCTAGTTTGGAGATCCAGTCGACCATGTGCATCGGCTTGCGGTTCTTTGCCATAGCCTCGGCAAATTCCAGGAAGGCGACAGTGATGCGGTTGAGCGTCTCCATCTCCTCATCCTGCAGATAGTTCTTGGCGATCTGCGCGTCCTGCTTGGTGGGCAGACGGCCCTGCTTTTCGCCAGTCCAGCTGGTCAGCCCCATCATGGGCTTGGCGCTGTCGGCGCGCGCCAGCTTGGTTTCCGCAGCCGTCTGGCCATGGGCGGCGTGGTGCATTTTGTTCTGCACAGTCTGGAAGAACTGCTGGCTCGTCTCCGCCTTGGGATCATAGTCCGTGGCGGTGGCGTAGATATCGAGCACTTTCTTGTAGAACAGCTTTTCCGACGCGCGAATGTCACGGATTCGGGCGAGCAGCTCTTCGAAATAATCGTTATCCGGCTCCTTCAGCCGGTCGTCGTCCATGACGAAGCCCTTGACCATGTATTCGGCTAGGGTCTCAGACGCCCAACGCCGGAACTGTGCGCCACGCGCGGATCGGACGCGGAAACCGACTGAGAGGATCATCGGCAGATTGTAGTGGGCAACCAGGCGTTCAACGCTGCGGTTTCCCTCAGATTGAACTATTGAGTATTCCTCAATAGTTGCCTCATCCTGCTCGCCGTCGCTCAATATCCCCTTGATATGCTTGTTGATGTTGGAAACGGTTGACTGAAAGAGTTCGGCCATTTGCGACTGCGTCAGCCAGACGCTGCCGTCCCGCTCCCGCAAGCGGACAACGAGATTGCCGTCCTCGGTCGTGTAGAGGATGAGTTCGCCCGCCATCAGTAGCCAAGCTCCTTGAGGTAGCCGTCCATCTTCTCTTCAAGCGCGGCCAGTTCGGCCTTTAGCTTCAGTCTCTCTGCGCGGACGGCGACCAGGTCGATCTCCTCCTCCTCCTCAAAGATGTCGACATAGCGTGGGATATTGAGGTTGTAGTCGTTCTCAGCCAGCTCTTCGGGCGTGGCGAGATAGGCGTATTTGTCGACGGTTTTCCGCTTGCGGTAGGTCTCGACGATTTTCGCCAGATGGTTCTCATCAAGCTGGTTCTGGTTCTTGCCCGCTTTGAACTCGTGGCTGGCATTGATGAACAGCACCTTGTCGTCCGCTTTGGTCTTACGGAAGATCAGGATGCAGGCTGGAATGCCAGTGCCGTAAAATAGCTTTTCTGGGAGGCCGATTACTGCTTCGAGCAGGTTTTCCTTGATCAGCTTCTGCCGGATCAGGCCCTCGCTTGATCCCCGGAACAGCACCCCATGCGGCACGACCACGGCCATGCGCCCAGTCTTGGGCTTCATCGTTTCGATCATGTGGAGGATAAAGGCGTAATCGCCCTTGGTCCTTGGCGGCAGGCCGCGCCGGAAGCGCCCGAACCGGTCATTCTCGGCCGTATCGACGCCCCACTTATCCAGGCTGAACGGCGGGTTAGCGACGACCACGTCAAAGTGCTTCAGACGGTCTTCACCATCTAGCAACTTGGGGTTGCGAATCGTATCACCCCATTCGATGCGGTGGTTGTCCTCGCCGTGTAGGAACATGTTCATTTTGGCGAGGGCCCAAGTGCTTCCGATCGATTCCTGCCCGTAGAGCGCATACCGCTTCGAACTGCCGAACTTGGCCTGCACACGGCGACCGCATTTCATGAGTAGCGAACCGGAACCGCAGGTAGGATCGCAGGCCTCCTCGCCCTCAGCAATGTCCATTATCTCGGCCATGAGTTCGGACACTTCCGGTGGCGTATAGAATTCGCCAGCCTTGCGCCCCGCGTCCGCGGCGAAGTTTTTAATCAGAAACTCGTAGGCGTTGCCGATCACGTCCAGGTTGCCGATGCGCGAGGGCCTCATATTCAACTCGGGACGCGAGAAATCCTCCAGCAAGTGCCGGAGGATGTCGTTTTTTTGCTTCTCCTCTCCCAGCTTGTTGGAGTTGAAGCTGATATCTTGAAACACGTCGCGGAGCTTGCCGACATTCGCCTCTTCGATGGCATGCAGTGCCTTGTCAATCCGCTCGCCGTTGCCCGGTTCGTGCCGCGCCTTGTAGAGCGTGGTAAAGTTGGCAGACTCAGGCAGGACGAACCGCTCGTTCGTCATTAGCTCAGCAATCAGCTCGGGCGTGTCGCCATATTGCTTCTTGTATTCGTCATAATGGTCCTGCCACACGTCCGATAGATATTTGAGGAACAGCAGGGTGAGGACGTAGTCCTTGTAAACATCGGCAGAGACCGTCCCGCGAAAGGTGTCGCAAGCGGCCCATACAGCCTTGTTTACTTCGTCCTGCTTGATTTGATCGTTCATGATGCTCTCTGTTCATGGCGCGTTGACGAAGCTGCCAGCAAACGCTTTGCTATGGTGGCCATTTCAAGCGTTCTGTTTTCGATAAGCCGCGTAAGGATCGCGCGTTCGATCTTCATTGCCGTGTCTAGATCGACAATGCGTTTCTGCTCAGGCAGCGGCGGAATTACTATCGGCAGATTTTCGACAATTTCACGCTTGAGGTTCAGGATATAAGAACCCGTGGCGCCGGCAGCGAAGTGATCCTGAGCAGGCTTCTGGTTTAGCTGCCAGGCAAGAAACTCCGGCAGGATTGATTGCCGTTCGGCCCGGATAACAAAGAAGTGGGGGGAACAAACGGTCGGCTCGTGCCGCTCTTCGATATAGTAAGCGATATTGCGCCCACCCCGCGTCGAGAGAATGACGTCTCCGTGGACCAGAAAAGCCCTCGTGCTTGTGCGCGGTAGCTCCACGCGCGTTAGGCTCAACCAATCAATCCCAGCAGCAGGGTCAGCGTTGCGCATCTGGATGACAGCAACTTTGCCGTCAGGCAGTTCATCGATCTTGCCGCGAAATGGATATCCTGCCGAGACCACAGCGATCTGACCCAGGAATCCAGATTCATTTGCGTCAACGCGTTTCATGCGTTATTTTTTCGCATAAGCATCATTTTCTGTCAATCATAAACATGCATCAATCTCTTTGATGCAAATATGCTTAAGACCTTAAGCAGCTGACTTCATCTTCTATCTACTTGTTTTAATTGATAAAATGTCATCTGCTCTGCTTAACCATGCCGGAGACCGCCGCCTGAGCCGTATCGCCCGCTAGGCGTTTCTTGACTGCCTCAAGGAACTCTTTGGACCAACCGAAATACATTGAGGAGGCGATTGCCCCTCGCGGCGGCTGATCTAGGCGACGCTCTCCTCGCCACGCAGGCCCTCAAGGACAATGAGGGTCTTCTCTTCGGTCGAGAAATGTCGACGGGACGCTCGACGGATATCCCAGATCATGTCTTCCGCCGGTTGCTTACCGGGCACGGTTTTCTGTCTTCGCTCCTTAGGCTACGATGGGCCAGAAAACCTCTATCTTCAGTCCAAACTTTTGTCCCAAGGGCGCTGATCCGGGACAGGTCAAAAATCGGGGCTAGTAGCCGCCGCTAATGATGACCGCACTGTAATTCTCGGAGCGCTAATCGTCATCGTCAGGACATTCCAAGAGTCAAGTGCAAAAGAAAAGCGCGCCGAGTGGCGCGCTTTAGGAGATGCTGCGTTGAAAGCGAGCGGCAATCGGCAGATCACGCCGCAGCAACAAACAGCGCCTTATCAATATCTGATCTGGAAATGATGCTGCCTTCTGATCCGCGAATTTCGATGAGTTCGCAATTTCTCTGGCCGATCAGAAAAGCGGCATTAAGAGCAGCTTCCTGCGATGCATAAAACGCAGAAAGCTCGCGTTGAGCGCTGGCTCCGGAACGATCTCGGAAAACGATGCAGTAGGATTCAAGCATGGTCAGACTTCATGGAGTGATGAACTTAGAAAGATAATGAAAATCAGTTGGTAGATTCGCAACCCCGTAAGGCAGGGTTATTGAGGCGCTAAGAGGATGGTGGACGGTAGTTGAGCCCGGATAGCCCGTAAAATACTGAATCTAGGGATTCTACGAGCTGTTGCGGCAAAGCCACACTCGGCAAGCACCTGACTCAAAGGATGTAAGGCATTCGAAGATAGGGCTATAAATCAACGAAATGGCCCGTGGTTTTGCGCGTGCGGGCCTGCACATTCTTATGGCGGCCCCTGGTTGCCTTCCTTTCACCGAATACGAACTTCCTGGAGGGGAACATGATCACCATTCGCAAAATCATCCTGGGCCCACCGTCAGCGGCGTTGTTGGTAGCGGGTTTCGGCAGCGTAGCGCCCGCCATGGCGATGATTTCTCGTAATCATACCGACGGTTAGGGCCACTCGATTGTCGAGTTCAATGAGAATGTGGATCCCGGAACCGTAGTTGTGAGCGCCTCCCAGCGCCGTCTCTGTTATGCTCTGGGTGACGGCAGAGCGATCAGGTACTGCGTGGCGGTGCCCAAGCTGGGCAAGGAATGGTCCGGTGAGACATCCAAGCTGCCGTATCGCACGGCAAAAACCGCCCGCAGATGAGCCCAACAACTAGATGCTAACTGTTAGGCTTCACTTGCAGGATTTGTTGATCCAGAAATATTAAGCTGAACGCTTAGCTTGCGCCGCCATAGATCCGGCGTCATCAAACAGATTTGCGACACTCTGCTTTAGCTGATTGATGCATTCGTTGACTCGAGCATCATACGTTTGCTTGAGATGCGCTTCATTCTTCCTAAGATCACCGATCTCGATTTTCATATTGGCCGCCTCTCGACGCGCCGTATCCAATTCAGCCCGACACTTTAATAGTTCGAGTTCAAGCGTGCTTGTTTTATTCTCTGCTTGAGTGATTTTTTCAATGCTTATGGCTCGGACTTCTGACAATTCAGTAGAGATATATTCCAGATGATTCTGGATCACATCCACCGCTCCGAATGAGAATTTTCCCGCCTGGATATGCTGAAGAGCCTGCTCCAACGACATAGAATTCGTCATTTTCATTCCTTAAAATTCCAAATGCCGCAGGATCAACAGAGCGCCTTATAGTTAACAATTCATTAACAGCTCGCATATTTAGTCAAGGGCCTCTAAAAATTCAGGTAATCAGTAATTATGGCGCTTCATCATTTTAATGGTATGGCTTCTTCTAATGACCGATCACCCGCTGCCATCGCTGCCGCCTCTAGGGCATTGGACGATGTTGATAATCGTTAAAAGCTGGGTACAGCAAAGAAGTCACCAGGGCTGACCCTGCCTGACCATAAGGCGGTGAGCGCCGCTCTACGACCAACTGATACTTATCCAGACTGCAAGAAAATTGAACACTGCTAGGAGAGGCGATTTATTCACCGGCCTAGCCTAACCACATAAGACGATATGCTCATACACGATTAACAGGATATCACGCTTCATTGAACTCGAATGTGGCTGGGGGATCGACCACGCTAGCACTCGATCCCAGCCTAACCACTGCGCGGAAAGGAAAGACCAGCGCCCGGCAGGTAGGAAAATATCATAGGCTGCTGGGTGCAGAATTACTCATAGGCCATGAGGCGGTAGGTAATAAACTTGTCAGGATCTTAAAACGCTACGATTTGCCTAGACTTGCTGCTTCTAAATTCATTGGAGTGGCGCTTTATGTGACCAGACTACATCGCATGGCTCATCTGACGGTTCTGCGGAATGCGGTGGAATGATTAACTTATGAAACGGTGTGTCACCAGCGACAGGTACAATCGTGCCATGACCAATAACCTGACCGGCCGAGGCTAAATGCTCGACCACCCTTGCTGCATTAGCCTCAGTCCAAGCCCCTGCTGCGATAAAAACGACGAGGATATCTGCCTCTCCAGATGCGTCAAAATCCATAAAATTAATGAGTCTGACGATAGAGGATGGCAAATATGCCAGCATTGTTATCGCGGTGAAGTAATCCGCAAGAACTCCGACGTGGCTGTATATTTGGACGCCACGGTATACGATCACAGTTCGTCGAGGAGCTGCTTCCACAGCAGCCATGGCCTTGCGTGGGTCTCTACTTCTAATAATTAGCTGCGGCTCGTTTTGGTGAAAGCTCATCAACATATGTTCGATACCGCCTCTTCGATCCCCCTTCAAAGAACTATCCCCTCCATCATGGTAGCCGGTCAGGACGAATGGAACTGGAGTTATCGGCTAGCTAAGGGTTGCTATTTAGTTATTCGTCAGCGCCGTGCTGTTGGCGTTCGATCCGCCATACGCGGGAATAAACGGCTGGGGCATGCAGAGAAGCGGCTCTACTCGCCCCAGCCTGACCGCGCCGGATCAAGGGATAAGTGATCGTCGGGGCTGGGGGCAGGTTATCAGGAAAATAGAGCAGGGGGAGGCCTGACCAGACACTCGCCCCTGCTTTTGCCACAAGGCCAACACGGTGGCTCAGGCGACGCGGTATTATAAGCGGATTCAATGTTAGAGAAAGTCTAGGGGCTGTAAAATATGGGAGAAGTCGGCTGGAATAGGACAGATATAGCGCTCGACGACCTCAAGGAAGGCCGCGCCGAGATGTGGCTAGGGCAACCGAGATGGCCTAAAAATAAAGAAATAGGGCGGCTGGAGGATAGCCCATTCGGTAAGCTTTCGTCCCCAGCCTAACCTCGCGTCAAGAGGAAGCAAACCGCACAAGGCTGGGGGCAGAATATCACGAGACGGTGTTGTTCAAAGCCATTTGGGACCCGCTTACCTGCGCCGCTCAGGGCGGCTGTAGGCCTTTAGCTGGCATTTGGGGCAATAAGCTATGCCGATTTGAGCAGGCTCTCCGCAAAACCTTTCTGCTGGATCGTAGAAGCGGCCCAGAGGGAACTTGCATCGTCCCTCGCGCAGTTCAGAAAAGCCTATCCCAGTGTTCTCCGTCGAGAATGGGAGCGTAATGGTTTGGTTTGCGGGAGTTGGGTCCATAGATGATGTGTAATCACATCATCATTAATGCAAGATTACTTGGCTTTTTCCACAATGACGCTGTTTAAGCTCTGGGTGAGTGTCTTTTCGGCCTTCATTCTGGCGTCGATGACATTCAAGGCGCTGCCCACATTCCCCAAGCGCTGGTATGGCCAAACAGCCCAGATAAAAGTTTCGCCATGCTCATTCGGCTTCTCGGTGTTGTAGACACGGGCTAACTCTTTCCCATCCTCACTGAGTATGACCCAATCATCTTTATGGACTTTCCCGAATTTAGGGATAGGCGCTTGGGTTGGCTGCCATCTTATCATTACAGTGCCGTCAGCTCCCTGATCTAAAAGCTTAGTGGGTCGATGTTTTCGAATGTTATCTCGATACGGACATCCATAAAGTCGATATGTGGATTTTCTGACTGAAAAGCCAGGAGGACTCCATCTAATCAGCGCCCAGCGTCCGTAGCGAATTTTATGGTATGCGGTATGACGAGATATGAGCCGTCAGGGCGGTAGATTTTAATGAGGCAGCTCATTTGACGGCCTCCAGATATGGACCTTGATTTGTGGAGGTTTTAGGGCTTGTGACTCTGCATACAGCCGCCATGCTCACCTAGGCTACAGCGAAGCCTGTGAAGTCTCAATGGTTCCAGATTACGTGCAATTTATTCCACTCAAACACTGTCTACACATCCGCGGTTGAGTATATGTTCCCATCAAATGTCGGGATGCTGTTCTTGAGCCACAAAGTCGCAAATGGATATGTTCATAAGTCTCAACTCCAGAACGTAGCGTCAACAATCACTTAATCTATGAGGTGAACAGAAACGCTGGCCCAATAAGGCGCTGTGATAGTTTTCAACTGCTAGCTGATTGAGCATATGGCGTGGGTGGTTTACCATTGCTTCTGCGGCAATCCCCAACAGGAGAGACAGATGGTTTCGCCCCCCAAGGATCGCATTGAAGTTGTGCTGATGAATAACCAACCCAATGAAACACACATTTGGGTGCAGGTGACCGCTGATCTCGCACGAATATATGAGCTTGATAAGGACAAATCACTGAAAGTGATTGGTGGGGCAGTCGGTCTTTTTATTCTGTTGCTCTATATTTCACCCGCAACTGCAATAATATTACTTTTGGTTTTCCTGATTATCTTGTTTCCACTCTCAATGGTTGGCATGGCTGGCTATTCTCGACCAAAATAAATTACACCTCCATGAAGGATCAGCTTGCTTGTAGATTAATACAACTTCAGGTTTTTTGTGGCCATACGTGGATTTGAAGCGGTTTGGTCTATTGATCCAACCAAACACGCTGATCAATGCTGTAAGGTTGCGTCCGTCAAGGTGGTGTAATTATCTGAATGGCCTGAGATCATGATCAGGCGGCTTTGGTTGCTATACTGACTATTGGATCGATCTCCTCATTATCAATCTGATCGAATGCTTCGACCTGCATGTAGCGGTTTTGGATCTGCCATTCGTCATTTTGCTCGAACAAGACAGCGCCGATTAGACGCATGATAGCTGACTCGTTTGGGAAGATGCCAACGACATCGGCTCGACGTTTCACTTCCTTGTTCAGACGCTCTATCGGGTTCGTTGAATGGAGCTTGGTTCGATGCTGACGAGGGAAAGTCATGTAAGCCAGCACATCTGCCTCGCTCTCATCCATGAGATTGGCCAGCTTTGGCCAGCGGTTTCGAAGTTGGTTGGCGACAT
>CAIQCB010000034.1 GCA_903870245.1 uncultured Methylocystaceae bacterium
GCCGCGCAACACGCCCGTCGAAAACTGCCAGGCCGGCGCAAGTTTGCCGACGTTTTCCGCCGTGATCTGCTTCAGCGCCGAATGGCGCTGGTTGAAGTAATCGCCCGTCGGCGAAACCCACTGCTTCGCATCCTTCGAGAGGGTGGCCAGTTCGTCAGGCGCCGAGGTCGCAGCAGGAGCGGCGGCGGGAACGACAGGCGGCGCCGCGACCGGGGCGGCGGGGGCCGACGTCTCGGCGGCGGCGACCGGAGCGCCAGAGGCGGCCTTCTTGAAGCCGGGAGACTCGGACAGCTTGCCGGCGACCGTGTTTACGGCCTTGATCGCCGCCTCAACCTCCGGCCTCGGGCTCAGTTTCTGGATGTCGGCCAGCGCGTCGGCGGCGTTTCGGATCAATTCGGCTGACTTGATCGCCTGATCGACAGTTGTCAGCCACGGCGTCTCGGCCGAGGCCTGTGCGGCAAGGCATAGGGCGACGGCGCTCGCCGAAGTCAGCATCCAAAGTCTTTTCATTGGTTTCCACTCCCATTTCATAATTATCCCCGCCCTGCGGCGGCTTTGAATCGATATTATTCGATTTTGACGCCGGTCGCCAAATTGTTTGGTCAATGCGCGGGCGCGGACCGTCCGGGAGACCCGACGGTAAAAAAAGAGCCCGGCCGAAGCCGGGCTAAGATGGAAGGAGGTTTGAACAATAGCTAGATATTTTTCCGCAACAGTGCTGATCGCCTACCGTCAATTGGCGGTCGATTTTCGCCAAACTGCCCGATCATCGCCACACATGAAGAGGAGCGCTTCTGCTCGACCAGTCTCGAGCAAGCCAAATCAACAATCCTCGGGAAAATTAAAGTCGAGGAAGCGATGGAGCCCGTGCATCTTTTCTCTCTGATCGACCGACAACAGGCCTGGCTGTCGACGCGCCAGACGCTGGTGGCTCAAAATCTCGCCAACATTGATACGCCGGGATACCGCGCCGTCGACACGGCCCCCTTTGAGCGCGCAATGGCGAGCGCCGGTTTCGAAATGTCCGCATCGAGCTCCCTTCACATGCGGCCGGCGGCGACCGAAACCCTCTCGACGTCGATACGGAGCGCCGAAGGCTGGGAGACCAACCACTCCGGCAACACCGTTTCGGCGGAACTGGAGATGATCAAGGCCGGCGATATCCGAAACGCCTACGCGCTTAACGCCAGCATAATGAGGGCCTTCCACGGCATGTGGATGGCGACGGTGAAGCCTTGATTGACCCCCTTTCCGCCGCGCTGAGAATAGCCGGCTCCGGTCTCGCCGCTCAATCGGCGCGATTGCGGGTGGTTTCCGAAAACATGGCGAACGCCCAGGCGACGGGCCAGGGACCAGGCGCGGCGCCCTACGCGCGCAAGACGATTTCATTCGTCAGCGAACTAGATCGCGCCAGCGGCGTCCAGTTGGTGCGGGTTCAGGGAGTCGGCGTCGATACCTCTCCTTTCCCGGTTGAACACGACCCCGGCAACCCTGCCGCCGACGCCAATGGCGATGTGCGCCGTCCCAACGTCAATATGCTGACGGAGATGGGCGATATGGTCTGGTTGTCGGTTTGCAAGGAACCGGCGACACCTTGCGCAACAGCCCGTTCACTGAGCAATCGATCTCGGCCATGCTGGATCGTGTGGGGGTCAATGTGCGGCCCAACACCGCCGGCATGCGCACCCGCAACATGGCCGCGGTAATGGTGACGACGTCGTTGCCCCCTTTCATGAACTGGGGCTCGACCCTCGACGTGACTGTCTCGTCAATGGGTGACGCCACGTCACTGATGGGCGGCACGCTCGTGCTTACCTCGCTGAATGGCGTCGACGGACAAATCTACGCCATCGCCCAGGGTCCGATCTCTGTATCCGGATTCGCTGCGCAAGGGCAAAGCGAGACCCTCACGCACGGCGTCGCGACGGTCGGACGAATCCCCAATGGCGCCACTATAGAACGCGAGCCGCCGCGTCCGATAACAGAGGACAGGACGCTGATCCTGCAATTGCGTAATCCAGATTATACGACATCCGTGCATGTCGCAGACGCCGTTAACGCCTTCTCTCGTCAGCGTTACAAGGCGTCTGTGGCGCGCGAACGCGACGATCGCAGTGTCGCGCTTAATTTGCCAGGCGGCTGCAAGGCCACGCGGTTTCTTGCCGAAATCGGCGATCTGAAAATCGAGGTTGAAACGCCAGCCCGCGTTGTGATCGACGAGCGCACCGGAACGGTTGTTATCGGCGAGGACGTTCAAATATCGCGTGTCGCCGTCACGCATGGCGCACTGACCGTGCGGATCACTGAAACGCCGGAAGTCTCGCAGCCGGCGCCCTTCTCAAATGGCCGCACTGTGGTTACTAATCAGACAACGATCAACGCCAGCCAGCAGGAGGCCAAGGTTGCCGTGCTGGCCGGTCCGACGCTGAAACAGCTGGTTCGCGGCCTGAATCAGGTCGGTTTGCGACCAACCGGCGTCATCTCGATCCTGCAGGCGATTAAAACCGCCGGAGCCCTGCAAGCGGATCTGGTGATCCAGTAAATCCTCAGGCCCAAGGCGCGCACACTACCGGCGGCCGCCAAGTGTGTGCAGAAAGTGAATCAATTCAGCCACTGGTCGATAAAATTCCGACGGGATCATCCTGTCAACATCGACCAAATCATACATGGCCCGGGCCAGCTCTTTTTTTTCAAAGACGGGCACCTCATGTTGCTTCGCCGTTTCACGAATGCGCAAAGCCAGTAAATCCTTGCCCTTGGCAATCACCAAAGGAGCGCCGCCCTCCTCCTTGAGATAACGTAAAGCAATGGCGTAATGCGTGGGATTGGCGATCACCAGCGTCGCTTTGGGCACCGCAGCGATCATGCGTCGACGAGCGCGATCCCGCGCCAGAGAACGCATGCGCGCCTTCATGAAAGGATCGCCCTCCGCCTGACGAAATTCCTCTTTCACCTCCTCGCGGGTCATTCTCAGATCGCGACGCCACTTCGACCGCACCCAGAAGTAATCCGCCAGCGCCAGCAGACCCGTTGAGATGGCGACGACGCTGGTCAGGCGTATCAACAATTGTAACAACAAAATGGGAACAGCTCCCGGCTCCAGTCGCATAGCGTTGATCAACGTCGTTTGCTCGCTGACGCCGATAAAGACAATGGCGCCGCCAATGACGGCGATCTTGATAATGGCCTTGAGGGCCTCAATCAGGCCGGCGAGGCCAAACACCCGACTCCAGCCGGCGCCGGGAGAAATGCGCGAGACATCCGGCATGATTCGCGCGAAAACGACTTGCGGCGCGCCCTGAAGACTGGCAGCAGCCAACCCAAAAACAACAAAGAGCGTTAATATCGGGGCCAGGAAACGACCGATCTCCATGTCAACCGCCCCTATATAACGTACGGCGTCGGCGCCGCTGCGCAGCGGAAGTTCACCGGCGTTGGAGAGCAGGAGATAAAGGGCGCGAAAGAATGCCGGCGCAACGATATCCACGGCATAAGTCAACGCCAGAAGAAAAGCCATAAATCCGAGCGCTGTCGCGACATCGCGCGAGACAGGCGTTCGACCCTGCTCAATGGCGTCGTGAATCTTCTTTTCCGTCGGCTCTTCCGTACGGGACTCGTGATCTTCGGACACCTCGTCTCACCCCAGCTCGTCGACAGCATCGTCAACGGATGTGAGCGTAATCAGCCCTTGTTCTGTCAGGCGCAGAACCGTGTCAGCGATCTGGCGTTGCGCTGCCAGGATTTCGCGTCGCGACGTTTCCGATCCGGCAGCCAGCTCTGCCTCGACCATACGTCGCGTTCTCGCGGATAGACACGGCAGGATCGCTTCACGAACAGCGTCATCTGCGTCGCGCAACGCCAGGATGATACGCTCCGTCGGCGTTTGATCGCACAGGATCGACCGCGCCCTTTGGTCGAGATTGACGATATCCTCGAACGAAAAAATTAGCGACTTGAGCTGTGCGGCGATCACTGGCTCGCTGCGTCCGAGACCATCAAGCAGTTCATTCACCTGATCGCGCTCGAGTTGGTTCATGATCCCCGCGACGCGACTGTTTACCTCTTCAGCGCCCGGCATGCTCAACCCGGCGTACAATGATAGTTTCAGGCCCTGTTCAATTTCGCGCAAGACCGGCTCCGCAACGGGCTTGGCGACAAGAATGCGCCGCATCACCATTGTTCGTGTCTCGCCTGGCAACTCGGTCAAGATTCGTGCGGCGAATGCAGGATCGACTTTTGTGACAACGATCGCAGCTATCTGCGGATGTTCCAGCATCAGATGCCCGGCGACGATTTTTTCGGGTAAATCGGCCAGCCTTCGCCAGAAGAGCGCATTGGAAACGCCACGCAAATCCGACAGGATATCCGCAAGTTGCTCCTCGGCGACGATACCGGACAATAAGTCCTCGGCGCGGGCGATATCACCGACCAGGTCCGCAAAACCAGCCGATATCTCTTTGCAAAGCGCATCGCAAATATCGTCAAGCGCTTTGTGTGGAATGACGCTAAGCTCTGCGGCCGTTCGTGCGACCAGCCTCAGCTCTTCTTCATTGAAATGCCTCAGCACAAGACGGGCGATATCCCGATCAATGCCCAGCAGCACAGCAACGGTCTTCTCCGGACCGCCAAAAGCCCCTGGCTTTTCCACCGCAGCAAGCAGGGTCATTTCTTTTTATCGTCCGCTAATTTGGCCGATCACCCTGCGGTTCGCAGATTTCAGTCAACGAAACGCCAAAACGCGCGCCATCCTCTTCAACGACCACGACCTCGCCCCGCGCAATTATGCGACCATTCACGACAATATCGACGGGATCGCCGACACGATGATCGAGCGGAATCACTGCGCCGCGCCCCAGTTTCAACAGACTGGAGACTGGCAGCGTCGCCGAGCCGACAACCACCTGAACGACGACAGGTATCCGCATGATGGAGTCAATCCGGCGAGCCTGATGTTTTTCAGTGGCTTTATCATCCTGTATTTGACCAATAACTGTCTCGTCGGACGAACGGACGCCGGATTCAACGCCTCCCATGGTCGTTTCCGTTTTGCTCATGCAGCTGGCTTCCTTTATGGTTATCTTTTCAAACTACAAACCCAACACATTTTCGATGAAAGACCGGCGTTCGTCCGATACGTCTTCGAGCCTGATGGTGAAATATCCATCCTTTTGACCTAACGTACACCAAAACAAGACGCGTCCTTCCGACTCGACGCGGATAGGACTGTCTGGCGCGATCGGTAACCGCACCAGATCGCCGACTTCCAGACTGGCGATATCCGAGAGCGTAAAGCCTCGGGCGTCGATCCTGACATCGACCTTGACCTCCGTCTGAACGACGTGATCATATAAATCTTCGGCCCAGCGCATATCGCGCTCAAATCCTTCGGCTCCCGGAAGCCGCGCAAGGACCGCGCGATAAGGATCGAACGCCGCGCGCGGCGCTGCGAAGACGACAACAGACTCCCGCTCAAGAGCTGATAAACGAAATGTCGCAACAAGCGCTATAGCGCTTCGTTGTCCGAGTGCTGCGAAGCCAGACTCCGAATGAGTCTCGCAGACTTCAAAGTCCACCACAGTCAACGGCGTGCAGGCGTTGGCAACGCCATTCAGAATTTTGGCGATAGCCATGTCGGTCAGCCGCGTCACCAGGCGTGTAAGCGGACGTGGTGTCTCGGGCGGCGGTTCGTTCACGCCCGAACCCAGCAACATCTCGACGACGAGATCGATAAATCCGGCGTCGACGCCAATGGCGCTTCGGCAGCCAAGACCGCGCGCATCGTATATACCGATGTAATCGAAGCCTGCGTCGGGTTTGATCAAATCAGAAAGGCGTTTCGCCTCAAGTCTCTCGAAAGTCAAAACAGCCTTCGCGCCGGTCATGGCGCAAAAATCGCGCGAGAAGCGCGCCGCAGCATCTTCGTATACCAAATGCAGCGTCGGCATGCGATCGAGAGCGCCTTCGCCTAGTGAGATCAGCGGCTCTTTGACATCCAGATGGAAATTTTCCGCCGCGCTCTGATCCTGCGACATCAAGCGCCCTCCGGCGCCGCCTGACGTCCGGCATTCAAGGTTTCATTCTCGACGGCGTCAATGCTGGGACGTTCGTGGGATGGGATCGATTTGCGTCCATGCTCGATCGCAACCTGAGGCAAGGCGCCATTCATGAACGCCAGAAGCGTTTGTTTGATGATGAGGTAAACGTGGCATTCCTTGCTGCGCGCAACCTTAACCTTATAGGCGAGCGGCGTCATAATCCCGTAAGAAACAAATATGCCTGCAAAGGTGCCGACCATTGCTGCGCCTATCAGCCCGCCCAACAACTCCGGCGACTGATCGAGCGCGCCCATCGCCTTGATGACGCCAAGCACCGCAGCGACAATGCCGAGCGCAGGCAATCCATCTCCAATAGCAGTTAGGGCTTGATAGGGTTTGAGTTTGTCCTGCCTGATCTGGGCGATTTCTTCATCCATCAGATTTTCAATTTCAAAAGTCCTGACGTTACCGATCAGATATAGTCGGCAATAATCGCAGATAAACGCGATGATTTCCTTGTTGCTGAGCAGTTTGGGGAAGGCCTGGAAGAGAGGGGACTCATCCGGCTGCTCGATATGCGCCTCTGCCTCATTGCGCGACTTGCTGCGCAGTTCGCGCATCAAAATGTGAAGAAGACCCAAAATATCAAGATAATCTCTACTTTTCGGCGTTTTCTCCAACACAGCCTGAACGATGGCTTTTCCCGTGTCTTTGATGACTTTTAGGGGGTTGGCGACAATAAAGGTTCCCAGAGCCGATCCCATAATTATGACAAACTCCCACGGCTGCCATAATACGATCAAATGACCGCCAAGAGCTGCAAAACCTCCCAGCATGCAGCCCATGGTCACGATCAGACCGATTATAAAGCTCATTCGCTGGCGCTCGCGGTGTAATTTCGGTCAGTTCGGCATAAGTCACTGGACTTACCCGAAACTGTAGGATGGGCGGATCACGAGCGACAAAAGCGCTGCGATTCGGCGGTCCATTCGCCAAAACCGCTTGTTACCATGTTGCGTATCACAGCGCATACATAGGTTTTTTGCGCGTGCGCATTGTTCGGCCCGGCATGATAACGCGCTACAGCGGCTGTCCATGAGCCTTCCTGAATCCGCAGGCGTTTTAGATATATAGCGGCATAATCGACATTACGTCGCGGATCGAACATGTCCTCGACGGAACCGAAGTTTCGACCATGAAAATGATGATTGATTTGCATGCAGCCGATATCAATGAGCTTGACGCCATGTTCGCGGGCTTCTGAAAAAACGGTCAAGGCCGCAGTCAAGTCAGAATTGAATACCGGCCGACCTGCGACGTTCATCGCATAGGCGTTCAGGCCGCCGCGCTGTCCGGTCTCCGTTAAGGCCACTGCGTATAGGACGCCAACAGGAATATCGTGTGTCATCGACGCGCGTAACATTTCGCGCTCGCAGATATTTTCGGCCGCGATCGCTGGATTAGAGATAAAATCCGATGCGCTTACCAACGACAGCATGATCGCCGCGAGATTTCCCGGATTGTTCGTCGATCGGCGAACGATGACGGCTCCAGGGGTTTCTCTCATCATGTCGGGCATGTCCCTGATCTTGTGTGAATCCACCGGCTTCCGCTTGAGCATTGTGTTCAGATGTGGCTGGCTTTGGCCCTGTCGACGCCTGAGATGACGTGAGGCGAATGTCAGGCGACTCGATCATCAGCCCATGATCGGCAAACGCTTTGATCATGGCTACCTTTGTTTTTGTGAGAATTGCGCGCACATCTTCGGAGTGCGCTTCGATGGCGATATCGATCTGCTTCCCGACGATCCGCATACGGACGGTCAGTGAACCAAGCGCTACTGGATGCACGTCGAAGTTCAGAATTTTAACGCAGCTGGTCTCCTTTTGCGCTTCAGATGGCGCCCCTGTCGATACGTTTTCAACACGGCCGGCGGATGCAGTAAGATCGAGGGCCGTCCGGATCATCATGGCGGGCAGATGTGACTCTATTGTCGTGACATGGATTGGCAAAGCGAATATCGGCTCAGATGTGGCGGCGGGCAGGCTCACATCGGTTGCGAGCCTTGAGGATTGCGAGCATGTATTCGCGATATTATCAAACGACTCGCCGACAAGCGCTCCGGTTAGCGGCAACGTTTCGCCGCGCGTTAGATCCATATCAATCGACCTCGTGGCGAGGGGTCCCGCCCGAAGAGAAAGAGGGTCAATCATCCCCGGCGAGGCCTTTAGCGATTTCGGCGCTGGAACGGAGAAACCAGCCGCAGGATAATCGTTCGAGCCCTCATGACAGTTCATCGAATGCACATCCGCCGTCGTAAAATGGCTCAACGGCTGCATCAAATCGGGTAAAGCCCTCGTGGATATTAAGTCATGATCATCCCTTGCCATACCGGTGTTCGTCGCCGAGGATAGAGACGCGTCGAGTCGCGCCACCGACTCAGTCTTGCCTGGCGGCGCGACAACTGCCGCCAAGCATAGTTCCAAGGAAGCACAGGACGTTTCTCCATTGTTTTTTTCTTTATCCCTGAACGCCGCCTCCTGGGCGATATCAACAAGCATACCGCCAAAAATCGATGAATGTTCATGCTCTGCATCAAAATGATTTTCGGATGACGGCGATTTCATCATCGCAACTCCCTCTGTGAGCAGAGCGACAGATTTCGAGCGGGCAAGAAAATTGGTCATTCGTCTTTTCTTCCCTTTAACATATTGTCCACATGTTGAAGGCGGACACGGACTTTTGTGACAAGTTCAGATTCTTGCAGCAGCGACGATTTGCTTTCAGCGCCGAGAGGGTCCGACGGGTGCTTAAAGATTTTGGTCAAAACCGCACTCACAAGCGCGATTATTCGTCTGTCCTCCGAGGTCAGAGATGCTGAGAGTCGTGGCTCCTTGAGCCTCGCGCCCGGTTGATTTGGCGCATCAAGTCGGGCGATGAGATCCTGATAGGCCTCCACACGCTCGCGCATTGCCCTTGTCTCAGCGGCCCCAAACGCCTTGACGAGGCGGTGGCGCGCTTCTTCGAGACGTCCGCCTGATAGCGAGGATCGACACAGCGCCAGATAAATATCCAGTCGATCCAACGCCGGCGCAATATCGATAACCGGCTCCAGTTTTGAAACGAATATTGGATTGGAGTCGATCCCGGAACCCGCAAGCAGTATGCGGAGATCCGCGATCAAATGGCGCGTGTAAGGAGACGCTCGATATCTGGCCGCGTAAGTAGATGCAAGCGCAAGGATTTTCTCACGATGGTTTTGCGGATCGAGGGCGCGTATTTCTCGTCGCAATGCAGCCTCTTCGACGAGTGAGTTTGGCATTAGCAATCGCGCCAAATCGAGTCTGGCGATGGCCCGGGTATCGTCCTTACCCAGAAACGCACTGCCTTGAACAAGTGCGAGATGGCCGCCCAACAAAGCAGGATATTGCTCGGGATCGTAGGTTGCGATCTTCTCCGCAGCCCGCTCGTCACCCTCGGCATTGAGCAAGGACGCTTCCAGTAACGACGCTTCTTCGCCGACGATAAAACCAGCGTCGAAAATCTCACGTAGATGTTCCGGCGCACCGCCGCCGAGCAGGTAAACGATGGCGGCGCGAAGGTTTCGAGGCTGGGTCCACGCCTCAGGCTCCAGTGTTGGAATTAATGCCTCGATAGCATCGAATTTCGCAGCTGTCTCGACCCCGGCATTCTCCCTGCCGATAGCCATGCGATTTTGTGCTGAATTCAATTCTCGAACGCTATCCGCAAGGTCTTGCGCACAAGCCATATGAGCGATGCTCAGGAATAGGATAATCCACGCATGGATAATTTTCATTTCTCTAGCCGCAAAAGAATTTCGATGCGACGATTGAGTGGAGAGAGAGGTTCCTTTGAATTCTTGAGATGACGATCAGCGTAACCAACCACTTTCTCAACTCGCGACGGAGGCAATCCGCCCCGAACAAGCGTATAATTGACTATGGTTGCGCGATCCGAGGATAATCGCCAGTTATCGTAGTTCCGACCTGTATAGGAGCGCGCATCTGTATACCCTCGGATTTCAATTTCGCCGGAGCGCGAAGCAAGAATCTTACCGATCTGGCCCAATATGCGTATCAGTTGCGGCTTTGGCTCGATCGAGCCAACGCCAAACATGTTGAAATTCGCGTCATCCGTCAAACTGATTAATACGCCTTCATCAATGGCCTTGACGTCGACTCTCGGTTTCTCGTTGGGATTACGGGTCTCCTGCCGGACGATATTTTCAATCTCGTGACGCATCGCCATGGCGGCGGAGTCATGATCCGTTTGCGTATGATTTTCTGTCTGCACAGAAGTTGCCGCTTCGCTCAATTTTTGTCTGGCGCTTTCGGCGCGCTGGGCGACTCTTTCGAATGGATCGGAAAAACGATCAGGACTATTCGAGGGACGACCCGAACGTTCCGGCTCGTTATTGACGATCTGATCGAGCGACCGTAACGGGTCGGTATGAAGATCTTCTTCCGTGACCGCCACATGGTCTTTTGTCGGGATGTCTTGGGCCTCCTTTTTTTCGTTGTTAGGCGGGGGGTGGGCCAACCCGGGATCGCTGAGGCCTTTGACGGCCGGCGTCGTGTCCGTCAATTTCACAGGATTGAAATATTGAACGATAACGGCCTTTGTTTCCTTTGATGTCGAATTGATCAGCCACATAACCAGAAAAAACGCCATCATTGCCGTCATAAAATCGGCGAAGGCCAGTTTCCAGACTCCGCCGTGATGATCATCCTCGCCAGTGGAAATCTTCTTTCTGATGATGATCGGCTCTTCTTTATCCTTATCGGTCATCACAGGCCCCTTTGGCTTGCCGTCAATTGCGCCAGCCACTTCTCCAGAGTCGTCGAGACTGTGGTTGAGCCAAAATGGACCACAACGTCCAGATCATCTGACTCGCGTGCAATGATTTTAATGTCTCGATCAGCGAGTGCGCCTGATAATTTATCGATCAAATCGCCAGGCGCTGACACCTCGATGACGGGCTCGACGACGCCGGCAAGTCCCTTTTTGAGACTATCCGTCACATCCGCCAGGGCGCTAGCATAAACCTCATGCGAAACGAAGGGCCTGAGTATTCCAGCGATATCATCTCTTAATCTCTCGATGGCCATGGCCATCGTATGTTCGAAACGGATGGCAAGACAGTCCGCAATTTCTGTATTCCAGTCTTCACGAGCTTGTTGAAGTCGTTGCGCAGCAGCCTGACGCTCATCTTCGATCACCGTCGCGATTTTTCTTTCGAAAGCAATTGTTATGTCCAACGGCGATGAGATGTCGGGCTGTGTTTGAGAAACATATCCAGTGGCGTTTTCCACATCGTTTCGGGGTGTCGACAGGTCCTCGCCATCAGTAGCGAGTTCAGCTATCGGCGTGGCGATTGAGGCGTTGGCCTCATGCAAATCGTTGGCGGGCCGGGGAGCGTCAAAGGACGTCAAATAGGCGCTCGCCTTGAGAATCGTTGTGGCCGACCTCATGTCCTCAACCATTGTTTCATGACTGTAGCGGCTCTTGCATCATCGCTCTTGATCAATTGTTCGAGTTTTCGCAAAGCGGAGTCCCTTTTAGGCTCCGCAATCTCCCCTGCCGTAACCACGAAGGAACCGGCGGAGTCGGCTCCTTGACCATTGAGGAGGTTGGCGGAACCGCCCGGTAAGACGCCCTCGGCGGCAATCAGCGGCGGCGGCTCCAGACGCTCGACAGCGGGTTCGGCCAACAAGGCGCGGCGCGCCGGCATGAGTCCGAAGACAACTACGAGAGCGGCGACTCCAACCGCTGTCAATGCATTCAGGATTACGCCAAAATGACTCTGCAATATGGAGACGAAACCCGGTCCCTCGGCAGGCCCGATATCGTTATCGTTGAACAAGAAATCGACCGCCGTGACCTTGAGCATATCTCCCCGCTCTTTTTTCAGGCCCGCGGCTGACATCACCAAAGCTTCGATTTCTCTCACCTGTCGATCAACCTCCTCACCCTTTGGCGGAGGTTTTCCAGGTTCCGCGAAGGCGTTACGATTCACCAGAACGGCCACGGAAATATTATCGATGTTATATCCGCCACTGACCGTTGAAATCGTTTTCGACGATAATTCAAAATTTGTCAGTTCCTCACTCTTGCGGTTTTGATCGCTTGATTGCCGTCCATCATTGGAACTTTGTCCCGCCTGCGGTATGTTGCGTTCAACGGTTGTATTCGCGCCGGAGCCATTGTTCTGCGACTGGGAATTTTCCTTGACCGTGCGCACTGAGCGCTCAACCTTAGAGTCTGGATCGAAAATCGTTTCATTCATTTGTTTTCGATCCGTATTCACCCGCGCGCGCACACTCACCTGGAAATTTGCAAGACGCAGATAGGGCGTGAGCGTACGACGGATGTTATCTTGAATGTCATGCGCGATATTTTTTTCGAGAGTTAGCGTCTTCACGGGCGCCGTATCCGCCGGTTCCCCGTCTGAGGCGGAGAGTATGGAGCCGTCCGTATTCAGCACCGTAACCTGATCGACCGTCATCCCAGGCAAGGACGACGCGACAAGATGACGAATGGCCTGCGCCGCAGGCGTATCATCAGGACCTTCCGTACGAATGATCACAGAGGCGGAGGGCTGCTGTTTTGCCCGACGGAAGGAGCCCTCGTCGGGCATAACGATATGTACGCGCGCCGCCTTCACCCCGCGGATCAACTGAATAGTGCGCGCCAGCTCTCCCTCCAGCGCGCGCACCCTTGTTACCTCTTGCATAAAGGAGGTCAGGCCCAGGGCCCCAACCTTGTCGAAGAGTTCATAACCGGCGTTGGCGCTTTGCGGCAGTCCGCGCTCCGCAAGCATCATGCGCGCCTGCGCCGTCTGCCCAAATGGAACGGAAACAGTATTCCCTTCCGGGTTCACGTCGAACGGGATGCCCGAGGCCCGCAAGGCCGCGCCTATCCGACCGATGTCCTCGCGGTCGAGACCGGCGTAGAGCGTCTCGAAATTTGGCCTGGAAAGATAATAGGCTGAAACGGAGACAATGCTCATGACCAGCACGATAATCAGGGCGAGCGCTAGCAACTTCCGCGAACCCAGCGCTCTGAGATTTCCTGTAAACTGGTTGAGGCGATCCATATCGCGCGCTCGGCCCCTGTCAGCTTGTGCCGACCCAAACTGGGCGCGCCGCCTTGTGCGAAAATGACGTCCCGACGGACATCAAAAGTTGAAAGCCTATTTTTAACAAACGTTAAAAATAGTCTTAACAATATCGAGGCGAAATCCGGGCCGCAGATTCTTCCGCGACCCGGTTCTCATGGACTTACTGGAAGAGTTTAAGAATCATTTGCGCGTTCTGATTGGCGATTGAAAGCGCCTGAACGCCAAGCTGCTGCTGGGTTTGCAGAGCCTGCAGACGGGTCGAAGCCTCGTTCATGTCCGCGTCGACCAACGACGATACGCCGGTCGTCAACGCCTCGGCCATCGTTTTGATGAATTCATTCTGCGAGGTGATGCGCGACTGGGTCGCGCCAATTTCAGCCGCGTAGGTGGTAAGATCGGCGATGGCCTTGTCGGCGTTCGAGAGCGTATCTGCGATCGTCCCGGCGGCGAGGTCGCCGCTAACAAGGCCGGTGAAGTCTGTCGCTGCGCCGGAGCCGGTCGCCTGCGCCGCCTCGAGAATGCCCGTCCCCCCAGTGTTGGTCAGGTCGGTGATGTTCAGATCTATGGTGCCCACGGTGGAAGCGGCGGCGCCGCCGCCGTTATTATAAGAGGCGATAAAGCTCACCGAGCCGGTCTTGGACCCATCCAGCACGTTCATGCCCGTGAAGGTGGCCGAGGAGACGACGCTTTTAAGCTGATTTCCGAGCTGCTGCAGGCTGGTCAGAATTTTAGACGTGTCGGCGCCTGGCTGCTGCGCCTGAACGAGGGCGCTTTTGATGTCGTTCATCACAGAGATCGCGCTCTTTGTAGCTGCATTCGCGACATTAAGTATAGAAGAGCTTTCCGCCAGCGCGTCGCTGATCGTCGACAGCGCCGCCTTGTCAGACTTCATTGCTTCAGCGATCGACCAGGTCGAGGCGTTATCCTCTGCGCCGCCGATCTTGAAGCCGGTCGACACCTGTTTTTGCGCAACGCTCAGCGCATTTTGCGTTGAGCGCAGCGATTGCAGCGCCGTGATGGCGGACGGATTGTTGAGAATGCTTGCCATAATTGTCTATCCCTTGGTTGATGGATGTATAAGGGACATACCGGGGTTGCGCCGGTCGACGGAGTTGGCCTCATGCCTCGGGCGTCAGACGCCCGCTCCGAAGGACTAATCGCCCCGTCAGCGCAAAACCTGTCGCACTGAAAGTCTGGACGACAATTCATCATACTTGATCTTGACCTTATCGCAAGCCCAAAGATCATTTGTGGTAAATGAATGATTAACGCAATTGTTGACATTAATAGCGTTTACTTGTCGTCTTCCGGCAGCGCAGCCGAGCGCTCTCGACGCATAAAAATCTTCGGACTATTGTGTTAAAATGACGAGCAGATCGACCATCGCCTGTCCGCATTGTGGTTACCGGGCAATAGAAATAATGCCAGTCGACGCCTGCGTGATTATCTACGACTGCAAATACTGCGGCGCTCAATTGCGTCCCCTGTCGGGAGACTGTTGCGTGTTCTGCTCATGGGGCGATCAGCCCTGCCCGCCAAGACAGACAGAACAATCCGGGGGCTGTTGCGCGCCATCGCCAAAATAGATGCGGGGTCAGGTCTCTTCGGTAAGACAATTTTCGCTCGTTGCGCGACAAATAATTTGTTAAGCTTTAGCAGTTGCCGCCATCCAATTCGGAGACGCCCTATGGTTGCGCCGTTGAACGATCGCATTGAATTCATCTTGATGAAAAATGAGCCGGCCCAGACGCGCTTTTGGGTTCAAACACCTGCAAGCTTTGCGCGTCGGTATGAGTACGACAAAGAAATATCGATCAAAATCATCGGCGGCTCAGCCGTCCTTCTTCTTTTGATGCTGTATTTCGCTCCAGCTTTGACGATCATAACCTTCCTGATTTTGCTGATCGTCCTTGTCCCCCTCTCCATGGTCGGAATGGCCGGATACACCCGAACAGACTGAGCCGGGGGCTGCATTTTTCCTCCGGCCGCCAATAAACTTGCGTCGCAAGTTGACGCCCGGAGGTTTCCGGACAGGAACGCTCTTTGGAATCCGTTCTGATTGATTATTCGAACATGGTAAAAAGATACGATTTATAAACCTTACTTTGTTTTTATGTGGTGGTTGGTAACGCGTGACGTGAGTAACCGCCGTGATGAAGAAATGCCTGGGCTTGATCGCCTTCCTGTTCCTGACCACAACGACGACTTCCTCGAAGGCTGAAGACCTCGATCTTTTCGACCTTTCGACGCCCTCCCAGAAAATCGTCATTAACGCCCGACATCGTCAGTTGATGCTCGTTTATCAGGATGGCCGGGTCATCCGCTATCCAATCGCCGTACCCAAGGCCGGCAAGGAATGGTCTGGCACGACCTACATTGCCGGCAAATTTGAATATCCCGACTGGTCGCCGCCGGCGGAAGTCGCCGCCGATCATCCGGAACTACCCAGCTTCATTCCCGGCGGATCGCCGCGCAATCCGATGGGCGCGCGCGCCCTGACTCTCGATCAGTATCAGGTGGCGATACACGGAACCACGAGTAAAATGCGCCAGTCAATCGGCACTGCCGCCTCCTACGGCTGCATCCGCATGCGCAATGAGGATGTGATTGATCTGTTCAATCGCGTGCAGGTCGGAACGCTGGTGCAGATGGTGTATTGATACGTCGGTCGCATCCAACCAGCGACATTGATTTTTTCACCTCACCAACTCGGCGTGTAGCGCGCCGCTGCTGACAAAAACAGCGGCGGCGCGGCTATTATATATATTATAATCATTAACGATGTTTGCCTGTTGGCTTGTGCGCGGTTGTTTTCGCTGCAGATGTAGTCGTATTTTTTTGCGCCGCCGGATCAGCGGCCATGACCGCCACCAGATAGCCCGACTCGTCTCCCTCCGGCAGTGCGCAATCTACATCGATGCCGGAGATTTCCTCCTGAGCCGACGTAGTCGGGTCTTTTTTGGCGGTGGAGAGACATTTACGCGCCTCGGCAATGATCAGGGCGGTATCCCTGTTCACAAGCAGATCGGCTGAAGCGGCAATGACCGAGAACCAGTCGTCCGTCGGCGAGGAGTCCTTCGAGATGAATGTCATGGACATTTTGGTCGGCGTCGAGCAATCAAGAGAGATCGTTGATTTCGTCGCCGGATGGGCAAGCAGTATTTCGTGACCGGAGGGCGAAATTTTTTGAACGACGGCGGTCGTTTTACCCTTGATATGATCAAGCAGTTTGGCGCATTCTGGATTCTCGATTTCCTTGACGATGGCTGTGGTCGCCGCACTTTTGATCCGGTCGCCGACGCTCGCAGACGGAGTTTGTTCCGAGGATCGGCTGTCGCCGACAAAAATATAAAAGGCGATAGCGGCTGCGATCAAGGCAATCGCGATTACGACTGTTCTCATTCTCTGTCCTATGCGTTTAATTAGAGGCCGATTTATCAACCCACCAGGATGATCGGTCAACTTTATTGGCAAATATCGCCATGCATCATTCAGGGCATCAATCAGGCCACAGACTGGCTGGGTTTAGACGCCTGATCCAGGCGACTTTCAAGCTGGCTCTTCGTCAGCTTCCTTTTCGTCTCCAGTTCATTTATTATTAATCGACAAAGAGAGATGTGATGCAAAATAATCCCGAAGGCTTTAGGCGAAGCCTTGGCGTGAGACAAATGCGTCTGCTGGCGCTAGGCTCGACGATTGGCGTAGGTCTCTTTCTTGGTTCCGCCTCCGCGATCAAACTAGCCGGTCCGTCGATTTTGGTGGCCTATCTGATCACGGGCGCAATGACCTTCTTCATCCTCCGGGCGCTCGGCGAGATGGCGGTCCATCACCCTGTCACAGGCTCTTTCGCCGCCTACGCAACCCATTACGTCAGCCCTTTTCTTGGCTATCTGGTGGGCTGGGGCTACTGGTTTTACTGGACAATTATCGCCATTGCCGAAGTCACGGCGGTCGGCATCTATATGCAATACTGGTTTCCCGGCTCAAGCCAGTGGATATGGGCGTTCTCCGCCATCGCAGTCATGGGAACGATCAATCTGTTCACCGCGCGAGTGTTCGGGGAATTCGAATTCTGGTTTGCGCTGATCAAGGTCGCGGCCATTCTCGTCATGATCGCTCTCGGTCTGTTCGTCATTGTGCTCGGTTTTCCGGGCGAATGGAAACCCGTCGGACTGTCTAATCTCACGCAGATCGGCGGCTTCTTCCCAACTGGCGTTGCAGGTTGCCTGCTCTCGATGCAAATGGTCGTCTACGCCTATGTCGGCGTCGAAATGATCGGAATTGCCGCCGGCGAGGCGGAAAATCCGCAAAGCACCATTCCCATGGCGATCAATTCCTTCGTCTGGCGGATCATCATTTTTTACATAGGCGCCCTTTTTGTCATTCTGGCGATTTTTCCCTGGAACCGCATCGGGGTCGACGGGAGCCCGTTCGTGCAGGTCTTCCAGCGCATGGGTCTCGACAAGGCCGCCGGCGTCGTCAATTTCGTGGTCGTGACTGCGGCGCTTTCATCCTGCAATGGCGGAATTTTCAGCAGCGGGCGGGTCCTGCATACGCTCGCACAGTCGCATCAGGCTCCGGGCTGGTTTAATTCCATCGCGTCCAACGGCATACCAATGCGGGCGATGCTCACGACCATCGCTTTTCTGTTCGTCGGCGCCGGTCTGAATTATTTCACGCCATCCGAAGCCTTCGAATATTTGACCTCGGCCGTAACGTTCATCGGCATCCTGATCTGGCTCGTCATACTCTATACCCACCTATGTTTTCGTCGTCGCCTCAAGGAGAGCGGCGAAGCGCCGCCGCTCTTCCCGGCGCCATTCTGGCCTTTGTCGAGCCTGCTGGCCGCCGCCTTTCTGATTGGCGTGATCGTCGTTTTGCTTGGCGCCCCCAATACGCGCCTCCCGGCGCTGATCGGCGTCCTGTTGCTGGGCGTGATCGCGATGGCCTACCGGTTGACGCCAGGGCGGCGGGCTCCGGAAAGGGCGCCTCCGTCCGCGCTTTGAGAAAGAACCGTTAGATTAGGCCAGACGCCGACACGACGCGTTTCTGGATTGTTTGCTTTCGCCAGCCTCGGGTCTATGTGGATTTCCGTGGGGTCTGGCGAACGGGTGTCAATTCAACAATGGAGGATCGCATGAATGACTTGCTGGTGATCGCGTTTTCGACCGAGGAGAAAGCCGAGGCGGTACGTAAGAAGCTGTTTTCGATGCAGAAGGAATATTTGATCGAGTTGGGAGACGCGGTCGTCGCCGTCAAGGCCGATGATGGTTCGATCAAGCTCAATCAGCTTTTTAACGCCACTGCGATCGGCGGCGTCTCGGGCGCCTTCTGGGGGGCGTTGATCGGCATGATCTTCATGATGCCGCTCGCCGGCGCCGCGCTCGGCGCCGCCTCCGGAGCCGTTTCCGGCGCGCTGACCGACTTCGGCATTGACGACAAATTCATGAAAGACATCGCCGAAGCGGTTCCGCCAGGCGGCGCGGCGCTTTTTCTGCTGGTGCGAAAAATGACAACCGACAAGGTCCTTGAGGGTCTCAAGGGCGTCGGCGGAACGGTGCTGCGCACCTCCTTCGAGAAATCCAAGGATGACGCCATTCGCGCGGCGCTTTCCTCTCAGCCCTCGGCCTGATGGCGGGTTGTTAGCATCCATGGCGACGGCGCTTGACTTCCGGCGCCGTCGCTTTTCAGTTCTTCTGTCGACGGACTATTCGCCTGCCTTGACCTTCCGACGTTCAGAATGGGTCGTTGCGTATAGACTTGCGAAGATGAAGATAATGCCCAAAAGGGCAATGAAGATGAACAGCGATGTGCGCTGTATGATGGCGACGGCGGGCACGAACATCGCCAGGATCAGACCGACAACGCAGATCTGCCAGGCCTCGGCGTGAACTCCGGCGACAAAGGTCGCCAACGCCAGTAAGACCATCAGGTTGAGGCCTGTGGCGTTGACGTCGACAAGACTGCGCATGGTCGGTGAATAGATGAGCCACATTGCGGCTAGAAACGCCGCCCAGTGCAGAATTTGCGTCCAGATCAGCTTGAAACGCTCTTCCTTTGTCGGCGCGTTACGCCAGCCGACGTAAATGCATAGGCCGCAGTAAACGGGAGTGAGCAATTCCCAGTAGAAGCCCGAAGGCTCCCCAGTGAAGGTGACAAGGCCAATTCCAAAAACCGCCATTGACAACATGACGATATAGGGCAGATCAATTTTCAGGATATCCAGGAACACGATTCCGGGCGGCTGGGTCTTTATCTCATCGATCCCCTCTTCGAGTGCGGCGAGCCAGGAATGTTCTGTTCCCGCGCCACCCTTTCCACGGGCCAATTCCGGCGACTTTTCGTCGGGAAAGTTCGACATGAGCGATGTCCTCGGCTGAAGCCCGTCAAGGGGGCGTTTTCTGGGAATTGGCGTAGCGCGTCGCGCCAGAGAAGGACCATAAAGCCCCTGTTCACGCTCGGCAACCGCGCGCGGAGGCCTCCTCAGGGTCGTCTTCCAGCCATGACTGGCCGCCGACATCGGCTCCATGCTTGTCGGAATGGCGGAGTCGCCTAAGTGAACGCTTACCTTAACGTCGGTAACAATGATGAAAAAAACCTTGTTAATTTGCGCGGTAATCGCCTCCTGCGGGTTTGGCGTCTGGTCGATGTTCGTCGCCAGCCGCTATCAGGCCCTGTGCGAGATCTCCTATTTTTCGGCCAGCGCTGCCGAAATAAAACATTGCGACGAGCGATTGTCGGAGCTCGGCGGCCGCTAGGCTCCTTACAACTCCCGTAATTCTGGACCGGGCCGTCTTGCCAGCACGCGCCAGGTGCCGGCGAGCCCCAAAGCTATTGTTACCAACAACGTGGCGATGGAGATGGCCGCGACCGTGGCCGCAGGGAAGACGAAATCAATTTTCATCAAAGAGTTCGTGACGAAATAGGCCGCGCCGGCGCCAGCGGCGACAGCGATGATCGAAGCCACAAGCCCGACCAGAGCGAATTCAAGGCCATAGGTCCACATCAGCCAGCCGCGTGTTGCGCCCAGCGTTTTGAGCACCACTGCATCATGCTGGCGGGTTCGCTGACTGCTGGCCAATGCGCTCGAAAGCGCAAGTATCGCCGTGAAAATAGCGATAACGGCGGCGGCGCGCGCCGCCAGAGCGAGTTGACTGGCGATCTTGTCGATAGCCGCGATCGCTTCGCGCACCCGGATCGAGACGACCTGCGGAAACTGTTTCGCCGTCTCGCGCGCAATTCGCTGGTCTAGCGCGTCGCGCCCGGGCGGCGCGCCATAGGCGATGGTGAACAATTCGGTGTAGGGCGCGGCGCGAAAGACGCTGGGCGAGAACACCATGATGAAATTAATGCCGTAGCTGCGCCAGTCGAGCTTGCGCAAATTCGCCACTGTCGCAACAATCTCCCGCCCCATGACATTGACTGTGATCTCGTCGCCAGGGGTTACGCCGATGCCTTCAGCAACTTTGCTCTCCAGCGATACGCGGGGCGGCCCGGCATAATCTTCGGGCCACCAGGCGCCGGCGGCGAGTTGCGAATTGGCGGGCAGCGTCGGCGAGAACGTGACGCCCCGGTCGCCGTCGAGCGCCCATTTGGCGTCATCGGCGACCGCGACTTTTTCGACCGGAACGCCCTTCACCGCTACGATCCGCCCGCGCATCATCGGCACATGCACAATGCTTGCCGTCGGAACCATGTCGGCGAGAAAACGCTCGAAGGCGTCTGTTTCGCTCTTTGGCACGTCCATGAAAAAGAAATTGGGAATTTCGCCGGCGTCGGCGCGGGCCAGTTCGCGATGCACGGCGCCTTCGACCAACGCCAGCGCGACCAGC
>CAIQCB010000035.1 GCA_903870245.1 uncultured Methylocystaceae bacterium
AGGGCCGAACTGTTCATCGTCGAGGGCGACTCCGCCGGCGGCACGGCCAAACAGGGGCGCAACCGCGCCTATCAGGCGGTGTTGCCGTTGCGCGGCAAAATCCTCAATGTCGAGCGCGCGCGCTTCGACAAAATGCTGTCGTCGGAACAGATCGGCACGCTGATCACGGCGCTGGGCACCGGCGTCGGCCGCGACGAGTTCAACGCCGACAAGCTGCGCTATCACAAGATCATCATCATGACCGACGCCGATGTCGACGGCGCCCATATCCGAACGCTGATCCTGACTTTCTTCTACCGGCAAATGCCGGAACTGATCGAGCGCGGCCATATCTTCATCGCCCAGGCGCCGCTCTATAAAGTGACGAAGGGCAAATCCTCGCAATATCTCAAGGACGAGCGCGCCCTTGAGGATTATCTCATCGACAGCCTGCTCGACGGCGCCGTACTGCGCGCCGGGTCGGAGGACCGCGCCGGCGCCGATCTGCGCCGGGTGCTGGAGGATGCGCGCGGTTTCCGCAGCGTGATGTCGAGCCTGCATTCGCGCTACGACCGTCAGGTTGTCGAGCAGGCGGCGATGGCCGGCGCGCTCGAACCTTATGGCGAGGATTTCTCAACGGCGGCGACGCTCGCCGGAGCCACCGCGCAGCGCCTCGACGCCATCGCCGATGAGACCGAGCGCGGCTGGCGCGGCGAACCGCGCGACGGCGGCTATGTCTTCAGGCGCACGCTGCGCGGCGTGACGCAGGCGGTGATCCTCGACGCCGCCATGCTCAACTCGAGCGAGGCGCGCAAGCTGCACGAACGCGCCGAGAGCCTGCGCGAGATTTTCGCCGCCCCGGCGACGCTGATCCGCCGCGGCGACGAGGCGCCACTCGCCGGCCCCATCGCGCTCTACGAGGCCATGAACGCCGTCGGCCGTAAGGGCCTCACCATCCAGCGCTACAAGGGTCTCGGCGAGATGAACGCCGAGCAATTATGGGAGACGACGCTCGACCGCGACGCCCGCTCGCTGTTGCAGGTGAAGGTGAAGGAGGCCGCCGAGGCCGACGACATTTTCGTCAAGCTGATGGGCGATGTGGTCGAACCGCGCCGCGAATTCATTCAGGAAAACGCGCTGAACGTCGCCAATCTGGATGTATGACGCGCGATAATGCGTTGGGCGATTGTTGCCTCACACACGCCCGAGCCGGAGAGTTCTGCGCTGCGATGACAATGGCTGCGTTTGTTCGCCTTCTCGTCTGCGTCGGCCCGAATTGCGACGCCGAGGGCCAAGGGCGCCGGCTGCTGTCGCAGGCGCAGGCGGCGCTCGCCGTCGCCTTTCCCGAGGCGCTGGCCGATGGCCGGCTCAAAATCTCGACGCGCGATTGCCTGCGGCTTTGCACCCGCGATCCCGTCGTGCGGCTGGAGCCCTCGGGCGACGCCTTCGCCGATCCGGATATCGACGATCTGACCCGCGAAATCGGCGCGGCGCTTGGGGAGACTTGCAACTGATATCCCCTTGCAACGGATGGCGCCTCGCAAAAGGCCATAGCCGCCTGCCGTCCTTGCCCCCCAACGCCTGACGAATCGAGCGTTTCGTGCCATAAGGGTCCATGTCCGCAACGATTCGCAACGCTTTCGATCCCGGCTTCGGCGTTTACGTCCATTGGCCGTTCTGCCTGTCGAAATGCCCCTATTGCGATTTCAACAGCCATGTCAGGCGCGGCGATGTCGATGAGGACCGTTTCATCGAGGCCTTCGCCGCCGAGCTGGCGCATCGCGCCGCCCTCGCCCCCGGCCGCACGGTGCGCTCGGTGTTTTTCGGCGGCGGCACCCCCTCGCTGATGTCGCCCTCGACGGTCGAGGCGATCCTGTCGCAAATCGCCGGCCACTGGACGATGGCGAAGGACGTCGAGATCACGCTGGAGGCCAATCCGACCAGCGTTGAGGCCTCGCGCTTTCGCGGCTTCCGGGCGGCGGGGATCAATCGCGTCTCGCTGGGCCTTCAGGCGCTCAACGACATCGATCTGCGCGCGCTCGGTCGCCAACATTCGGTCGCCGAGGCCCTGATGGCGCTGGATATCGCCAATTCGGCCTTCGAGCGCACCAGTTTCGATCTGATCTATGGCCGCACCGGACAAACGCCCGCCGCCTGGCGCAAGGAGCTGGAGCTTGCGCTCGCCCGCCAGCCGGAGCATGTCTCGCTTTACCAGCTCACCATCGAGCCCGACACCCTGTTCGAGCGCATGGTCAACGCCGGCAAGATGACCGTGCCCGACGCCGCGACGCAGCGCGCCTTGTGGGATGTGACGCAGGACGTCACCGCCCGCGTCGGCCTGCCCGCCTATGAGGTCTCGAACCATGCGCGGCCCGGCGCCGAATGCCGACACAATCTCGTTTACTGGCGCTATGGCGAATATGTCGGCGTCGGCCCCGGCGCCCATGGCCGCATCGTCACCCCGCGCGGCCGGCGCGCCCAATCGACCGAACGCCATCCCGAGATGTGGCTTACCTGCGTCGAGACCGAGGGCCATGGGCTCGTCGAGGACGATCTGCTCAACGCCGAGCAGGAAGGCGACGAGTTTTTGCTCATGGGCCTGAGGCTGCGCGAGGGCGTCGATCCGCAACGCTACTTCCTGCTCACCGGCAAGAAGCTATCCCAATCGCGCATAAGCGAGCTGATCGGCGACGGCCTGGTCGAATTCACCCGCGACAATCGACTCCGCGTCAGTTCCGAGGGCTTTCCGGTACTCGACGCGGTGGTCGCCGACCTTGCAGCCTGAGATTGAAAAAGTGCAGGATTACTGCAATTAAGGTTGCGCGATCTCGTCCAATCCTTTGCGGAGTTACCTTCCATGTCTCTGATTACCGACATTCTTATTAACGTTGTTTCCGGCGCGCTGGGCGGCAAAGCCGCAGGCTCCGTGCTCAAGACCGACAAGGGCGGCGCGCTCGGCAACATCATCAGCGGCGCGCTTGGCGGCGGCATCGGCGGCCAGCTTCTTTCCTCCCTCATCCCGGCGCTGGCCAGCGCGGCCCAGAGCGGCGGCCTTGATATCGGCGTCATGCTCGGTCAGGCGGCCGGCGGCGGCGTCACCGGCGCGATCGTCACGCTGGCCTACAATATGATCAAGAAGCGTTTTGTCGGCTGAGCGTTTTCGCAGCAAACAGGGCTTGACCTGAGGCGTCGCGCAATCGTTCTGTCGTGATCATGACGACGCTGCTTTCCATTCCTGCTCCTCCCGTCGCCGCCGGCGACGAGAAAACCCTCCTGACGGTCGATGATCTGGCCCTCGCCGGTTTGATCGCGCCGTCGGAGGCGCCAAAACTGCGGCCGGTCGCGGCGCGCTACAGCGTTGCTGTCACGCCGCAAATTGCTTCGCTGATCGATTCCGATAATCCCGACGATCCGATCGCGCGGCAGTTCGTCCCCGATCCGCGCGAACTGCTGGCTCAACCGGGCGAGTTGACCGATCCGATCGGCGACGACGTTCACACGCCACTGCCGGGGATCGTCCATCGCTATCCCGATCGTGTGCTGTTGAAGCTGCTGACCGTTTGCCCGGTCTATTGCAGGTTTTGTTTCCGGCGTGAAACGGTGGGTCGAGGCAAGGGCGACATGCTGTCTTCCGCCGAGACGGAAGCGGCCCTGGATTATATCGCCGCCAATCCGCAGATTTACGAGGTCATTCTGACCGGCGGCGATCCCATGGCGCTGTCTCCGCGTCGCCTGCGCGCCGTCGCCGAACGTCTCGCAAAGATTCCGCATGTCGCCGTCTTGCGGGTTCACACCCGCGCCCCGACCGCCGCCCCGGAATTGGCGACGCCGGAATGGATCGCGGCGCTGAGAGCGAGCGACAAGGCGGTTTTTATCGCCTTGCACGTCAATCACGCGCGCGAATTGAACGAGCCGGCCCGCGTCGCCATCGCCCACCTGCGCGACGCGGGAATCGCGCTGATGTCCCAGACCGTGTTGCTCGCCGGGGTCAATGATGACGCCCGCACGCTGGAGGCGCTGATGCGGACGCTGATGGGGCTCGGGATCAGGCCCTATTATCTCCATCACCCCGATCTGGCGCCCGGCTCTGGTCATTTCAGGCTGCCGCTAGAGCGCGGTCGCGAGATTTACGCCGCTCTCGCTCGCCTTCTGGGCGGACCGGCGCTACCAACCTATGTGCTTGATCTGCCCGGCGGCTTCGGCAAGGCCCGTGTCGCCGGGGCGCAAGCTGCGCCGGATGGCGCCGGCGGCTGGACGATTGTCGATCGCACCGGCCGTCGCCACCTCTATCGCGAAAGCGCCTGAGATCGCCCTGGCCCGGGCGCGATAGCTCACGCGAACCGACCGCGCCATTTTCAGGAGTTGTTATCGCCTTGCGTCGATCCCTGCTCTTTCTTCTCGTTGGCCTCCTCGCGCTGGTCGTCCCCGCCATCTCTCAGGGCGATGAATCGCCGACGGGGATCGTTCAGGTCACGCAACAACTCGATCGCGCCCGCGCGGCGCTCGACGCCGCCCACAAGACCCTTGAGGACCCGAAGCTTGGCGACGGCGAATTACGACTGTTGCGAAACAGCGTCGATCCCCTGCGCAGCGAACTCGAAGCCGTCATCGATCGTCTGACGCCGCGACTGGCCGCCGTCGAGGCGCGATTAAAAGAACTGGCGCCAGCGGCCAAACCAGCGGAGTCGCCCAAACCGATCGAGGCCGCGCCGCCTCAGCCGCCGCAACGCCCGCCGCTGGACGCGAAGCCGGAGCCGAAGAAGGACGCCGGCGCAGCGGACAAATCGACGGCGCCAAAAGCCGCCGCGCGAGCAACGAAAAACGCAACCGGCGGCGAACCGGCGACAAACGCACCGCAGCCAGCCGCCGCTGCGACGCCCGAGACCGGCGCGGCGGAGGCCGCGACGAGCGCCGAACTGGTCGAGCAGCGCAAGCTTTTCGACTCTCTCGACGCTTCGCTGAAACGCGCCCGCGCGCTGCTTCTCGAAGCCAAACAGCTTTCTTCGGCCATTGTCGGACGCCAGCGCGATCTGTTCTCGAGTCTTTTGTTTCTGAAAACCGATAGCCTCTTCTCGCCTAACCTGTGGCGCGCGGCGATGTCTGACGCGCCGGGCGTCTACAACGAAGCCAAAATTTTTCTGCGCGATCGAAGCGCCAATTTCTTCTCCCGCATTGACGAAAACCGGGCGGAGTTCGGATTTCTGATCTTTGTGATTCTTTGCATGCTGCCGCCGGCGCTGCTGTTCTCGCGACGTTTGCTCGGACAACGGTCTGACGAGCCGGCGCCGACAACACTGCGCCGCGCCGCCGTGGCGGGCTGGACGGCGCTGGTCGCCGCCTCGGCTCCGGTGGCGACGGCGTTGATGCTGGGCATGGTTTTGCACGCCTACAACGCCCTTGATGACGGACTGGAGCCGATCTGGCGACGAATTCTGGAGAGCGTGGGCCGCATCTCATTTGTGTATGGCATTGCGCGCGCGGTCTTCGCGCCGACGACGCCCGAATGGCGTCTGCTTGATCCCGGCGACCAGCGCGCCAGGCTATACGTGCGGCTTCTGACAATCATCGCCTTCGTGCTGTCGATCACGCGCATCGCCGAACAAATCGAAGAGAGCGTGCAGGCTGGTTTGCCTTTGGTCATCGTGACGCGCGGCGTCGGCGTGCTGATCGTTGCGATCCTCTTCCTCTTTCCGATCTTCGTTCAGCCAGCCCTCAGCCCGGAAGCGCGGCTCTCGTTGCATGGTCGCGACTGGGTGACGCTCTCCCGTATCCTCGACGTGCTGGCGGTGATGCTGATCGTCGGCGCCTGCGCGTTCGGCTACGTCACCTTCGCCTATTTCATCATTCTCCAGGTCGGCTGGCTTATGGCGTTGCTCACCATTCTCTATCTCGTGGTGATCCTGGCGGGCGGCGGCGTCGAAATGGCCTTTTCGACCAACAATTTTTTCGGACGCGCGCTGGTTGGCGCCTTTGGACTGAGAAAAGATCAACTGCCGCCAATGGGCGTTTTCCTCTCCGGCGTCATCACGGTCATCGCTTGTGCGGCGGCGGGGGTCGTCGCCGTGGCGCCCTGGGGCTACCAGTCTCAGGATTTCATCGCCCGTATCCGTTCGAGCTTCTTCGCCGTCAAATTCGGCGACGTGACGATTTCTCTTTCGGCCCTGCTCGAGTCCGGCCTGATCTTTTTCCTGGCGCTGGCGGCGGCGCAAGCGCTGCGTCGCTGGCTCGATACCCGCCTGTTGCCGCTGACGCGGCTTGATCTTGGTTTCCGCAACTCGATAGGCGCAACGCTCGGCTACGCCGGTTTCATCGTCGCGGCCATGTTGGCGCTCTCCAATCTCGGCATCGGCCTCGAAAAACTGGCGATTGTCGCTGGCGCGCTCTCGGTCGGCATCGGCTTTGGCCTGCAATCGATCGTCAATAATTTCGTCTCCGGGCTGATCCTTCTCTGGGAGCGCGCCATTCGCGTCGGCGACTGGGTCGTGCTCGGCGAGGAGCAGGGCTACATTCGCCGCATCAATGTGCGCTCGACCGAGATCGAAACCTTCGACCGCGCGACCATGATCGTGCCCAACTCCAATCTCGTCGCCGGCGTTGTCAAGAACTGGCTGCGCGGCGACCGCGTCGGCCGCATCAAGGTCGCGCTCTCGCCCCATTCAGGCGTCGATCCCGAGCAAATGCGCGACATCATGCTTGCGGCGGCGCGGGCTCAGGAAAACGTGCTGCGCATTCCCGCGCCGCAAGTCATGTTTCTCGGCATGGACTCGTCGAGCTTCAAGTTCGAACTGTGGTGCTATGTCGAGGATGTCGAGAAATCCTCGCGCGTGCGCAGCGATCTGCATTTCGATCTTCACCGGCGCCTGAAAATCGCTGGCCTCACCATCGCCGCGCCGCCAACACCGTCAACCGCGATCCTGCAATTCCCCGAACCCGACAAGCTCGCGGCGGCCGCCGCCGCAACGGCGCTGGCGATCGAGAGCGACATCGCCGGCATCGCCGCCGGACGACAGACGGAGGAAGCGGCGGAGAACGTCGCGACCGGGGATGAGGGAGAGAGCGCCGTGGAGACGGCCCGGAAAAACGAGACGCAGGATTGATCCTGGAAGGATCAATCCGGAACCAACACAATAAGTGCGAAGTCCAACGGCTTCATCTCCCTCGCCCCCTTATTCCCACCGGCCCGGCGTCCGTGCTAGACGGGCCCATCCTTGTCCCGCCACCGGAAAACGCTCCCGACATGTCCGACGTCGTCACTCGATTTGCGCCCTCGCCCACCGGTTTTCTGCATATCGGCGGCGCGCGCACAGCTCTGTTCAACTGGCTCTATGCGAAGCGCCATGGCGGCAAAATGATGCTGCGCATCGAGGACACCGACCGCGAGCGCTCCACCCAGGCGGCGATCGACGCCATCATCGACGGCATGAAATGGCTCGGCCTCGATTGGGACGGCGACATCGTCTACCAGTTTTCGCGCGCCGCGCGGCATCGGGAGATCGCCGAAGACTTGCTGGCGCGCGGCAAGGCCTATCGCTGTTACGCCTCGCAGCAGGAGCTGGACGACATGCGCGAACAGGCGCGCGCCGAAAAGCGCCCGCCGCGCTACGATGGCCGCTGGCGCGACCGCGACGCGTCCGACGCGCCAGCCGGCGTCGCGCCCGTCATCCGTCTGAAAGCGCCGCTCGACGGCGAGACCGTGATCGAGGACGCGGTGCAGGGCCGCGTTGTTTTCCCCAACAAGGACATCGACGATTTCGTGCTGCTGCGCTCCGACGGCACGCCGACCTATATGCTCGCCGTCGTCGTCGACGATCACGACATGGGCGTGACGCAGATCATTCGCGGCGACGATCATCTCACCAACGCCGCGCGCCAGAAACACATTTATGATGCGATGGGCTGGTCGACGCCTGCCTTCGCCCATATTCCGCTCATCCATGGACCGGACGGCGCCAAACTCTCCAAACGTCACGGCGCGCTTGGCGTCGACGCCTATCGCGCCATGGGTTATTTGCCGGCGGCGCTGCGCAATTACCTTGTTCGCCTCGGCTGGAGCCAGGGCGACCGCGAATTTTTCTCCCTGCCCGAAATGATCGAGGCCTTCGATCTCGCGCAGGTGCACCGATCTCCGGCGCGCTTCGATTTCGCCAAGCTCGAAAACATGAACGGGCATTATCTGCGCGATTCGAACGATGACGAATTATTCGCACAACTGATCGCCACCCTGCCCTGTCTCGATGGCGGCGAGAATGTCGCCAAAATCCTCGACGATGAAAAACGCGCGCAATTGCGGGCCGCCCTGCCCGGCCTCAAGGAGCGGGCGAAAACGCTCAACCAGCTTCTCGACGGCGCGGCCTTCCTGTTTGCGCAACGACCGCTTTTGCTCGACGCCAAAGCCGCGCAGCTTCTTTCCGCCGACGGTCGTATTCGGCTCGCCGCGCTGCACGCCAAACTCGTCGTGCTGGAGGAATGGACGGCCGCAGCCACCGAGGCGGCGGTTCGGGAAACCGCAGAGGCGCTGGGCGTCAAACTGGGCGACGTCGCCCAGCCCCTGCGCGCAGCGCTGACCGGACGCGCCACGTCTCCCGGCATCTTCGAGGTGCTCGAAGTCCTTGGTAAAACTGAGAGCCTCGGCAGAATCGCCGATCAGGGCCCGGCAGCCGGGTAAAGGCGCCGCGCCAACCAAATTGGCGCCCGCAACGCCAAAGGATCGGGCGCATAGCCGTTCTTTGAAGCTTGACAGACGGTGGCCGTAAGATAGTTTTTGTGCGGCGCACAAGATTTTCCGCGCTGGCGGAGCAAATCCCAATTGTTTGGGTCGCCGGACGGTTGGGTCATAGGTCATCTGGGTCATGCGGCGCGCGCAGCCGCCAGAAGGGGGAACAATTATGGCCGAAAGAACGGCGTCGCTTCAGGTCGACGGTAAGACGGTCATCTTTCCCGTTCGCGATGGTTCAATGGGACCGGCGGTCGTCGACATCCGCAGCCTCTACGGCGACACCGATCTCTTCACCTTCGATCCCGGCTTCACCTCGACCGCCTCCTGCGAATCGAAAATCACTTTCATCGATGGCGACGAAGGGGTGCTGTTATATCGCGGATATCCGATCGACCAGCTTGCTGAAAACGGCGACTTTCTCGAAACCGCCTATCTGCTGCTCTATGGCGAGCTTCCGACGGCGGCCCAGAAGGCGGAATTCGACTACCGCATCACGCGCCACACCATGGTGCATGAACAGATGGCGCGCTTTTTCCAGGGCTTCCGCCGCGACGCGCATCCGATGGCGGTGATGGTGGCCTCGGTCGGCGCGCTCTCCGCGTTCTATCACGACTCAACCAATATTGCGGACCCTGTGGAGCGCATGGTCGCCTCGACGCGGATGATCGCAAAGATACCGACGCTGGCGGCGATGGCGTATAAATACTCCGTTGGTCAGCCATTCGTTTATCCCAAGAACGATCTCGACTACGCTTCCAATTTCCTGCGCATGTGTTTCGCCGTGCCCTGCGAGGAATACAAGATCAGCCCGATTTTGGCGCGTGCGCTGGATCGGATCTTCATTCTGCACGCCGATCACGAACAAAACGCATCGACCTCCACCGTGCGTCTGTCAGGCTCTTCCGGCGCCAATCCTTTCGCCTGTATTGCGGCGGGCATCGCCTCTCTGTGGGGACCAGCGCATGGCGGCGCCAATGAGGCCGTTCTGAAAATGCTGGGCGAGATCGGTTCGGTGGAGCGCATCCCCCAGTTCATCGCGCGCGCGAAGGATAAGAACGATCCGTTCCGGCTGATGGGCTTCGGCCATCGCGTTTACAAAAATTACGATCCGCGCGCCAAGATCATGCAGCGCACGACGCAGGAAGTGCTCAAGGAGCTCGGCGTGAACGACCCGCTTCTTGAAGTCGCACTGGAGCTGGAGCGCATTGCGCTCTCCGACGACTATTTCATCGAGAAGAAGCTTTATCCCAACATCGATTTCTACTCGGGCATCACCCTCAAGGCGATGAATTTCCCGGTTGAAATGTTTACGGTCCTGTTCGCGCTTGCGCGTACGGTTGGCTGGATCGCGCAATGGAAGGAAATGATCGAGGACCCCAACGCCAAGATCGGTCGTCCCCGACAGCTGTATACGGGCGAAAAACGCAGGGATTACGTCCAAATCGCAAAACGTTAAGGTCTCGGGCCTATCTTCTCTAACAATGGCGGATCGCGGGACCTCTGTCCCGTGGGTATCTGTAAAACCGTTCTTTGCTAGAGTAGGACTGGCGCATATCGCGCCGCCCCGGAGCCCCCTTGTCGCAGTTTTCCGATCTTTTGTACGAAACGCGGGTCGCGGCTGAGAGCCTCGCAGATTTCGTTTCCGGCAGTCGTTTACGTCTGGGCGTTACGGGGCTCTCGCGCGCCGGCAAGACGGTGTTCATCACCGCCTTCGTGCATAATCTGACGCGCGCCCTCGCCGCCGGCAAAAAAACTCAGTTGCCGGTGTTCCGGCCGCTCGCCGAGGGCCGCATTCTCGCCGCCCATCTCGATCCGCAGCCGGATTACAGCGTCCCGCGCTTTGCCTATGAGGAACATCTCGCCTCTCTTACCGGCGTCGACCGCCGCTGGCCGCAGTCCACGCGCCGGATCTCGGAACTGCGCGTCTCCATCGATTACGAATCGCAGGCGTTCTCGCTGCGGCATGTGGGTCAGGGCAAGGGCAAGGCGCGCCGGAAAGGCGCGCATGAGGCGCATCTGGATATCGATATTGTCGATTACCCGGGCGAATGGCTGCTCGACCTGCCGCTGCTCGCCAAATCTTTCTCCGAGTGGTCGCAGGAAACGCTGGCCTCGGCCGGGGCCGACGCCCGCGCCGCGATCGCCGCCGACTGGCTTCGCGAAACCGCCGCCGCCGATCCCGCCGCGCGCTACGACGAGACGACAGCGCAAAAACTCCACAATCTGTTCAAGGAATATCTGCGGCAGGCGAAAACCGAACGCTTTGCGCTCTCGACCCTGCCGCCCGGTCGTTTTCTGATGCCGGGCGATCTTGAAGGCTCGCCAGCGCTGACCTTCGCGCCGCTGCCGGTCTCGCCCGACGCCGACCTGCCCTACCGCAGCCTGGGGCGTGAGATGGAGCGTCGATACGAGGCCTACAAGGCGCAGGTGGTGAAGCCGTTTTTCCGGGATCATTTTTCGAGGCTCGATCGACAGATCGTGCTCGTCGACGCACTGGCGGCGTTGAACTCCGGCCCGGCCGCCGTGCGCGATCTCGAAACCGCCCTGGCCGAGGTGCTGACCGCCTTCCGCACCGGCCGCTCCAACCTGTTGTCGCAAATTTTCCGGCCGAAGATCGACAAAATCCTGTTCGTGGCCACAAAGGCCGATCATTTGCACCACACCTGCCACGACCGGCTGGAGAGCATCCTGCGCATGGTCACCGCCCGCGCCATCAACCGTGCGGAAGATGTCGGCGCCCAGATCGACGTCATCGCCATGGCCGCCGTGCGCGCCACCCGCGAGGCGATGGTCAGGCACGAGGGCGATCAACTCATGGCAATCGTTGGCGTTCCGGTCGCCGGAGAGCGCATCGGTGGCGAACTGTTCGACGGAAAGGCCGAGGGCGCGATTTTCCCGGGGGAACTCCCGGCGGACCCTCGCGAGGCCTTCGCTGGCGACGCGCTGGCGCTCGACGACGAGGACGCCGACTTCCGATTTCTGAAATTCCGTCCCCCCGTAGCCAAACTGGGCAAGGACGCCCTCGCCCTGCCCCTGCCCCACATCCGCCTGGACCGGGCGATGGAGTTCCTGCTGGGCGACAGGCTGGCGTGAGCGTTGCAGCTCGACAAAGCCCGCGGGCTCCTGTATAGCGGCCGCGTCCAACTAAAACAGCGTCCCGAAACGCTCGTCGGCCGAAAGGCTCAAGACGAAACGGTAAAGGTTTTACCCTCATGAACATCATTCAGCAGCTTGAGGCCGAACAGGCCGCCAAACTCATCGACGGCAAAAAAATCCCGGAATTCCGGCCCGGCGACACGGTTATCGTTAACGTCAAGGTCAAGGAAGGCGACCGTTCGCGCGTTCAGGCCTATGAGGGCGTCGTGATCGCCCGTAACGGCGGCGGGCTCAACGAGAGCTTCACCGTTCGTAAGATCTCCTATGGCGAAGGCGTCGAGCGCGTCTTCCCGCTCCACGGCCCGCTGATCGACTCGATCAAGCTGGTGCGTCGCGGCAAGGTCCGCCGCGCCAAGCTCTATTACCTGCGCGACCGTCGCGGCAAATCCGCCCGTATCGCCGAGCGCGTCGACAACAAGCCGAAGGCCGTGTAAAAAATTCGACCAACAAGGCACTGAAAATATTCAAAAAACCGCCCGCGCCACTCCGGTTCGGGCGGTTTTGCGTTTCTTAGCCCAGCGGCGCGTTCAAAATCCATCGATGGCCGAAGGGATCGCGCAACGAGGCGTAGCGCGTGCCCCAGAAGGAGTTCGTCGGCTGAGTCTCGATCTTCGCGCCGAATTGACTGGCGCGGGCGCAGGTCTCGTCGACCTGCTTCGCCGAATCGAACTCCAGACTGACCGAGACAGTCGGATTATCCGCCGGGATCGGGATGCGGGTCTGCCCGAATTCGGGAAAGAAATCCGACAGCATCACGGCGCCGCCATTGATCGACAACTCGCAATGGGCGATCCGCAGACCATCGAGCGACGGCATCAGCGCGCGCTGCTGTGCGCCGAAAACGCCCATGTAAAAGGCAATGGCGGACGCCGCCGGGCTTACGGTGAGGTAGGGCGCGACCCTCGGGCGGCTGCTCATGCGATCTCCTCGGGCGTTGCGCGCGGGAGGGCGACGGCGTCGCCCCAATCCTTTCTGCGCAAGGTGTCAAAAGCTGGCTTATCGCGGCGCAGCGTGATTGTCTCGTTTATTCCTGCCGGGCCGCAAATGCGCGCCATTGCCCCGGGTTTGGCGACCCGAACCGGCGAGATAATCCGGTTCCCCGCCGGATCGCCGACCCTTCTGGCCACCAGATAGGCGTATTTCTCATCCTCAAATGGGACCACGCCATCCTTGAGAAACATATGATCGCGGGAGCGCGGCAGGCGCGCTGAAAAATGGCACCAGTCGTCTCCCGTAATTGGACAGTCGGCCTGATGTGGACAGGGCGCGACGATCCTTGCGCCCAGCGCGATCAGCCGATCACGAACACGCATCAGCCGAATATGATCGCGCGGCGCGCCCGGCTCAACCAGCGCCAGCGCCCCGGTTGGCGTCACGCGGCTCCACAGCGACTCCGCAACGACCGGCAATGCGGTATCGGCCAATTCGGTGAGAGCGTAGGCGACAACGACCAGATCAGCGCCCGGCAGCGGTTCAGGCAGGCGGGTCAGATCAGCCTCGATGTGATCGGCGCCGGTCAATGCGGCCCGACCGCTGCTTGCGGCGAGAGCGGCGGCAAGGTCCAGAAAGACCCGACTGCGATCAAGCATCGTTATCTGCGCGATCTCAGGCCAAACGGCGCTGGCGGCCCAGGAAGCCGCGCCGGTCCCGCTGCCGGCGTCCAGAAGACGCAATGGGGCCATATCGGTTTGTTCGTCGCGTAAACGACCCAGAACGGCGGCAATCGCCGCATAGGTCGCCGGCAGACGGCTCAGGGCGTAGGCGAGGGCGTCGGTCTCGTCGCGAATGGTCCCGGCGCTGGGCTGACGGGCGCGATAGGCCTCCGAGAGGCGCATGGCTCGGGTCCTCAGCTCCTTGCGGGCGAGACCGTCGAGGCGCTCCGCCAAAGCCGCCCTCAGCGCCGCCGGCAGGGCGTTCGACGGCGATCCCGCAAAACCGGGTCGCAAACTCTCTTCCATGAAGCTTGCGATACGGTTAGAACACCCTCAATTCAAGACATATTGCACATGCCGGCGAGCCGGGCGCCGGACACCCGGACGCCGGCAAGCGCAAGGCGACACAAGCGCAAGGAAAAAGTGTGATGTCAGAACAAAAGTCCGCGCCGCGCACGCTCTACGACAAAATCTTCGACGATCATGTCGTCGACCGTCAGGACGACGGCGCCTGCCTTCTCTATATCGACCGCCACCTTGTGCATGAAGTCACCAGTCCGCAGGCCTTCGAGGGACTGCGCATGGCGGGCCGCAAGGTGCGCGCGCCACAACGAACGCTCGCAGTTGTCGACCATAACGTGCCGACGACCGACCGCTCGGCGCCCATCGAAGATCCGGAGAGCAAGGCGCAGGTCGAGCAGCTCGCGATCAACGCGCGCGATTTCGGCGTCGAATATTACGACGAGCACGATAAGCGACAGGGCGTCGTGCATATCGTCGGCCCCGAGCAGGGCTTCACCCTTCCGGGCATGACCATCGTTTGCGGCGATAGCCACACATCGACTCATGGCGCCTTCGGCGCGCTCGCGCATGGCATCGGCACGTCGGAGGTCGAGCATGTGCTCGCCACCCAGACGCTGATCCAGAAGAAAGCCAAAAACATGCTGGTGCAGGTCGACGGCAAGCTCGCCGACGGCGCCACCGCGAAGGACATCATCCTCGCCATCATTGGAGAGATCGGCACCGCTGGCGGCACCGGTTATGTGATCGAATACGCCGGCGAAGCGATCCGCGATCTCTCGATGGAAGGCCGCATGACGGTCTGCAACATGTCGATCGAGGGCGGCGCCCGCGCCGGCCTGATTGCTCCTGACGAAAAGACTTTCGCCTATCTCAAGGATCGTCCCAAGGGTCCGAAGGGGGCCGCTTTCGACGCCGCGCGTCAATATTGGGAGACGCTTTACTCCGATGAAGGCGCGCATTTCGACAAAGTGATCAAACTCGACGCCGCAAGCCTGCCGCCCATCGTCACCTGGGGCACCTCGCCCGAGGACGTGGCGCGCATCGACGCAGCCGTGCCGACGCCAGACTCCGCGAAGACGCCGCAAAAGCGCGCCGCCATTGAACGCGCGCTCGATTACATGGGCTTGAAGGGCGGCGAGCGGATGACAGACATCGAGATCGACCGCGTCTTCATCGGCTCCTGCACCAATGGCCGCATCGAGGATTTGCGCGCGGCGGCGAAAATGATCGACGGCAAGAAGGTGCATCCGCGCGTCAACGCCATGGTCGTGCCGGGCTCGGGCCTCGTAAAGGAACAGGCGGAAGCGGAAGGGCTGGACAAGATCTTCCTCGCCGCCGGTTTCGAATGGCGCGAGCCGGGCTGCTCGATGTGCCTGGCGATGAACCCGGATCGTCTGGCGCCAGGCGAGCGCTGCGCCTCGACATCGAACCGTAACTTCGAGGGCCGTCAGGGCTTCAAGGGCCGCACGCATCTGGTGTCGCCGGCGATGGCGGCGGCGGCGGCGGTCGCCGGTCATTTTGTCGATGTGCGGGAGTGGAGTTGACGCCGGCCAAAAAACCGACGCCAACTGTTTACCTCAACGAAGGCGCAGAAAGCTTGAAAGTCACGGCAAAAAACTGCTGGATTTTACTTTGTCGTCAGGAAAAACCGATAAAATTCCAAGCTTCATAGCAATCTGCGCCCTCGAATTATTTGTCTGGAGAATGCGGCAACTTATACAACCACTCAAAAATATAACGGACGAATTCAGAGTTATTAAAATAACTTACATGATCATCACTATCGCCGATCCAAAAGGTCGCGCGTGTCGGATTGGCGGCCGCCAAACCCTCTGCATCTGAGAAGGGCACGACCCGATCTTGTCGCCCGTGCGCGACCAAAAACGGAATTTTCAATTTTTTTGCAGCTACGACGCCGTCGGCCAAATTAGGATTTACGCTATTTCTGCTGGAGGCCTCCAAGATGGCTTCTTTCACAACATCGTCGCTTAATTCATTGCCCATAACAGCGTTGAGAATCGGATTCTCAAGACCTGCCGTCGCACGCACGGCAGGAGCTATCGATTGAAAATCTTTCGGACCCGAAAATGCCAGCAGCGCTGAAATACGGCTATCCTTGGCTGCAAATTGAAAAGCGACGAGAGCGCCATAGGAATGACCGATGACGATCACCGGGCCGTTCGCAAGGCCTTTTGCCCTAACGTCGTTCAATAGTTGTTTTAAGTCCTGACTATCATACACGCCATATGAGGCGACATCTCCGGTCGACTCGCCAAATCCTCGCAAGTCCGGCGCTATCATTCGCCAACCTTGACAAAGGAGCACTGTGAGAATGCGAGGCATAAATGTCCCCTCGCGATGCGACTGACGGGTCCAGCCGCTGAGCAAAATCGCCACGCCTCGTGGCGGATCTCCCGTGTGCACGCATCTGTTCCCAACCCATTCGGGTGGATTGAGCATCGCCAAACGTTCGGACGTCGGATTGGTGACCCAATATGCAAGAGTCGCGTGCGGCGGCCCCACATCTACTGTGTAAGCAGCGTCATATTGTAAAGGATTGAAGTTTGAGATCGATGCGCTAATATTTTGGCGGCCGCCATTCGGCGGCGCCATGATTTCATCGGAGAGACGATTTTTTATAAAGTCTTGCGATGGTGAGCAGGAAGCCAGAAAAAAAAGCAAAAATCCGGCTCTTACAACTTTATGGATCATGCTGGACACTTAAGAGTTTCTGGTTTGATGAAGGTTAAAGATTGAATCCCAATTTTTTCTAAGCTCCACTGTTCTGGCTTTTGCGAATAGCCAGAATGGTTTTTTCGCTATTCCGTAGTCAGGAATCCTGTGGATGAATTCAAATCCCGCCCAATCAAGCCATTTCATTGAAGCTGTATTTGCTTCGGACACAAAATTAAAAGCGATTTCAAAATTCTCCATTAGCAACGCAACCATGTATGGACTCTGTCTGATCAACTCTAAATCGATATTTTTCTCCAGTTGCTCCGAGCCTAGAAACCATATCTTTCCACCTCTGGGGTCTTTATTCGAACGACCTATACCCATAATTCCCATCACATCTCCCTGCAGGAGCAATGTGAAGACAATCTCGCTATTTTCAACTGAACAAGTTAAACCTCGCTCGGGCGGAAGACCGCTTTCATAGGCTAACTCCAACACATCGGCGCTCCTAAGGACTGGCCATAGTTGATCTGTATGAGCATGTTCATGCCCTACTAGGGAAAACTTCCGATGATGAAAGTTAGACATATAAATTAGCTCTGAAAACAAAGGGGAGCAGTCCCCCCTTTGCGTGATGCTTTATTGATAGGACCATTCAAAAACGCCAATTGAAGAGATCGAACATCACGTTACCGCAACTGATTTCCTCATTGTATGGTTTGCGAGCAGTTTTCATTTCAATCCTCCGTATCCGGTTAGAATTTACCGAGCGCTCTCGGCACCGCCTGTCTACATTAGAAAATGTTTTTTTCAAACACTGCATGAGCCGCCCAGCGATTTTTTTCGTCTCATCTAATGTTCTATTTTTACTACGTAAACTTTGATTATGTGACAGACTGGATCTTTGAACACCTATTACTTTTGGGAGGTAATCGCGCGATCAGCGATAGACTTTTGTCTGGCTACAGTTTTTAACTTTTAATTCTCGGTTTTCTTGTTTTTCTTCATGTCTTCCTAAGTCTGTAATAAAATCGACTTGAGGTCTCAGCCGAAACCATGTTCCATGAGCTACGCAGTTGAAATGGACTTAGGCCAGCAAACAGCCCCTACGCTCGCCGATATCGAGCGCCTCGCCGACGACGCCTATACGGCGCTTCCGAAACAGTTTCGTGGATTGTGCGAAGGCCTCGTGATCCTTGTCGAGGATTTTCCCGACGAAGAGACGCTCGAAGATATGAACTGCGAAACGGAATATGATCTGCTTGGCCTGTTTCGCGGTCGCGGGCTTGCGCAGGGCGAGCATCTGGCGCAAACGGGCGACGAGCCGAATATGGTCTGGCTCTATCGCCGCCCTATCCTCGATTTCTGGGCCGATGGCGAGGACACGTTGCGCGCGGTCGTGACTCATGTGCTGGTGCATGAGATCGGCCATCACTTCGGCTTGTCAGACGATGACATGGAGGAAATTGAGCGGCGCGCGGTTTAAATCGGCGTTCCCTGTTCCACGACCGGCGTCCATAACACCTGTTCGATGCGTTCGGCGCCCACAGCGAGCATCACCAGACGATCGAAGCCGAGCGCGACGCCGCTTGCCTCGGGCATCACGGCCAGGGCTTCGAGAAAATCTTCGTCAATCGGATAACCCTCGTCGTAGATCCGCGCCTTCTCCGCCATCTGCGCCTCAAGACGACGACGCTGTTCGACCGGATCGGTGAGTTCGCCAAAACCATTGGCGAGTTCGACGCCACAGACATACAGCTCGAAACGATCGGCGAAGCGCGGATTGTCGGGAAGAACCCGCGCCAGAGCGGCTTCACTCGCCGGATAATCGCACAGCAGAGTCGGCCGGCCGCACCCAAGTTGGCCCTCGATCTTTTCGGACAAAATCTTACTGAATAGATCGGACCACGTGTCGTCCGCCGTCACGCGCAGGCCGAGTTGTTCGGCGACGTCCGCGAGGCCGTCGCGATCGTCAAGCAGCGGCTCGAGATCAACGCCGGCGTGGCGGGCGAAGGCGGCGCAGACGCTCAGCGGCTCCGGTTCTGCAAAGGGATCGCAGAGCCGACCACGCCAGGCGAAATCTCTGGCCTCCGCCGCGCGGGCGGCGGCGACCAGCACGCCGGCGCAATCCTCCATCATCCGCAAGGTGGGGTCGCCGGCGCGATACCACTCCAGCATAGTGAATTCGGGGTGATGTAGAGCCGACCGCTCGCGATTTCGGAACGCGCGGGCCAGCGTGAAAATCTTCTCCTCGCCCGCCGCCAGCAGCTTCTTGCAGGCGAACTCCGGCGAGGTGTGAAGGTAGAGGCGGCTGGGCTCGCTATCCGCCCCGATCAGCTCCGTGGAAAAGGCGGAGAGGTGGATCTCATTGCCCCCGGAGACCTGAAGCGCCGCCGTTTCGACTTCCTCGAAGTCCTCGGACTCGAAAAAACGCCTGACAGCCGAGGTTATGCGACGTCGCGCCTTGAGAAAGGGCCGCCGGTCGGCGTAAACATCGGGCGCCCACCAGGGCGACGCGCGCGTCATCATGGCCCTCCTGCGGGCCGGATTTGCCGGCGCGCGCGAAATATGATCTTACCCCCGTTCATAAACATCCCGGCCCGCGCCGGCAATGAACGGTCGCCGGAACGCCGGCCAGAAGGAATATACCCAGTGAAAGTCATCGCCAGTTCGATCCGCAAGGGCAACATCATTGAGCGCGGGGACGGCCAGCTCTACGTCGTGCTGACCGCCGAAAGCTTTTTCCCCGGAAAGGGCACCCCGACGACCCAGATCGACATGCGCCGCCTCTCCGACGGGGTGAAGGTCTCAGACCGTTACAAAACCACCGAACAGGTCGAACGCGCCTTTGTCGAGGATATGGATTACACCTATCTCTACAGTGACGACGACGGCCATCATTTCATGAACCAGCAGAGCTTCGAGCAGGTCGCCGTGCCAGCCGACGTGATCAGCGACCAGGCGCAGTGGCTGCAGGAAAACATGGTCTGCATTCTTTCGATGTTTAACGGCGTCCCGGTCGCCATTCAGTTGCCGCCGCGCGTGACGCTGGAGATCGTCGAGACCGAGCCGGTGGTGAAGGGCCAGACCGCCTCCTCCTCCTACAAGCCGGCGAAAGTCTCCAACGGCGCGCGCGTCATGGTGCCGCCGCATATCCAGACCGGCACCCGCGTCGTCATCCAGACGGAAGACGGCGCCTATGTCGAGCGGGCCAAGGACTGACCCCTCATCCGCTTCGCCTGCGGCGAAGCACCTTCTCCCGCAAGGGGAGAAGGAACGCCCCTCCCCTTGAGGGAGAGGGCAGCGCGAAGCGTTGCCAGGTTGGCCACAAAATCAGTCAAGAAAATCGCGCAGCTTTTTCTCCAAAGCTTCGCGATCCCTCAATTCGCATTCCCATACGACAAGCGCGCGCCAGCCCAGCGCGGCGAGCGCTTCCTGATGGCGCGCGTCGCGCGCGACATTGCGCGCGATCTTAGCGCGCCAATACTCGGCGTTGGCCTTCGGCAAACGCGCGCCGCGCGCGCAATGATGCCCATGCCAGAAACAGCCATGGACAAAAATCGCGCGCTTGCGGCCGACATAAGCGATGTCTGGCTTGCCCGTGATATCCCGACGATGGAGTCGATAGCCCGGCGCGAAGATACGCAACACCGCGCGCACCGCCAGCTCGGGCGACGTATCGCGCGATTTCACTGCGCGCATTATGGCGGCGCGTTGATCAGGCGTTTCGCTTACGCCGCGACGCATTGGGATGTTGCGCCGATCAAGGGCTCAAGAATATGTCGCGCAACATGCATGACGACCGGCGCAACAACGCCGTCGCCAGTCAAATGATAGGCCTCGTTATAATTCCGCGGCAGGATATAATCGTCCTGCAAGCCCATCAGACGCGCGGTTTCGCGCGCCGACATGAGCCGTGACCGCACCCGTCCGTTTTCGATCAACAAAACAAATTGCCGGCTTGATCCGCCCGCAGGCGTGCGAAGGCACCCGGCCAGATCGTCGAAACGCGCTTCGGCGCGTTGCCGCTTTTCGCCGTTCACATAACGGGTGCGACGATAGAGAGTCCCGACCATTCGGCTGCCGGCGCGCTTTGCTTCTTCGATGCGCGCGAGATTGATCTCGCTCATCATGGCGAGCAGCGCCCCGGTCTCGCGCGCGCTGCGCCAGGAGACATCCTGCGGGGTTTCTTCGATCACATCGAGTAGTTTTGCGCTGCGCGGCGGCGGCGGCGGCAAGCGCCACCAGAGCCAGTTTTCTTTGAGCGCCTTCGGCAAATTCCCGTGCGCCGTCATCAGCGCGCGCGTATGGAAAGGCGCTGCGGCTCCCTGTCCGACGAGCGACGCCGGCACGGCAAGATCGCCGCGCATGGCGACGATGAACAGGCGCGGACGGGATTGCGGCAGAAACAACGCGGCGTCGATCACCAGCGCGCCAAAGCGATAGCCGCCCTCGGCCAGCGCCCTGCACAGGGCGGTGAAATCCTTGCCGTTATGGGAAGTGAGCGCGCCGCAGACATTTTCGAGCACGACAAGCTTTGGCGCGCGTCCCTCGCGACCTAGCGCCGTCACCAACCCCCAGAAGGGCCAGAAGGTTCCCGAGCGCTCGCCGCGCAGACCGGCGCCGGCGCCAGCCAGCGACAGATCCTGACAGGGAAAGGAGCCCCAGACGAGATCGGCGACGCCGGGAAGCTGGGCGGTCGTCACAGCCCCTACATCGCCGACATGCAGGACGTCGTCGCCCCAGTTGGCGCGGTAGGTCTCGGCCTTGCGACGGTCAAAATCATTGGCGAACAGGCAGCGCCAGCCGGGCCCCAGCCCGGCGCGGGCCATGCCGCCGCCGGCGAAAAATTCGTAAAAGCCCGGTTTGCCGCGCATGCGCCGGTCGCTGATCCCTCTGCGTGATTCTGTCACAGCCGACTATGCCGGAAAACCGGGCCGGCGGCACTGTCACAAAAGCTTCGTGCGGACATGATTTCAAACTAGATGAAAAGCGTCGCGCAGAGGCGCGCCCTTTCACGAAATTCAATCAAGTCCCCCCGACTTTACCCCACTGGAGTATTCCATGAAAAAGCTTCTGGTCCTCGCCGCCTTCCTGCCGGGCGTCGCCTTTGCCGGCGATGAGCCGTTCGACTGCAACCACAATCATCATGACGGCGAGCTGCATTGCAGCGTGAAGGCGGAGAGCGTTTCGGTTCGCTCCGTCTCCATCAACGGCGGCGAATGTGAAGCCCCGGCGCATAATAAGGTTTTCGGCAAGACCTACCACAAGGGTGAAAAATTCACGGTCCCCGGCACGAAGGAATGCGCCTATGTGCGCTCGATCGCCATCACCACCGGCAGCGGCAAGACGCAGAATTTGACCGGTCTCTGAGCGGATCCGCATCCTGTTTCGAGCGGCGTCCCCGGGGGCGCCGCTTTTTTATTTCTGCTCATGATTACGCGACGCGGCCGGGCTGTTACCCGCTTCAGATCGTAACGACCATCACATGAACAAGAGGCTTCTTGCCCCAGACCGAAAAGACGGCGCCGCGCACCGCGCGTTCGACGGCGGTGGAGAGCGTGTCAGCGTCGCGACGACGCCCGCGCGGCAGGCCCTCGACCGTTGAGAACAGGGCCTCGTCGATGACCTCAGCCATGTCCTGGCCGAATTTACCGCGCTTGGGCACGCCAGCGAAAACAACATCCGGGTCGCCAGCCATATCGCCATTGCGATTGACGGCGAGGGCGATCGAGACCACGCCGACAAAGGAAAGTTTGGCGCGGTCGCGCACTGCGCCATCCGCCTCGTCAATGACGACATCGCCATCGCGGTAGAGAAGTCCTGTCGGCGCAACGCCGATGATTTCCGGCGCGCCGGGCGCCAGGCGCACGATCGAGCCATCGCGCGCCGGCGCGACATACTCGGCGCCATGAGCGCGCGCAAAAATCTCATGCTGACTGAGATGATGCGCCTCGCCATGCACCGGCACGGCAATCTTCGGCCGTGTCCATTGATACATTTGCGCAACATCGCCCCGCCGCGGATGACCCGAGCAATGCACGAGATGATCGTGATCGGTGATCACCTCAACGCCAAGATTGCAAAGATTATTGATGACACGATGGATAGATCGCTCATTGCCGGGAATGGCCCGCGACGAGAAGATCACTCGATCGCCGGAACCAAGCTTGAGCAGCGGGTGATCCTTCGCCGCCGCCCGCGCCATCGCAGCGCGCTGCTCGCCCTGACTGCCGGTGACGATGACGAGCGTGCGATCGCGGGGCAACGCCTGCAACATATCGACGCCGTGAAATCCTGGCAGCCCATCAAGATAGCCGCATTCGCGCGCTACCTGAATGACTCGATCCATTGCCCGTCCGGCGACGACGACGGAACGTCCACAGGCCTGCGCCGCTTCCGCCAATGCGCGCAGACGTGACACGTTGGAGGCGAAGGTCGTCACCAGCACACGACCGGGCGCTTCCGCAATCAAGGTTTTCAATGTTCTCGCGACATCGCCTTCCGAGAAGCTGGCGCCCTCGCGCAGGATATTTGTGGAATCGCAGATCAGCGCGGTGACGCCCTCGTCTCCCAGCGCGCGGAACCGCGCCTCATCGATATGAGTCGAGACGCCGGGTTCAGCGTCGATTTTCCAATCGCCGGTATGGATTGCGAGACCCAACGGCGTGCGAATCGCCAGCGAACAGGCTTCCGGAATCGAATGAGCGACGGCGACATACTCAACGCTGAACGGTCCCGCCTCGATCACGGCGCCGGCATGAGCCGGCAGCAGCTTGATGTTCGGCGCGCCGGGCTCCTGCAATTTGCGTACTTCGAGCAGACCGCGGGCGAAGGGGGTCGCATAGACCTTGCATTTGAGTTTCGGCCATAAAGTCGACAAAGCGCCGATGTGATCTTCATGTGCATGGGTGATGAAGATGGCGAGCAGATCGCGCCCGATTTTCTCGACGAAGGAGATATCGGGAAAGACGACATCGACACCCGGCAGATCAAGGCCCGGAAAACCAAGGCCGCAATCGACCATGATCCATTTGCGCGATTTCGGCGGGCCGTAGCCATAAAGGGCGAGATTCATGCCAATCTCGCCGACGCCGCCAAGCGGGGTGAATACAAAATCGTTTTCGGGGGTCGCGCTCATGTCAGGGCTTCCGTCATTGCGCTGCGCGGACCAATCAGCACATCGCCGGCTTCGATATTGCGAACGCCCATCGCGGTGGTCAGAACAAGCCGGCCTGTGGCGTCGATAGTGTCGAATCGCCCTTCGATGGTTTCATGCGCCAGAGCGACGCGAATATGGGCGCCGAGACCGGCGGCGTATTGAAGCCATTCAGCGCGAAGTTGCAGGAATCCTTCGCCGGAGCGCCACACTGCGAGCGTCTCGACGAAAGCGTCCGTGAGAGCGGCAAAGAGGCTCTCGCGCTTCGGCGCATCGGGCCCGAGGACGGACAAAGCCCGCGCCGGATAGGGCAGATTGTCCGGGGCAGACAGGCAGTTAACGCCGATGCCGATAATTGCGACAGGCGCAGCTGGCGTCCGCACATCGCCGGTCGGAACCATCACGGTTTCGAGAAGCACGCCGCCAAGCTTGGCGCCATCGAGTAGAAGGTCGTTAGGCCATTTCAACGCAACGCCAGCCTCAATACGCAACGCTTTTAGCGCCCGCATCGCCGCTACCCCGGTGACGAAACCAAGCTGAGGCGCAACGCAGAGGTCGCCGAAGTCATAAAGGATCAGGCTTGCGAAAAGATTGCCGGGCGGCGACTTCCAATCGCGACCAAGACGTCCATGGCCGTTTGTCTGACGCGCCGCAACGATCCAGAGCGGGCCACGCTCGCCATCGGCGATCAATCGTCGCGCTTCATCGTTGGTGGAGTCGACAGTTTCGAGATCAAGCAGTCGTATTCCCTGCCCGCGCGCGAAATCGCCCAATTTCACGCGCGTTCCTCTTACAGCAACGATTTGGCGGCGGCGGACGCCGCATCCATCACCGGCGTCGGATAGACCCAGAAGACCAGCAGCGCGATGGTAGAGATCGCCAGAATAGCGCGTAAGGCGAAGGGCGCGGCGTCAAACTCCGGGGCCGGATCATCGAAATACATCACCTTGACGACGCGTAAATAATAGAACGCCGCCACGGCGCTCGCGAGCACGCCGATGATGGCCAGCGGATAGAGCCCGGCGTCTACCGCCGCCAGCAGCACATAATATTTGGCGAAGAAGCCCGCCAGCGGCGGAATGCCGGCCAACGAAAACATCAGCATGGCGAGGAAGAAGGCCATCAGCCCGTTGGTGCGCGACAGGCCGGCCAGATCACTGATGTCCTCGACCGCCTTACCGTCGACGCGCATCGACAGGATCGCAGCGAAGGAGCCAAGCGTCATCACCAGATAGACGGCAAGATACAGCGCGACGCCCCGAAGGCCGGACTCATTGGCGGCGGCGAGGCCGATTAGCGCGAAACCCATGTGGCCGATTGAGGAATAGGCCATCAGACGCTTGATGTTGGTCTGGCCAATGGCGGCGAAAGAACCGAGCAAAGTCGAAGCGATCGCGAGGAAGACGATAATTTGGCGCCATTGTTGGGTTGCGCCGGGAAAGGCGGTCATAACGACCCGCGCGGTGATGGCGACCGCAGCCATTTTCGCCGCCGAAGCGAAAAAGGCGGTAACAGGCGTCGGCGCGCCCTGATAGACATCCGGCGTCCACATATGAAACGGCGCCGCCGACATTTTGAAGGCAAGACCAGCGAGCAGGAAAACCAGCCCGAAGACAACGCCCAGCGATGTCGACCCGGCTACCGCCTGGGCGATCCCGGAGAAGGACACCGTACCAGCGAAGCCATAGAGCAGCGAAGAGCCATAAAGCATCATGCCCGACGACAAGGCGCCGAGAACGAAATATTTCAGGCCCGCCTCAGAGGCGTAACCATCCTCGCGCGCAAAGGCCGCAAGCACATATAGCGCCAGCGACATCAACTCGAGACCCAGATAGAGAGAGATAAGATTATCCGCCGAAATCAACAGCATCATGCCGAGCGTCGAGAGAATGATCAGCAGCGGATATTCAAATTTCTCCAGCCCTGTACGCTGCAAATAATCGACTGACATGATGACCGAGGCCATCGCGCCGATGAGCGCCAGAACCTTCATGAACCGCGAGAAACCGTCGTCCATGAAGGCGCCGTTAAGCATCGCCATATCCGGTTTGGTCGATAGAACGATCGACAGGATCGCCAATCCGAGCAGACCGACTGTCATTTCGTCGACCAGTCCGAACCCTCTCTCGCCACGCCAGGCGCCGATGATCAGCAAGACAAAGACGCCGACCGAGAGGATCGTCTCCGGCAGGAAATGCTGAAACAGTTCGGTGAGCAAAACCATTGTGTTTGATCCTCGGTAACAATCCCTAGTGGCTTGCGGCGGCGAGCTTGACCGCATCGAGCAATGCCGTGTGAGACTGGATAAGGTGGTCGACCGAAGCCGCCGTTGTGTTCAGAATTGGATCGGGTTGGACGCCGTAATAGATCGTCAGCAGCACAAGCGGCGCGAAAATCGCTATCTCGCGCGGCGTTAGATCCGCGATGTCCTTGAGATTTGCTTTTTCCAGCTCGCCGAAGATCACGCGACGGTAGAGGTAAAGGGCGTAGGCCGCCGAGAAGATTACGCCGCTCGTGGCGATCAGCGCGACCCAGCTGTTGGCCTCGAAGGCGCCAAGAAGCGAAAGGAACTCGCCGACAAAACCCGCCGTTCCCGGCAGACCGACATTCGCCATGGTGAACACCATAAAGACGAAAGCGTATATCGGCATGCGGTTCACCAGACCGCCATAGGCGGCGATCTCACGAGTGTGCATGCGATCGTAGATGACGCCGACGCAGAGAAACAGCGCGCCCGAAACGAAGCCGTGCGAGATCATCAGAAACAGCGCGCCCTGAATACCCTGCGGATTCAGCGTAAACAGTCCCATCGTCACAAAACCCATGTGGGCGACGGACGAATAGGCGATCAGTTTCTTGATGTCCTCCTGCACCAGGGCGACAAGCGAGGTGTAGACGATGGCGATAACGGACATGGCGTAGACGAGAGGCGCAAAATGCGCCGAGGCGTCCGGGAACATCGGCAAGGAAAACCGTAGGAATCCATAACCACCCATTTTCAGCAGTATCGCCGCCAGAATGACCGAGCCCGCCGTCGGGGCCTCGACGTGGGCGTCGGGAAGCCATGTATGCACCGGCCACATCGGCATCTTCACCGCGAAGGAGGCGAAGAAGGCGAGCCATAACCAGTATTGCATATCCTTGGGGAAATCGGTTTTCAGCAGCGTGGCGATGTCAGTGGTTCCGGCATGGCCATACATCGCCAGAATGGCGATCAGCATCAGCAGCGAGCCGACCAGCGTATAGAGAAAGAACTTGAAGCTCGCATAAACGCGACGCTTACCGCCCCAGATGCCGATGATCAGGAACATCGGGATGAGGCCGCCCTCGAAGAACAGATAAAAGAGCACGAGATCAAGTGCGCAGAAGACGCCGATCATCAGCGTCTCCAGCACAAGAAAAGCGATCATATATTCCTTGACGCGCTTTTCGACGGACTCCCAGGAGGCAAGGATCGCAAAAGGCATCAGGAAGGTCGTCAGCATGACAAATGGCATCGAGAATCCATCGACGCCAAGCTTGTAGACGAGACCCGAACCGAACCAGGGGTGCTCCTCGACAAGTTGAAAGGCGGCGCTGGTTGCGTCGAAACGCGTCCAGGCGACCAGAGACAACGCGAAGGTCGCAAAAGTCGTCAGAAGCGTCGCCCAGCGGATGTTTCGCAGGGTCGACGGATCGTCGCCTTTCTGCGTCAGCAAGAAAGCGACGCCGACAAGCGGCAGAAAGGTGAGGCCGGTGAGGATTCCGAACCCGAACATCAGCGCATTCCTCCGGCAACGAACCAGGTGGCGACCGCCGCGACGCCGATCAGCATGGCGAAGGCGTAGTGATAGACATATCCGGTTTGCAGACGCACGGCGATGCGGGCGCCGTCAGCGACACGCGCCGCAACGCCGTCCGGACCGAGGCCATCGATGATTGCGCCGTCGCCGCCCTTCCAGAAAAGACGGCCAATAGCGAAGGCCGGACGCACAAAGATCCTGTCATAAAGCTCGTCGAAATACCATTTGTTGAGCAGGAAGTCATAAAGACGCGGAAAGGCCGCCGCGAGTTTCTGGGCTGTTCCCGGCTTGAGCACGTAGACATATAGCGACACGAGAAAACCGCCGATCATCGCAACAGTCGGCGACAGACCGACCCACGACGGGATCTCGTGCATCTCGTGGAGGATATGGTTATGTTCGCCGGTGTAGAGCGCGCCTTTCCAGAACTCATCATAGGCATGCCCGGCGAAATAGGGCAGGAACACCGCACCCGCCGCCAGCGCGCCGAGGGCAAGAACGGCGAGCGGGATCAGCATAACGATCGGTGATTCATGCGGCGTGTGATCGCCGTGACCGTGGCCGTGATCGTCATGCGCATGATCATCATGGCCGTGAGCGTGGTCGTCATGCGCGTGATCGTTGTGATGCGTGGCGTCGTGGCTGTGAGCTTCATGACCATGAGCGCTCTCGCGACGCGATCCGAAGAAAGTCATGAACACCAGTCGCCATGAATAGAAGGAGGTCAGCGCCGCCGCGACAACCGTCGAGATGAAACCGATGAAAGCCGCCGTGTGATGCTCGCCGGCGGTAAAGGCGGCTTCGATAATCGCGTCCTTGGAGAAATAACCGGCAAACCCAAGCTGAGTATGCGGGATGCCGACGCCTGTGAGCGCCAGCGTGCCGATCGTCATCATCGCGAAGGTGAAAGGAATGTCCTTTCGCAGCCCACCCATATTGCGCATATCCTGCTCGTGATGCATCGCATGGATCACTGAGCCAGCGCCCAGAAATAGCAGCGCCTTGAAGAAGGCATGGGTGAAAAGATGGAACACGCCGAGCGAATAGGCGCCGACGCCTTCTGCGACGAACATATAACCAAGCTGGGAGCAGGTTGAATAGGCGATGACGCGTTTGATGTCGTTCTGCACCAGACCGACAGTCGCGGCGAAGAAGGCCGTAATCGCACCGATCAGCGTAACAAAAGTCGCGGCGTGTGGCGCATGTTCAAAGATCGGAGAGAGGCGCGCGACCATAAAGACGCCGGCGGTGACCATGGTCGCCGCGTGGATGAGCGCGGAGACCGGCGTGGGTCCTTCCATCGCGTCCGGCAGCCAGGTGTGCAGGAAAAACTGCGCCGACTTGCCCATCGCGCCGATGAATAACAGAAATGCGGCGACTTCCAACGCCTCGGCGTCGAGGCCAAAAATGTGAATTTCCTTGCCTTCAAGACCGGGGATCGCCGCAAAAACCTCGCTGAAGGTTAGCGACTGAGTCAGTTGGTAAACCAGAAAGATACCCAGAGCGAAGCCAAAGTCTCCTACGCGGTTGACAACGAAAGCCTTGATCGCCGCCGCATTGGCGGAGGGTTTCTGATACCAGAAACCAATCAGCAGGTAGGAGGCGAGACCGACGCCCTCCCAGCCAAAGAACATCTGCACCAGATTGTCAGAGGTCACCAGCATCAGCATAGCGAAGGTGAAAAGCGACAAATAGGCGAAAAAGCGCGATCTGTGCGGATCTTCGTGCATGTAGCCGACGGAATAAAGATGCACGAGACTCGACACGGTATTGACCACGACGAGCATCACAGCCGTCAGCGTATCGACCCGCAACGCCCAGTCAACGCTCAGATTGCCGGCGTTCATCCAGTTAGCGAGGACGGTGACGTGTCCCTCGTTATGGCCGATGGCGACATCGAGAAACACCATCCACGACAGCACAGCGCAGATCAATAGCAGCGATGTCGTAACGATTTCCGAGGCGCGCGCCCCGATCCAGCGGCCGAAGGCCCCGGCAATCAGAAAGCCGAGCAGCGGAAGAAAGACGATTGCCTGAATCATCGCGTGATCAGCCTTTGAGAGAATTGATGTCTTCGACCGCGATGGTGCCGCGGTTGCGATAGAAGGCGACGAGAATAGCGAGACCGATCGCCGCCTCGGCGGCTGCGACAGTGAGCACATAAAGCGCAAACACCTGTCCGGTGAGGTCTCCCAGCTCCTTGGAGAAGGCGACAAAGTTGATATTGACAGACAACAGGATGAGTTCCACCGACATCAGAATGACGATGATGTTTTTGCGATTGAGAATAATTCCCGCAACGCCGAGCGTAAACATGATCGCGCCGACGACGAGATAATGGGTCAGGCCTATGGTCATGAGATTTCCCCGTTAGACGCCGGTGCGGAAAGGAACCTTCTTGATCTCGACGACATTCTTCGCATTTCGCGAGTTCTGCTCCTCAATGCTCTGACGCTTGACGTTCGGCCTGTGATGAAGAGTCAGGACAATGGCGCCGATCATTGCGGTCAACAGCACCATCGCCGAAGCCTCGAAAAAGACCGCGTATTTGGTGTAGAGTATTTGTCCAAGAGCGGCGGTGTTGGACATATTGTCAGGAATGGGCGAGGCGGCGGCGCTTGCCGCGAGCGGCGACGTTTGCCAACCCAGTGCGACCATACCAAGTTCGGCGAATACTACGAGTCCGACGCCGACGCCGAGGGGCAGATATTCGGCGAACCCCTGCTTGAGTTCGGCGAAGTCGACGTCGAGCATCATCACCACAAAGAGAAAAAGCACCGCGACGGCGCCGACGTAAACAACGATCAGAATCAGGGCCAGAAACTCTGCCCCCGACAGAAGGAACAATCCCGCGCCGTTGCAGAAGGCGAGGATCAGAAACAGCACCGAGTGCACCGGATTGCGCGCCATAATCACTACGCAGGCCGACGCGATCATAATCGTCGCGAAGATGTAGAAGAATACAGCCGGCACGTTCCTGTCCTCTCATAGTGCAGGCGGCGCTCGCCGCCCGGGCATTCCGTGGCCCTAGCTTTCTGTCCTAGCGGTAGGGCGAATCCAGCGCGATGTTGCGCGCGATTTCGCGTTCCCAACGCGCGCCGTTCTCGAGCAGGCGCTCCTTGGTGTAGTAAAGCTCCTCGCGCGTCTCGGTCGCGAATTCTGCATTAGGCCCCTCGACAATCGCGTCGACAGGACACGCCTCCTGACAGAAGCCGCAGTAGATGCATTTCACCATATCGATGTCGTAGCGCGTGGTGCGTCGCGTGCCATCGTTACGACGTGGTCCCGCCTCAATGGTGATCGCCTGCGCCGGGCAGATCGCCTCGCAGAGCTTGCAGGCGATGCAGCGCTCTTCGCCGTTGGGATAACGGCGAAGAGCATGTTCGCCGCGATAGCGCGGCGACTGCGGGTTCTTTTCGTGAGGGTAGTTGATCGTCGCTTTCGGCTTGAAGAAGTAGCGCATGGATAGAAAGAACGCGCCAACGAACTCCGACAGGAAAAGCGACTTTGCGGCCTGATCGAGTCTCATGACAATCCTCAGTTCGCAGCCAGAACGGGGCCGAATTGAAGCACCGCGGCGACAATCATGACCATAACCAGAGAGATCGGCAGGAATACCTTCCAACCCAATCGCATCAGCTGGTCGTAGCGATAGCGGGGCACAAACGCCTTCACCATAGCGAAGAAGAAAAAGAAGAAGCTCGCCTTCAGAACGAACCAGATCACGCCCGGCACCCAGGTGAAGGGCGCCATGTTCACCGGCGGCAGCCAACCGCCAAAGAACAGGATGGTCAGCAGCGCGCACATGGTTGTGATCGCCACATATTCTGCAAGCATGAAGAGCACATAAGGCGTCGCCGAATATTCGATCATGAAGCCGGCGACAAGTTCGGATTCCGCTTCGACAAGATCGAAGGGCGGACGATTTGTCTCCGCCAGCGCCGAAACGAAAAAGATCACGAACATCGGCAGCAGGCGTAGCCAATACCACCCGAGCATGCCGTACGGCGTATCCTGCGCACGCACGATGTCGGACAGATTAAGCGACCCGGCGCAGAGCAGCACGGTGATAATGACGAAGCCGATCGAGACCTCATAGGAGACCATCTGCGCCGCCGAGCGGAGCGCCGAGAGAAATGGATATTTCGAGTTCGACGCCCAGCCGCCCATGATGATTCCATAGACCCCGAGCGACGAGATCGCGAAAATATATAAAATGCCGACATTGATGTCACCAACCACCCAGCCGTCGGCGACCGGCACCACAGCCCATGTCGCGATGGAAAGAGTCGCGGCGATAAAGGGCGCGAAGAGGAAGATGCCTTTATTCGCGGTGTCAGGGATCACCGGCTCCTTGAGCGCGAATTTGATGAAGTCGGCAAAACTCTGAAGCAGACCCCACGGCCCAACGACGTTCGGGCCGCGGCGTAATTGGACCGCCGCCCAGATCTTGCGGTCAGCAAGAATTACATAGGCTACGTAGATCAGCAGAACGACGGCCAGCAACACGCTCTTGACGAGCGCCAGCAACACCGGACTTTCCGAAAGATAGGTCGTGATGGCGTCCATCGCGTCGTTGCTCCTATTCCGCCGCCTGCGTCAGCCGGCCCTGAGCCAGCGCAGAGCAGTCCGCCATCACCGCCGAAGCGCGCGCGATCGGATTGGTGAGGTAAAAATCCTTGATGACGTTGCTCAGCGGATCGCGCAGCGCGACGGCTGGATGCGCCGCAAGGGCGCCGATCTGGCCCGGTTCCCCGGCAGCGATCTGATCGATGCGGGCGAAATGAGGATAGGCTTCGAAGAGCTTCTTGCGCAACGCAGCGAGCGAGTCAAAGGGCAGCGGTTGACCAAGCGCGCCAGACAAAGCGCGGAAAATAGCCCAGTCCTCACGAGCCTCGCCCGGCGGGAACACCACACGCGAAGCGAGTTGAACCCGACCTTCGGTGTTGGCGTAAATGCCGGATTTCTCCGTATAGGCGGCGCCGGGGAGGATCACATCGGCGCGATGCGCGCCACGATCGCCATGCGTGCCGACATAAACAACAAAAGCGCCCGGCTCAATCGACGCTTCGTCGGCGCCAAGATTGAACAAAACATCAAGCGCCCCACCTTTGCTCATCGCCGCAGCGTCGAGACCGCCGGCGCCCGGGACGAAGCCAAGATCCAGCGCGCCAACCCTCGCGGCCGCCGTTTGGAGCACGCTGAAGCCGTTCCACTCTGGCCCGACGCCGCCCAGTTTCTGCGCCGCCTGCGCCGCAAGAGAGAGGATGGCCCCGCCATCCTGACGCGCCAGGGCGCCCTGCCCTACGATCACCAACAGCTTGCCGAGAGGCCTGGCGTTCTGAATGAAATTGAGCAACGACTCCGCGCCTGCGCCGAGATAGTCGTAGTCATAGGTGAGGTCGTCGCGTTCGCCGACCAGCGCAATCTTGAAGTTTCCGGCCAGCCAACGCTTGCGAATCCGGGCGTTGAGCACGGGCGCTTCCTTGCGCGGATTGGAGCCGACGATCAGCAATGCGTCTGCATGTTCGATCCCGGCGACGGTCGCGTTAAAAAGATAGGAGGCGCGACCATTAGCCGGATCGAGTTTAGAGCCGTCCTGGCGGCAGTCGATATTCTTGACGCCCAGTTGCTCCATCAACAGCTTCAGCGCGAAGATTTCCTCGACTGCTGAAAGGTCGCCGACCAACGCGCCCATGCGCCCGGGCTCCGTCGCACGCACTTTATTCGCCACGGCGGCCAGCGCCTCCTGCCATGAAGCTGGACGCAGTCGACCATTCTCACGCAGATAGGGACGATCAAGACGCTGGGTCTTGAGGCCGTCGACGATCTGACGGGTCTTGTCGGAAATCCACTCCTCGTTCACCAGATCGTTGACGCGCGGCAGTATGCGGATAACTTCGCGACCGCGAGAATCGATACGAATATTGGAGCCCAGGGCGTCCATCACGTCGATGGTTTCGGTCTTTTGATACTCCCAGGGACGCGCGCGGAAATTCTGCGGCTTGGGCAACAGCGCGCCGACAGGGCAGAGATCGGCGACATTGCCCTGCAATTCCGAGGTCATGGCGCTCTGGAGATAGGTGGTGATCTCCATGTCCTCGCCGCGACCGATGGCGCCCATATCGCCAGTGCCGGCGACTTCCGCCGTGAAGCGCACGCAGCGCGTGCAATGAATGCAGCGCGTCATCTCGGTCTTGACCAGCGGACCGATGAATTTGTCCTCAACCGCCCGCTTGTTTTCGTGATAGCGAGACGAATCTCCGCCAAACATCAGCGCCTGATCCTGCAAATCGCACTCGCCGCCCTGATCGCAGATCGGGCAATCGAGAGGATGGTTTACGAGCAGGAATTCCATCACGCCTTCCCGCGCCTTTTTCACCATGGGCGATTTGGTGAAAATTTCCGGAGGCGCGCCATTCGGTCCCGGCCGCAAATCCTTTACGGACATGGCGCAGGAGGCCTGCGGCTTTGGCGGGCCGCCCTTTACCTCAACAAGGCACATGCGACAGTTGCCGGCGATCGACAGACGCTCGTGATAGCAGAAGCGCGGGATTTCTGCCCCCGCCGCCTCACAGGCCTGAAGGAGCGTAAACTCCCCCGGCGCATCCACTTCGATTCCATCGACGAGGATTTTGGTCACTTCTGTGTCTCCGCAGTCTCGGTGCTGCCGGGGTTAAATTTCACGTTCATCATTCCGCCGCTTCTCGCACGGGATCGGAGTGCGGGTTTGCGGTGTATTGATCGATGCGCTGTTCGATCACCGGACGAAAATGCTGGATCAGGCCCTGCACCGGCCAGGCGGCGGCGTCGCCCAGCGCGCAGATGGTGTGCCCTTCGATCTGCTTCGACACGTCGAACAGCATGTCGATTTCTTTCTTTTGCGCGCGGCCCTCGACCATGCGCTGCATGACGCGCCACATCCAGCCCGTGCCCTCGCGGCACGGGGTGCACTGGCCGCAGCTCTCATGCTTGTAGAAATAGGACAATCGCGCAATGGCGCGGATGATGTCTGTGGACTTGTCCATTACAATCACCGCCGCCGTGCCGAGGCCCGAACCGAGCTTGGCGAGGCTGTCGAAATCCATCGGGCAATCGACGATCTCATGCGCCGGCACGCAGCGCACCGACGAACCTCCTGGAATGACGGCGAGCAGATTATCCCAACCGCCGCGCACGCCGCCGCAATGGGCATCGATCAATTCGCGAAACGAAATCGACATCGCCTCTTCGACATTGCACGGCGTATTCACATGGCCCGAGATGCAGAACAGTTTGGTGCCTGCATTATTCGGCCGGCCGATGCCGGCGAACCACGCTGCGCCGCGACGCAGGATTGTCGGCACGACAGCAATGGACTCGACGTTATTGACCGTCGTCGGGCAACCGTAGAGTCCGACATTGGCGGGGAACGGCGGCTTCAGACGCGGCATGCCCTTCTTGCCTTCGAGACTCTCGATCAGCGCTGTCTCTTCGCCACAGATGTAGGCGCCGGCGCCATGATGCACGTAGAGATCGAAGGGATAGCCATGGACATTGTCTTTGCCGATCAGTTGCGCCTCATAGGCTTCGTCGACGGCGCGCTGCAACGCCTCGCGCTCGGCGATGAACTCGCCGCGCACATAAATGTAACAGGCGTGCGCGCCCATGGCGAAACTCGCGATCAGAGCGCCCTCGACCAGCGTATGCGGGTCGTTGCGCATAATCTCGCGATCCTTGCAGGTGCCAGGCTCCGACTCATCAGCGTTGATAACAAGATAATGCGGACGCTGGGGATCAATCTCTTTCGGCATGAAAGACCATTTCATGCCCGTCGAGAACCCGGCGCCGCCTCGGCCGCGCAGGCCCGAAGCTTTCACCTCGTCGATAATCTTGTCGCGGCCCAGCGCCAGGAGCGCCTTTGTGTTGTCCCACTGACCGCGCTGCCGGGCGCCGGCGAGGGAACGGTCGCCAATGCCGTAGAGGTTGGTGAAGATGCGATCCTTGTCGGAGAGCATGAGATTTGTTTCCCTCCGTTACTTCGCGCCGTCGCCGTAGAGCGACGTCAGGCTTGTCAGCTTGCCAGCCGGCTCCGAGGACACCCTGCCCGTCTGCGAGCCGGTTTTAACCGTTCGACCCGCAGCGAGATCGTCAAGCAGTTTCTCGAAATTCTCGACGGTCAGATCCTCGTAGAAATCATCGTTGATCTGCACCATTGGCGCATTACAACAGGCTCCGAGGCACTCGACCTCCAGCCAGGAGAAAAGTCCGTCTGCGGTTACCTTGCGCTGCGGACCGACTCGGCGCTGCAGCACCTTGATCAGGTCGTCAGAGCCGCACAGCATACACGGCGTCGTGCCGCAAAGCTGGATATAATATTTGCCGACCGGCTCAAGATTGAACATCGTGTAGAAGGTCGCAACCTCCAGCACGCGGATTTTCGGCATGTCGAGCAATTCGGCGACCTTTTCGATCGCTTTCTGCGGCAACCAGTAATTATTTTGCTTTTGCGCTTGCCAAAGAGCCGGCACAACAGCCGAGGCCTGACGGCCATCGGGGTATTTTGCGATCTGTTTTTCCAGCCACGCCAGGTTTTGTGGCGTAAACTCGAAACTGTCGGGCTGATTATCGGTGAGACGACGGACGGACATTAGCGATCGACCTCCCCGAAGACGATGTCGAGCGACCCAAGGATCGCAGAGACGTCGGCGAGCATGTGGTTCTTGCACAGGAAGTCCATGGCGGACAGGTGCGCAAATCCTGGCGCGCGGAGCTTGCAGCGATAGGGTTTGTCGCCGCCGTCGGAAACGAGATAGACGCCGAACTCGCCCTTGGGCGCCTCTACCGCCGCATAAACCTCTCCCGCTGGCACGTGAACGCCTTCGGTGAAGAGTTTGAAATGGTGGATGAGAGCCTCCATCGAGCGCTTCATCTCGCTACGCGACGGTTGGGTGAATTTGTGATTGGGGGTCAGCACAGGTCCACGGCCATCGGAGCACAGCAGTTTCTCGACGCACTGCCTCATAATCGAGGTCGACTGACGCATTTCCTCCATTCGGATCACGGCGCGGTCGTAGCAATCGCCGTTTTTGCCGATAGGGATATCGAACTCCATTTCCTCGTAACAATCATAGGGCTGCGCCTTGCGCAAATCCCAGGCGGCGCCGGAGCCGCGCACCATGACGCCGGAGAAACCCCATTTCCACGCGTCTTCCAGCGAGATGACGCCGATATCGACGTTGCGCTGTTTGAAGATGCGATTTTCGATGAAAAGAGCTTCCAGATCGTCGCAGACTTTCAGGAAAGGATCGCAAAAGGCACCAATATCCTCGACAAGCTGATCGGGCAGATCGCGGGCCACGCCGCCGGGACGAAAATAATTGGCGTGCATCCGGGCGCCGCTGGCGCGCTCATAGAACACCATAAGCTTTTCACGCTCTTCATAACCCCAAAGCGGCGGCGTCAGAGCGCCGACGTCCATGGCCTGCGACGTGACATTGAGCAAATGCGACAACAGCCGGCCAATCTCGGCGTAAAGAACGCGGATCAACTGCCCACGGCGCGGCGGCTCGATCCCGAGCAGACGCTCGATCGCAAGGCAAAATGCGTGCTCCTGATTCATTGGCGCGCAGTAGTCGAGGCGATCGAGATAAGGCACGTTCTGCAAATAGGTGCGCGCCTCCATCAGTTTCTCGGTGCCGCGGTGCAGAAACCCGATATGCGGATCGACGCGCTCGACAACCTCGCCATCGAGTTCGAGAATCAGGCGTAGAACGCCGTGCGCCGCCGGATGCTGCGGTCCGAAGTTGATGTTGAAGTTTCGCTGGCCCCTCGGGGCGGCGGGTAGCTCGTTCATTTAGGACTGCCCCTTCGCCTTCTCGTCTCCCGGTAGGTCGTATTGCACGGCCTCCCAGGGAGAGAGGAAATCGAAATTGCGGAATTCCTGGGTGAGCTTCACGGGCTCGTATACGACACGTTTTTGCTCGTCGTCGTAACGCACCTCGACAAAGCCGGTCATCGGGAAATCCTTGCGCAATGGATGACCCTCGAAACCATAATCGGTCATGATGCGGCGCAGATCCGGATGGCCGGAGAATATCACGCCAAACAGATCATAGGTTTCGCGTTCATACCAATCAGCGGCGGGGTAAAGCGATGTCAGGGAGGCGACAGGAGTCTCTTCGGAAGCAGGCGTCTTGATACGGATACGACGATTATGTCTGGGCGATTGTAGATGCGCAACGACATCGAAGCGCTCTTCACGCTCGGGATAATCAGCCGCTGTGACATCAATCATGTTGACGTACAGGCAGTCCGGATCGTCGCGCAGAAACGTTGCAACCTCCAGCCACCGATCACGGGCGATCGTCAGCGTCAGTTCGTCATAGGCGACCTTCACGGCCGTCACGGCGCCGGGAAGCGCGCCGCCGATTCTGGCGCCCAGAGCCTCCAGTTCCCCACTCATCAAATATTCCTTTGCCTGCAGCCAGACTTTGGCGATTAGGGAGCGCGATCCTAGCGCTCGATTGTCCCGGTTCGCCGGATTTTCTTCTGCAACAACAACATGCCGTAAACGAGCGCCTCTGCGGAGGGCGGACATCCCGGCACATACACGTCGACAGGGATAACACGGTCGCAGCCGCGCACCACCGAATAGGAGTAGTGATAGTATCCGCCGCCATTGGCGCAAGAGCCCATCGAGATCACGTAACGCGGCTCCGGCATCTGGTCATAGACCTTGCGCAACGCCGGGGCCATTTTATTGGTCAACGTTCCGGCGATGATGATGCAGTCCGACTGTCGCGGCGAAGCGCGCGGCGCAAAACCGAAACGCTCCAGATCATAGCGCGGCATCGCCGCCTGGATCATCTCCACGGCGCAACAGGCGAGGCCGAAGGTCATCCACATCAGCGAGCCGGTGCGCGCCCAGTTGATAACATCGTCAGTCGCCGTGACGAAAAAGCCCTTGTCCGCGAGCTGATTATTGATTTCGAGAAAGAAGGGATCGTCCGACCCCACCGGCTTGCCGGTGCGCGGATCGATAAGCCCCCTCGCCTGCGGCGCGACGAGCGCCCCGTCCTGATTGGCGATCAATCCCATTCCAGCGCTCCCTTACGCCACAGATAGACGAAGCCGATAGCCAATTCGACGAGGAACAACATCATCGCCCAGAACCCGGCGGCGCCAACATCCTTGAATGCGACCGCCCAGGGAAACAAAAAAGCGACCTCGAGATCGAAGACGATGAACAGCAACGATACAAGATAAAAGCGCACATCGAATTTCATGCGCGAGTCGTTGAACGGATTGAATCCACACTCATAGGCCGACAACTTTTCCGGATCCGGCGCCTTGAATGCGAGCAGGAACGGCGCAACGAGCAATGCGCCGGCGATGATCGCCGACAGGGCGATGAAAATCACCAGAGGCATGTATTGTTCGAGCAGCATCGGCATGGTCGTCTCCGTCATTCCGACGATTTGGCTGGGCGAGAGCCGCGGTCGGCGTTGTCGCCAATTTTGGAAAGGCTCCAGTTCGCTGGCCAGCCGCGCGTTCCGTAACAAAGGCTATTGTGCAAAGCAAGAGACAAGCCGCAGCGCGATTATTGTATCGGGCTGGCGGCGCGGTCGACCGCCGGACATTCATAGAAGAAGCCTATGAGTCAACCGCTGTCGCGCGCGCCATGAATGCCGCAGCCTGCATGTCAACAAATCGCCGTTCCCGCCGGGCCAGCGCCTCGGCGTCGGCTCCCCATGCGCGCATCTGGAAATCCTCGTCGACGTGCGCCGCAGCCCAGGCGCTCTCGACCGATATGGCGCCATGCGCCAAAGCCAGAGCCATCGCCAAAGATCCGGTCAGGGTTGTTATCTCATACAGGGCCGCGAGACGAAAGGCCGCAGCCGGCCCCTTTCCCACACAGTCGCGCGCTGCGGTCGTCAGCGCCAGCAGGGCCTCATCGCTTTGGGCGACGAACATTACGCCTTCGGCGAGCGCCAACCTTGCGCCCAACTGGTCGCGCGCGAAATTTAGGATCGGATCCCAGGCTCCGGCCTGGGCGGCGACAAGACCCTCCGGTTCGCCGGCCCGGTAACAGATCAGGTCCGAAGCGGCGTATTTCATCAACTCAGCCTCCACCGCCATCATCTGATCAGCGACGCCATCAATCACAGTGTTGGTCAGACGGGTGAGCGGCATACTCGCCGGGTTAATGGTCTCGCCCTGCGAAGCCCATTCGGAGGCCAGCGCCTCGGCAAGGGCGCGCACTGGAGCCAGCACGCGTCGACGGGCCGGCGTATTCACGGGCCGGCCGTCAAGCAACACCTCAAAGCCATCGCCGCCGCCGCCCACCGTCGCGGTCTCGTAAAAGCGTTTCGGCAGCGGCCGCGCCGGATCGCGTGCGGCCTTGACCGGATCGCGCTCGCTGGCGGCGACAAAGAAACCTGCGCCGAGGTCATTATCTTGTTCTGACATTCCAGGCTTTCCCGTCTGCGACCGACTCAGGCGTCGGGCGCGTCCTCAATCGGATCGTAAGGATCCGTCTCGAAGCCGAACATCTCCCAGCTTCGCAGCATATGCTGCGGCAGGGGGGCCGTGACATCGATCTGACCGCCGCGCGGATGCGGCAGAACCAGCCGCCGGGCAAGCAGGTGAAGCTTACGCTCCAACCCCTCCGGCATGGCGCGCAGCGGGTCGCGGCGACGCACCTCGTCCTCCGGTCGATGGCCGTATTTGGGATCGCCGAAAATCGGGTGACCGATGGCCTCCGCGTGCGCCCGTAGCTGGTGGGTGCGGCCGGTCAATGGCTTCATCGAAAGCCAGGCGCAGCGCGGCGCAACCTTGTCGACAATGGCGTAGTAGGTGAGAGAGTGCTGGGCGTCGGTCTCGCCATGGCGCGCTACTCGCATTCTTTCGCGCGCGTCCGTCGCGCTCGCAACGCCGGACGCGCGCCTGCGACCATGGTCGCGGTCGTCGCCCATGGCTGGACCTTTGGCGAGATAGAGCGAAATCCGACCCTGCGATGGTTTGGGAACCCCTTCGACCAGCGCCCAATAGATCTTCTTTGCCTGTCGCGATCGAAAGATTTCTCCCAGATCAGCCGCCATGCGACGGCTCCTGGCGATAAGCAATACGCCGGAAGTGTCGCGGTCGAGGCGGTGCACAAGAACCGGACGCGTGTCGCCGCGCGCCAGCGACTCGAGCATACCGTCGATGTGATGGGTCGTGCCGGAACCGCCCTGAACGGCGAGCCCGAAGGGCTTGTTAATGACAAGTATGTCCTTGTCCTCGAACAGCGTCATATCCTTCAGGGCTCGGGCGTCCTCGGGGCGGGCGCGCCAGACCGCCGGGCCAGCCGCCGCCTCATTGGCGAGCGGCGGCACCCGAACTTTCTGACCCTCTTCGAGTCGTGTCGAAGTGTCGACCCGCTTGCCATCGACTCGCACTTCGCCCTTACGGCAGATTTTAGCGAGGTGGGAGAGCGCAAGCGTCGGATAACGTCGCCGAAACCAGCGGTCGACGCGCAAGCCGGCCTCGTCGCCGGTAACGATCAGCACTGCGACGCCTCCGCTCGCCTTGCTGGCGGCGGATGGCGATGATTGCGTGACGCAAGCTTCGGAGTCAGTCGGGGCTTCTTTAGAAATGGCTTTAGACATGGCGCTTTATCGTCCAAAGACAGCCATAAGTCGATGATGGATGGACGACGTCGGCCTTTCCAGTCGGAAGACAGCTTGGAACAGGCCCGGGCTTTCTGTATTTTCGATCCCATCCCGAACCGAAAGCCTGAGGATGCTCGAACGCTCACGAGAAGCCACATTATTCGATCGCGCCAGTCTGGACGCGCGGATCGTTTTCGTCGCGGCGAGCCTTTTGCTGGCCTTCGGTTTCGTCGCCCTGCTCGACCGGGTAGGCGCACCGGAGCGTTTCGTTGGCGCCGCCGCGCCATGGTTTACCATTTTGGCGCTCGCGACTCTGGGATTTCTGCTGCATTCGACACGCGTCAGCGCCTACTATCTCGCGGATCGCCTCGTACCCGGCGCCTACGCCGGTTTCGTCAATGCGTCGATCATGATCGCCCTGCTCCTGCCTTTCGCCGCACGATTTGCGGGGCACAACTGGTTTCCTGGGGTCGTTGGCGGCGTGTTTCTCGGGCTCGCGAGTTCGTCGCTTTTGCTTGGTCCGCTTGTGCGCAAATGCGGCGCATATTCGATCAATGGCCTGCTTTCGGCGCGATTCGGCGCTGTTGTTCCCCGGATCGGTCTACTGATCGCCGTCGCCGCCGCCGCCGCCCTGCTCGCCATGGCGGGTAATCTGATCGCCGTCGAGGCGTTGGTCGACATCACCGGCGCTGGACGCGCCTTTGCCGCTTTCTCCATCGTCGCCGCCAGCCTTGTTATCGCCGGACCGGGCGGACTCAACGGCGCGATCTGGACTGCCGTCGCCGCCGGCGGCATCGGCCTGTTTGGCTTTGCCGGACCGGTGGCAACCCTTGCGTTCCAGAAAGCTCTGCCCGTGTCGCCCTTCGGTGACGCTGGCGGCTGGAGCGCTGTCGCAGCGCTGATGACAGGATGGGGCATTTCCCCGAGGCCGATGCGCCTCGATGTCGATATCGCGACGACACTCGCCCTTGCCGCCGGCGTCGCCGCGCTCGCGCCGTCGCTGGCGACCAGCGTCGCTACGGCCGACGTGGCAACAGCGCGACGCAGCGGCGTCGCCGCCTTATTGTGGATGACGGTTTTTGCAGCGCTTGTCGGAGCCTCAATGGCCGCCGCTGCAATTTATTTCGCCGATGGCGTACGCGGCAAAACAGCCGAAAACCTTCCGGACGCCGCTTACGAGGCCAGCGCCCGGGGCCTGGTCAGTATCTGCGGCGGCTTCCCAAGAACGCCGTCGCTGGCGGCCGTCGCATGTTCCAAGAATGGACACGGTCTGGGCAAGCCGCTGACTGCAGTCGACATGCGTCCGGTCGATCCGCAGTATCTTTTGGGCTCCCTGCCCGCTTTCGCCAACCTTGGGGCAGCCGCCTCCGGGCTTCTCGCCTCAGGATTCATCGCCCTGGGGCTCGCGCTCTCGGCCATGGCGCTTCAAGCCTGCGCGGCGACGCTGGATCACGATGCGCTTTATCGAATGCGCGGCGAAGCGGATCTGAGCAGTCGCAGGCTGGCGCTGACCCGATTGGCGCTCATCGCCGTGGCGGCGTTCGGGTATCTGGTCTGCGCGTTGAATTTTATTGCTGCCGGAGAACTGGTCGCGCTCTCCCTATCGATTTCCTCGGCCTGTGTCGCCCCTTCGATGATACTCATGTTCTGGCCGCGCGCCGGCGATCGGGAAGCGCTGGCGGCGCTTGTTGGCGGTCTGATCGGCCTGCTCGGCGCCCTCGCCGTGGCCCAGACGCATCGCCGCATGGAGATTTACGGACTGGCCGGAATGGCGGGAGCGACGCTCGGGCTCGCTGCAGGCATCATCTCCGGGCTGGCCTCGGAGTCCGAGAGGCCGGACGCGCGATCTTTCATCAAGCGCTTGATCAAGGGGGACGGAAGAGTCCTTGGCTCCAGCCAGGATGGATAGCCCGCCTCGATCACAGCATCCCCCTATCGCTCCCGCGGTTTTCTGCTATATGTCCGCTCGCACGCCCCGGTTCCCCGGGGCGGCTTCGCTTCGAGACGACCTTGCTGGACGACATCCCGGCCCGGCCGCTCCTGCGGATCGATTCTCAAAAAAGAGGGACATCCGATGTCGATTACGGCAGAGCGCAAACAGGCGCTCATCAAAGAATATTCCACCAAGGCAAATGACACGGGTTCGCCAGAGGTTCAGGTTGCGATCCTGACGGAGCGTATCGCCAACCTCACCGGCCACTTTAAAACGCATGTGAAAGATAATCACTCGCGCCGCGGCCTGCTCAAGCTCGTGTCCCAGCGCCGCCAGCTCCTAGATTACGTCAAATCGCGCGACGAAGCGCGCTACAAGACGCTGATCGAACGGCTCGGCATTCGTCGCTAGCACAAGCACTCACGAGAGCGGCGCCGCTAACGCGCCGCTCTCGTCTTAACCGGACTCTGCTTATTCGGAGTCCGCGTAATTAACGCATCAAACGCCAACGCCCAACTGTCATGGCAGGATCGCCGGACGCTGCGCAGCCGTTTCGAGATCATCGCCGATCGCGCAGCCTCTCGCCGTCTTGCTCATGACGAACCGTTGGCGTTCCTCGGAGAAAGACCGTCCATGTTCCACATTCATCGCGAAGAACTCGATTGGGCCGGCCGCAGGCTTGTGCTCGAAACCGGCAAGATCGCCCGTCAGGCCGACGGCGCCGTGCTGGCCTCATGGGGCGAAACGACCGTTCTCGCCACAGTTGTGTCCGCCAAGGCCCCCAAACCGGGGCAGGATTTCTTCCCCCTCACAGTAAACTATCAGGAAAAGGCTTTTGCCGCCGGTCGTATTCCTGGCGGTTATTTCAAGCGCGAGGGGCGCCCCTCCGAACGCGAGACGCTGGTCTCCCGCTTGATCGATCGTCCGATCCGTCCTCTGTTTCCTGACGGTTATCGTAACGACACGCAGGTGATCGTCACCGTGTTGTCACATGATCTGGAAAACGATCCGGACGTTCTGGCGTTGGTCGCCGCCTCGGCCGCGCTGACATTGTCCGGCGTGCCCTTCATGGGCCCGGTCGGCGGCGCGCGCGTTGGCTATATTAATGGCGCCTTGAAACTCAATCCAACCATCGAGGAGATGAAGACTTCCGAACTCGATCTTGTCGTCGCCGGCACGCAAGACGCGGTGCTGATGGTCGAGTCGGAGGCGAAAGAGCTTTCGGAAGAAACCATGCTCGACGCGGTTATGACCGGTCATCGCGGCTTCCAGCCGGTGATAGATGCGATCATCCGTCTTGCCGAGCGAGCTGCGAAAGATCCGCGCGAATTGCATCTGCCCGACATGTCGGAAGTCGCCGCCGCCGTCGCGAAAATCGCCGAAGCCGATCTGCGCGAGGCCTACAAAATCACCATCAAGCAGGATCGCTACGCCGCCGTGGACACGGTGAAGGCGAAAGTCGCCGCGCAGCTTTTCCCGGAAGACGCCGAGCCAGCTTTTAGCAAGGAGCATGTCGGCGAGGCCTTCAAGGAGCTGCAGGCCAAGGTCGTCCGCTGGAACATTCTCGACACGGGCGTTCGAATCGACGGTCGCGACGTGAAAACCGTTCGCCCGATCGTCGCCGAAGTCGGCGTTCTGCCGCGCACCCATGGTTCAGCGCTGTTCACGCGCGGCGAGACGCAGGCGCTTGTCGTTGCGACCCTCGGCACCGGCGAGGATGAACAATATGTAGATTCTTTGGAAGGCACCTACAAAGAGCGCTTCCTGCTGCATTACAATTTCCCGCCCTACTCTGTTGGCGAAACCGGCCGCATGGGCTCGCCCGGCCGTCGCGAAATCGGACATGGCAAACTGGCGTGGCGCGCAATTCGGCCAATGTTGCCGGCCCAGGCCGAATTCCCCTACACACTTCGTGTCGTCTCGGAGATCACCGAATCTAACGGCTCTTCCTCTATGGCCACCGTCTGCGGCACCTCGCTGGCGCTGATGGACGCCGGCGTGCCGCTGAAGGCGCCGACCGCCGGCATCGCCATGGGGCTCATCCTCGAGGGCGAGCGCTTCGCGGTTCTCTCCGACATTCTCGGCGACGAAGATCATCTTGGCGACATGGACTTCAAGGTGGCGGGCACGTCGAATGGCGTGACATCGCTGCAGATGGACATCAAGATCGCTGGCATCACCGAGGAAATCATGCGCGTGGCGCTCGCGCAGGCGCGCGACGGCCGCCTGCATATCCTTGGTGAGATGGCCAAGGCGCTGACCACCTCGCGCGCTGAACTCGGAGAATTCGCGCCGCGCATCGAGACCCTTAAGATTCCGACAGACAAGATCCGCGATGTGATCGGCTCGGGCGGTAAGGTGATCCGCGAGATCGTTGAAAAGACCGGCGCGAAGATCAACATCGAGGACGACGGCACGGTGAAGGTCGCTTCATCCGACGGTAATTCGATCAAGGCCGCCATTGCCTGGATCAAGTCCATCGCCTCCGATCCGGAAGTCGGCTTGATCTACGAGGGCACAGTGGTGAAGACCGCCGACTTTGGCGCCTTCGTCAATTTCTTCGGCGCCCGCGACGGCCTCGTGCACATCTCGCAATTGGCCAAGCAGCGCGTGAACAAGACGACCGACGTGGTGAAAGAGGGAGACCGCGTCAAGGTGAAGCTCCTTGGTTTCGACGACCGCGGCAAGGTGCGTCTGTCCATGCGCGCCGTCGATCAGGAAACTGGCGAGGATCTTGAGGCTAAAGAAAAGGCCGAACGCGAGGCCACAGACGGCGAGGCCTGATCCGGCCGCCCGAACTTTTGTGTGACAATGGCCGCCCGTTAAAAAACGGGCGGCTTTTTTATGCTTTTAATCTCAGTGATGGCTAATACTGGAAAGATGGCTTTCCCGGCGGTCAGCCGCTAATTGTCTTGCCCAAGCATAATCTTGAGCATATAAAAGCGCTTGTTTATCTGATCAAATTCACTCTCATTAGACTTTACAGCGCCAGAGCTCGGTCGATGCCATGCAATACGGACTAAAAAGATCGGATTTACAAATTTTAGCGCAAGCGAAATTAGACGACGCGAAAATTCTTCTTCAAGCAAGCAGCTTCTCTAACGCCTACTATATCGCAGGCTACGCAGTCGAAATTGGATTGAAAGCATGTATCGCTCGTCAAGTCACACCCGAAACAATACCAAACAAAAATTTTCTACAGAAGGTATTGAATCATGAGTTTATGACTCTTGTGTCCCTAGCGGGACTTGCCGTAGAGCTCAAGACTAAACAAGACTCAGACTCTTCTTTCTCAGCACACTGGGCGCTAGTCTCAGAATAGAGGCCCGATGTTAGATATGAAATCAAAGACTCACATGCAGCTCAGCTTCTGATTATCGCTGTCGATGGAATAATGCCATGGATCAAGCAATATTGGTGAACAGCGCGCAAAATCTAATCAAAAAACTTGATAACGATGGTCTCAAATCATTAGTGGCTATGCTCGTTCACAACGAAGATGTTGGAACATGGAAACTTTGGATAGTGCCGGCAGATGAAAAAATAGATAAATTCGAGTTTTATAGAAAGATTTCAGAGGTAATTTCAAAAAACAGAGATCTTCTCGGAGACTTTTCAGCGAGCGATGTAGAACTCGCGAGCAAAACTCATCCCGCCATGCAGAGAATAGGAAAAATCATCAACATAAAAGACTTGGGAGCTTTACACTTTTCTGGAAATTCATTCAATGGGTTCTATATGCCGGACGGCATTATACTTCGCTCTGCCCTGACATGAACTATTATCACAAATAATAAAAAATTCACATCTAGTTAATTGATGTCTTCGTCGGCTTTTGAAGCCATAAATGAAATCATTCTCAACATTCTTCCCAATAAACTGGGTTGTTATTTTATATCTTAAAATTTGATTGATCCAAAAAACACGATGCTCATTTTAAAAAAGATTTAAATTATTTCGATAAAACATTGAATTCATGGCCCACAAAATCAGTAAACAAGACCATCTACTTGCACTCGCCAATGCTGAGATTATACTCTGGTGAGTACAAGAAGATTATCATTTGAAAAAATAGGTCTACGGCACCATCATGATCGCCCAAACGCCTCCCGGCGCAACGCCGCCGCCACTCGATATTTTCATGCTGGCGCGGCTGGGGCTAACGCTCGCTTTCCTCGCCGTCACGCTGCTGCTGATCTCGCCTTTCTCCGCGAGTCTGACCTGGGCGCTGGTCTTATCGGTTATTTTTTTGCGGCCGCACAGCGTCATCGAGAAATGGGCTGGGGCCAATCTTGGCGCAGCAATCTCAGTCTTTATAATTGCGCTAATCATCGTCGCGCCGTTCTCCTTCGCCTCCAAGCGTCTCATTGTCGAGGCGATGTCTGGGTTCAGCTACCTGCAAAACGCCCTGGCTGAAAATAAATGGCAGGCGTTTGTGGCCGAACATCCCTGGCTGCAAACGGTTAGCGAGTGGGTTCAGTCAAGCATCGACCTTCAGGATCTCGTCAAAAAGCTTGGCGGCTTTTTCACCAATGCCGGCGCGATATTCATCCGGCAATCGACCGGGCAGCTGGTGACGCTCTTGCTCGCCTTTTACATGCTGTTTTTCTTTCTCCGTGACCGCAAGGCAGGCGTGGCGGCGCTTTTGCAACTGTCGCCGTTTTCCGATCGCGAGACCCTGAAGCTGATCGCGCGCGTGCGCGACACGATCAACGCCATCATCTTCGGCACCGTCGCGGTCGCCATTCTGCAGGGCGCGCTCGGCGGCTTTATGTTTTGGTGGCTGAAGTTCCCCTCGCCGGCGCTGTGGGCGCTGATCATGGGGCTCCTGTCAATCGTGCCGGTGCTGGGCACTTTTGTCGTCTGGGTTCCAGCGGCGCTGTTTCTCGCGGTCGACGGGCGCTGGGGCGAGTCTCTGACGCTCGCCCTGTGGGGCGGTCTGGTGATCGCCAGCGCCGATAATTTGGTGCGTCCGTTATTGGTGAGCGGCGGCTTGCGCCTCTCCACCGCGCCGGCATTCATCGCCATGCTCGGCGGCCTTGGCGTCTTCGGCGCATCAGGCGTCGTGCTCGGCCCCATAGCCATGACGACGACGGGCCTGATGATGTCTTTCTGGCGACGACGCGCCGAAGCCTATGCGCTGAAAGACAAATAATCCTTGCGCGCCTGCGCCAGAGCGGCGTCGAGGTCGACGGCGTCGGCCTCAACGATGGCGGCGGTGCGGGTGAAGATCAGAAAACAGCGCAGTTTCTTCCCGGGATACATCGGCGCTACGGCAGCGCGATAGAGCGCGAGCTGGCGCAACTGTTCCGGCGCAGGTTTGTCATAGGAACGGCCGGTTTTAAAATCGACGATGCGCACATCGTCCGCCGTCTCGACAAAACGGTCGATGCGACCTGCGACGGCCAAACCATTCGCCAGCGTCGCGGCGACATCGACTTCCCCCAACGCGCTCTCGCCAAACAAGGGAGCCAGCTCGGGATGCGCGATTACCTTCAGCACGGCGTCGACGATGTCTGCGCGCCGGGAGTCATCCATCTCCCTGGCGCGGAATTTGAGAAAGGACTCCGCCGCCGCCCGACGTTGCGCCGGGGCTGTCCCGGGCAGATATTGGAGCAAGGCATGGGTCAACACGCCAAGTCGCACGCGCTCGGCCTCGCGTTGACTCATCGTCGACGTATCGCGCGACGTTAGCCCGTCTGCTCCGGCCAGCGCGCTCGACGGGCGCAACGGCGGGCGTGGCGGGCGCTCGATGGGGGCCGGCGTCGTCGCGAAGGCCGGCGGGGATTCATCGATCTCCGTCGATATCGGCGGCGTTAGGTCGTCGCGAGTAGGAATATCGCCAAGGCGAAGGATAACGCCCCCGGGCTCAAGCGGATCGGGGCGCTCAACGGCGGTTTGAGCCAGCGCGTCGCGAACCGAAAGATACCAGCTATCCGCTGGAGGCTCTCGCTCGCCATGAAAGCCGGCAATGTATAGCCGCTCCTCGGCGCGAGTGAGCGCGACGTAAAGGAGACGCTGATATTCAGCTAATTCGGCCTTTCTGTGCGCGTCACGCGCCAGCGTCAGCGCGGACGGATCGTGTTCCTTGCCGCGCGTCCACGCCAGCGGGCCGCTCTGCCGATCGCCCGTCCGAAACAGTTTCGGATCGTGCCGGCCGGTTGGCGCCCCGCAGGTGTCAGGCAGAAAAACGATTTTCGCCTCCAGTCCCTTCGCCGCGTGAACCGTCATCACACGTACCGCGTCGCCCGCAGCCTCCATGTCGCGCTTGATCGAAAGATCGAGCGACTCAACCATCGCCAGAAAGGCGGTGAGCGACGGCGAGGTTTCGCGCTCGAAATTCAAGGCGAGACGCAAGAATTCGTCGAGCGCGTCATTCGCCTCAACGCCCAGCCGCGCGACAAGACGACGGCGTCCGCCTCCCGGCCCGAGAAGTTTGCTGTAAAACTCGAAAGGCGGCGTTGTTGTCGCGTCCTCGCGCCATCGTGCGATTGTCGCCGCCACTTTACGATAACGGACTTCGGTCGCCGTCGTCAGGGCGTCGTAAAGCGCGCCGCGACGGCCGGGCGCCAGGGCGATCAAATCATCGTCATCAAAACCTATGAGCGGCGTTTTCAGCACGGTCGCCAGCGTCAGATCGTCCTGCGGCAGCACCGCGGCGCGGCCAATCGCAACCAGATCGTTGACCGCAATATGTTTGGCGACATCCAGACGATCGGCGCCGGCGACAGGGACGCCGCGCGCTTTCAACGCGCGAATAATGGCCTCGAAGAACGGCCCGCGCCTGCGCACCAGGACGAGAATATCTCCCGCGCGAATAACGCGCGCGCCCTGCTGATCCATAACATAGTCGCCGCTGCCCGGCTTCAGAAAGTCGGCGATCTTTCCGGCGATCTTTTGCGCCATGCGTTCGGACGGATCGTCGCGACCAACCGTATCGACCGGCAGACGCCAGTCTTCCGTATCAGGATTTTTCTCCTTGCCAATCAGCGGCCAGATTTCGACCAGCGACGGTAGATGCGTCTTGATTGACTCATGGATCATCGCCTCCGACACGCTCAATCCCAGACCCGCGCCATTGCCTGCGTGCGCAAAAACCTGGTCGACGGCTTCAAGGATGCCTTTCGCCGAGCGAAAGGATTGATGCAACGAGATGTGCGCAAAACCCCGACCGGCAGCGACGAAACGGCGCTCGAAATCGCGTCGCATCTCCAGAAATTTTTCCGGGGCTGCGCCCTGAAAGGAAAAGATCGATTGTTTCTCGTCGCCAACAGCGAAAAAACTGCGCAACGGGGCGCGCGCTCCTGCGCCAGACGCAAATTCATCGGTGATGGCGGTAAGAATGTCCCATTGCGCCGCGCTGGTGTCCTGCGCCTCGTCAAGCAATATATGATCGATTTGCGCATCGAGCTTGTAGAGCACCCATGATGGACTGGAGCGATGCAGCAAACCACGGGCCTGCGTAATCAGATCGTCGTAATCGAGTAAGTTGCGGCGACGCTTGGCGCATGTGTAAGCGTCGAGAATAGCATGCCCCAGACGCACAAGGGCGAGTGTGCGCTGAACGACCGCCGCCGCCTTGCGTTTCTCGATCAGCGGCGCGAGACGGTCTCGTTCGGCCTCCATGCGGAATAAAAGATCAGGGTGGGCGTCAATGAGTCCAGACGTGAGCATCGGTCGCTCGCCAATGCCACGCGGCGCGCCTTTCTGGGTAAAGAAGGTCTCCAGATAAAATTCCAGACAATCCCTGTTCGGGGCGCGCAAAATAGCTTTAGACAGGTGATCGGCAAGCTTGTTGTCGTTCGTGGAGCCTTTGCGCAAAAGTCGCTCAAGCTCCGGCCACGCCTCGGGCGGCTCGCCGCCCATGATCATCTCGAATTCAACAGACGCCGGCGTTTCGCCGTCGGACAACCCCAGTTCATCGCGCAATCTTGATGCATGATCGTCGGGATCGTCACAATCTTTCAGAGCTTCGCGGTGATCCAGCAACGCCTTGCAGAGATCGTCGAAGCTGTGCGTCGATATTTCACGTGCGATCTCCTGTAGCGCGGCATGCAAGTCGCCGCCCTCCCGCATGGCCTGTTCGATCACAATCCGTCGGGATAACTCCATCAACTCGGATTGCGCCATATCGTCGAGCACGCGGAAACCCGCAGGCACATTCGCCTCGAAGGGAAAGAGATGCAGTAGTTTCTCGCAAAAGGCGTGGATAGTCTGGATTTTCAGTCCGCCGGGCGTCTCCACGGCGCGAGCGAACAATCGTCTGGCAAAGTCGCGCGTCGCACGATCCGGCGACGGCGCGCCCGTCTGCTCGATCCTTTTGGCGAGATCGTCGTCCTCAAGCATGACCCATTCGGCGAGATGATCGAAAATCCGTTTCGACATGTTCGCCGCCGCCGCTCTGGTATAGGTGAGGCAGAGGATTTGCGACGGCGGCGCGCCGGAGAGCAACAAGCGCAAAACGCGTTGCGCGAGCACATAGGTTTTACCTGAACCGGCATGCGCCGAGACCCAGACCGAGCGCTCCGGATCGGCTGCGTCGCGCTGTTTTTTCAGCGTTAGCGCGGGGATCGGATAGGCGCTCATACATCCTCTCCGCCGCCACGCGACCATTCGGCGACGCGCGCCAGATGATCGTAATCGCTGCTCTGGGTTTTCAAAAACATATAGGGTCGCGAGAGATAGGGCGTCTCGGGATCACGAAACTGCGACAGGAGCTTTAGCGTCTCCTCCCGATGCGTCGCGACGACATCGGCGAAATCTTTTTTGTCGATCTTGTTGAGCCAGTGCGTTTCGCCGCCATCCTTGAGACTGACATAGGCGGCGCTGGCGACCCTGTGCGCGCCAATCTCGGCAAAGGCGCCCGCCTCAATCATCGCCGCCTCCAGCGTGAGCTGAGGTTTCCAGCCGACCCTGACCTGGGGATCCGTGGGACGCTTGCCGGTCTTGTAATCGATGACATAGGCGTCGCCCGCGCTATCGATCTCGATCCGATCGGCTTCGGCGGTGAGCGTGAATTCGCTGCCGTCCCGGAGACGCAGTCGCCATGCGCCGTGGGACTCGATAAAGATTTGCGAGGCAATCGCACGCCGCTCTTTTTCGAATTTTATCACATGATCAAGACCGGCCTCGATGCGTGGCCAGACGAAAGTTTCAAAATCGGGGTCAATAAAGAAATCAGCCAACGCCACGCGGGCGAGATCGACCAGTTCCTCCCGCGCCGTCGGCGGCACAGGCCCGATAGGATAGCGTCGCACGAAAGTTTCGATGACCTTGTGAGTCGCCGTTCCCTGCTCGCGCGCGCCCGGCGGCGCGCCAAGAGGCGGCAACAATCTCAGACCCAAAATATGCTCAGCGTAAATTGCATAAGGATCGCGTCGCAAGGTTTCGATCCGCGTTACGCTCAGGCGCGTGGGCCGCAGAGCCAACGGCGGACGTGGCGCCGGACGGGTGAGAGGCTGCGTTTCATGCGAATGATCGAGCGCCGCCGCAAGCGTTGCCATGCGCTCGCCGCGCGTCTTGCTGGCGTCGTAGGAGACGCCCGCCAGCGCCTCCAGACGGGTAAGAAAACGCGAGGCGACGGTCGGCGATCCGTCACGCTTGAGCGCGCGGGCCAGCACCACCTTCGGCGCGCCCAGAGCCATGACGAAATCATGGGCGCTCTGGCCGATACGACGCTCTGGCGGGGTCAGACCAAGTTGCTGGCGCATCGAGCGGTTGAGAAAGGCGCCGGACTCCGTCTGCGGCGGCCAGACGCCCTCATCGAGACCAGCGAGCAGAATGAGATCGGCCTCGATCAGGCGGGACTCCAGAGGCCCAAGAATTTTTAGCCGCGGATGGGCGCGTCTTGGTCCCCGCAAGATCGTCTCCTGAGCGATACGGTCGAACAACGCCGCATAGCCCCCCGCGTCGAAATCCTCCGGCGCCTGCGCGCGCGTCAGGCGTTCGAGCAGATCAAACAACTCTTGCGCGCCATGATCCTGATCTTCAACGCCGCCGGCGCAGATTGCGTCAATCGCCGTTCGATGCGCCGCAGCCCATGCGCCGAGACGTCGCTCATTACGTAATTTCACAAAGGGCGCAAAAATAACTTCCAGCGTTGCAAGACAGCTTTCGATCTCGAGCCATTGGGCCTCATCGATTGCGCGCGCAGCTGGATAGGCGTGCTTCATTTGCGCCGCCGCGCGCGCCTTGGCGACGCTCTCCCGCCACCCGCCGGCCCCGGCGCCAGGACGACGCAGCACGCCAATCTCGATTGATGGAGCGAGGGCGACGATCTTATCGCGCACGCTACCCAGACAGGTTAGAGGATGCGCCAGCAACGCCGATATATTGACGGCGTTCAACCCTTCATCGACAATGATTGTTACAAGTCGCGCCAGCGCGCCCGCGCGGGTCGTTGTCAGCGCGACGCCGCCGGAATCGTCGATGTCGATGTCAAAACGGCGCAATTCCGCAGCGACTCTCCGCGCGATTACGCGGTCTGGCGTCACCAGAGCCGCCGTGCGTCCGGGCGTTTCCAGCGCTTCGCGCATGAACAGCGCCAAAGACAATGACTCAATGCGCTCGTCAGGCGCCTCCAGCACCGTGACATTTTCGAGCGCAGACTCGATACGCCCGGCAGCCTCGTGACGATATCGACGCCAGTCCGCCGTGACCGCAGCCGGAGCCATAGCGGCGGAAATCAGCTTGCGTCGGGCGGCGCCTTCTTCGGTCAATCGGCCGATCTCGCGCACATCCTCACGCGCCAGCTTCATTAAAGACAGCAGCTTTTTGAGTATTGTTTGCGGATGACTATAGGCGGGCTCTTGCGCGTGATCGCCGACGTGAGCCCATTCTGCTTCGCTCATCTCCCTGTCGAGACCCGGCAGAATGACGGCGCCCCTGTCGTAACAGGCGATAGCCGCTAACAATCGGGCCGTGGTCGGCTGGGCGCCCGTCGAGCCCAGGGCGATCACTGGATCGACGGCGTTGGCGAGCGCAGCGATTTGCGCCTCAACAAGCCATTGGCGGCGCTGCACAGCATCGATCAGACCAAGCTCATTCAATACTTCAGGCCATTGACGCAGCGCTATATCCAGAAACCGCGTCGTGATCGACCAGTATCGATCAAAAGAGTCGTCGACGATCTTGCTGATATCCCCGGGGGAGATATTCTCGATGCGAAATTCGTCAATCAGAGCGGCAAGTTCGGCAGCGAGCGCATAGGCTCCCGCTGGAGAGGCGGCGACAAGAAACGGCTCGTTCTTGTCGAACTCCGGTTCACCCTCCGGCCCCATCGATACGATCGCGTGACCAATCGATTTCGCCCAGGTCATAACCAGCTCTGCGAGCAGCAAACGCCGCTCAAGTTCATCGATTGCAGGCGGGCCATGCGGATCAAAGTTCGCTTCTACGGAAAAGAACGCCGCGTTTTCGCTCTCCTCCAGTCCGCCAAGAGGAAGAATACGCGGCAGGAATGTCGCGCCGACGTCAAAGGCCTGCGCGAATTCGGCGGCCAGGGCCCGACCGGCGCGCTGCGTCGGCACATAAATTGTGGCACGCGCCAGCACGAGCGGAGAGCTGTTTCGGGACACGCCCGCGACGATATCGCCAGCGAGAAAAGACTCCACGAAAGTCGCGAGAAATGGCGCGCCAGGCGGAATTGTGCAGACGTTCGGTTGGCGCATTCGTCGCTTCATCCCCGACGCGCCGCGATCGCCCTTTCCGCCGCGTCAATCGCGTCAATGGCGCCAACATGCAACCAGAGCCCCTCCGAGACAACACCAAAAAGACGCCCCTGCTCAGCCGCCGCGAAAAAGATCGGCGCAAGTTTGAACGCCTCCTGCGTCTCCTGCGCAAACAACTGTGGCTTGAGCAATCCGACGCCGGCGTATACGAAGGGTTTGGGGCCAGCGCGCCGGATGATCCGGCCCTGCGGCGTCAAATCGAAATCGCCTTCCCAGTCCACACCGATGCTGCCATGCGTCGGGGCCAGCAACAGTGCGGCGTCCATTTTTTCAGGGTCCCACGCCTGCGCCAGACTCAGGAGATTAGCGCGGGGCGCATCAAACCAGAAAGCATCGGTGTTCCAGACAAAAAACGGCGCTTCGCCAATCCGGGGCAAGACTTTCCGAATGCCGCCGCCCTGATCGAGCAGCTGGGCGCGTTCGTCGGATATAACGATTTTGGGCTCAACTCGCCCGACAAGATGCGCTTCAATCTGGTCGGCGAGATGATGAACATTGACAATCGCCGTCTCGACGCCAGCTGCGGCGCAATCGTCGAGCGCGTAATCAATCAGGCATTGGCCTGCGACACGCACGAGAGGCTTGGGCGTCTCCAGGGTCAAGGGCCGCATGCGTGTGCCCAATCCCGCCGCGAAGACCATGGCGACGCGCGGTACGCTGAATTCAGACGAGCTGTCAGACATGGTCGAATAAGGTCGGAAGATTGGCCTGAGACCAGGCTTTGATTTCGGCGAGAGCGGGATGCTGAAGGCTCTTGCGCAAATATCCCTCGACGCGCGGCAGATGACGCAAGTAACCAGGTTTGCCGTCTCGTTGGTTCAGACGAGCGAAAATGCCAACGATCTTGGTCGCGCGTTGGGCTGCAAGGATCGAGTAGGCGCGCGCGAAACCCGGCATGTCGAAAGAGGGATCGGCGGCGCGCCGACGCTGCGCATAATGCGCCATCAGTTTCAGTTCCAGATCGTCCGGCACCGTGACTCGCGCATCCTGCCCGAGAGAGGCAAGATCGTAGGCGGGATGCCCCAAAACGCAATCCTGAAAATCGATAATGCCAACGCGCCCCAGCCCTCGGCGTTCGGGGAGCCAGATAAGGTTGGGAGAATGGTAGTCGCGCAGCGTCCATGTTTGCGGTCCGCCAACGACTTCGACCAGCGCCTGACGCCAGAGTTTGACGAACGTGGCGCGAGCTCCGGAAGCGACAACAGCTCTGGTGTGTGGAACATACCATTCAAGCAACAACTCGATCTCGATTAACAGCGCATCAAGATCGTAGGGCGGGATCACATAAGCGCCGGCGTCATCGACCGGCAAGGCGTCCGGAAGGCGCTGCGCATGCAAACTGGCGAGAACTGCGGCGGCTTCGAGATAGCGCTCCGGCATTGGACCATGATCGTCGACTATGCCCTCCCGTCCAAGATCCTCGACAATCAGCAGACCGGCGTCGAGATCTTTTCCATACAGGCGCGGCGCGGAAAAGCCGTGCGCCCGCAAACCATCTGCAAGGGCGACAAAGGGACGGATATTTTCGGCAAGATGCGCAATGGCGCTGTAGGATTTGCCATAGCGGATTGGCGGACCGTCCGGACGTTGTGGCGAGATCATCAAAATCGCGCGCGAACCATCCGGATTTTCGAGCGTTTCATAGGCGCGACTGGAGGCGTCTCCCTGAAGGAAGGCGCGTTTGGCGTCGCTCCAGCCGCTTTTGCGCAACAAATCGCGCAAGGCCCGGAACGGCGCCAGTCTCTGGGCGAAAAATCCATGACCGACAATCGTGATGATCCGCGCCTGTGGCCTTTCAGACTCGGCGAAATCAAGATGAACCTCAAGTCGGTCGGCTGGCAAAGCCGTCGGCGCGCGCTCGGCCCATTCGACAAGCGCCAAAGCGTCATCGACGGCCTCGTCCCAACCAAGCCCCGCCAGTTCCTCGGCGCCGCCCAAGCGATAAAAATCGGCGTGAACCAGACGCAGATTTCCTTTTTCGTACACCTGCATCAGCGTGAAAGTCGGACTGGGCGCCTCGATCTGCGGATCGTTCAGGAGATCACGGATCATTGCGCGCGCAAATGTGGTTTTTCCGGCGCCAAGATCGCCTGAAAGCGTCACCATGTCGCCACGGCGAAGCAGTGCGACCACCTCATGAGCAAGCGTGGCGGTTTCCTCTTCGCTGGACGCATAAACGCGCCAGACTGAATTCTCCGGATCGTCCTGCGTCATCGGGCGCCTCCCTGATTAATGAGCAGGAGTCGTCCCTCCTGGGCCCCGGCGGGAAAGACGCAGGTGACGGTGGTGCCTTCGCCGAGAGCCGAGTCGACGAAAATCTTGCCGCCATGCAATTCTACAAGAGCGCGTACGATCGAGAGCCCAAGACCGACGCCACGATGACTCGACCCGGCTGTGTAGGACTCAAACCGATCGAAAATGCGCTCCAGCACCTCTGGCGCCATGCCCCGCCCACAATCCGTAACCTTGAAGACGATCTCGCTGCCGCGTCGCAGGGCGGCAAGAGTCACGGTTTGGCCAGGACTCGAGAAACCAATGGCGTTGGAGAGTAGATTGAAAAGAATCTGACGAACGCGCTTGGCGTCTCCCTGGAAGGATCCGACGTCATCCATCGCAATAATCTGGACGACGATATTGTTCTCGTCGAGACGATCCTGCACGCCCTCAATCGCCGACAGCATGGTCGTCTCGACATCGACCTCAGACATTTCCAGCGCCATCGCATTTTCGTCGATGGAAGCAAGATCGAGAATATCATCGATGATCGCCAGAAGCGCCGCTGACGACTTACTGACATATCCCAAATATTCGAGTTGCTTGGCGTTAAGGCTGCCGGTCGATTCCTCGTTGAGCAGATGCACGAAGCCATTTATATTGTTGAGTGGCGATCGCAGCTCGTAGCTGACATGGTGGATAAAATCGTTACGCAGCTTCTCGGCCGCCAACAGTGCCTTGTTGCGCTCCAGCAAGGCGCGCTCGGCGTTCACATCCGCCGTCACATCGACAAAGGTCAGCAAAGCGGCGCCGTCGAGCAGCGACTGAGCGGTACAATCCAGAACGAGCCCGTCGTTGCGCGACATACGCCGGGTGAAGCCTTCGCGCATATCGTTGAAACTGGTGACAAAATCCTGCAACGACCGCCACACCTCATCGTCATCCAGCAAAGAACGACATTGAGCGACCAGATTCTCGAAACGAGGCCGTTCAGCAAGTCGATCCGCCTCAAGCCGCCACAAATCGATGAAAGCGGGATTACAGAAGCTCAGCCTCCCATCCGGACCAAACACGGCAACGCCCTCGCGTAGCGTCTCCAATGTTTCGCTCTGGGTGCGATTGAGGGCGTTGAAACGCGTTTCAAGATCATAGGCTCTGGTGGTGTCGTCGTAGAGATAGGTGACGCCGCCCTGCGTGTTGGGATGCGCCACCACATCCAGAATGCGCCCGTCGGGCAAATGCCAAACATGCCGCGCGGGCTCCGTGGCGCAATAGACCTCGAACAAATTTTCCTTCCAGGCTTTATAATCGCTTTCTGCGGGCACGCGCTGGTCGGCGCGCAAGCGATCGATAATTTCTCCGTCCGTCGGCTCCTGCTCGAGAAAGCCTTGATCGATTTGCCAAAGCTTGGCGTAGGCGTCGTTATAATAAACGAGCCGCTTGCTGCGATCGAAAATGGCCACGGCGGTGGGCAACTGATCAAGCGTGCGCTTGTGCGATTGCATCTGCCGCTCGAGATCGGCCCGCACGGTCGTGACTTCATGACGATCAATCGCCATAGCGGCTGTCATCTGCGGCGTGGTCGTCTGCGTTACGTCGAGAAGGTGTCTCTGTCCCGCGACCGTAGCGGTGACGCTCTCCCGCCAGAGCGCGCCTCGCGCCCGCGCCCGCGCCGCGGCGTTGCGATCCTGTGAATCAAGTAATTCGGCTCCACTGCCGACGACCTCCTCGGGCGTTTTCCCTTCGACGGCCGCAACATAGGCCGCATTGACAAAAGTCAGGGCGCCCTCGGCGTTGCGAATCCAGACCGGCGCCGGCCCCGCATCCAGCAAGGCGCGCACGCCGGCAAGTTCGCTCTCAATCGCCGTATAACGCTGGCGCAGCTCAATGAGTTGAAGACGATCTTGCGATACTTCACGCAAACGCAAGACAGCGTTAAAGCCGACAACACACCCTTCGGCCTCAAAATAACGATCGCGCGCCAGGCCCGTCAGTTGCAGGCGAAAGGCCTCGCCCTTGCGACGCAGCCTGTCGAGCGCGCCCGACAAAGACGCCGCATCCTCTGTCGCCAGCCATGAGTCGAAGGCAAGGACGCGTCCGGCAGGCAGATTGTCGGGCAAGCGCAAAGAAGACATGTCAATATTGGCCACGCTATCCGGCCCGGACCACGACACCAGAATTTGTTTTTCGCTGGCGAGAAATGTCCTCGCGCGCTCAAGGCCCGCGTTAGCAGCGTCGAGATCGGCTGTGAGCGCGGAGGCGCGGCGGCGCCAATCCTTGCGCTCGCTCAGATAGGTCAACGCAACAACCACCGCAAAGATCGACAAGCCGCTACTGAAAGCGAAATTAGCCAAACTCGCGTCATAGCTCGACGCCGCAGCGAGGTTCACCGCCTGCGCCGACGCCTGCCCCGACGACAGGCAAGCCGTCGTCAGCGTGACCGCCTGCAGCTGAACCCGAGGCCGCCAGCGGAGAGACCTTTTATATCCGCGTATATTGATCAAGAGACGCCGCATCAGCACTTTCGCCCGCCAAACCGCGCCCTTAAAGCGTAATAACGGCTTGATAAAACTGCCGTCACGGCCTCGCGAATGAGAAAAATATGGTTCAATACCCGTCTCCACGGTCGAATGGTGCGATGCTCATTACGACAACGCCGAGAGAGCGGCCCACACGGCGAAGAACAATCGCCGCGTTAAAATGAACGCATGACGGAAAGACGCACCGGACCGGAAAGGTCCGGGTGCATGACCACCGGGCGCACGCTCCGAATCACTGCAATCTAGAACGAGAAAAGCGAAAAGAGAATCGCCAGAGATTCAATCTCTTAAAAAAAAATCGCCCCCGTCCTGGCGGACAAGGGGCGATGCTTTGCGCGGTAGCTGCGCGAGACTCATTCAGTTGAGTCTCGCCGAGTCCCGGCCACTATTAGTAGCGGTAATGCTCCGGTTTGAACGGGCCGTTTTGCGGCAGGTTGAGGTAAGCCGCCTGCTCGGGAGTCATCTTGGTCAGCCTGACGCCGATCTTGTCGAGGTGCAGCGCCGCGACCTTTTCGTCGAGATGCTTGGGCAGGGTGTAAACGCCGGTCGCATACTGACCCTTCTTGGTCCAGAGTTCGATCTGAGCCAATGTCTGGTTCGTGAAAGAGGCGGACATCACGAAAGACGGATGGCCCGTGGCGTTTCCGAGGTTCACCAGACGACCTTCCGACAACAGAATAATGCGTTTGCCGTCCTGGAATTCGATCTCGTCAACCTGCGGCTTGACATTATGCCACTTGAGATTTTTGAGGCCGGCGACCTGAATCTCGGAGTCGAAGTGGCCGATGTTGCAGACGATCGCGCGATCCTTCATCTTGCGCATATGCTCGATGGTGATCACATCGACATTTCCGGTCGCCGTACAGAAGATGTCGGCGCGCGAGGCGGCGTCCTCCATCGTGGTCACCTCGTAGCCTTCCATCGCCGCCTGGAGCGCGCAGATGGGGTCGATTTCGGTGACAATCACGCGGCAACCGGCGTTGCGCAGCGAAGCGGCTGAGCCCTTGCCGACGTCGCCAAAACCCGCGACGCAGGCGACTTTGCCTGCCATCATCACGTCGGTGCCGCGACGGATGCCGTCGACCAAAGATTCGCGACAACCATAAAGATTGTCGAATTTCGACTTGGTCACAGAGTCATTGACGTTGATGGCCGGCCAGAGGAGCTTGCCCTCCTTGTGCATGATGTAGAGACGATGCACGCCGGTGGTGGTTTCTTCGGTGACGCCCTTGATCGCCTCGGCGTTGCGCTTGTACCAGCCCGGATTGGCCTTCAGACGCTTCTTGATCGCGGCGTAGAGAACTTCTTCCTCCTCATTGGTCGCCTTGTCGAGAAAGGCGGTGTCGCCGTTCTCCGCGCGCAGACCAAGATGGATCAGCAGCGTGGCGTCGCCGCCGTCGTCGAGGATCATGTTCGGGCAACCGCCATCCCCCCACTCGAAAATCTTGTGAGTGTAGTCCCAGTAATCTTCGAGCGTCTCGCCCTTAACGGCGAACACCGGCGTGCCGGCGGCGGCGATGGCCGCCGCGGCGTGATCCTGCGTCGAATAGATGTTGCAGGAGGCCCAGCGCACGTCGGCGCCCAGCGCCCTCAGCGTCTCGATCAGGACCGCCGTCTGGATGGTCATATGAAGGGAGCCGGCGACGCGGGCCCCCTTGAGCGGCTGGGCTGGACCATATTCGGCGCGGGTGGCCATCAGTCCGGGCATTTCGGTCTCGGCGATGGCGATTTCCTTGCGGCCCCAATCGGCCAGCGAAATATCGGCTACAGCGTAATCGTTAAAATGAGCGCTCATGGATTTCCTCTGCTCGGAACGCGCGCGGATCGAAACTTGCGCGCCAATGCCGCCGGGGCCGGGGCTGGCGAGCCTATAGCAAGTCATGGCTTCTATGGCAATAAAGATATAAAGATTTGTTTATGTCAGAATATCGTCATTCATTGATGTTTATCAATTTTCTGACTTATATTGTCACCACATAGGCCATGGCTTTAGTCTATCAGCTTCCACCCCCCTCGCTCCTGCTCCAATGACCAAAAATGTCCGCATAGACGAGAGCTGGAGACGGCGTCTCGCAAGCGAGTTCGATCAGCCCTATTTCGCCGAGCTGCGTAATTTTGTGCGGTCGGAATACGCCACGCAGCGGGTCTATCCGCCGGCGACGCTGATTTTCCGCGCGTTCGACGAATGCCCCTTTGACGCCGTTAAGGTCGTCATTCTCGGGCAGGATCCTTATCACGGGCCTGGCCAGGCGAATGGCCTGTGTTTCGCCGTAGAATCTCACGCCCCGCCGCCGCCCTCGCTGCAAAATATCTTCAAGGAAATCGGCGCCGACCTTGGCCGTCCGGCCTCGCGCGACGCCGATCTCTCGCGTTGGGCGCGGCAGGGCGTGTTGTTGCTCAACGCGACGCTGACCGTACGCGAGGGTCAGGCCGGCTCGCATCAGAACAGGGGTTGGGAGCGTTTCACCGACTCCGCCGTTCAAGCACTGGCGCGCGAGCGCGAAGGGCTGGTCTTTTTGCTGTGGGGCGCCTACGCCCGGCGCAAGGGCGCTGGCATCGACCGGGGCAAACATCTGGTGCTGGAATGCGCCCACCCCTCGCCGCTCTCAGCGCACAATGGCTTTTTCGGCTGCCGACATTTTTCGAAAACCAACGACTGGCTCGTGGCGCATGGCGAAACGCCCATTGATTGGTGAGCCGGCTCTAATCCCGCGCCGCCATCGCCTCGTGAATTTTCAGCAACTGACCATCGGTTTGATCGACCCGCGCGACAGACGGCCGCGCGCAAACCCGTGCTGCGTAATCCTTGAGAACCGGCGTCGCCGGCAAAGCGCCAAAACCCATCAACATGCGCAAGGCCATGCCCCAGAGCACATCGGCGGCGGTAAAACGCTCCCCAAGCAGATAAACTCTCCCGGCGAGTTGCGACTCTAGCGTCTTCAGCGTTGTGTCAAAATCGCCATAGGGGTTCATGCCGCGCGGCGGCGGCGCGCGTTTTGTCAAGCTATCAAGTGCAGCCGGCTCGAAGGCGGCGCCATAAAAGACAAGCCATCGTAGATAGGGGCCCCGCAAGGCGTCGCCGATTGGCGGCGCAAGATTCTTCTTTTGAAACGCGTCGGCGAGATAAATGAAAATGGAGGGTAGTTCTGTGACGAGGGCGCCATTGTGGACGATCGCCGGGACCTTTCCCATGGGATTAATCGCCAGATAGTCGGGAAGTCGCTGGGCGCCGATACGAAAATTCAGATCCCGCAGCGCGTAGGGCGCGTCAAGTTCCTCAAGCAAAGCCAGCACGCAAGACGACCGGGTTTTCGGAGAATGATAAAAGATCAATTCTTCAGTATTCATTATGATTTTGCCGCCATTGTCGTAGTTCTGGACATGTCATGCGGCATCCCTGAATAGCGCAAAATAAAAGACATTGGGACACCTGCACGACATATGTGATAGTATGTCAGCGTGGCGCCCGGCCGAACGAATTCGCCAGAATGTGAACAATCATCGCCAACATGACGCCAATGCCTCCGCTAAGCATGGCGCAGACAATTCCTTGAATGGTGAGTTCGCTCATGTGTCTCTCCTGTGAATGCGGCTCCCGGCGTTTTTGGGTATCCACGAGATAGCTCATGATGTCGGTCGGCAATGTGATCTCGCGCACATGAAGACACGCCGGGATCTTCCGATGTCAGCAGATGACTTGCGCATTTATATCGCTCCCCTGACGGAGCTGATTATTGCTCCTCACGGGAAGAAAATAAAAAAAACATAGGCTGCAAAGACCACGAGATGGACCAGCCCGGTCAGCACATTCGTGCGTCCGGCGCCGAAACTGACAATGCTCAGCATCAGCGTCAGCAACAGCATCATTGTATCGCGTTTCTCGAGGCCCAGGACGATATCGTGGCCGCTCAACAGACAAAAAAACGAAATTGCCGGCACGGTCAGTCCAATGGTCGCGACGACAGAGCCCAGCGCGCAATTCAACGCGGTCTGCAAGGCGTTACGCGCGGCGGCGCGGATGGCATTGAGCGATTCGGGCAGGAGCACCAACACTGCAAGCGCCGCGCCGCTCGCCGCATTGACGTTTCGCACACGCAGTCGTTCGAATCCTTCCTCCATCGCCGGCGCGACATAATTGGCGAGGATCACGACGCCAACCAGACTCGCGACAAGGCCAAGGCCTGCCCAGAGCGCCCGTCTTGCGGCGGGACGCGTATCGAAATGACCATCTGCCGCCGAAAGGGCGTCGAGAAAATAGGAGCGATGCCGCACGGTCTGGATAAACAGAAAAGATCCATACAGAATCAAGGACAGGAAGCTGATAAAGACCAGTTGCAGACTGGTTAACCTTGGGCCGGCCGCCGAGGTGGTGTAATCCGGGATGATCAGCGTCAGCGTCGACAGCGCGATTAGAACGGCGAGATAGGCGCTTGCGCCCATAGGCTGCAACTCCTGCTCGCCGTGACGAAATCCGCCCAATAGCAAACACAGGCCGACGAGTCCGTTGCAAACGATCATGATCGCAGAAAATACCGCCTCGCGCGCTTCCGTCGGATCGTCGGCGCCATGCGCGATCATCGACGTCATCGCGGCGACCTCAATAATTGTCACGGCGATGGTCAACAGCAAAGTGCCATAGGGTTCGCCCAGCCATACGCCGACGATTTCCGCGTGATCCAGCGCGGCGAACACAGTTCCAATCAGCAAAATCGCCGCGAGAGAAGCGATGGCGAAGGTCGTGGCGGGCGGCGCCGACTGAAGCCAGGGCGCGAAAAACAACAACAATCCCCCAATGATCATAGACAGCACGGGAAAAATTACCGCGCCGCGCCCATGCGGATGATACTGCGCCATAACCGCCGGCTCCTGTCGGGAAGAAATTTTGCGTCTTTCCATTACCCCATGTCGCGCATAAATCTAGGCTCATGATCTCTGCGCCCCCGCCAAACGACGATCTGCCCCCGGAAGCGGAGGACGCCGCCGAGCCGGAGACCGCCGGTTTCGACTCAATCGATGATATCGCGACGACGGTGGACGCGCCGCAAACGCCGGAAAGCGTGCAGCGCGGCGTCGGGGTCATCCGTCAATACTGGAAGAACGCGCCCAGCACGCCTGGCGTCTATCGAATGATCGCCGAAAACGGCGAGGTTCTTTACGTCGGCAAGGCGAAAAACGTTCGTAAACGAGTGGCGAGCTATACGCGGCTCGCCGGACATGTGAACCGTATCGCCCGAATGATTTCGGTGACCGCCAGCATGGTTTTCATCTCGGTCGAGACCGAGGCCGACGCGCTGTTGCTCGAAGCCAATCTGATCAAGCAATTGAAGCCGCGCTTCAATGTGCTGATGCGCGACGACAAATCCTTTCCCTATATTCTCATTGCGCGTGATCATGAGGCGCCGCAAATCGCCAAGCATCGCGGCGCGCGCGTGCGCAAGGGAGATTATTTTGGACCTTTCGCCAGCGTCTGGGCGGTCAATCGCGCGCTGAACGCGCTGGAGCGCGCCTTTCTGCTGCGCTCCTGCTCGCAAAGCTATTATGATAATCGCACAAGACCCTGCCTGCTTTACCAGATCAAGAGATGCGCCGGCCCCTGCACAGGCGAAATCTCGACCGAGGCCTACGCCGCTCTTGTTCAGGAGGCGCGTGATTTTCTCTCCGGCAAAAGCATGAGCGTCCGTGAGCAGCTTGCGGCGGAAATGACCGCCGCCGCCGAGAAACTCGAATTTGAACGCGCCGCGCGGTTGCGCGACCGTATTTCGGCGCTCTCCGCCATTCAGGGCGCCCAGGGCGTTAATCCGCGTACGGTGGAACAGGCGGATGTTTTCGCCATCTTTAAGGAAGCCGGGCGTTTCTGCATCGAGGCGTTTTTCTTTCGCGCCTATCAAAATTGGGGCAATCGAGCCTATTATCCACGCGCCGACGCCAGCCTGACGGAAGCGGAAGTGCTTGACGCCTTTCTGGCCCAATTTTACGACGAAATGCCATCATGTCCGCTGGTGCTGCTCTCACATCGCGTCGAGAGCGCCGGTGTATTGGAGGAGATGTTATCGGCGCGGATCAAAAAGCGCGTCGAGGTGATCGCGCCGCAGCGTGGCGAGAAACGCGAGCTTGTTGAGCATGCGCTCACCAACGCCCGTCAGGCGCTTGGCCGCAAACTCGCCGAAGACGCAAGCCAGCAGAAATTACTTGCGGCGACCGCCCAGATCTTCGATCTCCAGACGCCGCCGCGTCGGATCGAGGTTTACGACAATTCACACACCGGCGGGCAGCTCGCCATCGGCGCGATGATCGTCGCGGGCCCCACCGGTTTTATGAAGGCGCACTACCGGACTTTCAACATCAAAAACACCGAGATCGCGCCTGGCGACGATTACGCGATGATGCGCGAGGTAATGACGCGGCGTTTCGCGCGTCTGGCGAAGGAAGATGAAACCGCGCCGACTGATCCCGAGACCTTTCCCTCGAAGCCCGATCTGGTGCTAATCGACGGCGGACGCGGTCAATATGAGGCGGCGCGCGCCGCGCTGGAGGCATCGGGCGTCGAGGGCGTCGCGCTCGTCGCCATCGCCAAGGGCGCCGACCGCAACGCCGGACGCGAAACCTTTTTTATGGCGGGGCGCGAACCCTTTCGGCTGCCGCCGCACGATCCGGCGCTCTATTTCGTGCAACGGCTGCGTGACGAGGCGCATCGTTTCGCCATCGGCACGCATCGCGCGCGGCGCAAGAAAGAATTCGTCAAGAATCCGCTTGATGAAATCGCCGGCATCGGCCCGGCGCGCAAGCGCGCGCTGCTGCACGCCTTCGGCTCGGCGAAAGCCGTGTCACGCGCCGCGCTCAGCGATCTCGAAAAGGCGCCAGGTTTGAACAAGACGACAGCGAAACTGGTCTATGACCATTTTCAGCGGGGGGAATAAGTCGCAACCGCAGCCTCGCAAAAAAACGCGCTTCGGGTTACGCTCTTTCAGGCTATTCTGACCTCATGCGCGCCTTCCATCCCCTTTACAAAGCCTACGCCAAATTCACCCGCGACGACGGCTGGGCCATCGCCAGTCATGTCGCGCTGTCGACGCTGACGGCGCTTTTTCCCTTCCTGATCTTTCTGGCTGCTTTGGCGGGGTTCATCGGTCGAGAGGAGATGGCGCTTTCCGCCACGGCTCTGATCCTCGATAGCTGGCCGCCCCAGATCGCTCACCCCCTCTCTCGCGAGATCACCGCCGTTCTGACCCAGCCGCATGGCGGCCTGCTGACGGTCAGCGCGGTGCTGTCGATCTATTTCTCGTCGAGCGGAGTCGAGGCGATGCGCGTCGCCCTCAACCGCGCCTACGACGCGCGAGATCATCGCGCATGGTGGCTCTTGCGACTTGAGGCGATCGTCTTCGTGATCGTCGGGGCGGCGTCGCTGCTGGTCATCGCCTTTCTGCTGGTGCTGGCTCCACTGGTCTGGGCCCTGGTCGACCGCTATGCGCCGGAGTTGGCGCATCACCTCGAAATCCTCAAGCCGGCGACGAGGTATGGAGTCTCAACGCTTGTGCTGGGCGCAGGATTGATCGGCGCCCACACCATCCTGCCGGCCGGGCGGCCGCCGCTGCCCGCCGTCGCGCCGGGAATTCTCCTCACACTGGCGCTCTGGCTTCTCTTCGGCGCCGGTTTCGGCGATTATCTTCTGCATTTTGCAGATAATTATATCCTCACATACGCCGGCCTTGCGTCGATCATGATGGCGCTGGTTTTTCTTTACGCATTGTCGGCGATTTTTATCTACGGCGCCGAACTGAACCAGACGCTTCAGCGCGAGGGTTAATCGCGTCTTAACCCGCTTTTTCTAGGCTGCGGGCAACGGCGGCGCGCGACTGGCGGCGCGCCGAATGCGACGGCGCGGCTGTCGCCTACCTCCCGTCAGGCGGAAAATTTTCATGCGCAGTCATCACCGGCGCTATCTCCTCGAACAAATCGGCGACGCCGCCCAACGCCGATTGTGGCAAGCCGTGGGATTCGGGATGCTGATCGGCGCTGGCGCGCTCGCCGTAGCGCTGTCGACCTGGTCGGCCCGCGATCCCTCGCTCAATCACGCGACCGGCGGCCATATCCGCAATCTGCTCGGCGCGCCGGGCGCGGCCGTCGCCGATCTGGTGATGCAGCTTTTTGGCTTCGGAGCCATCGCCGCCATCCTGCCGCTCGCCGCTCAGGGTCTGAGGCTGTTGCGCCAGCAATCGACGGGCAAGGGCGCCTTTCGATTGGGTCTTTGGTTCGTCGGCATCTTCGCCACTGCGGCGACTGCCTCCTTACTGCCGGCCACCGACCGTTGGCCGCTGCCAACGGGTTTGGGGGGCGTCGCCGGCGACGCCGTGCTGGCGGTGCCGCGCACGATTTTTGCCGGTTCCAGTCTCGCCATGGCGGGATTTGGACTGGCCGCCGCCTTCGTCGCCATTCTTGCCGTGAGCGGCTCCGCGGGGCTCGGGGCGCAAGCTCTGGAGAACCACGATAATTCTGAGGTAGAAGAAGACGAGGCGACGCTCGATGATGACGAGGACATCGACGGCGAACCCGGCATGGCCCTCATCTCGCTGGGCGCGTTCCTGCATGTCGTCCTGGCGATCAGGAGCCGCCTCTTTCAGCCGATGAAGCGGCTGACCACGCCGCGTGCGCGACCAGCCGTCCGGGAAGAAACGTTTCCGGCAGCGCATCCGAGACGGGAGCCGGTGTTCGAGGGCTTGAACGCCGGTCGCTTCGATCCGCCGTCCGTTAACGTCAGCGACGCCTTCGATGGCGGATCGCAGGATCTCCGCAATTTCGACGTCCCTGCGCCTGCGTCCGCGCCGGTCGTCACGCCGCGTCCCGCGCGACCGCGCGCGCCTGCCCGTGCCTCCGGGCGCGGCGCGCAGCAGATTTACGAGCTGCCCGCCGCCGAATTGCTGGCCGAACCCAGGAAGGGCGCCGCCGTGCGGCTCTCCGAAGATGTGCTGGCCGATAATGCGCGACTGCTCGAAGGCGTACTCGACGATTTCTCGGTACGCGGCGAGATTATCAACGCACGTCCCGGTCCGGTGGTGACGCTTTACGAACTTGAGCCGGCTCCGGGGGTCAAATCATCTCGCGTCATCGGCCTCGCCGACGACATCGCCCGCTCGATGTCGGCGATCTCCGCGCGTGTCGCAGTGGTGCCGGGCCGCAACGCCATAGGCATCGAACTGCCCAATCAGCGCCGGGAAACCGTTTATCTTCGCGAATTGATCGCCAGCGACGATTTCATGCAATCGAGTCACAGGCTCGCCATTGCGCTCGGCAAGACCATTGGCGGCGAGCCGGTGATCGTCGATCTGGCTCGCATGCCGCATCTACTCGTCGCCGGCACCACCGGTTCAGGCAAGTCGGTGGCGATCAACACCATGATCCTGTCGCTGCTTTATCGACTGAAACCGGAAGAGTGCCGGTTAATTATGGTTGATCCGAAAATGCTGGAGCTTTCGGTCTACGATAATATCCCGCATCTCCTCACTCCGGTCGTCACCGATCCGAAAAAAGCGGTAGTGGCGCTGAAATGGGCGGTACGCGAAATGGAGGATCGTTATCGCAAGATGTCGAAACTCGGCGTGCGCAACATCGACGGCTTCAACGCGCGCGTCGCCGAGGCGCAGGCGAAGGGCGAGATAATCTCCCGCACCGTGCAGACAGGCTTTGATCGCGAAACCGGCGAAGCGATCTTCGAGCGGGAGGAAATGGATCTCTCGAAACTGCCCTATATCGTCGTCATTGTCGACGAAATGGCTGATCTCATGCTTGTCGCCGGCAAGGATATTGAAGGCGCGATCCAGCGACTTGCGCAAATGGCGCGCGCTGCAGGCATCCATCTGATCATGGCGACACAGCGTCCCTCCGTCGACGTCATCACTGGCACGATCAAGGCTAACTTCCCGACCCGCATCTCCTTTCAGGTAACATCGAAAATCGACAGCCGAACTATTCTCGGCGAACAAGGCGCTGAGCAGCTCCTCGGTCAGGGCGACATGCTGTACATGGCCGGCGGCGGCCGTATCTCGCGCGTCCACGGCCCATTTGTGTCCGACAACGAAGTCGAGCATGTCGTCGCGCATCTCAAGGCCCAGGGCGCGCCGCAGTATCTCGAATCCATCACCCGCGAGGACGAAGAGAGCGAGGCCGGCGAAGCGCCACCGCCCGGTTCGATGGACGCCGAAGAAGGCGGCGATCTCTACGATCGGGCTATCAACATCGTGCTGCGCGACCGCAAATGCTCGACGAGCTACATTCAGCGCCGTCTTTCAGTGGGCTATAACAAGGCCGCATCGCTGGTGGAGCGCATGGAGCAGGAAGGCGTCGTCAGCGCCCCAAATCACAGCGGCAAACGCGAGGTGCTCGTGGGCGGCGGCGTCGATCGCGGGGCCTTCGACATTGAGGCGGCGGAATAACCCGCCTCATACCCGTCCGTCGAACAACTGTGCTAGATACAGGCGGTTAAACCAAGCCGAATCGGATTTTGCCCGTGATCAAATTCTTTTCCGCCCTGCTCGGTCTCGCTCTGCTCCTTCCGGCCTCGCTTCATGCTCAGGAAGCCAAGCCGACGACATCCGAGTCTGCGCCCGCCTCGACATCGGCTGCCGCGCCTCAAACCGCCCCTGCGGCCGAGCCAGAGAAACAGGGCGGCGAGCCGAAGCCTGCGGCCAAAAAACGCGCCAAGACGAACGAGCCGCTGCAATTGGTCAAGACCCCGGAGCCGTTGAAGCCAGTCAGCCGCTCTGAAGCCCTCAAGCGCGCAAACGCCTTCTTCAACGCCTCGCCGGTGATGACCGCCGATTTTGTGCAGATCGGCGCCGACGGCAAACGCTCCGAAGGCAAGCTGCATGTGCAACGCGCCGGACGCGTGCGTTTCGAATACGCGCAGCCCGCGACGATGGAAGTTGTCGCCGACGGCGTGCAGGTCGCCGTGCGCGATCGCAAGCTCGGCACCCAGGACCTTTATTTCATCACTCAGACGCCGCTCAAATTCCTGATGAATGAAAAGATTGACCTTGAAAAGGACGCAACGGTCGAAGACGTGCAGACCGACGACTCCGGCGTGACGATTTTCATCGAGGACAAGGCGACCTTCGGCGGGACCTCGCATGTCAGGCTGGTTTTCGATCCCAGAAGCTTCAAACTCAAGCAATGGCAGGTCAAGGACCCGCAGGGGTACGAGACGCTCATCTCTCTCTACAACATCGATCAGACAACAACCCCCGATCCAACTCTTTTCGTTGTCAACAAATAACCACTGAACGGCCGGCGGCCCGTCAGATGCGAGACTATACATCCGACATGGCCGCCGAGGCGGCGCGGTGGATCTGGTCGCATTGGAGAGAGGGGGGCGTCTTTGACGCCCTGCCACAGCACTGTCGTCCGCTGACCGCCCTCGAAGGCTACAGGGCGCAGGCGCAGCTTCCCGTAATCGCCGGGCGCGCTCTTATTGGCTGGAAGATCGCGGCCACAAGCCTGGCGGGACAGGCGCATATTCAAGTGTCTGGTCCGCTCGCCGGGCGACTGCTTGTCGGACAGGTCCTTCCCGATGGCGCGACGCTGTCGCTCGCCGGCAACCGCATGCGCGTCGCCGAACCGGAGTTCTGCTTCCGCATGGCGCGAGATCTGCCGCCGCGCGGGACGCCTTACAGCGTGCAGGAAACAATGGACGCCGTCGGCATGCTGCATCTGGCGCTGGAGGTCCCCGATTCTCGTTTCGCCATCTTCGAACAAGCCGGCGAGGCGCAACTGATCGCCGACAACGCCTGCGCCGGGGAGTTTGTGCTCGGTCCAGAGGCTCCGCAGCTGTGGCGCAACCTCGACATGAGCCGCCATGCTGTAAACGGACATGTTATGAGCGCGAGCGGCGCATGCTGGAGCCGCGAGGGTATCGGCGAAAATGTGCTGGGCGATCCGCGCATCGCGCTAACCTGGCTGGCCAACCGCCTCTCGGAGCTTGGCCTGACGCTGGAAGCCGGCCAAATCATAACCACCGGCGCCTGCATGAAGCCGCTGGAGATTGGCCCCGGCGACGCCGTTGCAGCGGATTACGGCGTGCTGGGAAAAGTCCATCTGCAATTCGCTGCGGCATAAACGCCGCAGAAAACCTATGGTTAAGGGCGCGTATCTCCGACAATCCGACTGAGCACAGTCGTGTCAGCCTTCAGCGCCGTGTGAAAACGTCCCAAAATCTGCAGGACAACGCCAAACATGCCGAGGATCATCCAGCCGAAAACGACAAAGCCCCAGTGTAAGGGAGCTGAAACGATTTCGTCCATAAACCAGAACGAGTGTCCCCATTCGTTCAGGGCGACGTTCGGCAAGATCATGAAGGAGCTGTTGATGCACAGAAACGCCATCGAATATCCGCGCGCAAAATACGGAATGCGGGTCCGGGCATAGAGAAAAGCGGCAAAAGCCATCAGAAAATAGATCGGGAAGGAGAGATAGAAAACGATAATATGCGATGGCGTAAAGTCAGTGTCTCGAATCACGACCAGATGCCACGCCGCGTCCTGTTCGGCGAAGAAGGAAGCCGCCCAGAAATAGGCGACAACGGATAGCAGCAACCATTGCAGGAGGCAGACCAGTCTGGCGACTTCCTCGCGGAGGGAGAGAAAATAAAGCTGGCGGCTGCGGGTCTTGATCAAGTAGCCTACAAGAACAAAGCCAAAAACGATTTCCAGGGGTATTTCTCCCCACAGAATTGGCGTCCAGCTCTGCCGGAACTCCGGACTATAGGAGTCAAGTCCAGCGCTAAACCCATAGGTCTGCTGGTAAAATCTCACGATTACGAACAACAGGTTAATCGCGAAGAGACCCGCGATAAACAACCGCCATCGGATCAGGCCGCCCGTTTTTTTGAGGACGACATCTTTAGCCTTGGCCACATTTTCCGTTTTGGCCACATCGCTCATGGTCATGAGCCCTTCTCGGCAATGCCGAATGTTCGGGATTTAGACTGTTTCTAGGCCATTCCAGCCAAAATTGATAGTGTTTGCGGTGCAACACTGACAAGAAAATCAATAATACATTTCAATTATTTAAACCTTTTGCATGAGGATACAGCGGGGTCAGGCAGCAGGGCCGATTTATGGACTTTGGATCGCCCAACCAGACTAATCGCCTGAAAATAATACACAATGCCTGCGGACTGCGACGCTTGACCGCAAGGCGCGGCGGACGCCCGCCAATTTAGAGGGCTAATGAAATAAACTATTGTTTTTAATATTATTTTTTAGCGGCGCCTGCATCGGCGTCCTCTCCGAGACTGCGCCATTCTTGAACTAGACTGCTGTGCATGTATTAATCGGGCGAACAACTTGGACGGACAGCCATAAAAATTCGTCGATATGGACCACTCTCTGTTCCTCGAAGGGCTGAATTTTTCGATTGCGGTCTGGGCCGCCCAGATGATCGCCTATCATGGCTTCGGACTTTGGTTCGAGTGGCTGGACCAAACCGGGAGCGGGCTGCCATACAAAGTCCGGCCTGCCGAACGGTTGAGCTACCGGGAGCTGCTGCCCCGCGTTTTGTCTAATCAGCTGCTCGTGCTTCTCCCGGCGATGATCCTGGCGCAAGCGTTGGGCCTCGCTTATTCCGGCTCATCGCAGATCACAGCGGCAGGCGTTGTTTTGAGTTGCGCCGGTCTGACGATCGGCCACGACGTCTTTCAATACATTGCGCACCGCCTCGTGCTGCATGACCCCGTCAACATGCGGAAGCTTGGTCACGCAGTGCATCATTCGACGCGCGCCGGTCGGGGCGTCAGCGCATGCTACATGAGCGCGGCGGATTTCTTTCTTGAGATTGTCTGTCCCTATCTCGCGCCGCTTATTCTCATCGGTGGCGGGGGAAAGAATTTTATTTTTCACGCCCTCATCGTCAGCGCTGGCGCCTTCGGCGGCGTCTACGAACACTCCGGCTACGATTTTGGCGTAACCCTGCGTCAGGAGGGCGGCTGGCGTCGCATACTAGGCGCCATGCTCTCGACCGAGGCGCATGGCAACCATCATACGCGAGGGAATGTCAGTTTTTCTGACGGCTTCGGCTCGTCGAACATATGCGACACGCTTTTCAAAACGCGCTGGGATCTCGCCGCTGGCCGCCAAAGCCGACAGGAGACGACAACCGATGCGTGAGGCGATTTTAAGCGGACCTGCTCAAACCTTGTAAATCGCGTCGACCGGTATTCCGAGCGCCGTCGCCAGACGGTTCGTCTCGGCCGCCATGCCGACGATGGCGAGCAACTCATGATATTCTTCTTCGGTCATGCCTTTCCCCCGCGCGCTTGCTGTATGCGAATGGATGCAATAGTCGCAGCCATGGGCGACGGAAACGGCGATGTAGATCATTTCCTTCATCTTCGGACTGAGACTGCCCGGCCCCATGACCGACTTCAGGCTTTCCCACGTACGCTTCAGCGTCACCGGATCATGCGCCAGCGAACGCCAGAAATTATTGACATAGTCGGTTTGACGCGTCGCGCGAATATCCTCGAAAACTGCGTTGGCTTGCGGCGATAATTCGTGATCCTCCAGCAATTTGACCGTAGACATCCTGTCTTTCCTTCCTGGTCGCGCGAGTTCATGGACGGACGGGTTGCGCCCAACCTGTTCCATCAGCGCATCAGTCGTTCGATCAACTTTGGCGGCGCACGAATTTCGCTGATTCGCCACCCCCAATCGCGAAACGAAAAAACCAGCGCCCCACCGCCCTTGTCCATGAGTTCGAAGCGATCGAGGCCAAGCGGCCTGAACTGGCCGGGAATGGCGAGCAGAACCGATCCGGGGTTGGCGTCGGCTTGAGGTCGGTTGTCCACGCGCCTTTCGACGGAGGAGAGGATTGTCGCCAGACCCTCGGGCGTGACAAGCGTATCGACGACATGATCAACCAGCGCGGGCCCCAGCGCGGCGATCAAGCCAGCGCCGATTTGCGCCCCGAAATCGTCCCGCCGTCCCAAATCGCGGCGGCTTCTGCTTACAATGAGGGCGTCGACCTGATTTTTGAGCTTATCCTTGACCGATGGCGCGTCCAGATAGGTCGCCACCGTCGCTGCGTCGCCCGTAGATAGACCGTGCAGAACCCGGTAGACCGCGCGTCCGGCAAGGCCAATATAAAGAGCCGCCAGAAAGCCCAGGACAATCGCCAAACCGCGCAACATTTTGGAAAAACCCCCGATCAATCACCTGCTTACCATATCGATCGAACGCATAATCAGCAAAATTTTATTAGTAAATTCCCGCATCCAGACCTGCGGCGATCTGAGCGCCCAATGCGTGACAGTCATCGAGAAAAGACTCTCGCCATTCTCCCCGACAGATCAGCGCCGGCTGGATTTTTCGCCAACGAAGTCCCGTGACGATGGTCTCGACGGCGCGCTGCGCTCCAGCGCCGTCATGGCCGGCGCGCACACAAAGGGCGTAAGGCAATCCCTGCGTTCGCTCCAGACAGGGATAGTAACAACGGTCGAAAAAATCCTTCAAAGCGCCGCTCATATAGCCGAGGTTTTCCGGAGTCAGCAGAAGAACTCCCTGCGCCTGCCAGATATCCTCGGGCCGGGCGTCGAAAGCAGTTACGAGACGCGTTCTGACGCCATCGATCTCCGGGGCGCCGGCGCCATCGAGGATGGCTGCGCGCATACGCTGGATATTAGCTGACGGCGCATGGGCGATGACGAGCAGATTTTTAGCGTCTTCCGTCATGCCCTCACGTTACGCTCCGTTGAGAACGCGCGCGCCGGATCGCCTCGGCATGCGCGCCGATAACGCTTCACTGCGTAATGATTGCGTCCTTGACGCATTTCCTGGTGAAGCTCTTCTTCGCGGCGCCTTTCAGCTTCTTTTCCTCGGCGGCGACATCGCAAGTCGCCGTCGCTGCGTCGCGGGCGCATTTCTTCATGAAGCTGTTCAGAGCGGCGCCGGCGAGTTTTTTCTCGCTGGCCTTCGCGGCGCAATCGGGATTGGCGGGGGCGACGGCCGGCGCAGCGGCAGGCGCAGTTGCAGGCGCATTGGCAGGCGACGACTCGTCGCTCTGGGCCCAGGCGCCCGATGTAACGGCAAGGTTGGTCATGGCGGAACCACCGAGGATGAGGATGGCGGCTAACACTTTTTTCATCTTGGTCTCCACTATTTAGGTTCGAACGACGATTTCAATTAAACAATCCAACTGAACATCATCTGAATATACAGGAATGGATCTGAATATACACCAATAGTCACGAAGAATACCGGATAACAGACTCTTGACGAAGACTGCCCAACATATCTTCAAGGTTGATTGAACGGCAAGCGGAGCGGATGGGTCATCAGCGATCAAAACAGCGGCCATTCAAAAAGATGCCTGCATAAAATCATTAGCTTGATCGTCAACGCTTATTCTATCGATTTCTAACCCGGATGAAAATCCAATCTTCAAAGAAATCCCAGGACGCGCAAATTGACGCTCGCTCGCTTTAGCGTTTAACGCCCCTGATCAAACACCTTTCGCAAATGAACGCAAATATTCTCGTTAATTCCTTAAGAGGCTCAAAACATTTCTCAGCCCTCAGGCATCATAATTTTCCTGTGGCGTTCAAATGGGGGAAGATTTCGGGAAATAATTTGATTTATTTGACGCATGGAGAGGTGGATATCTGTTTTTAAGCGATATAATCCTCTCCTTTTCTGAAGCGCTCACCTATCAAGACCCTCAGAATTGCCTGGATCGCAAATTCTTTTGATTGACGACCTTGTAATCTCCGCCGGTCGTTTACGAGCAGGGAAGCATCTCAGCTATTAGACATTTTTATCTTCAGCGTTTTCATCGAATAAAGGATGTCTCATCTCAACGTCCCGCGGTCGAAGCAGGCTTTTCGAAACTGCCGCCACTAGGGCGCGTGGCGCAAACCGATTGGCGAAGATCATGGCCTGGTTGCGGAAACCGACAACCTGAGACAAACCGCCGCCGAACATCAGTTGGACGCCCGCCTCTGCAACCGCCTGCACGCTGGACCTTCTCTTCATAGCGAGAAAGTGGCCGCCGGCGGTACGCTGCGGGTCAAAACCGTCGAAAAAACCGGTGTCGGTCGGTCCAGGCGACAAACAACTCACCCTGACCCCAAAGTCTTCGAGCTCCTTGGCAAGGGCCTCGGAGAGATTCAGCACGAAAGATTTTGACGCACCGTAGGCTGCAAAATAGGGCGCCGGCTGGTAAGCCGCCGTAGAGGCGACATTGAGAATCATGCCGGAGCGTCGCTGCTTCATTTGAGCGCCATATAAACGGCATAGCTCGGCGAGAGTCACAACATTCAACTGCAACATGTGACGAAGGATCTCCGGATCAGCATGGACATGCTCTTCAAGCATTCCACAGCCAGCGTTGTTCACCAGCGCGTCAATGGGCAAATTCAGTGTCTGAGTGAAGTCGAACAGACGCTCGGCAGCACCTCGCTCCGACAAATCAATCGCACAACCATGCGCCTCAACGCCGTAGTCGCGTCGCAAGTGGGCTGCCAAGTCCTCCAGCTTTTGGGCGCTCCTGCTCGCGAGGACAAGTCGGTGTCCCCGCGCTGCGAGAAGACGAGACATTTCAAGACCGATGCCCCCGCTGGCGCCGGTCAAAAGAGTTGTCATGACGTGACTCATGCTTTGCTCCGTATGTTAGCTTCGCAATGCATTGATTGCGGATTACCCGCGACCTGTCGGTCGGTGGTTTTTTGGCTTGCTTCAATTCGGGGACCGCTCGCGCCTCTGATGCATCAGTATCTTAGCTTTACGCGCATAACGGCTCGCTCGTTCTTCACGAGGCTGAATTTCGATTCGTCCCATTTCGGAAGGGACAACGCATAGGTGTGATTGTTCGTCACGCCGTAGCCCTCGCTCGGGACGCCGAGAGCGTTCCGATCAAGCCGACCATTGTCGTTCTCGTCATGAACGACAGCGACCGCATAGTCTCCTGCGGCGAGGCGGCCGAATGTGCAATTCGCCCGATCGCCAGCGATCGTTGCGCGCACCGTCATCATTCCCTCGCCATCGGGAAAGTCGGAAGGCTGCGTGAACAGCCGGCATCCCAGCGCGCCACTCGCATTCCGAAACCCCGACACATCCAGACGTAACATAGCGTTCGAGTCCGTCGCAGCGGCGGCGAGCGGCGCAAGCGAATCTGACGGGAAACCAAGCGCACAGGCGCTGAAAAAACATAGAATTGCGGGACGTCGATACATCAAATTCCTCGTTCGTTAGATCATCACAGACAAGAAGGCCGGCATAGGACTTCAAGGTTCGATGCGACCCGCAAACCTGACAGCGTCAAGATAAGATCGCCTGATATCTTGACGCTGTCAAGAAAATCTTGACGCCGCAAGGTTCGCCGGGCGATCCTCAGAAGCATGAAAACCATCGACACGAAGGCGGCGGCGGCCGCGCCGCAAATGCGGCCCTATCATCATGGAGATCTCGCAAGCGCGCTGCTCGATGCTGCCGAGCGCGAACTGACCGATAAAGGCTTCGAGGGTTTCTCGCTCCGCGGCGTCGCCAAACGCGCCGGTGTGAGCCATGCGGCGCCAGCTCACCACTTCCAGGATGTGAACGGCCTGCTCACCGAACTCGCGGCGCGAGGATTCGAACGATTGGTGTCGCGTCAACTGGCGTTCCGAAAAAAGGCCGATCCCGAGCCGCGTGCGCAGATCGGCGCATCAGTGCTCGGCTACATCGCCTTCGCGGTTGAAAATCCTTCGCTCTTTCGCCTGATGTTTGGTTCTCAGCGGCCCGACTTTAATGGCGAGCGGCTCGTACAGGCCGCTCGATCCGCTTTCGACGATCTTGTGGCTCTGGCGGCCAAAGCGACCGGCAACTCCGATCCGCCGGACAAAGATCATACTGCCCTCGTCGACGTCGCGGGGGTTTGGGCGGTCGCTCATGGTTTGGCGGACTTGCTCTCGGCAGGAAGATTGCCCTTGCTGCATAATCTGCCGGAGGCAATACGAAATCAAATCATTCTCAAACTTGTGGAGCGCGTGGTGGAGCCTGTCCAACCGTCATGAGAGCTTATTTGAGGAACAGGCGCGAGCGAGACAGAAAACATATTAAATTCCGGCGCGCCATGTCCCGGCATTTCATTTCTTTAATTAACCGCACGAACACCGGAAGAACGCGATATGCTGCGCGAAATTCTTTTAACGCCGATTCAGGGTTCAGCGAGTGGAGGACTGAAATAACCTGAATTTGAACTACAAGTCTCCGTGGATCGGGCCAGCGCGCTTTTAGCCGAAGCGGAAACAGGTTTGACAATTGTCGAGATTTCGGCGCGCGTCATCGACCGCGATATGACGCCGATTTGCGCCTTGCCGGAGTCCAGGGACGCCGCCGCCGCGACGCCCTTGGGGCATTATCCCCGGTGCGCACGGCAGGTAAAGCTCCCTGGCGCAAAGGATATTCCAGATGAATTTTTCCTGTACGGCGCGTTGAAAATACAGAGATTATGCTGTCTTTTTCCAGAATCTCTTCTCGGTTGTGATAAATTTGTTGCTCACGGTTAAGTTGTGGCCTAGGTTCGGCCAGTCTGATGGTCAACACAGTCCGCTCGCGAGAGCCGATCCCACCCGCCCCAAAGAGGCTCCGGGTCAACGACCGCAGTCCGAAAAAGCCGTCAGGCGTGCGCCGGCTCGGCCATTAATGAAACGATGGATGCGCTCGGATCGACCTCTCCGGTCCCAAGAGCATTCCCCATTCCTGACCCATCCGGAGTTGATGGCATGCACGATGTTCTGCACGATATTCTGGAAGCGAACGCCTCGGACCTGACAAAGACGGAGGGTCCGCCAGTGGCGGCTAGTTTTATTGATTTTGACACAACGGCGCGGACCTTTCCCGCCGGCGACTTTCCTTTGGTCGCGGATTTTCCGCAAGAACTGCAATTCAGGATCGCCGTCGTTGGCAATATGATCAATAAAATCGCCCAGGATGGCGACACGCTGTTGTGCTTGCGGGCGAGCGCTGAGGGCGCCGGGCCGCAGGACGGCGATCTGGTCGTGATCGACCAGGGCGATAACGAAGTCTCGCGCCTTTCAATTCGACGCATGCGACGGATTGGCGATATTTGCGAGTTCCGTCACGAAAGCAACGACCCTGATTTTCAGGAGGCGCCACTGATTTGCGATATGCGACAGGACGAGGACCGCGTCCGTATTCTCGGGAAGGTTCTCCTGGCCTGCCGTCGTCTCGGCGCCTAAAACGCATTGTGTCGACCGATATCGAGGCGCAAAGGATCACGGCGGTCTTAAAGACTGGAGCCAAATAATCAGAATGACCTTCCCTGCGACATATTTGAGGTGAAAACCATTGAAAACGCCAGTCCTTGCCGCGATCCTTGCTCTTGGCGCCTTTCTCAACGGCGTCGCCTGCGCTGACGTCGCCTGGGTCGGAAAGGCCTCCTACTACGAATTGAAAGGCCGAACGGCGAGCGGGGGCCGCGTCGGCTCGCTCACGGCCGCGCATCGCACCCTGCCTTTTGGCGCGAAAGTGCGGGTCACTAATCTGCGCAACAATCGTTCCGTCATTGTCACCATTAATGATCGCGGCCCCTTTACTGGCGGTCGGGTAATCGACGTCTCCGGCCATGCCGCGGATGTTCTTGGTTTCCGCGCCGCGGGCGTCGCCAGAGTGAAAGTCGAGCCCTTATCGGGCGTCTCCGAGGCTCAGTAACGCCACCACAGGGCTGAAAAGACGCCGCGCTCGGCGGGAGAATTGACGCCGAGGATGGCGACGACACCGCCGATTTGCAAAGAAAGCGACGAGTTGACGTCGTAAACCGCGCTCAGCTGAAATCTTTGCGCCGCCATCAACGGCGCGACTCCGCCGCGCGGCGCAATCGCAGAGAAGCTTTGCGCCAGCATCAATACTTGAGCGTATGGGCGCAGGCCCGCCGTCAAATCCAGACGCGCCTCCGAACCATTCTGGCCGCCGGAGCGATAGCCGATTTGCGTGTCTAAAAAGCCTGACATCCCCCAAAACAGGAAGGAGCGGCCCAGAAGCAGTCGCGCATCCCCGGTTACGGTCTCGCGCATGTTCAGAAAACGCCGCGCCTGTGAGGAGGCCGCCCGCGCAGACGCCTGCGCCGATACGACATACTCGCCGAGAGTTCCCAGTCCCAGCCGTAGGCCAGCGGCGCCGAGGCCAAGACCGCGATAATGCGGACCGGGCGTCGACGCGCCATCGATCGGCAGACCGGCTTTGGCTTGCGCGATCGAGCGGGCGAGATCGTTCGTAGCATCCGCCGCGCCGCTAAAATCCATGGCTGAGCCTTCGCCAACGAACGTCAAATCGTCGGTGACGCCGTGTTCGATATAAAGCTGCGTTTCGAACCTCTTGTAGGGCGGCGTCGCGACAAGGCGTCCATTGCTGTCATAGGCCTTACGAGCGTCGGCAAAGGTGGTGGTCAGAATGGCCACACCATGATGCTCCGGCCACAGCCAGGCGCCGGCGTGCGCGACCGGAGCCACAAAAAACGCAATTACAACAATAATCAACGCCCATAAGCGCATGACGCCGCCCGCACGCCCGAACTCGATACGGGACCGAGGCTAGGCGGGGCGAGACAGGATAAATACTTGTGATAATCGGGAGGCAGCGACCCTCAACGCCGGTGCAGGACGCAGACGTAAAATCCGTCCGTGCCGCTCGTCGCCGGCGAAAATCGCAAACCCGCGCCATGGCTTGAGGCGAAACGCGCCAGTTCTGGTAGCCCGGCCGTCTGCGCCGTCTCCACCGCCGGTTGCGCGGCGAAGTGCGCATGCGCAGCCAGAAATGCCGCGACCTGACTCTCGTTTTCGTCGATCAGCAACGAGCAGGTGACATAGACGATGCGCCCGCCCGGCTTCACGAAACGCGTCGCCGACGCGAGAAGACTCGCCTGCTCCTTGAGCCGCAGGTCCAACGCTCCCGGCGCGAGCCGCCATTTGGCGTCTGGATGGCGACGCCAGACGCCGGTTCCCGTGCAGGGCGCATCGATCAGCACGAGATCACAGCGTCCCTCGAGATCGGCGAGCACATCCGTCGCGCCGCGCGGAGCCCGCACCTGGATGTTGCGCGCCCCGGCGCGCTCAAGCCGAGCATGAATCGGCATCAGTCGCCGCCCGTCGGAATCATAGGCGTAAATCTGACCGCGGTTATGCATCTGCCCGGCGAGCGCCAGCGCCTTCCCGCCGCCGCCGGCGCAGAGGTCGAGAACCTGCTCCCCCGGCGCGGCGGCGCAGAGAAGGCTCGCGAGTTGCGAGCCCTCATCCTGCGGCTCGACATAGCCCTTCACATAAGCGGTTTCGGCGGCGAGCGCCGGACCGCGCCCGTGACCCGCCGCGATGCGCAGCCCCACCGGCGACAGCGGCGTCGGAATGGGCGCAAGATGCGAGAGTTTTTCCTGCGCCTGCGAGCGATCGCCCTTCAGGATATTGACCCGCAGATCGACCGGCGCCCGGGTCGCCAGCGCCCTGCCCTCTTCGGCCGCCCGCGACCCAAAGGCTTCTGCGAACTTGTCGGCGAGCCAGTCGGGATAATCGCCGCGCACAGGATCGGGGGCGTCGTCAAGCGTCGCCGTCTCCAGCCGCGCGCGTTCCTCTGCGGACAGCGGCTGCGGAGCATGGCCCTCACCGGAGCATAAAGCGGCTATGGCGGCGACGTCGAGCCCGCGCGCCTCGCGCAGCGCCCCCAGCATGATCGCGCGCGGCGCGGAGTCTCCCATCACGCAAGCTGCGGACGATGATTTGCGCAGGGCGTCGAACAACAGACTGGCGATGGCGGCGCGGTCCTTCGATCCGGCGAAACGATGTCGCTGGCCCCACTCCTTGAGCGCATCGGCGGCGGGCCGGCGGCGCTCGTTGAGCGCGCCGAGAATGTCGATCGCGGCGGAGATATGAGCGGCGGGGGTCATGAATAATCCAGAACGGCCGCCGCAGCGGCGCTTGAGTTAGATGGGCGCCGGCCGGCGCGCGCGGATGCGGCGGATCGTGCGGGTGGTGGAACGATAGGCGACGGTCTCGGTCTCGACATAGCCACGGCCGAACACCACCCCGCCGACCAGCGGGCCATCGGTGACGCCCGTGGCGCAGACCACCACGTCTCCCGAGACCATATCGTCGATGGCGTATTTACGGCCGGCAGCCTCAATGCCATGCCGCATGGCCTCGGCGCGCTGATCGGCGGTCTCCAGCGCCAGCCGTCCCTGCATCTGCCCACCGACGCAGGCGAGCGCCGCAGCCGCCAGCACGCCCTCAGGCGCCCCGCCCCGGCCCATGTAAAGGTCGACGCCGGTCTCCGCCGAATCGGCGGTGACGATGACGCCGGCGACGTCGCCGTCCGAGATCAGCCGCACCCGCGCCCCGGCGGCGCGGCATTTGGCGATCAGACCGGCGTGGCGCGGACGATCCAGTATGCAGACGGTCACGTCGCCGGGAGCCACGCCTTTCGCGGCGGCGAGGGCGGCGATGTTATCGCCCGGGGCGCGGTCGAGGTCGACAAGGTCAGGCGGATATCCCGGTCCGATCGCGATCTTGTCCATATAGACGTTGGGGACCGTGAGCAGCGCGCCGGGCGCGGCGGCGGCGGCGATTGAGATCGAGCCGGCCATGTCCTTGGCGCAGAGCGTCGCCCCTTCGAGCGGCGCGACCGCAAGATCGACGCGCGGCCCGGACTCGGCTCCAAGCGTGTCGCCGAAACAGATCGCGGCGTCGACGCCGCCCGCATCGTCGCCGATCACGACCCGGCCCTGCGCCGGCAGTTGGGTCAGATATTCGCGCATGGCGCCGACAGCCGCGAGATCGGCCGACATTTCGTCGCCGCGCCCTCGCAGACGCGCGGCCGCTACGGCGGCAAGTTCAGTGGCGCGCGTCAATTCGATGATCAGGAAACGCCCGATAGCCCTGGCGTCGATAGACGGCGTCGGCGACATGACTGTCCCTTCTGCGGTTACGTTCGCACCAGACCCTGGATCACTCCCGCTCGATCCGGATGATCTGCGCGCGCGAAACGATCGTCGCGTCCTCGAAAATCAGATCAAGCGCTTCGCGCACCAGATGTTCGCTGGTCGCGTGGGTAATGAGAATTACGTCGACGCAATCGCCGGGCTTACCGCGCTGACCCCGCTGCATGATGCTCTCCAGGGAAATCTTGCGCTCGGCCATGCGCGAGGCGATGCGCGCAAAAGCGCCGGCCACGTCGCGCACCGACATGCGGATGTAATAGCCGCCCTCATGACGACGCATCGCCGTTCGCTTGAGCTCCACGAGCTGCGACAGCGGCAGGCCGAAAGGCGCTGAGCGCACGCCTTTTGCAATATCGGCGATATCGGCGACGACAGCCGAAGCCGTTGCGTCGCCGCCGGCGCCGGGACCAACCAGCGTCAATTCATGCACGGCGTCAGCATCGATAGTTACGGCGTTGAGCACGCCCATCACCTGCGCAATGGAGGAGTTTTTGCTGACCATCGTCGGATGCACGCGCTGCTCGATGCCCTCAGACGTTCGTTGCGCGACGCCGAGCAGCTTGATGCGGAACCCGAGTTCGTCGGCGGCGGCGATATCGGCGAGCGTGACCTGCTCGATGCCCTCTATGTCGATCGCCTGCGCATCGACACGCGTGCCAAAGGCGAGCGAAGTCAGAATGGAGAGTTTGTGCGCGGTGTCGAAGCCGCCGATGTCGAATGTGGGATCGGCTTCGGCATAACCGAGTTGTTGCGCCTCACGCAGACATTCCTCGAAAGAAAGCTGCTCGCGCTCCATGCGCGACAGAATGTAATTGCAGGTTCCGTTGAGAACGCCGTAGACTCTTTCGATCGAATTGCCGGCGAGTCCCTCGCGCAACGTCTTGACGATCGGGATGCCGCCGGCGACCGAGGCCTCGAAGGCGAGCGCGACGCGCTTCTCCTCGGCAAGGGCGGCGAGATGCAGTCCGTGGGCGGCGAGCAGCGCCTTGTTGGCGGTGACGACAGATTTGCCGTGCGCAAGCGCCGTCTCGACGCTGGCGTGCGCCGGTCCTTCCGAACCACCTATCAGTTCGACGAAAAGATCGATGTTTTCACTGGCCGCAAGCTTGACCGGATCGGCGAAGAAAGCTGCGCCGGCGAGATCGATGTCGCGGGGCCTGTCCGGATCGCGGGCGGAAACGCCGGTCACGACGATTCGGCGTCCGGTCCGCGCGGTCAGCGCTGTGGCCTGACGGGCCAACAGGCGGACCACGGATGCGCCGACGGTGCCAAGACCGGCGACGCCGACTCGCAATATCTCCGACATTCTCGCCCTTTCGGGTAACGCGTATCGCGCCGGGACGGACGCTCCACGAACAGTCAAGTCAAGGCGTTGTGCCCGATTTTGACGGTGCGATCAAGAAAGCCGACAAATTGGTAGTGGGTCAGTTTGAAATTTATGTGTTAGTATGAAATAATGCTCAGGTAAGTTTGGTAAGGGGACTACGCGGGTGTCTCGCGGCAGTCGGCATAACGTGGTTCACGGTAAGCCTGTGCCCCACCATCAAAAAGATGGAGGTCAGCATGGATGTAGTGGTCACACTAAAGGTGCAAGGTGAAGCGGGCGTTGGTGTGGGGCCGGGCTGGTAAAACGCTGAACCGCGCAAATGCTGATGCAGTCGAATGGCGAAGCGTAAAAACTTTACTTAAGCCGCGCCTCGGGAGGTTCGACCCCTCCCGCCCACATCATTTCTAATACGATCTTTTTCTGTAAGGGCCGCGCTTCGCGGTTACGGCCTTTGCTTCTTCGGCTTCGACCAGTGCGACGATGTCCGACACTTCCCAAAGGCGATCCGAGACGCCGGCGGCCATGGCCGGTGGCATGCGCAGCTTAGAGTGAACGCGGACGAAATTATAATACATCATGTGGAGCGCAACAGCATATTCGTGGTTTTCGACCTTCTTCGAAAACGCATTGGTCAAGCGAGTAAATCGGCGCATGTGCATCCGCATGGTAAGATTGTTGCGCTCGACATATGAGGTTGAGACGTGCGCCATGTCCGGCTTGCCTTCAATCTTCGTCTTCTTGATGCCCGTGCATTCGGCGGGGCTGTAGCGGCCCTTGAACGCTTCCGGCGCGGGGCCGTAGAGCTTCACAAGCTGGGCGTAATCCACGTCCGCGCCAAACGCCCCTTCAACGGCCTCCAAATACGCCTTGTGGCCGTCTGAGGTAAGCTGGACACGATTAGCAAGGCGGGAACGAAGGTCATCAATAAACAGCATCGCGCATTCACCATCACGATCGCCGACGAAGTAGGAAACGATCATCTTGGAGTCGGCGTCGATAGCTGTCCAAGTCCACGTATCCCCGGCATTTTCCGGGGCCGCCTTAGCCGTCGCTACGTTCTTCTGCTTTGCGTAGGTAAAGCTCCAAATTTCATCAACTTGAATGCGCTTCGCCTTGACGTTCCTGACGTTGGCGTCGTGATAGGCCAAGCAAGCCTTACCCGCATCCGCCAGAAGTTTCGCGACCGTGTTTTTAGATGCGCCCGTGACGCGGGTTATAGCGCGGATGGACTGCCCCTCGCAGAGAAGGTGGAGGATGCGGGAGCGATCGGATGCGCCGAGTTTGTTCATACATTCAAACTAACCCCTTCTGGGGCTTAAGTCAAGCATAAAGGTCAGTTTGCTTTTTTGCGCAAACTCGTATAAGTGGATGATTCAAATGACGACTGCGCGCACACCGGGACAACTTATCGCCGAACTCCTGTCAGAGCGGGGCTGGTCAAATCGCGTCCTGTCGATGGTGCTCGGGGTGAGCGAGCCTATCGTCTCCAAGATGGTCGGCGACAAACGGCCCATTGATCCCGCGATGGCTCTTGCATTGGAGGAAGTATTCGGCGTTGCAGCAGAGCGATTTGCTGCCCTTCAAAGTCAGTATGACTTGGCCAAGGCTAGGTTGGAGGTTCGGCCGGACCCTAAGCGAGCAATGCGAGCGGCAATTTACGGGCATTTACCCGTTGCCGACATGATCAAGCGCGGGTGGATTGACGTCGAGGACACGCGCGACCCTGATGCTGTCGAGTCGGCCCTCTGCCGCTTTTTCAAGGTTAACCGCATCGAAGACACCCCCGCCATTTCCTTTGCCGCCAAGAAATCCAACGAGGGGGCGCCGACTCCAGCGCAAAAGGCGTGGCTACATCGCGTTAAAACGATAGCAAGTGAAATGCTGATCGGGACGTATTCCCCCCAGAACCTTAACACAGCTATTTCAAAAATATCCGCGCTTCGGGCCCACCCTGAACACATGGAGCGAATACCAAGGATTCTTGCCGAAACGGGTGTTCGTTATGTCGTTGTCGAAGGACTTCCGGGAGGAAAGATCGACGGAGTTTGCTTTTGGCTGAACGATGTCATGCCAGTTATCGGAATGTCTCTCCGATTTGATCGTATTGACAATTTCCTTTTTGTTTTGCGGCACGAACTGGAACACGTCCGACGTCGCGATGGTCTTAGAGAGCCAGTGATAGATGTCGATGTAGGGCGCACTCCAGAAGATGAACTAGAAGAGCAGGAGAGCATCGCAAATCTGGCGGCGCGCGAATTTTGTGTCCCCAAAAAGGACATGGACGCATTCATTGCGCGGAAAGCCCCATATTTTACAGAAAGCGATCTGATCGGTTTTGCGAAGGCGATGAAAGTTCACCCCGGCGTAGTAGCTGGGCAACTTCAATTCCGAACTCAAAAATTCAATCTGTTTCGGAACCACCTTGCTAGCGTGCGTAAATTCATATTGCCCGCCGCAGAAGTCGATGGCTGGGGCAATGTCCATCCAATCGAGATGTAAGGAGCCAAACTGTGGCCGGTAAAAAACAACTTCAAAAGATTATCGCCTTATACCGGGTCAAGACAGGAGAAACAGAACTCGACCCGAAGAAAATGGCTGAGTTTGCCGTTAAAAACGGTGTCGAATTACCCCGGCCAAAAGACCCCTTCGAAATCCTTGCGCATGAAATCAGCATGGCGGCTCGCGAAGATTTGCGCCGCGATGAAAAGACCAAGAGGACTTACCGAGCCTACCACTCTTTGCCTATTCATCATGCAGACGGGCAAGTCTCTTTCGTCTTTGTTGACATCGAAGATGCCACACGGCCTCAGATGCATCGATCGCTGAATAAGCGCCGCGAGCAAATGATTGGCGACGCCGTTCGCCTCACTGATGATGCCGACCGCTGGAACTCGCAACATCCTGATCTGGAACCAATCCAAATCCCGCTCGACTTTGGTCCTGACGTTGAATGGCGAAAGGCGGCGGAAGCGCCGGAGGAAGAGGAAGAAACATCCTAATTGGATTTTTTCCAACGGGCCTGCGCCGCTAAATGGGCAATTTCTGACCGCTGATCGGGGGTAAGCGCCTTGGCCCTCGCCGGGCCACCTGCGGCCCCGCCTTTCCTAGCTCTCGCAACCTTAGGCGCGTCTGGGGCGGCCTGAGTTTCCCCTGTCGCCGCGTCGATTACGAACTTGGCAAGCTGGTTGGTATCGCGGGGGCGTTTAGAAGCTTTCATTGCCCACATTTTCCCGGCGAACTCGCTCAATTTCCGCTTCGACATCACCCCTCACCGCCGGAGGAAGCCACACCACATCACTTGGCATGGCGTCGGACATTTTCGGACAGTACGTGGGGGCATTGTTTACATACTTAGTGCCCGTCAGGAGCTTGCATGGGCCACCGCTGAGCGACCATCCATTTTTAGTCTTTGTGGCGCAGAAAGAGCATTTGGGGCATTGGGTTACAGTCATAAATTGAAAAGTAGCACATGCGCTTGGTTGTTTCCACACCCGTCAACCCCGGCAAATTTCAAACTGACCCACTGCCGACAAATTCACTCGCCGCCTCTTGTTTCGGCTCCGCGCGGCCGTATCTCAAGACCATTATCGAGCAAGCGGTGCGGCGGATTGTGGCTTTGCGGCGATAGCTAGCTGGCTTTAACCTTATAGCTTGGGGCGCCTAGCATGCGATTGTTGGCTTCGCCGCCATGCCTTTTTCCCGGAAACGCGCCTTATGACATGTGCCAATACGCTGTCCGGGGATGCTCCAGGTCTCCGAATGTGTCATGTGCATCCGCCGCTCATCAAGGCGGCATGTGACCGCCTAACGCCGGACATGCGCCGATTCCGGGCTCTGTGGCTTGCAAGCGCCCGCGGAATTCGGCAATCCTCTGGTTTGTCGAAGCTGATCGCTGGCGGTTCGATAGGATCATAACGTTTTTTTGCCGAGCCGGCCTTGCCGGCGCTTTTCAATGAACGCGAACTTCAGGATGGTGACAAAATGACGACGACCCTGACGAAAACGCCGATCCAGTATCTCGATAAAGCGACCGACACCTTGCGAGATCTTGGTATTGCGCCGGTCAAACCGGATTTTACGCCGATCAACGCCCTGCTCGAAAAAATCACCGATCTCGACAAGGACCGGGTCGCCGTCATCGCCCGCACGCTCGGACAAACAGAAGTGTTCAACGAAGTCGTACGCGACCAGACGCAGGCGATGGACATCGGCCAGCGTTATGAAACGATCGCAAAGTCCTTCAATTCGATCCGCGATGACGCCAAATCGATGGTCGATCAGTTGGAAGACGGCAAGGTGGACATTTTCGAACGTGTAGCGAATGTCTGGATGAAAGTGGCGCGTGGCGACATCGCCCAGCGCTTCGACGATATTCGCAACACCTATCTCGACGTCACCAAATCGACCAAGGATCAGATCGTGCGCGAGGCGCGCATTCTCGACGCCTATCACGACTTTCGCGGCGCCCTGAAACAATCGCAGGTGCTGGCGCTCGAAGTGCTAAAGACCGCAGAGGGCAAACTCGACGAATCCAAAAAAATTCTTGCCGAAGCCGCCGATACGCTCGCCAATTACAAGGGCGAAGACCTTGCCGAGCGCGCGCGCCTCGAACTGACGCGCGATGAAAAACTCCGTGATTTGCAGAATCAGGACAAGCGCTACCAGATCGCCAAGGATCTCGCCGATAATCTGACGATCAGCTACAATACTTCGGAAGTCATCATGGCGCGACTTCAACAGACGACAAACGCCAAGGAGAGAGTCTACGCGCAAGCGGTGAGCTTTTTCTCGACAAACGACTCCGTGCTGACGGCGTTGAAGGCTTCTTTCACCGGCCTTGTGGGGCTGCATGAATCCACGCAGACCCTCAACACGATGAAGGAAGGCGTGTCGCGCAGCATCGAGGTGCTCTCGGAGCTTGGCGACAAGGTGCAGGAAGCGGCGACGCGCGCGGGTTATGGACCGACCATTCGTTCTGACGCCGTTATCAAGCTGGTCGACTCGGTGACAAATTTTCAGGAAAAAACCCTGACCATCGTCGATGAAATGCGCAAACTCTCCACCCAGAATTCGGAGGAGATCAGGGCGGCGGTTGAGGACGGCCGGAAACGCATTGAAACGCTGATCCTCGAAGGCAAGACACTCGCCAATGTCTGACGCTCCCGCGCCCGACTCTCCGCAGACGACCCCGGTCGTCGAGGAGGCAAAACTTGATGATCTGATGCTGGCGATGGATGTCGTCGATACGCTGCGTCACGATCAGAGATTGGTCGAAAAAGAGCTTGTCGCCGGCTATAGCGACGAGGCGCTGATCGAGCGGCTGCGTGAGCTGTATCAAGGACAGGGGATCAAGGTCTCCGACGAGGTGCTGGCGGAAGGGGTCAAGGCGTTGCGCGAAAAGCGCTTCACCTACGCCGGCTCGGCGGAAGGACTGGGCCGCACGCTCGCCCTGATGTGGATCGACCGCTCGCGCCTGGGCAAATTTCTTCTCATCGGTTTGCTGGCGATCTCCGGCGCCTGGGCGGCGAATTATTATTTCGTCACCCGGCCGCAGCAAATTGCCCAAATGCAGGCGCGCGAGGAGATTTCCGAAACGCTGCCGAAGGCGCTGAAATCGGCCTATGACGAAATCCTCGGCGAGGCGAAGGTCGACCAGGCGAAAACCTATGCCGCCCGGTTACTCGCCGACGGCAATACGGCGCTGGCGCATAACGATGTCGAGGCCGCACGCAAGGCCGCGAGCGACTTGCAGTCTTTCCTGAAGGAATTGCGGGCCGAATTCACCCTCAAGATCGTGAATCGTCCCGGCGAGGCGAGCGGCGTCTGGCGCAAGCCGGAGATCAATCCTCAGGGCCGCAACGATTATCTGATCGTGGAAGCGGTCGCGTCGGACGGACGCGTAATGCCGCGCGCGATTAAAAGCGAAGAAACCGGCGTCACCTCGACGGTGACGAAATGGGGCGTGCGCGTCAGCCGTGACGTTTATCAGCGCGTGCTGGCCGACAAACGACAGGACGGCATTATCTCGGAAAATGTCGTTGGGGAAAAGCGCCGGGGCGAACTCGACGTCGATTACAAGATGCCCGTCCTCGGCGGCACAATAACCAAATGGTGAGACCGTCATGATCTCGGGTTTCGAAGCTCTTCAATCGATTGATCGGGCCTATGCGCAGATACGCGATGAAGAGATGCGTCTCGACGACCGACTTCGCGCGGTTTCCGGCGAGGCGGCGCGTCTTCGCCAGGAGCGACTTGCGCAGTTGCACAGGCTGGCGGAATTGAAATTCCGTATGCTGAAATCCGGAGAACTGGCGCGCGAGCTGGATATGGCCGAGCGAGAGGTGCGACGCCTTCTCGACGAGGCCGAGCGCGAAAACGCCCAGACCGCCGCCGAGCATGAGAGAGCGGCGGCCGCCCTGAAGAAAGCCGAGGCGACGCGCGCTGTATGCGCAGCGGAGTTCGAAGCCGCCGCTCGGGCGTTGCTGGAATTCGAAACTGCGCAACAGCCGGATATCGTCCGTCAAGCCAAGTGGGTTGCGCTGTCTGGAGAAGCGGAGAACGCCGAAAAGATCTGGCAGGAGGCCGAACGCAAAACGCGCCAGGCGGAAGAAGACCGGGAGACCAAGCGCACGCCATACGAAAACGATCCGCTCTTCGTCTATTTATGGAAACGACATTTCGGCTCGTCGGCTTATCGCAGCGGTGGCCTCGTGCGCTACTTCGACGGGCTGATCGCGCGCATGATCAATTATACCGAGGCGCGCGCCAACTACACCATGCTCAACCAGATTCCCGAGCGGTTGCGGGCGCATGTCGATAAATTGAAAACCGGTCTCGACGCCCTGCGTCAGGAAATCGCCAATTTCCGTCAGGAGCGTCTGCTCGCCGCCGGCGCCGGACCATTGCAGGAACGGGTGAGGCAGGCGCTGGCGGCCCGCGACGAGAGCGAAGCGGAGGTCGCGCGACGTCAGAAAGAATACGCCGAAGCCGAAGAAAAATTCGATGCGATCATCGGCAAGAATAACAACGGCCTGTTGGCGCGCGCAATTCAGCTTATGGTCGACAATGACTCGCGCGACGATGTGGTCACACTGTATCGCGAAGCGGAGCGCACGCGTTCGAACGAGGACAAGGAAATTGTCGCGCAGATTGATCAGCTCACCCGCCAGCTTGGCAAGGCGGAAACTGATATGGCCGAGATCCGAACGCAGATTCGGGATCTGGATGGGCGACGAGACCAACTCGAATACGCCCGCGACTCTTTCCGGCGCCGGCGCTATGATTATCCCGGCTCAACTTTTCGTAACGAGGCCGCCATCAATGACGTTCTCGGCGGCATCCTCAGCGGCATGATTCAGGGCGCCGTGCTCGAACAGGTTCTGCAACAAGGCTATCGTCAGCCCCCCTCGATCGATTGGGGCGGCGGTTATCATCCTGGTCCGATGTTTCCGCCGGGCGGATTTTCGGGCGATGGAGATATATTCGACGGCGGCGGTTTCGGTGGCGGCGGCGGGTCGGGGGACGGGTTCGACACCGGCGGTTCGTTTTGAAAGCTTAAGCTCAAGAAAAAATAAACGGCCGGAGCAATCCGGCCGTTTTTATTTAATTTTTACGCTCGCGATTAATGCGCCACATCTGACCAGATCTTGCGCTTGGTGAAATACAAAAGCCCCGCGAAGACGATCAGGAAGGAGATCACGCCAAGGCCGATCTTCTTGCGGCTTTCGAGACTGGGCTCTGACACCCACGCCATGAAAGCGGTCACGTCCCGCGCATATTGGTCGACAGTTTGAGGCGTTCCGTCGTCATAGGTCACGGCTCCATCGGAAAGCGGCGGCGGCATGCCGATACGCCGGCCAATCATATAAACGTTGTAATACTGACCGTCCGGCACCTTGAAATCCGCCGGCGCCTCCTTGTAGCCTTTCAGCAAGGAAGCGATGTAGTCAGCGCCATGCTCTTGATAGGAAAAGCCCGGCAATCCGTCGAATAAAAAGGCCGGGAAGCCGCGATGGTATCCGCGGGCCTTGACCAGCACCGACATATCCGGCGGATAAGCGCCCGACATAGCCGCGCGCGCCGCCTGTTCATTAGCGAATGGCGGCGGAAAACGATCGCTGGGGCGGCCAGGGCGGTCGAAATATTCGCCTGAGTCGTTAGGGCCGTCCTTGATCTTGTAGGAGGCGGCGAGATCGGCGACCTCTTTTTCCGACAGTTCGGGGCCGCCGGGCTGACCAAGGTTGCGGAACGCCAGCATCTTCATTGAATGGCAGGTTGAGCAGACTTCCTTGTAGACTTTGAAGCCGCGCCGCAGTTGCGCCTTGTCAAACCGCCCCATAACGCCGGCGAAGCTCCATTCCTGGCGTTCAGGCTTTTCTTCCTCATGGCTGGAGCCGGCGCGCGCCGACGGACACGAGAGCGCAACAAGTCCAAGCGTTGCGGCGGCCAACGCCGCACGGCGAAGTAACGATTTCCCGGACGAGAGGTTTTTGGTCAAGCGCGGATCAGGCATGGGACACTCCGCGACCATTGACGGCGGCTTCGATGGATTCCGGCTCGGGCTCCGTTTTCTCGTTACGACTCAGCCAGGGCAAGATGAATAGAAAATGGAAGAAGTAATAGAAGGTCAGGATGCGGGCGCACCAGAGGAATACGCCCTCCGCCGGTTGCGAACCAAGATAGCCGAGGCCGACGCAGGCCGCGATGAACACCCAATAGGCCTTGCGGAATTGCGGGCGGTAGGAGCCAGACTTGACCTTGGAGGTGTCGAGCCATGGCAAGGCGGCAAGGATCAGGATGGATGCGAATAGCGCAATAACGCCTAGCAATTTGCTCGGGATGGCGCGCAGGATCGCGTAAAAGGGCAGGAAATACCACTCCGGAACGATATGCGGCGGAGTCACCAGCGGATTGGCCTCGATGTAATTGTCCGGATGTCCAAGATAGTTGGGCACGAAGAAAACCATCCAGGCGTAGAGCACCAGAAACACGCCAATGGCGAAGCCGTCCTTCATCGTTGCGTAGGGCGTAAAAGGAACAGTCTCCTTCTCGACGTTTTTAACCTCGACGCCCGCCGGATTGTTTTGGCCTGTCACATGCAGCGCCCAAACATGCAACGCAACGACCGCGACAATGATGAATGGCAAAAGGTAGTGCAGAGCGAAGAACCGATTGAGCGTCGCGTTGCCGACGGCGTAATCGCCCAGCAACCATGTGGTGATCGAGGGGCCGACGACCGGCAGCGCCGAAAACAGGTTAGTGATGACCGTCGCCGCCCAGAAGGACATCTGCCCCCAGGGCAGAACATAGCCAAGAAAGCCTGTCGCCATCATGATCATGAAAATGAAAACGCCGAGAATCCAGAGCACTTCGCGCGGCTCCTTGTAGGAACCGTAATATAGTCCGCGCGAGATGTGGATATAAACGGCCAGAAAGAACATTGAGGCGCCATTGGCGTGCGCGTAACGCAGCACCCAGCCCCAGTTCACATCGCGCATGATTTTTTCGACAGAGTCGAAAGCGAGAGTGGTCTCTGGCGTGTAATGCATGGCCAGCACGATGCCGGTCACGATCTGGGCGACAAGCATAAAGGACAGGATCGCGCCGAAGGTCCACATGTAATTGAGGTTCTTCGGCGTCGGGTAAGCCACGAAGGAATCGTAGACGAAGCCGAGGATTGGAAGTCGGCGCTCCAGCCATTTGGCGAAGTCGCTCTTGGGCGTATACTGCGATTGTCCGCTCATAACTTTTTCCTGGCGTGTTACCGGCGTGAAAACAGATGCGCGTGCGGCTTGCTCGCTGCCCTAGCCGATCTTGATTTTCGTGTCCGTCAGAAATGCATAATCCGGCACTTCGAGATTACTGGGCGCCGGCCCGCTGCGGATACGACCCGACACATCGTAGGTCGAGCCATGGCAGGGACAAAACCAGCCGTTAAACTCGCCTTCCTTGCCGGTCGGAATGCAGCCGAGATGAGTGCAGACGCCGACCACCACAAGCCATTCCGGTTTCTTGACGCGGGCGTTGTCGGGCTGCGGGTCGGGCAGCTCCTTAAGATCGACGCCCTCCGCCGCCTTGATTTCGTCGGCCGTGCGATGTCGGACAAAGACAGGTTTGCCGCGCCATTTGACGGTAATGATCTGCCCCGCTGGGACGGCGGCAAGATCGACCTCCGTCGAGGCCAGCGCGCGCGTGGATGCGTCGGGGTTCATTTGAGCGATCAATGGCCAGACCACGCCGCCAACCGCCACTGCCGCCGCCGCGCCGGTGGCGACGTAGAGGATGTCTCGACGAGATGGTTCCGGTCGGGATTCCGAACTGTCAGCCTTCGTGTTCACGCCCGCTCCCCTGCGCTGGGACCGTCATAAATAACGGTTTCAGTTACGATTTAGGCCCGTCTTGCGACATTGGCATGAAAGTTGGATCGACGGAAGGCCAACGCCGCCTGCAGTCTGATAAGTTTGTAGTCCTTTTGACGCGTAACTTCGCGCTTGTCCACATGCGGCGGGCCGGAATCGCCGCTGATTTTCGCCATATTTCGTTCCCATTGGATTTGCGCGTCGTTTTGACGCAAACTTGTGTTCAAGCATGGTCCCATGGCCGCGACGCCCCTGACCCTCGCCCTGTATCAACCGGACATTCCCCAGAACGCCGGCTCGATGTTGCGCAGCTGCGCCTGTTTCGGCTTCGAGGCCGCGATCATCGGTCCGGCCGGATTTCCGGTCACGGACCGGAATTTCCGTCGCGCCGGCATGGACTACCTCGACCTGGTCACGATCCGCCGACATGTCTCGTTCGAGACGTTTCAGGCATGGCGCGCAGAGGAGGCCATTATTGGCGCGCCCCGCCGGTTGATCCTGTTGACCACGAAGGCGACGGCGTCCTATGCCTCGTGTGACTATGGTCCGGGAGACGTCTTGCTCGTTGGACGCGAGACATCCGGCGTGCCAGAGGAAGTGGCCGACGCCGCCGATCTGGCGGTAACAATCCCCATGCGGTCCGGCGCGCGATCGCTGAACGTCGGCGTGGCGGCCGCGATCGTGATGAGCGAAGCGCGCCGACAATTTCCGGATCTATCGCCACTCACTCGCAGGATCGACGCCAGTTATGAACCCTGAAGCGCTTTCGAACCTCGCGGCCGCGATCCGCAACGCGGCGATCACCTTTTTCATCATCGGCTTGACAATGGTTGGCTGGAGCGAACGTCAAAACATCGGGGCGATGCTGGTCGGCGTTATGAACCGGATGCAAACAGCGGAAATATCGGGCGTCAAACTCTCCTTCGGACAACAGGCCTACCGGCTCAACGCCGATTTGCATAAAAGTCCCGGTGAGGTGATTCATATCAACGAGACCATGGGCTCCCTCAACGCTATGGAGATCGAACGCCTCTTGCACCGCCCGGATTACGGCAAAGATGCCCTGAGCGACGAGGATGTGCATTGCGAATTCGATAACGCTACGAGCACCATGCGAAAATTTCTGGCCGCCGACGCCGTTCTGCGCGAAAAAGGACTGGTCGAGCAGATTGATCGTCCCGATCTCCTCGAAAAACTTCGCCGCGATTCCAATCGCAACAAAGACCTCGGAGAGCCGCGTCGATGCTACCAAATGGCGCTTTCGCCGCTCGGCGCAGACGTCAAATCGGTAATTATCTCTGAAATCTCCCGGGTGTTCGGACTTTCGTCTTACGGCGGGAGCGATCTGCTCGAAGCGCCGCCCGAGAAACCAAAGGAAGCGCCCAAACAAGCCCAACGGGCGGGACCGGAGAAAAATTGATGTCCCCCGAAATACTCGAAAAGCGCAAGGCCGCCGCCCGCGATTGGTTCGAAAGCCTGCAATCAAGAATCTGCGCAGCCTTCGAGGCGCTGGAGGAGGCCGCAACGGGACCCTTTGCCCCAGGCGCAACTGCGCCCGGGCGTTTCACGCTGGACGGCTGGGAGCGGCGCAACCACGATGGCGCGCCGGGCGGCGGCGGTCGCATGGGCATGATCCACGGCCGGGTCTTTGAAAAAGCCGGCGTGCATTGCTCGACCGTGTTCGGAACCTTCCAGCCCGAATTCGCCAAGCAAATCCCTGGGGCCGCAGAGGACCCACACTTTTTCGCCACAGGCATTTCGCTGATTGCGCATCCATGGAACCCGAATGTGCCAGCGGTGCATATGAATACGCGCTTCGTCGTAACGACCAAGGCGTGGTTCGGCGGCGGCGCCGATCTGACGCCAGTGCTCGACAACCGCCGCACGCAGGAGGACTCCGACTCCCTTGCCTTTCACGAAGCGATGCGCGGGGCCTGCGAACGACACCCGGTCGCCGATTACGGCCGATTCAAGCAATGGTGCGACGAGTATTTCTTCCTGCCGCATCGCAATGAGCCGCGCGGCGTCGGCGGCATCTTCTACGATTATTTCAACAGCGCCGGCGACGCCGGCAACAGCGGTTGGGACCAGGATTTCGCCTTCACGCGCGATGTCGGCGAAAGCTTCCTCGCCATCTATCCAGAACTGGTGCGCAATAATTTCGCCAAACCCTGGACAGAGGCGCAGCGCGAAGAACAACTGGTTCGTCGCGGTCGTTACGTTGAATATAATCTGCTCTATGACCGCGGCACGATTTTCGGCCTGAAAACCGGCGGAAACGTCGACTCGATCCTTTCATCAATGCCGCCGTCCGTGAAATGGCCGTGACCCCTCAGGCGTCAGCCAAATGTCCAGGCTTTGTTGACCAGGAAACTCATGAACATCACCATGATTGTGGTGAGGATTTGGGCAGGCAAATAGGGCGCGCCCAGGGTGTCGACGCCTAACCGCATCGTCGCGAAGGTCAGGCAGAAGCCGGCGAAAGCCACCATCGCGAAACGCCAGCCCGCCTCGAAATGTGAACGATCGCTATCGAAGGTGTGCCGACGATTGAGCAAATAGGATACGATCCCGCCCACGACATAACCGTGAAGGGTCGCCGGCACCGGCCGCCAGCCTGCGACCTCCACCAGCGCCAGCAGAACAGCGTAATGCGCCAGCGTCGCTACGACGCCGACCGACGCATAGGACGCAAGTTGACGAAACACCGTCATGTCAGTGCGGCAATCCCTCGTAGTAATGCGCGATTTCGCGCATATCGGCGTCGGACAGCTGACGGCTCATGTAACGCATCTCCCGGTGCGGTCGTCCGCCAGCGGCGAAGGCCTTCAGTTGATTGTAGAGATAAAGTTCATGCTGGCCGGCAAGATTAGGAACGTCGGCGCTGCGGGCGACCCCGTCAACGCCATGACAGGCGGCGCATTGGGCCAGTAATTCGCTCATCTCGACGGCTCGAACGCCTGATGTCGCGGCCAGCAGAAGGGCGCCCGCAAGGACAGCATCAAAATATCCGATTTTGATAAAGCTCGGCATCCAATAGCTCCCCGGCGCCTGTAATGTGGTTATAACACGTCGACAGCCCTTCACAGGTCCGGGAATCTCGTCTAGACAAACAGCGACTTTCGAGCCGGGCGCGCCCGCTCGCCGCTCGCATGACGGGCATATCGGGACGCGTTCTGGTCCAAAAGGCCGGGGACGCGGCCTTTTTTTATGCCTGCGCCCCTGCCCTATGGGCAAAAAGCCGATAAAAACAATAGCATCCGGAATAACCGCCGGACCCGGAAGGACGCCGATGCCCAAGCGCACAGATATATCGACCATCCTGATCATCGGGGCCGGGCCGATCGTCATCGGTCAGGCCTGCGAGTTCGACTATTCCGGCACCCAGGCCTGCAAGGCTCTGAAAGCCGAGGGTTACAGGATCGTTCTCGTCAACTCCAATCCGGCGACGATCATGACCGATCCCGATCTCGCTGATCGGACCTACGTCGAGCCGATCACGCCCGAGTTCGTCGCCAAAATCATTGAGCAGGAGCGTTACGCCGCGCCCGGCGGCTTTGCGCTACTGCCGACGATGGGCGGGCAGACGGCGCTGAATTGCGCGCTGTCGCTTGAGAAAATGGGCGTGATGAAAAAATTCGACGTCGAGATGATCGGCGCGACCGCCCACGCCATCGACAAGGCGGAGGATCGCGAGCTGTTCCGGGAGGCGATGACAAAAATCGGCCTCTCAACGCCCCGGTCGCATCACATCAAGACGCTCTCGGCCGCGCTCGCGGCGCTCGACGACATCGGCCTGCCGGCGATCATTCGCCCCTCCTTCACGCTGGGCGGCACCGGCGGCGGCATCGCCTATAACAAGGCGGAATTCATCGAGATTGTTGAACGTGGCATTGACGCTTCTCCAACCAATGAAGTGCTTATCGAAGAAAGCGTTCTTGGCTGGAAAGAATATGAGATGGAGGTTGTCCGCGACAAATCGGATAATTGCATCATCATTTGCTCGATCGAAAATCTCGATCCGATGGGCGTGCATACCGGCGACAGCATCACCGTCGCGCCGGCGCTGACGCTCACGGACAAGGAATACCAGATCATGCGCGACGCCTCGCTTGCCGTTCTGCGCGAGGTTGGGGTCGAAACCGGCGGCTCGAACGTGCAATTCGCCGTCGATCCAAAGACCGGTCGTATGATTGTCATCGAAATGAATCCGCGCGTATCGCGGTCCTCGGCGCTGGCCTCCAAGGCCACCGGCTTTCCGATTGCGAAAGTCGCTGCGAAGCTCGCCGTCGGCTATACGCTGGACGAGATCGCCAACGACATCACCGGCGGCGCAACGCCCGCCTCCTTCGAGCCGACGATTGATTATATCGTCACCAAGATTCCGCGTTTCGCCTTTGAAAAATTCCCCGGCGCCGAACCGACGCTGACGACGGCGATGAAGTCTGTCGGCGAGGCCATGGCTATCGGCCGAAACTTCGCCGAGTCCCTTCAAAAGGCGCTACGCTCCCTCGAAACGGGTCTTTCCGGCCTCGACGAAATCGAGATCGAGGGACTGGGTAAGGGCGACGACCTGAATGTGCTTCGCGGGGCGCTCAGTACGCCGACGCCGGATCGACTCCTTGTTGTGGGTCAGGCGCTGCGGATGGGCATGAGCGTGGCGGAAATACACGACGCCAGCAAGATCGATCCCTGGTTCATCGCGCGTCTGGCGGAAATCGTCGCGCTCGAACAGAAAGTCAAAAGTGTCGGCCTGCCGAAAGACGCCGAAAACTTTCGCGCGCTCAAATTCGCCGGATTCTCGGACGTGCGCCTCGCGACATTGACTGGAGTCGAGGAAAAGGATGTGCGCGCTGCGCGACAGGCGCTTGATGTCCGGCCGGTCTACAAGCGCATCGACACCTGCGCCGCCGAATTCGCCTCGCCCACGGCCTATATGTATTCGACCTATGAGTCGCCCTTCGCCGGCGCGCCGGCAAATGAAGCCCGGCCTTCGGACCGCAAGAAGATCATCATTCTCGGCGGTGGCCCGAACCGTATCGGCCAGGGAATCGAATTCGACTATTGTTGCTGTCACGCCTGTTTCGCGCTCGCCGACGCCGGCTTCGAAACCATCATGATCAACTGTAACCCTGAGACAGTCTCGACGGATTACGACACCTCGGATCGCCTCTATTTCGAGCCGCTGACCAATGAAGATGTCAGAGAGATCATCGATATTGAGAGGTCATGCGGAACATTAACCGGCGTGATCGTTCAGTATGGCGGCCAGACGCCGTTGAAACTCGCGCATGGTCTTGCTGAAGCCGGCGCGCCGATCCTCGGGACGCCGGTCGACTCCATCGATCTCGCCGAGGATCGCGATCGCTTCAAACGTCTGCTCGACAAGCTCGGGTTGAAACAACCGAAAAACGGCATCGCCTACTCGGTTGAACAGTCGCGCATCGTCGCGGCTGAACTCGGCCTGCCGCTCGTCGTTCGTCCGTCCTATGTGCTCGGCGGCCGCGCCATGGCAATCATCCGCGACCACAGCGACCTCGACGATTATCTGCTCGGCACGCTGCCCAGTCTTGTTCCTTCCGAAATCAAGACGCGTTACCCCAACGACAAGACCGGACAGATCAACACCGTGCTCGGTCGCAATCCGTTGTTGTTCGACCGCTACCTGACCGACGCCATCGAAGTCGATGTCGACTGTCTCGCCGATGGCGCGACGGCCGCCATCGCTGGCGTGATGGAGCATATCGAGGAGGCAGGCATTCACTCGGGAGATTCAGCCTGCTCATTACCGCCGCGCTCACTCACGCCGGAAACCATCGCCGCGCTTGAGGAACAGACGCGCAGCCTGGCCATGGCGCTTGGCGTCGTCGGGCTGATGAATGTGCAATTCGCGCTGAAGGACGGCGAGATATATGTTCTTGAGGTCAATCCGCGGGCCTCGCGGACTGTCCCCTTCGTCGCCAAGGTCGTCGGCGCGCCTATCGCCAAGATCGCCGCAAGGGTTATGGCCGGCGAAAAGCTTGCCTCTTTCCCCACGCCGAACACCCGGCCCGCGCATGTCGGGGTCAAGGAGGCGGTTTTTCCCTTCGCGCGTTTTCCCGGCGTCGATACCGTGCTCGGCCCGGAGATGCGTTCGACCGGCGAGGTTATCGGCCTCGACAAGTCCTTCGACGCAGCCTTCGTCAAGAGCCAGATCGGCGGCGGGGCCAGGGCGCCGCGCGACGGCAATGTCTTCGTTTCTGTCCGTGACGTCGATAAGGTCCGGATTGTGCCGACAATGAAACTGCTGAGCGAGATGGGTTTTTCGATCCTGGCCACTGGCGGCACCGCCCGTTACCTCGTGGCGCAGGGCGTCCCCGCCGAAAAAATCAACAAGGTCTCCGAAGGCCGGCCGCATATCGTCGACGCCATCAAGAACGGCTCGATCCAGCTCGTTTTCAACACCACGGAAGGCGCTCAGGCGCTTGCGGACTCGCGTTCCTTGCGTCGCGCCGCGCTTCTGCATAAAGTCCCCTATTACACCACCCTTGCCGGGGCTATCGCCGCCGCGCAAGGCATACGGGCCTATCTGTCGGGAGACCTGGAAGCGCGCGCGCTGCAGGATTATTTCCACAATTAGGCTGAAAAAGGGATTTCACTATCGCCGCCGCGACCCTGATGGTCGGCGGACGGCTTCTAAACCACCAGGCGATCTCTAAAATCCTCGGGCCCGCTCCCTCCATGGAGCGCGGCGGGAATATCGGTTTCGCAGGAGAGGCGGAGAAAACGGTTCGATGGAAAAAGTGCCGATGACAGCGGGCGGCTACGCCGCGCTTGGCGAGGAATTGCGGCGGCGCCAGCAGGAAGATCGACCGCGCATCATTCAGCAGATCGCAGAGGCTCGCGCCCATGGCGATTTGTCCGAAAACGCGGAATATCACGCCGCCAAGGAAGCTCAATCGCTCAATGAAGGCCGAATCGCCGATCTTGAGGACAAGCTGTCGCGCGCCGAAGTGATCGACGTCGCCAAACTCGCTGGCTCGACGACGATCAAGTTCGGCGCTTCCGTCACGGTCGTTGACGAGGATACCGAGGAAGAAAAAACCTATAAGATCGTTGGCGAGACCGAAGCCGACGTGAAGCAGGGTCGTGTATCGCTCACCAGCCCGATCGCCCGCGCGCTCATCGGCAAGAAAGTCGGCGACAGCGTCGAGGTAAAAACGCCAGGCGGCGCGAAAAGCTACGAAATCCTCAAGGTCGCCTACATCTGAGGTCGGCGGCGTCCTGCTCGATCGCTCCGCCAACGGGGCTGGCGCTGCGGATCCTCTCCGACGGTCGCGCCGGCCATGAGGCGCAGACGCTGGGCGTTGCGGAAGCGCTGGCCGCGACGCCGGATCTGCGCCGTCTGGCCTCAAGCGGCCTTCTCGGCCTGATGGCTCCCTTTGGTCCTTCCGATCCGCGTGACGCAGCGGCGCTCTCGACCCCATACCCTGACATCGCGCTCGCCGCCGGCCGCCGAACCATCCCGGCGCTGCGCCGGCTCAAGCGCGTTTCGGGCGGCCGGGTGTTCACGGTTTACCTTAATCGACCCGCGACCGGGACTTCGACCGCCGATCTGATCGTCGCGCCGCGTCACGATGGTTTCACCGGCGAGAATGTCTTCAACCCGATGACCCCGGCCAATCGTCTCACGCCAGAGATTTTGGCCAAGACGCGCGCTGCGCCCGATCCGCGCGTCGCCGCCCTTCCCGGCCGTCGCGTCGCCATGTTGATCGGTGGCGACAGCCGGCATTTTCGCTTCACCGACGCCGACGCCGCAGAACTGTCAGCGACTGTCCGGCGAATGTTCAACCAGGGGGCCAGCGTCATGGCTACGGTCTCAAGACGCACGCCTGACCCTCTGAGGGCGGCTCTTGCAACGGCGCTCAGCGAGGGTCCGGGATTTCTCTGGAGCGGCGCCGGCTCGAACCCCTATCTCTCGATGCTCGCCATCGCCGACGCCATTCTCGTCACTGCCGATAGCGTCAATATGGCGAGCGAGGCGGCGACGACAGGCGCGCCGGTGCATGTATTTTGGCCGCACGGCGGCCATCCGCGCCTCGCAGCCTTTCATGAGGGGCTCGCCGAAACAGGCGCCAGCCGAAGATGGCGCGGCGCGCTGGAGTCGTGGTCCTATCCGCCGCTCAATGCGACGCCGGCGATTGCGGCGGCCATCCTCCGGGCTTTCTCCCGCTTCCGCGCCGACAGTTGCGGCGGGGCGCATAATCGCTAGATTGCGGGCTTCCGAGGCCCCTCCTCTCACAGAGTCCGTCATGTCCGTCCCCCAGCACGCGCGCGTTATCGTCATCGGCTCCGGACCCGCCGGCTATACGGCGGCGATTTACGCCGCTCGCGCGCTGCTTGAACCAGTGCTGATCTCCGGCGTCGATCAGGGCGGCCAGTTGATGATTACGACGGAAGTGGAGAACTACCCCGGCTTCGCCGAACCAGTGCAGGGGCCGTGGCTTATGGAGCAGATGCGCCTTCAGGCCGAGCATGTCGGGGCGAAGCTGGTCTCCGATTACATCGTCGAGGCGCGGCTTGATCAAAAGCCCTTCACCCTGGTCGGCGACTCGGGAACGGTCTACGCCTGCGACGCGCTGATCATCGCCACCGGAGCCAAGGCGAAATGGCTAGGCCTGCCGAGCGAGGAAAAATTCAAAGGCTTCGGCGTCTCTGCCTGCGCCACCTGTGACGGCTTCTTCTTCCGAGGCAAGAAAGTCATCGTCGTCGGCGGCGGTAATACGGCGGTCGAAGAAGCGCTCTATCTCTCCAATCTCGCCTCGGAGGTGACGCTTGTGCATCGTCGCGACTCCCTGCGCGGCGAACGTGTGTTGCACGAAAGACTCTACAAAAAATCCAATGTCACGGTCCTGTTCGACTCGGTGATCGATGAAATTGTCGGCGATGAAGCGCCGCTCTCCGTCACCGGCGCGAAAATCAGAAACGTCAAAACCGGCAAGATCGAAAGCCGTGACGTCGACGGCGTGTTCATCGCCATCGGTCACGCGCCCGCCGCCGAGTTGTTCAAGGGACAGGTGACGTTAAAACCCTCGGGCTATATCGCCGTCGAACCCGGCACGACGCGCACCAACATCAGGGGCGTTTTCGCCGCCGGCGACGTCGCTGACGACATCTATCGTCAGGCGGTCACCGCCGCCGGCCTGGGCTGTATGGCGGCGCTGGAAGTCGAAAAATATCTCCTCGACGACGCCGACGCCTGACATCACAACAAACGCAAGGAATCGCAAAATGACCGAACGCGTCATATTTCAAAAGAAGGCTATGCCGATCGAAGTCGAAGAGGGCAAAACCTATTATTGGTGCGCCTGCGGTCTGAGCAAAAATCAGCCCTTCTGCGACGGCTCGCACAAGGGCACGGATATTTCGCCTGTCGCCTACAAGGCTGAGGCCACCGGCAAGGCGTTTTTCTGCGGCTGCAAGCACACGAAGAAAGAGCCGCTCTGCGACGGCTCGCACAAGGAGCTGTAAGCCGCTCAATGCCCGATCTTTTGTTCGAACTTTTCAGCGAGGAAATCCCTGCCCGCATGCAACGGCAGGCGGCCGACGACCTCAAACGCCTCGTCACCAATGCGCTGGTCGAGCGCGGCCTCGTCTACGAAGGCGCCGCCGCCTACGCCACCCCGCGTCGTCTGGCCTTGCAGGTTGTTGGCCTCCCTGCGCGCCAGCCCGATGTGCGCGAGGAGCGCAAGGGGCCGCGCGTCGGCGCGCCGGAAGCGGCGATCCAGGGCTTTCTGAAAAGCGCCGGACTTGCTTCTATCGACGAGGCGACCATCGAGAAAGATCCGAAGAAGGGCGAATTCTATGTCGCGGTGATCGAACGCGCCGGCGCCGAGACCATCGCCGTGCTGGCCGAGATTCTCCCCGCCGTCGCGAAATCCTTTCCCTGGCCGAAGTCGATGCGCTGGGGCGCGGCGTCAGTGCGTTCGGACTCGCTGCGCTGGGTGCGGCCGCTGCATTCGATTGTCGCAACCTTCGGGCCGGAGACGGAGACGCCGGAGATCGTGCGTTTCTCGGTCGACGACATACCTGCCAGCGATAAAACCTTCGGCCATCGCTTCATGGCCCCCTCGCCCATTCTCGTGAAGCGCTTTGAGGATTACGCTCTGGCGCTGGAGCGCGCGAAAGTCGTGATCGATCCGGCGCGGCGCCGCGACATCATCCTGCATGACGCGAAAGACCTCGCCTTCGCGCAGGGCCTCGAACTCATCGAGGACGCCGGCCTGCTGGAGGAGGTCGCCGGTCTAGTCGAATGGCCGGTGACGCTGATGGGATCTTTCGACCAAAGTTTTCTTGCAATTCCGCCGGAGGTCATTCGCGCCACCATTCGCGTCAACCAGAAATGCTTCGTGCTGAAAAAACCGGAGGGCGCGCTCGCCAATCGGTTCATTCTCGTCTCCAACATTGAGGCGAGCGACGCCGGCGCGACACTGATCGCCGGCAATGAGCGCGTCATCGCCGCGCGTCTGTCGGACGCGAAATTCTTCTACGAAACCGATTTGAAAACGCGGCTCGACGACCGCCTGCCGAAACTCGACCAGATCGTCTTCCACGAGAAACTCGGCACACAGGGCGAACGCGTCAAACGGATCGTCGCGCTGGCGCGCGAACTCGCGCCCCTCGTCGGCGCCGATCCGGAAAAGGCGGCGCGCGCCGCGACGCTGTGCAAGGCCGATCTCGTCACCGAGATGGTCGGCGAATTCCCCGAATTGCAGGGGCTGATGGGCCGCTATTACGCAATGGCGCAGGGCGAGGACGCCTCGGTCGCCGCCGCCTGCGAGGAACATTACAAGCCGCAGGGACCGAACGACCGCATTCCGACCGATCCGGTCTCGGTGGCGGTGGCGCTCGCCGACAAGCTCGATACGCTCACGGGCTTCTGGGCCATCGACGAAAAGCCCACCGGCAGCAAGGACCCCTATGCGCTGCGCCGCGCCGCGCTGGGCGTGATCCGCATTGTGCTGGAGAACGGGCTACGCCTTTCGCTGTTGTCGCATGTCAACAACAATCTCCTCGAATTTTTCATCGATCGTCTCAAAGTCTACTTGCGCGACAAGGGGGCGCGATACGATCTTATTGACGCGGCGCTGGGCGCCGGGGCCGTCGCCGAAACCGGGGCGACGGAAGCGACACTCACGCAGCCACAGGACGACCTGCTCATGATCAAGAATAAAGTCGAAGCCCTCGAAGAATTCCTTGGCGCCGACGACGGCAAAAATCTTCTCGCCGGCTACAAACGCGCCTGCAATATTCTCAAGGCCGAGGAAAAGAAGGACGGGACCGGCGCCTATGACGCCTGCCATGCGCCTAATCTGCGCATCGAGCCGGAGGAGCACAAGCTCGCCGCCGCCATCGCCCGGGCGAAAGAAGAAACCGGCGAGAAGCTGAAGAAAGAAGATTTCACCGGCGCCATGCGCTCTCTCTCGAAACTGCGCGAGCCGGTCGATCATTTCTTCGACAAGGTTACGGTCAACGCCGAGAACGCCGATCTGCGGCTGAACCGGCTGCGCCTGCTCTCGGAATTGCGTCAGACGATGAACGCCGTCGCCGATTTCGACAAGGTGTCGGGCGCCGGCGACGCTATCGCCTGACGCGCGCGCGCGTCATTAAAAAACCCTCCCCGACTCAAGTCGGGGAGGGTTTTTGTTTGCCCGTTTGATTGAAAGGCGTCAGTTCGCCGGGAACGATCTCGGCGCCGGCGAAATGATTTTCGCGCCGCCGTCGTTGATCTCCAGCATCGAAAGGCCGCGATCGTTGCCGCCATCCGGACGGAAGCGGAAAATGCCGTCGGCGCCGTTGAAGCCCGAAGGATTGGTCAACACGTTCGGCGAAAACCGCTGGCCGCCCTGCGCCCGCGACAGGGCGATGGCCAGCGAGACTGAGTCGTAGCCCAGCGTCGCGATACGCGTCGGCTGAGAGCCGAATTTCGCCTTGTAACGTTGCGCGAAGGCGTTGAAGCCGGCGTTCTCCGGCGCTGAAAACCAGGCGCCCTGAAGCCCCGGCAGACCCAGCGCGCGCGGATCATTCCACAAGCCGGTGCCAATGATCTGCACTTTCTTCGCGTCGAGATTGTTGGCGATCAGCTCTTTCGAAATCTGACTCATCGAGTCGGCCTGTTCGGGAATGAACAGAGCGTCGAACTGGTCGCGCGCAGCAGCCAGACGCTTGATCGACTCGCCCGCCGCGCCGGGTTTGTAACGCTCGATCAGCGGCACCCGAACGCCATGATTGGCGGCGCTCTGCTGGAATTGCGCCAGCGCCAGCGTGCCATATTCATTCTCCGGAACCAGCGCCGCAATTGAGGTTTTGCCGCGCTCGGCGGCGTAGGCGATATCGCGCTCGACATAACCCTCGACGAGGAAAGACAATAGATATGTGTTGGCCCCCGCCACCGTGGCGTCCGTCGAGAAGGCGATCAACGGACGATTGGCGCCGCGCGCGACGCGGCCGGCCTCTCGCACGTTCGGGGCAAAGACCGGGCCAAGAATAAGCTCTGCGCCCTCGCTCACCGCCTCTTGCGTTGCGGCGGCGGCGCCCGCAGGCGTCGACTGGTCGTCTTTCACCAGAATAGAGACGTCGCTGGCGCCGCTATCGGCGTAGGCGAGTTTGGCGGCGTCGCGCAGAGAAGCGCCGACGGCGGCCTGACCAGCGCCGCCCGTCAAGGGAACGACGAGGGCGATTTTCGTTGGTCCCGCGCCAATGGTTTCATTAACCTGACGAGAGGCTTGAGCGCCGCCAGCCGGCGGCTGAAGCGCGGCGTCATTTAGACCGCCGGGGCCGGCCATTGGATTACAGGCCGCGAGGACCAACACGGAGGCGCAAGCCGCAGATCTCATTGCGGCGCGGATAATGCTCATCGTGAAAATAACTCCCGCGATCTCGTCGTATATTTTTGTTAACCGGCGATTAAGCGTTGATAAGGGCCGTCTCCCGGCGCGAAAGTCAATAGAGGCTGCGACGTATTGGCCCGGCGATTGCCGGATCAGTCTTGCGGTCAAGCGCTGGTTTATTCTATAAAAAGAACAGTTGATCGATAAACAGAACAATCAAGCGAGCCGCGGCATTGACCCAGGCGAGAGACGCCCGCCCCCCGGCGACCTATACGGCTTTCGGTCTGCGCGCCGAGGCTGAGAAACTCACGCCCGGCCTGCACGTCGTCGCCACGCCAATCGGCAACCTCAAGGATATTTCGTTTCGCGCCCTGTCGACGCTCGCCGCCGCCGACGCCGTCATCGCCGAGGACACGCGCGTCACCCGCAATCTTCTGGCCTATTATGGCGTCGCGACGCCGCTGGTCGCCTATCACGAACACAACGCCGCGGTCGTGCGCCCGCATCTCGTCGCCCGACTCGAATCCGGCGCGACGCTGGCGCTGGTCTCGGACGCCGGCACGCCGCTGGTCTCCGATCCGGGATTCAAACTGGTGCAGGAAGCTCTGGGGAGAGGCGTCCACGTCACCGCCGTACCAGGGCCCTCGGCGGTGCTTGCGGCGCTGGTCGTCGCCGGCCTGCCGACCGACCGTTTCTTCTTCGAGGGATTTCTGCCGCACAAAAGCGGCCCCAGACGGGCGCGACTGGCCGAACTGGCGGACGTGCCCGGCACGCTGGTGTTTTTCGAAAGCCCGCGACGCATCGCCGAAACGCTCGCTGACGCCGCCGCCGTGCTGGGTCCTCGCCCCGCCGCCATCGCCCGCGAACTGACCAAGCTTTATGAAACGGTGCGTCGCGACCGACTCGACGCACTCGCTGCGGCCCTTGCGGGGGAGGAGCCACCGAAGGGCGAAATCGTGCTGCTGGTGGCCCCGCCAGAGGCCGGCGCCGCCGAGCAGGCGGAGGTCGATCTCGACGGGCGTCTCATGGAGGCGCTGACGACCTATTCCCTGAAGGACGCCGCCAGCGTCGTCGCCGCCGCCACCGGCCAACCGCGTCGGCAGGTCTACGCCCGCGCCCTGCAACTGACCGCCGGGCGCGATAAATGAACGAGGCCAAACGCGCGGCCCGCGCTTTCGGCCTGCGGGCCGAGACGCTGGCCGCGCTCTGGCTGCGCGGGCATTTTTTTAGAATTCTCGATCGCAACTACCGCGTGCAAGGCGGTGAAATCGATATTGTCGCTCAGCGGGGGCGGCTGATCGTCTTTGTCGAAGTTAAGGCCCGGGCCGATCTGGAGACAGCGGCGCTGTCGATCACAGCCGCGAAGCAGCGCCGCATTCGCCGCGCCGTCCATCATTGGCTGGGGCGTCATCCCGCAGCGGCAGGCTGCGACCTGCGCGCCGACGCCCTTTTGATCGCGCCGGGAAAGCTCCCGAGCTGGATTGTTTCAGCCTTCGACCTCCAAATGCCCTAGGCCGGGCTATGAACAGCGGCTCAGGGTCGAAACCGGCGATACGAAAAACTCACGAACAACCCGAAAATGACATGTCGCTCGTCACAGCCGCTATTGCCGGCACAACGAGAGTCAATCAGCGGGGGGCGGCTTCAGACCGGCGGACGGATGCGAGCGCGCCGAGGGCTCTGACAACGGCGTGCGGAGCCTCTAGGGGCGCCAGATGCCCACATTCGGGCAAGATCTCTACAGTCGCATTGGCCACCAGACGGGTGGGCGGAAGCATGCGTTCGGGAGGATAGAGTTTGTCTTCTGCGCCAAGAAGAATGGTTGTCGGCGCCATGATCCTTGGCAGCACGCCGGCGAGACCGTGGAACCGCGTGAGCGCCGTCCGCACAGTCGTCGCGGCGGCCTCGCGTTCGAATGCAGGAAACGCCTCAACAAAACTGCGAACACGTTCGGGATAACGCTCCATCGTCGTTTTTGAGAACATCGATCGCGCGACCCCGTTTCCCCAAAATTTCGTGGCGCCGATCCATCTTGCGCCGAACAACTCGAAACCGTGTCCGCCCAAACTCTCTTCCATCGGCGTATTCATCATCAATACGCCATGAACGCGATCCGGCGCCCGGGCGCCCGCATGGGCCACAATCTGGCCGCCCCATGAACAGCCTGCCAGGAGCGCCGATCCGATCTGGAAAGCATCCAGCAACTCAACAATCGCATCTGCATAGACTTCCGGTTGAACCTCGCCGCGTGGTCTGGCGCTTTCGCCGAAGCCCGGCCCGTCCACGACGAGCGCTCGCCAGCCGGCCCCGAGTCGCTCGACGACAGGCGCATAGAGTTGATGGTCGCTGAAGAGCGAGGGCCAGAACAAAACCGGCAAACCCTCGCCATAATCAGCAAGGGCCAGAGTTCCGACCCGGGTGTCGACCCGTCGGTTGATCGAAAGAGACATGATGGGAACCTCGCTGCGTGCGCCAAAAATCATATGTTCACGCTGTTAACTTTACACGAAGAGTTGACATTGTCAACATATCTGGATGCAAGGACGCAAACAGCCCTACCATCATGGCGATCTCCGCAACGCGCTGGTGAGCGCCGCTACGCGCCTTATCGAGACCGGGCGCCGGGATGACTTCAGCCTCAGGGAGACCGCGCGCGAGGTCGGCGTTTCCGCCAACGCCGCCTACCGCCATTTCGAGGACAGGTCCGCACTGCTGACGGAGGTGGCGCGATCAGGTTTCGAGCGGCTCTCGCTGGGAATGCAAAAGGCCATCAACGCCGTTCCTGCGTGTGATGCGCGCGAAGACGCAACGAACCGTTTCAAGGCCGTTGGTCGGGCCTATGTTGACTTCGCCTTTGCGCATCGTGAGCTGTTTGGCGTGATGTTTGGCGCGAGCGGAGCGCCCAGGATCGCTCCGAATTGGCAAAGCGCGGATGGGGGGCGCGCGTCGCCATACCGGCTTCTGGAAGAAACGCTCGACGAACTCGTTGTCCAAGGGGTAATGGCGCCGGCGCGTCGGCCCGGCGCCGAGATTAAGGCCTGGGCGACCGTGCATGGTTTCACGCGTCTCATTCTGGACGGCGCGGTGCAGCCGTCCCCGGACGGTTCGCGCGACCAAACCATCGAGGATATTCTCGATTTTATTGTAAGCGGTCTCTGCGGCGCATGAGCAGGCGCAGGTGCAGGTGCAGGTGCTGAGCGGGCAAGGGAGACCTCCCTGCAAACCAATATGCCGCCGCCTGAGCCATGCAGGCTCCAAAACTTGATCGAGAGAATTTTCGATCCGTCGATCCGGGGATCCCTGCTCAGCGTTTGATCAGGGTCAAGCTTGGCGGATGACGATGATTGGCGCATAAACAGGCGCCTCGCTGGCGCAATCGGCGGGGTCTCCAATACTGGCCCTATACAGCAATCAATAGAGGCTTCCGTCGCAAGGACGCCATCAAGGGGGAACGCTTCATGTCCATTGCACCACAAAAAGTCGCGACAATCTGGCGCTATCCCGTCAAGTCGATGATGGGCGAGGAGTTGAACGCCTCGGAGATCACCCCTTTGGGCGTGCAGGGCGATCGCGCATTCGCGCTGGTCGACGTTGAGACAGGCAAGGTGGTGAGCGCCAAAAATCCCCAGAAATGGCCGGACATGTTCTATTACCGCGCCGCCTTTGCGACGCCGCCGCAGGGCGCGACCTTGCCACCGATCCGCATCACCTTGCCTTGCGGCAAGAGTCTGCTCAGCGACTCCCCCGACGCCGACGCCGAACTTTCCGCCGCGCTGAAACGCAAGGTGGCGCTGCAAGGCGCGGCCCCCGAGCAACCCACCCTCGAACAATTCTGGCCCGAATTCGCCGGTCAGGCGAATGAAGTCAGCCAGGAAGCAGTTGCCGGCGACGCGCCGAAAGGCACATTTTTCGACTACGCCACCCTGCATCTACTGACCACAGCGTCGCTGACAAAACTGAGCGAGCTTTACCCCGAGGGACGCTTCGAGGCGCGCCGATTCCGTCCCAACATCGTCGTCGACACAGGCGACCAGAAGGGCTTCGTCGAAAATGAGTGGGTCGGCAAAACAATCCGCATCGGCGACGCCGTTCGCCTGCATGTTACGGACCCCTGTCCGCGCTGTATCATGCCGACGCTCGCACAGGCCGATTTGCCCCGCGATCTTGGCGTCATGAACAAGGGGATATTGCAAAACCGCATCACAGTGCCCTTCGCCGGCAAACCCCTCCCCTCCATCGGGGTTTATGCGCGCGTGATCGCCGGTGGCGTCATTCGACACGGCGACGCCATCATCATCGAAGGCTGACCTTTAACGCGCGCCCGGTTTCGCCGGGAGGGCGTCCGGCCGCATGCGCGAGTTTCCCCGTGGCGGGGGAGGTGTTGCGATTTCGTGACTTCGCCCCCGCACGACCCGCGCGTGGGTCCATTTGGCGCCGCCAGTGGACCCCCGGCTGGCCCTTCCCTCTGGCCACGCCAGAGCCGACAGTGACCATTTGATGATCCAGTCAATCAAGTTGCGAGCGGGGCCAGGGCGACATGTTGGAGGGGATGAATTTCTTTCGTCGTTGCGGTTTCGCAGCAGCCATTATCGCCGCGCTGACGCTGTTATTCTCCCCTGTCGCCTTCGCCGAAACGCCGGACGAAACCTACAAGGCGCTCGGTTTGTCGAAATCGGCTTCGCCCAAAGAGCTCTATGAGGCGCTGACCAAACGTTACCATGACGAGGCGCAGGGCGCCGGCAAGGGCTCGCTTTCGAAATACTGGGAGCCAATCCCGATCTCAAAATATCTCAACCCGCACAGCTTCTATAAACCGCCCCGGACTATCGAGATCGATGCGAACCGAGAACAATGCGTGGAATGTCATCAGCAGGTGACGCCCGGTTGGACCCATAGCTGGAAAAAAAGCGTGCACGGGAATCTCGATGACATCCGAAAACTCCCGGATACGGACTCGCGCGCCTACAAAAAAGACTTGCTCAAGGAGGTGGAGAACAATCTTCAATCGATGGGAACGCTGAAAATCGGCGAGACGCTCAAGGAAGTCGGCTGCATCGACTGTCACATCGGCGTTGGCAAGAATCATGGCCAGCACAACGCCGAATTGAAAATGCCTGACGCCGCCGCCTGCGGACAATGCCACGTCCAGCAATTCGCCGAACGTGAGTCCGAGCGCGACACCTTCACCTGGCCGCAGGGCCAGTGGGAGCCCGGCCACCCCTCGCACGCCCTGTCCTACAAAGCCAATGTCGAGAATGCGATCTGGGCCGCGATGGAACAGCGCGAAGTCGCAGAGGGCTGCACCTTCTGTCATACGCCGCAAACAACCTGTAACAGTTGCCACACGCGACACGAGTTCTCCTCGGTCGAGGCGCGCAAGCCGCAGGCATGCGCGCAATGTCACAATGGCGTCGACCATAACGAGTTCGAGAATTACATGCTCTCGAAACATGGCGCGGTCTATCAGACGCGCGGCGACACATGGGACTGGAACGCGCGGCTCGCCGACGCCATAGACAAGGGCGACATGAAGGCCCCGACCTGCCAGTTCTGTCACATGGAATATGAGGGCAAGTTCACGCACAATATGGTGCGTAAGTCGCGCTGGGCCTTTGAACCAACGCCCAAGATCGCCGACAATCTGAACCATCCCTGGTTCGTGCAGCGCAAGGAGGCATGGGTGTCGACCTGCTCGAACTGTCATTCGGACAGCTTCGCCCGCGCCTATCTCGACGATCTGGACAAGGGCGTGCTTTCCGGCGTGAAGATCACCGAAGAGGCGCGCAGCGTATTGGTGAAGCTCTACGAGGACAAACTGCTACCGGGTCAGAAGAGCAATCGCCCGGCGCCTCCGGCGCCGGAGAAGGACGGCCCTGGCGCCTTCTTCCAGTTGTTCTGGCAGAAAGGCAACAATCCTTCGGCGGTCGAATATGAATTCGCCGAGATGTGGGAACATCACAAAATCAAACACTACAAGGGCCTCGCCCACGCCAATCCTGGCGGCTACACCTATTCCGAAGGCTGGTCGCAACTCATCAAGAGCGCGGCGAGGATCAACGACGAGGACATGAAACTGCGCGAAGCGGCGGCGATCCGCGCGGAATTGAAGCGCATCGGCGGCGAGAAACGCGGCGATCTCTATGATCTCGATAGCCCGAACCGTCGCGCATGGGCGGCGGGTCTCGGCAGTCTCGCCGTTCTGGTCGGCGCCGGTCTGTTGTTCGCGCGCGACCGAAAAAAATCATAGTGACGCAAAAGTTTTGAACAAACCCTATGCAGAGACGATCGATCCGGAGCCGACGACAGCTCCGGATTGGCTTGATACAATCAGTCAACACAAGGGGCGCGCATGCGGCGCATCGCCGGAGCAGGACTGATCGCAGTTGGACTGGCGCTATTGGGCTGGGCGGGCGTATCCGCCCTCCATATGAAGCCGTCCTATGTGCTCTCGCTCTCCCCCGCATCCGACGCGATGCGGCGCGAACTGGACGCCTTCAAGCTCGCGCCGGATACAGGAATCCAGAGCGTAGAGATTTCGACGCCGGAAGAGCGTCGCCCGATCGCGAATGGCCTTGTCGCACGCAACGGCGAACATCTGACGCCGCTATTGTGGCGCAATGCGGTGACGGACCCGATTTTCTTCGCCGACTCTTCTCCGGCCGATCTTGCGACAGTTCTCGGCGCAATTCGAGATCATGCGCCGATCGAGGCGATTGTGCTGGCATGGTGGGATCTATCGCGAGCCATCCGTTTGGTGGCAAGACGCGATGCGCCGCTTGACGATCCGCAAGCGCGCGGGCTGTTGATACCAATCGTATGGAAGGACGCCGTCGATCAAGAACGCGCGCGCTGGGGCGCCGGCGTGACTGCGCAGACGGGTGAGACCTTTGCACGCTTTATCGAGGCGCTGACTTTGCCGGAAAAAGACGGGGCAGCCCGGCTCGCTCAACTCGCCAACGACCGCAAGTGCTTCATCGCCGTCCATATTTCCGACATCTGGAAGGCTGCGGCGGCCGCGCCGGCGAAACTGTCGCTTGCGTATAAAGACTTCCCTTCCTCCGGCGTGTCGCATGGCGTGATTAAATCAGCAAAACAATGGTTGCAGGACAACCACATCGATGGCGGCTTTGCGGCGGAGCCCATGGGCGGAGCGACGCGCCTGCATTATTTCCTGCGTAAGGATGACAGCAATACGCTGATCGCGAAACTATTGCCTTTCTCGACGTCTAATCCGGCGCAGCTCGAAAATTTCGATCTCGTCTACCAGCTCAAAGGTTATTGGATTTACAAACTCAAGCCGTGATGAAAGTCTGCTTGAACGGCGCGAAGAACGCTTTGCGCCAATAAGGACACCGGTTCGGGGCAAAAAACGCGGCAAAATAAAAGATCAAAGCCTCGCCAGCCTCAAGTAGGCCGGGAAATGATCTAATGATTGGACAAATACCAGAACGGACGACGAATTTCGGTCAATAGACGTTCGGGACTGTCAACGCTTTTATGATCGCGCACCAGCGCCGTCATATCTTCGCGCACGCGGGGGTTGGAAAGAAAGTAGCTATGGCCAATCAGCCCTTCGCCGCCCTCTACGGAGATAAAATCAGCCAGATCGGCGAAATGCGGCGCAAGCCGCATCGCGTCGGGGTTGCTGTGCGCATCAAGGCGACCAAGCCGCAACTGGCTGCCGTATAAAAACTCCGACAATCCCAGCGCTTTATCGCCGTCGGAAGCATAGACCGTGAGATGCAGGCGCCCGGGATTGAGGATCACATCCGGCGCCGATTTACGTCCGTGCAGCAGATCGGGATCGGACACTGGCGCGAACAGTCTGGAAAAAGCGACATCGAGATCCATGTCCGGCGCAGCGAAAATAATATTGCCGGCCTTACGCTTCGACATTGGCGTATCGGATACGTAGGACTCAATTGAAAGATCTTTCAGAGCGGAAGACAGCACGTCGGTGCCTCGGCTATGCGCTATGAAATGCCATTCGCGCAAGCCAGGGGTGGCGGACACGATCCGAAGCGCCTTGATGACGTCGGAGACGGAAAACTCGCCTGACTCGCGATCGACGTTATAGCCGAAGAAAGCGCCCTTCGATCCGCCAGCCGGCCAGGTGAGGGCGATACAGGTGAAATCGCGGGGGCCGAAATCCGAACAGAGTTGCGCCGCCGATTTCACAGCATCATCGAAACTGTTGTTGTAGCCATGGACAAATACGACGATTTCCTTGCGACCGCTCGCCGCCACGCTTTGAGCGAGCTTCTTCAAAATCTGCGACTCGGCGATTTTGTGACGGAGGACCACCGATGGCGCGCGGCGCACGCCGCCCTTGGTGCGCTCCAGCTCATAGGGCGACTCGGGAAAACGGCCGAGCTCGACCGGCGTCCCGACAACGGCGGTCTCCGCATCACGACCGAAGACAGGAACGACTCCGAAAGCCATGGAATGGGAGCGCTCGGCGCCATAGGTCGGACGTCCGTCCTGTTGCGACTCGGGCGCCCTGTTGGTGATGAAAAAGACCTCGACAGGCTCGACGGTTGACTCCGGGGCCGCACGCGCACTGGATATCGGAAGTTGCGCGATGAACGCCAACGCCAAGGCGCCTGACAGACGACTCAAAAACTCTCGACACCGCGCCATCGACTACGCTCCCCACCTGACGAACCGACCGGCTGGACCGGGTTGGTTGTCGCTCCCGCAGAGGATTAGTCAGCAGATTTGGCGCATTTTAAGGCATTGACGCAGACGAATCTCAGCTCCTGAGCGCATCGGCAAGACGCGCGACGCCGTCCTCGATTTCTTTCTCGGTCAGCGCGACGAAGCCAAGCATCAGCATTCGGTCCCCACCGTCGTCATTGTTGAAACGCAACGCAGATCCGGTGGCCAGCGAAATCACGCCCACACCGGCGGCGAGCCCGCGCGCCTCCACCTCGGCGGCGTCTGGTAAACCGTCCGGCAATTTCCAGACGAGGTGCATCCCCGCCTGATCGCCATAAATCTCGCAGGGGCCGAAATGTTTTATCAGCGCATTGAGCAGCGCATCGCGGCGCTCGCGATACAACTGGCGAATACGGCGCAAATGGCGGCCAAATTCGCCACTCGCCATGAAATCGGCCATCGCCGCCTGCTCCAGCCAGCTTTGTCCGTTATTCATCAGCATTTTCATGCGACGGAAACTCTCGACCAGCCGGCGGGGCGCGACCACATACCCCAGTCGCAATCCCGGCCCCATGCATTTCGAAAAGGTGCCGAGATAAATTACGCGCTCGTTTCGATCGAGCCCCTTGAGAGCCGTCAGCGGCGAGCCGACGAAGCGGAAGTCGCTGTCGTAGTCGTCTTCGATAATATAAGCTTCATGTTGCGTCGCCCAGGCGAGCAATTCGATGCGGCGTTGCAGGCTCATGGTGACGCCGATGGGATATTGGTGCGAGGGCGTGACATAGGCCAGCGCGCCATCGACCCGAGGAAGCCTCGCGACATCGAGACCGTCCCTGTCGACTGGCACGGGATGGAGTTTCGCGCCCATGCTCTCCAGCACAAAGGCGGCGCCCTGGTAACAGGGCGACTCCACCACTGCTGGCGAGCCCGGCTTCACGAGCAGACGACCGGCGAGATTGAAGCCATCCTGGCACCCCCCAACGATGATGATCTGTTCGGGATCGGCGATAACGCCGCGCGCTGGCCCGAGATGTTTGGCGATCGCCCGCCGCAGCTCCAGCAAACCGGCCGGATCGCTATAGCTGGTCAAGCGCGGACCGGCGCTTTTGAGCCGTGCTTTGATATGCTGCGACCAAGCCTTGAGCGGAAACGTGCGCGTGTCCGGCCGACCCACCCAAAAATCCGCCGCCAGACGACGACGATCCGGCTTGGCGAGCTGATGCGTGCGCAGACTGACGCCCAGCGCCTGAGGCTCCTCACCGGCCTCGTCCGGTGTCGGCGGCTGCGACTTCCTTGCGCCCTGCGTTGAGAGAAAGGCCGTATCCGGCAAATCCGGGGAAACGAATGTTCCTACATAGGGTTTGGTGCGGATATAGCCCTCGGCGATCAGACGTTCATAGGCCAGCACGGCAGTGTTTCGTGAGACGCCAAGCTGCACGCTTAATTCACGAGTGGTGGGCAAAGGGTCGTCGCCGCGCAACTGACCGTTCAGGATCATCGACCGAATCTGGTCGAAAATCTGGGCCTGCAGGGTCGCCTTGTCGGTCTCACTCAGGATTATAGATAATTGGACATGCCCGCTGCGCACCATGTGCGAGGGTCTTTGTATAACCGATATCGTCATCTTTGCCGCTCCTGCCCGCAAAATATGAACAGAATCGATCAACTCATAGAGCCACGACGGCGGCGTGATCTGGCGCCAAACCCCGAACGAACGCGCCATGTTCGTCTGCCAGCGCCCGATCTGCGGCAGCGAATTGGCTCTGAGACTTAAGGCTGATTTGCCCCTCTTGAACGCAGCCCGCCTCAACGCCCTACGGCTTCGTCGCTGGAATTTATAGCTGAGAGCCCTCGAAACGGGTCCTGTCGACGCAGCGTCGCAGGCCGGTTGCAATCGGCGGACATCTTGTCGCAAGGGGGGCGCCTTCCTATTTCAACACTTAAACCGGCGTTTCGGCGCCGGCGGCCACGGCCCGAGCGCGGAGGTAGCGACGGGCCGTGTCCACATTTATCGACTATCGGGAATCACCTAAAATCGGGGAGGCCGCCATGCCCGAGGGGCTTACGAAACTTATTATCTTTGGCGCGATCGGATTTTTTGTTTGTTCGGCGCTTGTCGGTTGGGCTTACGGCGGTTGATTCAAGAGGCCTTCGCCTCGCGACACATGCTTAAAGCCCATCCCGCCCAAAGCCCACCTCGATTGCGATCATGAGACTTGACCCATTCGGCGCGCTGAGCGTGCTGTGTGAACATGCTCCCGGCGCAGACGGTCCTTTGGGTGGGTCGATGTTCGTCGTTAAAGAGAATATCGACGTCGCCGGCCATGTTTCCGCCAATGGCCATCCCCTCTGGGTGAAAACCCATGCACCCGCGCTAGCGAACGCGGGCGTTGTCCAGCAACTGCTGAACTCCGGCGCGCGGCTCGTCGGCAAGGCGCATATGGACGAGATGGCCTACAGCCTGCTCGGCGCAAATCCGCATTATGGCGTACCGACGAATCCCGTCGCACCCGACCGCCATCCCGGCGGCTCCTCATCCGGCTCGGCGGTCGCCACTGCGGGGGGGCTGGTCGATTTCGCTATCGGCACCGACACAGCCGGCTCCTGCCGCGCCCCGGCGGCCTTTTGCGGCATCTTCGGCCTCCGCTCCACGCATGGCGCAATTCCGATGACAGGCGTCCTTCCGCTGGCGCCCTCTTTCGATACGATCGGCTGGTTCGCCCGGGACATCGAAACCATGATCAAGGTGGGCGAGGCGCTGCTGCCGCCGGACGCCGACGACACCGGCATACAGGAATCCGTGGTGCTCGCCGATGGCTTTGAAAATGTTGAGCCGGAATTTTCAGAGGCGGCGGCGCCGCTTCTGTCGCGCCTGAAAAGTGGACGCTGGCGCGAAGCGCGGCTGGGTGAGGATATTCTCTCGCAGACTCTGGCGCATTTTCGTAATTTGCAGGCGGCGGAGGCCTGGGCCTCGGTCGGCGACTGGATCGTGAAGAATAATCCAGCCTTCGGAGCCGGCGTAGCGCAGCGTTTCGAGATTGCGCGCGCAGTGACTACTCATCAAACGCAGGCGGCGCTGGATTTTGGCGCCAGGATACGCGCCCGCATTGATGATATTTTGGATGACCATGGCGTGATCATATTACCGACGACGCCGTTCCGTGCGCCGCGTCTTAACGAGAGCGAAGAAACTCTCGACGCCAAACGCTACCGGATGATGCGGCTGTTCACTCTGGCGAGCTATTGCGGCCTGCCGCAGATCAGCCTGCCGCTCATGACAAGTGGCGCGCCGTTTGGGCTATCGCTGATCGGTCGCCGTGGAAACGACCGGAAACTTCTGGCGTTCGCAAGAAGCTTGATTGTAGAAAAAGGGTAAACGCCAAAACTGAATGTCGCAGAGGCGTAAGCCTGTTACGCCTTTAGCATTGGAACGCGCTCCGGAAAGACCGAGCCGTCTCGGACATCCCGCCTATCCGGTTCCCGATGAGCCGATCAAATTTTTTAACTTAAAAAACCATCGGTTAATCACTCTGCATCATCCTTTTCGATGAGTGTCGCCCATTTACAACATCAGGCGATAATTGCCAATTTAATGTGTTGTTTAGCTTGATCCCGGCGAAGGTTATCGGGATATTAATCATATGAATCGGCAACGCCTATATTTCGGTCCTTTAGCGCACAGCGTGCTGGGCATCGTTTTTGCCTTGCTGATCATGATGCAGTCGATCAGTATATCACACTCGGGGACCAGGATAGCAGCCAGTCCGATTAACGGAGTGATGTCCGAAAGCCTGCGCGCCGGTAGCGTCGTGGATTTCGTTTCCAGCCAGCTCTGTGACCATAACGCCAAGAACGGCGCGCCATCTGATGGAGACTGTCATCATATCGGCTTCTGCGCCCTATGCACAACGAGCGATCGCACAGTTTCGCTCGATATGGCGCCGGCGCCGTCACGGCTCCTGCTGATCCTCACCCCCGACGATGAGGTCGAGGGGCGCCCTTCGCTAAGCGAAGAACGCCTTTTACCGCTGCCATCCTCCAGCGGTCTTAGCGAAAGCCACTACCCTACGGCGCCTCCAGCAGTCTGATTTGCCGGGACAGCGATCCGCATATTTGAGCAATCGAACATTGCGCGGCTACGGCAACCTCAGCGTTAAATCCCACAAGAATTAAAACTTTTTAACACATCGACGTCTTGAGTCCGTCTGTTCGTATCGAGCAGACGACTGGCGAGGACGCGTCTGAAATTCCAAGATTTGGACAGGAACAAGATCATGTCTCGGAAATCCTATGCTTTTACAGCCTCGATTCTAACCCTTACGCTGGCTTGCGCGTCCTACGCCGAAGCGCAGCAGTCTCTCCCCACCATCAATGTCGGCGGAGCTCGACAAAGCAACAAGTCCATCGCACGCAGCAATGGCAGCGGACGAACAAGCGCACCTAGTCCAGTTCGCGCGTCGTCGACCGGAGCAGGCGGTGGGGGGACTAGCGGAAACGGGGGGAATAGCGGAAGTGGAACGTCTATAAGCCTCGCTCCGGCTCCCGTATCACGCTGGTCGCCAACCCTTGCCGATGGCTCTCCCGCATTCGTTCGACGGTGGCAGATTCCCAATACTGTAGCCAGCGTAACGAGAAAATACATTGAGAAAAAAATCAATATTGTAGATACGCAGGATGCGCTCAAATACGTACCCGGTCTGTGGGTACGAAAACTTCGTGGCGGCAATGAGGGGCTTGTTCAGACCCGTAACTTTGGTCTTTCCGCCGCGCGCAACCTTGTCTATGCCGATGAACTGCTCTTGAGCCAGCTTATCAATAATGGCCATCCGGACAGTCAACCACGTTGGGGTTTGATCTCGCCTGAAGAGATCGAGCGCATAGATTATCTCTACGGTCCCTACTCTGCTCAATATCCCGGCAACTCAATGGGCGGCGTGGTTCAGATCACGACGCGCATGCCGGAAAAACTTGAAATTACCAGCAAGCAAACGACCGCCGTTCAGGATTATAACTGGTGGGGTTTTCAGGAACCGCTCGTAACAACCGTAGAGTCCGTGACCGCCGGCGACAAGATCGGCCGTTTCTCGATCTTCCTTTCGGCGAATTATCAAAACAACCCGTTCCAGCCCTTGACCTACATAAATTCAGGAACATCAATTGGGAGCTGGGTCGGCTATCCGACTGCCCTTTGGTCGCAAGGCGTCTATGCAGCGCCGCAAATTCTTGTTTCGTCTGGCGCGATCGGCACGGATAGTTTCATCAATGGCAAAGTGAAAATGGCCTTTGACGTGACGGAAGACATTCGCGCGACCTATTCGCTGGGCGTATTCAATCAGGATCGATCCGCTCAACCCCAGAATTATCTTACCGGCGGCAACAGCGGGCTATGGGGCGTTCAAAGACCCGCTGCGCAGAACGTTCCTGCTCTAAATCTCAGCAATCCAACATTGCAGCAAATTGGCCAAGCCTACACGCGTTTCCAGGAAACCGTGATCACCAATGCACTGGATATAAAGCAAATTACTGGCGGGGAGTTCGACTGGGATATTTCCGCATCTCATTTCACCTATCCCTACTCATCGAATAAACAGCCATGGAGCGCATTACAGGGTTCTTTCAACCCGGCAAATAACCTTTTTGGCAATCCCGGTCAGTCCGGCTATGTGAATGCGTTTGGTGGCGTGACGCCATATGGCCGCGACACGAAATTCACAGGCACTTACTGGACGCTCTTCGACGCAAAAGGGATTTATAGACCTGGATGGTTGTCGGGTCATGAAACGAGTTTTGGCGTTCATGGAGATCAGTTCCACTCCAACAACCCTGTATATTTTACGTCTGACTGGACTACCGGATCATCCACGACTCCTGGGAACCTCATACAATCGCAGGCGAGTGGAACGACAAGAACCTATGCGCTCTGGGCGCAGGATGCGATCGATGTTCGTAAAGACCTGAAAATCACCCTGGGTCTGCGAGCAGAAACATGGAAGGCTTCGGACGGGTACAACCAATCTTTTAATACCTCCAATCCCTTTGCGCCATTCAACGCAACGAATCCGCGTCCATCGAACAGTGCGCTTTCGCCGATCTACCAGCCAAATCTCGTTTCGACGCGCTTCTCGCCGAAGGGCTCTATCAAGTGGACTCCGGATGACAAATGGACGCTCTCCGCTAATATCGGCATTGCAAATCGATTCCCAACTGTTCGAGAGCTTTACAACCTGTCTGTAACGCCCGGCGCGACCAATCAGGTTTTCAATCCGAACCCGAATCTGCGGCCAGAAACCGATCTATCGAAGGAACTTAATTTCGAACGCAAGCTCGGAGAGGATGGTCAAGCTCGCTTAACTTTCTTTGATGACGAAGTGCGCGATTACATCCTAAGCAACTTCACCTATGCGCCGGGAACCAATGTTCAGGTCTCGACAAATAAAAACGTTAATCGCATCCGCAATAGCGGCATTGAACTTGCCGCATCAAAAGATAATCTTTATTTCAAAGGGTTGCAGGCATTCGGCAGCGTAGATTTTGTTAACTCCCGAATTATATCTTGGTCGGACTGGCAACCTCAATTGCCAGCGGCGGGCGCGCCGTTCGGGGCGACTCTTCAGTGGCCATGGGCGATTTCGGTTGCGGGCAAAAATGTCCCGTTAATGCCGAAGTGGCGTTGGACTGCTGGCGTCACTTATTCACCCAATGATCACTGGTCATTCACGACAGCCATTCGCTGGCAGGATCGGGTATGGTCAACTGCCGCAAATAACGATCAGGTACATGGGATATTTGGCTCCTTTGATCGTTTTTGCATCGTAGATATTAAATCACATTATAAATATAATGATCGATTGTCCTTCGACTTCGGCATCGATAACGTGAATAACTTCCAGTATGCTTATTTCCATCCCGTGCCACAGAGGACCTATATATTCTCTGGAAAATACGAATATGGCACCGGCAAGAACGAACCCGGAATTTTCTTCACGGGAAATGAGGCAGGTCTACCGAGGACGGAAGAATGGTTTGTTCCGGTTGAGACCAGCTGGAATTAGCGATTTATCGCCAATGCTTGATACCCACTATGTCGGGAGGCGATTACGAGTCTGGAGAGTCAAACCATCTGGCATTTACAGACCTTTTATCGCCTCCTTCGAAAAATCCACCAAGGAACCCCTGAAAAAATAACAATATTCGTGGAATAGATCGCATTACTCTGGATTGATCGGTAAATTTACGTTGCCCTTGTCCTGTCAGCCCTCCGCCGGGCGTCGAAATCGGAGTGACCGCCCCCCTCAGTTTGCTTTGTGAGACATAAGATCAGCGTCACGCCAGACATCGTCGAAGAAAATCACGCCTTTACATACATAAATTGGCAAGTGCTCACAGAACTTCGAACATCGACCAGTCTCCTGCCAATCCGCAACAACAAACATGGAAAAAAGCCGAAACCCTTTTGACGATCGCAAACAGACATTGGACCCGTATCCTGACGTTATATTTTTTCGGTTTTCCGAATAACTCAATTCGGTCTGTAAGCGCTCAAGTCGGGTTTGCTAGCGGCAAGCCTGTACACCAATGCCAGAAAAGGTCATTAGGCGGATGGCGACTTCATCGGGCGCTTGATCCAATTTAACATCGATCTGCAAACATCCAAGTTTTAAACCAGAGATTTATTAACATAATAACTTGGCTGAAAGCCATGATGTCAGCCTCTTCTCTACAAGCACGTACGCCATACAACAGGTGAATGCTGATATGATTATTGCCAACACGGCAGCATGGCTTGTTGGCATCCAATGATGCCGTATGCGAAAAAACTTGATAATGGGAGTTATGAAAATCACGTGTGACAGAAATATTGAATAAGACGCGTCGCCAATAAATTTTATTATGGCAGACTCAGACGTTGGTCTCGTGCAAATTGCGATAAGCATTGTTATTACAAAAAAGGAAATCATCCACATTATCAATTCGAGCATTCTAATTTCGAGATTAAGCGTCTTTATCACGCCACGCGTCAGGAGAGACGCAATGAAGAGAGAAGGTAATTGCCATTTCCATTCAATCAGACCGAACCTGCCCCTCATGACCATAGCGATACAAACTCCTATTCCAAATTCGAGATTGAAAGGCGTGAGCATGAAATCGATTAAGCCGCCTTTGTCTTCAGCTTCCCCGGAAACAAAGTACGGCTTTTTGACGATGGCGGTTCAACAGCGGCCTCCAGCAATCTCGACGGCTCGACGAATGCCGGTTAGACAGGAAGCCCCGGACTTGTTTATTGATTTTTGCAAGTTATTGTAGGCCCTGGTTAATGCAGACCACGATCTGAAAATACGGATGCGAGCAATGGAAAAATTTGTAAATTTATTATCCAAATCATGCGTCAGCGTTCCCGGACTGTTTTTTTTCAATTTACTGGTGTTTACGATCAATCTCCGGTTTGTCGGTTGGCTTACGTTCTTGCCGACAAGTTTCGATAAAATAAATACTGATGAATTTCATGATCTAGCAAGTCCGCTGGCCGTCAGGCTCATCACGGTGGGCGTTCTCATTCTCGAACGGCATGATGTGATGGAGATATCGGGTCTGACGCCAAAGGGATCGGATCATGACGAAATAAGCGACAGGACCCACCCCTTTGGCACATTTTATTTGTGTTTTGGATTGTTCATGGAATGCTTCATCGAACAAATTCACATCCCGGGAAAGATATTCGACATTCATACGATAACCAACGTCGTTGTATGGTCCTCATACCTTATTGCGCTGATCAGCTTATCTGTTTGTCTAAATCTGTTTTATATTCTTTTTCGCCACTACAAACATGGGCATTGATGCAATCAAGTTATGATTCGATCATTGATCAACTGGCAAAGCTTGGCTCTGCGCAGAAACTTTATCGCTGGTCGCATACTTAACCCGTTCAAAAGGCTTGCCGCTCGGGCGAGCATATGGCTTGCCGAGGTCGACGCTTCGCCGCCTTTGAGGCAGGAGACGAGATATTTTTTTACCCCCGCCCGCAAGTATTGTCGGGACGCCCAGCATTCCCATCGGCGTTTGGCATTACAGCGCATGACAAAGACATGATCGCCGACAAATTCCGCATTTACTTCATAACCGCTTGTATTGTATCCGCTAAAAACGATCCGCCTGCACACCGCCAACGGGCCCGCGCCCCAACAATTCCTTGATCCGGGTTGTCAGCTTGTCACGCACGTCGCGATAGGCGTCGAGCATCTGCTCGCGAGAACCTTGCGTTGCGGTAGCATCCGGCGTCGGCCAGTAGACGACGTCGATAGCCATAGCTCGGGTGAACTCCATCGCCTTGTGATGCGCCTCGGGAGACAGCGTGATGATGAGATCGAAACTGGAGTCTGCGAGATCCTCAAAGGTGTGAGGGCGATGCGCCTGCATGTCGACGCCGATCTCCTCCATTGCCGCAATAGCAAAGCCGTCCGGCTCGCCGCGCTTGATGCCGGCCGAGGCGAAATAAATGTCACGGCCAAAATAATGACGCGCGATCGCCTCCGCCATCGGCGAGCGCACGGTGTTGAGCGTGCAGGCGAAGAGAACAGATTGCGGACGGGCCGCCATGGGCTCAGCCCTTCCAGTGCAGGGCGGTAATCAGCGTGAACAGCCGTCGAGCGGTGTCCTGATCGGTGTCGATCTTGCCTTTGAGGCGCTCGGCGAGAAGCAGCGCGCCCTCGTTGTGCAAACCGCGACGGCCCATGTCTATGGCCTCGATCCGGCTCGGCGTCGCGTGTCGAATGGCGGCGTAATAGCTTTCACAGATCAGGAAGTAATCCTTGAGAATGCGCCGGAATGGCGTCAGCGACAAGATATGGGCGACAACCTGCGCGCCCTGTTCGTCGCGCACGTCAAACACAAGCTTGGCGTCCATCAGCGCAATATTCAGCGCATAGGGGCCGCCTTCGAGAACGCCGCCATCCGCGCCGAGCAGCGCAAAACGATTGTTTTCGATCAAATCGTAAACTGCGATGGCGCGTTCGTGCTCCTGATCGGCCGAGCCGCGACCGATCGAGTTTTCGTCGAGCGTGACAGAAACAAGTTTCTTCTGTTCGCTCACCGACACGACTCAATCTCCAAGCTGGTTGAGACGGATCGAGACGGAACGCGCATGCGCCGTCAGACCCTCGGCCTCGCCGAGCGTCACAGCGGCGGCGCCAATGGCGCGCAGCGACTCCGCGTCGCATTTCAGGATCGAGGTTCGCTTGAGGAAATCGAGCACACTCAGACCGGAGGAGAAGCGCGCCGAGCGCGCCGTCGGCAACACATGATTGCTGCCGCCGACATAATCGCCGACGGCCTCCGGCGTGTAGCCGCCGATGAAAATCGCGCCGGCGTTGGAAACCCGCGCCGCCAGATCCTCGGCGTCGACACTGATGATTTCGAGATGTTCGGCGGCGATGCGGTCGGCGAGCGGCAACGCGTCCGAAAGTTTTTTGACCATGATGATCGCGCCGTAATCGCGCCACGAGGCGCCGGCGATCTCTTTGCGCGACAGCGTCGAGAGATGCCGCTCGACGGAGGCGACCACCGCCTCAGCGAGCGCCGGGTCGTCAGTGATCAAAATTGATTGCGCCGATTCATCATGTTCCGCCTGCGCCAGCAGATCGGCGGCAATCCAGTCGGGATTGCCCGTCCTGTCGGCCAGCACCAGAACCTCTGAAGGACCGGCGATCATATCGATTCCGACCTGACCGAACACCCGCCGCTTCGCCGCCGCGACCCAGGCGTTGCCGGGGCCGACGATTTTCGCGACCGGCGCGATGGTCTTCGTGCCATAGGCGAGCGCGGCGACAGCCTGAGCGCCGCCAATGCGATAGATTTCCGAGATACCCGATCGTTTCGCGGCGGCGAGAACCAGCGGCTCGACATGACCGCCAGGCGTAGGCGCCACCATGACGATACGCGACACGCCGGCGACCTTCGCCGGCACGACATTCATCAGCACCGACGATGGGTAGGCCGCCGTGCCGCCTGGAACATAAAGACCGACTGAGTCGAGCGGCGACCAGCGCCAGCCAAGTTCGACGCCTGCCGCGTCGCGATAGCGCAAATCCTGCGGCTTCTGACGCTCATGGAAAGCGGTGATGCGCCCCAGCGCCAGATCCAGCGCGGCAATCTGTTCCTTCGTGCATTTGGCTTCGGCGGCGGCGACCTCGGCCGCCGACACGGCGATGCCGGTCTGCGCCAGATCGATGCGGTCGAAACGCTTCGAGAAATCGATCAGCGCTTCGTCGCCGCGCGCGACGACGTCCGCGATGATGTCGCGCACCGTGTCGTCAACGTCCTGCGAGGACTCCCGCTTCATGCCGAGCAGTTCGACGAAACGCTGCTCGAAATCGGGGGCGGACGCGTCCAGACGCAGGGTCATCTCGTTCTCCGGTTGGCTAGAGAGGCTGTCATGACCTTCCGCTGGCGCTCTCGTCAAGCCGTCAGGCTTGTTCGACCGGCGCAGCCAGTCCCTGATCGTGCGAGGGCCGAGATTTGACAGCCCAGCGCGGGCCGATGTCGCGCATTTGCGCTTCAACGCATTCGACATCGAGCTGAATGGCGGCGCCTCCGGCGAAGTGCAGCCTGACGACGCCGGACGGCGCCTCGGGTCCGGGCTCAAAGGTGACGGCGAGCAACACCAGCACCGTCTCCGGCTTGTCGTGCGGCACCCGAAGGAGCCGGGCGCGCTGGACGGCTTCGAAATGCAGGCCGGTCCGACAACGCTCCAGGCGCCCCTCCGCTTCGGCGGCCCAATCGAAGCGCGCGCCAACCAGCGCGAAGCGTCGTTGTCCCGGCAGATAGGCGAAATCGCCGACGCGGATCAGCGAGTCCTGCAGGATCGCCGAGACATGCGCGAGGTCCTCTTCGTCAAGCGCATGAAGACGAAGGACGGCGGCGTCAGGTGGCGTGGGAGCGTGAGCCATAAGCGGAACCTCCTGCCCCGGGAGCTAGTCCTGAAAGGGGTTATGCACGAGGATAGTGTCGTCGCGCTCGGGGCTGGTTGACAGCAAGGCCACCGGCGCCTCGATCAACTCCTCGATGCGCCGGACGTATTTTATCGCCTGCGCCGGTAAATCGGCCCAGGAGCGGGCTCCGCTGGTCGACTCCTGCCATCCGGGGAAGCTTTCATAGCCCGGCTGGACACGCGCCTGAGCCGCCTGCGACGCCGGCAGGCGGTCAATGCGTTGGCCGTCGAGCATGTAATGGGTGCAGATTTTGATTTCGTGAAAGCCATCGAGAATATCGAGCTTGGTGAGCGCGAGACCGTTAATCCCCGAGGTTTTTACTGCCTGCCGCGTCAACACGGCGTCGAACCAGCCGCAGCGCCGGCGCCGCCCGGTGTTGGTTCCGAACTCATGTCCGCGATCGCCGATCAATTCGCCGATCTCGTCGAGCAATTCGGTCGGGAAGGGTCCGCCGCCGACGCGGGTGGTGTAGGCCTTGGCGATGCCAAGCACATAGCCGATGGCGCCGGACCCCAGTCCCGAGCCGCTCGCCGCCGAGGCGGCGACGGTGTTCGAAGAGGTGACATAGGGATAGGTGCCGTGATCGACGTCGAGCAACACGCCCTGCGCGCCCTCGAACAGGATGCGGTCGCCGGCGCGGCGCCGGGCGTCGAGCAGGCTCCAGACAGCGTCCATGAATGGCAGAATTTTCGGCGCGACGGCAAGCAATTCCTCGCGCAGCGAGGCGACCGTGACCTCAGGCAGGCCCAGCCCGCGACGCAGCGGATTATGGTGAGCGAGCACGCGGGCGATCTTGTCGTCGAGCGTGCCGGGCTCGGCCAGATCGACGACGCGGATCGACCGGCGGCCAACCTTGTCCTCATAGGCGGGGCCGATTCCGCGCTTGGTGGTGCCGATCTTCGTCCCGCCGCTCGCCTCCTCGCGATGAGCGTCGAGTTCGCGATGCAGCGAAAGAATCAGCGGCGCATTTTCAGCGACCTTCAAATTCTCCGGCGTGATCGCGACGCCCTGCCCGCGCAGCCGCTCGATTTCGCCGATCAGGAAATGCGGATCGACGACAACGCCATTGCCGATCACCGATAGCTTGCCCGGACGCACGATACCCGAGGGCAACAGGGCGAGCTTATAGGTGACGCCGTCGATGACCAGCGTATGGCCAGCATTATGGCCGCCCTGAAAGCGGACGACCACGTCCGCCCCGAGCGACAACCAGTCGACGATCTTACCCTTGCCCTCGTCGCCCCACTGGGCGCCGACCACCGCCACATTCGCCATGGCTGTCCGTCTTCCCGATAAAAACAACAAAAAAGCCCTGCGCGGTAACGCGAAGGGCTCGTTACGGCAAAGAATTAGCGCAGGTTCGCGGTGCGGTAAAGACCCACGCCGTCACGGAGACGCCGGCGCCGGCGCCGGCTCCGCCGGGCGCGTTGTCGCCTCGACCGACAGTCCCTCGAAAATTTCCGCCGGCTTGCGGGCGAGAAAATCGAGCGCGTTGATCGACGGTCGGCCGGCCAATCGCAGATGCAGCTTCTGCGGCGCGCGCAGATAATCGGCAAGCGCGTCCGAAACGCGGCGTGCGTTCGGCCCGGCCCCGATGGTTTGTGTAATCGCCTCGCGCATCGTCTGTGCGGCGTCGACGCGCGGCTTGCCAGGGGCTCCAGTGGGGGCAGGCGGCGATATTTTGGCCTGTTGGGACATCAGCCGCGCGATCAAGGCGCCGTCGTCGAGAGCGAGATCAAGCGTCTTGAACGAAGCGCCGGCGGCCGCGGCGCGCGCAACGAGAGGCCACGACGAAAAGGCCAGCGCCGACACATTGCCGAAGGTCGCCGAGAGCGTCGCAGAGAGCATGTCTTTGGCCGCGATCCGCACCGGAGCGAGGACGACATCCCCGCTCTTTTCGTCCCAGCCGCCGGCGGCGCTGGCCGACAGTTCAACCGAATCATAACCCAGGGCGCGCAGGGGCGCGGCCAAACCCGCATCGCCGCGCGCGGCGAGATCGATGAAGAACCGGTCGACGGACAAGGCGAATTTGGTTGGCGTGCGGTCGCGGAAATTCTCCAGATCAAGACGGGCGCCGGCAAGCCTGAGGCGCTGCCGTGACGCCTGCCCCGATTGCGGCGTCGGCAGATCGACAGCGACATCCTGCAAATCAGCATGAGCGAGGCGCGGCAGCCCGCCTTCTGCCAGCGAACCGGACGCGACCTCCCCCAGTCCGACGTGCGCAAGCGTCGCCGTGCCGCCCTCAGGGGTTGTCAGCGCGAGTCGATCGAGCGTCGCGCCGGCGAGCGTTCCGTTCGCAAGTCCGTGCAATTCGATCTTGCCAATCCGCAACGCAAAGGGCGCCCGAGCATCGGGAACGCGCCCCTCGATAACAAGATTTTGAATCTCGAAACGCTCAAAGGCGAAGGACAGGGCGGCGCGCGCCAATTCCTTGAGTCCGGTATCCTGCGAAGACGGCGCGACGGACGGACGCGCTTTCGCCCCGGCGAGAGCGACGCGCCCGGCGCGCAACGAGACGTCGCCCGACAGGCTCTCGTAGCTGACCGATTCGATAATCTCCTCGTCGAGCAGCGGCTTTGGCGGCTCGACAGAAGGCTCCGCCGCCCCCGGCGCGACAACACGCGCCAACTGGGGAAGATTAACCCCCCGCAGGGAAAGCCCCCGCCAGTCAAGCCGGGCCTCGCGGCCATCGGGCTGCGCGATCGCCTGCTCTGCGGCGGTCGCATGGGCCACGGCGATACGGCCAGCCGTGACGTCCGTCAGGATTACGTCGCGATAACGGGCGCGTTCGATGACGGTTCCGACGCGCGTTTCCGTCAGCAATTCTGGAATAACGATGCGCTTCGCCGACAGATCTGCGAGGCGCGTGTCGATTCCGGGGCCGGCGGATTGAAAAACGCTGGCGACCGCCGCGGCATCGCCCCCCTCAAGCGTCAGACGCGGGATGCGATATGTCGTCGCGCCAAGCGTAAGCTCAAGATTATCCAGGGCGGCTGTCGCCGCCGCCGCCGGCAACGAACCAGCGAGCACGAGCAGCGGAAAAACCATGACAATCATCGCCTGCTTGGAAAAGCGGCTCAGGCCCTCGCGGATATCGTAACGCGTCATTTGTCCGGGGGCTCCCGTCGGCTGCGACCCATACGCTCCTTGCATGGCGGCGCCCGCCGGGTAAAGACCTGACGCCCGCCCGCGCCGGCGGCTCATAATGGACTTTTCCCATCCCGTGCTAGAAGGCTCCAATGCGCCGACTCATGCTCCTCCGCCACGGCAAGGCCGACCGTCACTCCGCCGGCGGCGATCGCGAACGTCCGCTCACCCGGCGCGGGGAAGAGGACGCTCGACGCGTCGGCCTCTTCATTCGTGAACTTGGCGTGACGCCGGATCTTGCCGTCGCCTCGAACGCCCGTCGCGCCCGGCAAACACTGGAGCGGGCGCTTGAGGCCTTCCCAGCGCATGTCACCCATGTAATTGAAAACACGATTTATCTAGCCTCCGCCGATCATCTTGTCGATGTGTTGCGCCAGACCCCGGACCGCGCCCACGCATTGCTCGCGGTCGGACATAATCCCGGCTTCGCCGAACTGGCGACGCTGCTCGCCGGGGACGGAGACCCGGCGGACCTCGAATTGATGCGCATGAAATATCCGCCGGCGGCGCTCGCCGTGCTTGATTTCGAGGCGGCAAGCTGGGCCGACATCGCCCCTGGCGGCGCGCGACTGCACCGTTTCGTCACTCCCGCGATTCTTCGCGGCGAGGCCGTCGACGATCCGGACTGACAGGATCGTCAACCTCATGCTGATCGAGACGCTTGCGCTGATGCTGGTCACGGCGGCCCCGGAAAAGCCGCCGCAGGCGCTTGTCGATCCGGCGTCGATATCGCTTGCATCCATCTCTTTGGCCCCGCCGCCCGCCTATCAGCCCGGACAGCGGGCCGTGGACAACTGGCGGACAGAAAGCGCGCTGGCGCTGGAGATGGACCCGCTGGCGGCGGCCCGTCGCGCTTTCGCGCTGGAGACCGGCGATCCCGCGCGTTGCGTCAAACTCAACAATTACTGGTGCATCAAGCGCGCCGGCTGGAACGGCGAGATCGCCGCCGACGCCGATGGCCATGTCGCTTTCGCGACGGCCGCCGAAGGCGCCGCGGTCGCTGCGTTGCTGCTGCGCCGTTATTACGTCGATTACAATCGCCGTAGCGCTCGGGCTATCGTCGAACGCTGGGCGCCGGCGCAATGTCTGATGCGTCCGCCGGGCTCCGCCGCCGGCTCAAGGGCGGCGGCCCTGACGCCGGTGTCGCGCGCCGGACTGAGCCGCATGCTGCCGCAACGCGTCGTGCCGATGGGACTGGCGCCGAAAGGATTGATGAACACGGTCCGCGCACGATGGCTCGCGGCTCATGGGCAGATGGGCCTGGCGCCCATGCGCGAACAAAACGAACTGCGCGCCGAATGGCTCGCGGCGCATGGTCGCCCCGGCTTCATGAGAGGCAGCGGCGAAAACGCGAGCGGCAAAATTGTCAGAAGCCGCCGCGCCGATTCCGAAGAGCTGGAAATGGCGACAACGCCGACGATCATGGAAGGCGTTACGGAAATCACCGGCAAAGGCCGCGCTGTCGGCCGCAAGTCGGCAAAAATCGCATCGAATCCGAAAGACCAGTCGCTGTCGCCGGCGGAGGAGCTCGCCGCTCCCACTTCGCCGAGCGCGCCGTCGACGCCATCTTTGTCAGCCCTGCCGCCAGTGAGCTTCGATTGTTCGGGCGAGATGACGCGCATCGCCAATTACGCCGAACATTTGATCGCCGGCGTGACCGCCGGCCCCTTTGACGATTTGCAATTATTCACACCCGGCGGTCAGCCCACCGACAGGCTGGCGAAAGTCATGGCGAATATGGCGGCGGTGGAGATCGGCCCTGCGAAGCCGCGCATGGCGCTGATCGAGGGCGCCGTCGCCGATTTGCGCAAGCTGATCGCCAGCGGCGCCGGCGATGTTCCCTCGCCATCCTCCCCGACCGGCCCGCCGCCATCCTCTCCGACCGGCCCGCCGCCTGCAGCCGCGCCGGCGCCGCCGTCCGCCCTCCGCTAGAAGGCGCCGCGTTTGACCGCGCCGGCGAAGCCGGCCTAGAAACGCGCATGTCGCACAATAGTTTCGGTCATCTCTTTCGCGTCACCACTTTCGGGGAAAGCCACGGCGTCGCGCTTGGCGCCGTCGTTGACGGCTGCCCGCCCCGGATAGAGCTGACCGAAGCCGATATTCAAGGCTTTCTCGACAAGCGCAAACCCGGCCAGTCGCGTTTCACGACCCAGCGGCGCGAAGCCGACGAGGTGAAAATCCTCTCCGGCGTCTTCGCTGAGGCGGACGGCAGGCAAGTCACCACGGGAACGCCGATCGCGCTCGTCATTCACAACACCGACCAGCGCTCGAAGGATTATGGCGACATCGCCGCCAAATATCGCCCCGGCCACGCCGATTACGTCTATGACGCCAAATACGGCGTGCGCGACTATCGCGGCGGCGGCCGCTCCTCGGCGCGTGAGACCGCCGCGCGCGTCGCCGCCGGCGCAGTGGCGCGCAAGGTTGTCGCCGGCGTCACGATCCGGGGCGCGCTCGTCCAGATTGGCCCGCACCGGATCGATCGCAGCCGGTTCGAATGGTCGGAGGTCGACCGCAATCCGCTCTTCTGCCCGGATTCACAGACCGCATTGCTCTGGGCCGATTATCTCGACGATGTGCGCAAGAGCGGCTCCTCTGTCGGCGCGATCGTTGAAGTCGTCGCCGAAGGCGCGGCGGTCGGCTGGGGCGCGCCGGTCTACGGCAAGCTGGACGCCGATCTTGCGAGCGCGATGATGTCGATCAATGCGGTGAAAGGCGTGGAGATCGGCGACGGTTTCGCGGCCGCCGAACTGACCGGAGAGTCCAACGCCGACGAAATGCGGCGCGGTCCCGACGGCCGCCCGGAATTTCTCTCCAACCACGCCGGTGGCGTGCTGGGCGGCCTCTCGACCGGCCAGCCCATCGTCGTGCGCTTCGCGGTCAAGCCGACCTCCTCGATCCTGACCCCGCGACGCACGATAGATCGCGACGGCAACGAGGTCGAAATCGTCACCAAAGGCCGTCACGACCCCTGCGTCGGCATCCGCGCCGTGCCGGTCGGCGAGGCGATGATGGCCTGCGTGCTTGCGGATCATTTCCTGCGCCATCGCGGCCAGGTGGGGTGAGACCGTTCGCCATGCGCGAGTCGCGAACGAACGGCGAAGAATCTGCGAGCTCACGATGCCACGTCTGACGCGTCGCGCTCTTTTGTCCGCCTTCGTTACGCTCGCCGCGCGCGACGCCTGCGCCGCGCAATCTTCAACCCTCCTCGTCTCTCACCCGCTCGCCATCCAGCACAATCCGGGGCCCGGCTGGCCGGATCGGCAGCAACGGCTGCGCGCGTTGATGAACGCATTCGACGAGGCGCGCTTCGCTGGTCTCGCTCGCATGACCGCGCCGGAGGCCGCGCGCGCGGATTTGCTGCGTGCGCACAAGCCGCAGGCGCTCGCGCAGCTCGAACAGGCGGCGCCGCGCGAAGGTCGCGCGCGCGTCGGCGACGATCTCGTCATGAACGACGCAACATGGCCCGCCGCGCTGCGCGCCGCCGGCGGCGCGGTCGCAGCCGTCGATGCCGTCATGGGCGGCGGGGCGAAGAACGCCTTCGTCGCCACGCGGCCGCCGGGTCATCACGCGCGCGCCGGGGGGCCGATGGGCTTCTGCTTTCTCAACAATGTCGCCATCGCCGCGCTTCATGCGCGCGGCGTCTGCGGCGCCGAACGCGTCGCGATCGTCGATTTCGACGTGCATCACGGCAATGGCGTGCAGGAGATTTTCTGGAACGACAGGCATACGCTCTATTGCTCGACGCATCAGGCGCCGCTCTATCCCGGCACGGGCGCCGTGAGCGAGACGGGCGCGCATGACACGATCGTCAACGCGCCGTTACGCAAGGGCGACGGCGGCCCACAATTTCGCGAGGCGCTGGCGACGCGCATCCTGCCCCGGCTGGACGCCTTCGCGCCCGATCTGATCCTCCTTTGCGCCGGCTTCGACGCGCATCTGCATGATCCGCTTGGCGGCCTGCGTTTCGTCGAAGAAGATTTCCGCGATGTGACTCTGCGCGTGATGGAGATTGCGGCGCGGCGCTGCAGGGGCCGCATCGTGTCGTTGCTCGAAGGCGGCTATGCGCCCGACGATCTCGCCGCCAGCGCCGTCGCTCATGTCGGCGCGCTGATGGCGGCGTAACGCCTCAGGCTCAGCGCGCTTTCTCCACTACGCCGATCATTGGTCCCATCGGATGAAAGCGGTCGTGACGGTCAAGCGACGGCGCGTAGAGCGCGGACGCCGTGCCGCCATCGAGAAACAGCGCGTCAGGACATTTCAGATGATCGCGAAACAGCGTCGCGAATTGATGAAAGGTCACGGGCGCGTTGGAGATGGCAAAGCGCACAATATGTCCATCCGCGACGCCGACGCCGTTGCGGTATTTCAGCGACACGCCGCTCGCGTGGATGTGCGGATTGACGCGGCCATTGACCAGCAGCATCGGTCCCGATTGCGTAGCGAACGCCGGATGGGCGCGCGATTTGAGAAAACGTCCGGTCTCCGTCACGCCGGCGCGGGCGCCGTCAATCCAGAACACGCCATTGGGCTTGAGATGAAAATTGCCGGCGCCTGGCTGCGTGTTGGCGTCATGCAGCAGGCGGCCGTTCTCGACGTAAAGCCCGACCGGCGAGAAGGAAGCGTCATACATGCCGGCGTTCATCGCAAAAACGAGGCGCTCGCCCCTGGCGGCGACGGCGTCGGAAAGACCCGAGAAAGCGCCGTAAATGGCGCCGTCCATGTCATGCAGAAACAGACGGATCGCGTCCCGGCGCGAATCGAAGGAACAAACTGTAAAGGACGCGCCCGCTGCGACAAGATCGGCGCAGGGCGCCCGCGCGACCGATGGCGACGCGACGGCAGGCGCGGACAGCGCCAGCATCAGCAAGGCGATAGCAAGGAAAGGCGTCAGGCGGCTCATGGCGCGGTCCGATTTGAAAGCCCGATGCGCGACGGCTACATAGGGGCGAGAGACGAGAGAT
>CAIQCB010000036.1 GCA_903870245.1 uncultured Methylocystaceae bacterium
CCCAGATTTCCTCGGGTTTTTTGCGCGGTTTCCTGCAAGAGAGAACTCTTGAGGAGGCACCGCCGGTGGGCCGGGAGGGACTCGAACCCCCAACCAAGCCGTTATGAGCGGCCGGCTCTAACCAATTGAGCTACCGGCCCCGCCGCCTCGCGGGGTCTGGCGTTCCTACACGCTTCGCGACGGGTCCGGCAATATTTTTCCGCATTTTTTCCGCCCGCCTCCCCGCGCGGCGATCCCGACTGCCAACGCTGCTTCCCTGCCCCCCCTCAGGAACAGGCTTCGCAGCTGATAGCTTCGGGTCTAAACAGTTCCAGACCAGATCGTCCCTTGCAGGGCGGCGCCTGTGGCTGGATGAGAGGGAGGACGCTTTGGGACAGGCTGAGGCGATGACGGAGGACGCCCAACGGGCGGCGATCGTGGCGGCGGCGCGGGAGCTGGCGCGGCTGGGGCTTAATCATGGCGCGACCGGCAATCTCTCCCTGCGTTCAGGCGATGCAGCCCTGGTGACGCCCAGCGGCCTGACCGCCGACGCGCTTACTCCCGAAAGCATTGCGCGCATGCCGCTCACAGGCTCCGGCGATCATGTTGAAGCGGTCTGGGAGGGGCCTTTGCCGCCCTCCAGCGAATGGCGTTTCCATATCGATATTCTGCGCGCCCGACCGGAGGCGAACGCCGTCATCCATACCCATTCGCCCTACGCCACGACGCTCGCCGCGATGCGTCGCGACATTCCTGCTGTTCATTATATGATCGCCGCCTTTGGCGGGCCGAGTGTGCGCTGCGTTGATTACGCTTCCTACGGGACGCCTGAGCTGTCGCGGCTCGCCCTTGAGGGGCTTGAGGGGCGCGCCGGCGTGCTGCTCGCCAATCACGGAGCCATCGTCATTGGCGCCGATCTGCGCCGGGCGCTGTGGCGGGCGGTCGAGCTCGAGGATCTCGCCAGACTTTACTATCTTTCGCTGGTCGCCGGCGGCGCGGCGATCCTCGACGACGACGAAATCATGCGCACCGTCGCGCGCTTCAACCATTACGGACCGCGCGACGACGCCTGAGCCTGTCCTTCAGCCGGCGAGATCGGGAAACATCCGGGAGAGAGCGTCGGCGTTGGCCGCGCAAATCCCGCGCTCGGTGATCAGGCCAGAGATCAGTCGCGCCGGCGTTACGTCGAAGGCGTCGTTGCGCGCCGCAACGTCTTGCGGCGTCAGCCGAATTTCGACCAGCGATCCATCGGCGGCGCAGCCGGCGATATGCGTCACCTCGCGCGGATCGCGCGTTTCGATCGGGATATCGGCGACGCCGTCGGAGATACGCCAGTCGATGGTCGAGGCCGGCAGCGCGACATAGAAAGGCACCTTGTTGTCGTGCGCGGCCAGCGCCTTGAGGTAGGTGCCGATCTTGTTGCACACGTCGCCGGCTCGCGTTGTGCGGTCGCTGCCGACGATCACAAGATCGACCAGGCCTCGCTGCATGAGATGGCCGCCGGCGTTGTCGACGATCACCGTGTGTGGAATGGACTCGCCCTGCAATTCGCAGGCGGTCAGGCTGGCGCCCTGATTGCGCGGACGCGTTTCGTCGACCCATACATGCAGCTTCGCGCCGTCGCGCGCGGCCTTGTAAACCGGCGCCAGCGCAGTGCCCCAATCAACGGTCGCCAGCCAGCCGGCGTTGCAATGGGTGAGAATGTTGAGCGGCCGATCGAGCCTTTGCGCCGCAGCCTTGATCAGCGCCGCCCCATGATCTCCGATCGTCGCGCAGGTCGCGACATCCGCTTCGGCGATCCGCTCCGCCGCCGCGCAGGCGACCGCATAACGCTCCGCGACGGCCGTGGCCAGAAGCCAGGCGCGCAGGCGCTCCAGCGCCCAGCGCAGATTGACGGCGGTCGGGCGGGTGGCGAGCAGGCGGGCGCAGGCCGCCTCAATGGCGGCGTCGCCGGGATCGTCAGCGACCGCCAGCGCCAGACCCCAGGCGCCAGTCACGCCGATCAGAGGCGCACCGCGCACAACCATATCGCGAATGGCGGTCTCGACGGCGGCGCAATCTTCCAGCCTGCGGGTTGCGACGCGATGCGGGAGAAGCGTCTGATCAATAACCCACACGCCACGACCTTCGTCGTCGCGCCAGATCGTGCGCGTTTCACGGCCATTCAGTCGCATGGGCTTTTTCCTTCCAGGCGGGTTCCTTTGTCAACAGGCTGCGCCCTTGTGCCCTGTGGCCCGAAACTTGTAAATCGGGCGAGGGTCGGGCCGAGCCTAACAGGAGAGTGTCGTTGACATATTGCTGCGGAATACTGGTGCGCGAGGGGCTGGTGATGGTGGCCGACACGCGCACCAACGCGGGTCTCGACAATATCTCGACCTTCCGGAAGCTGCATGTCTTCGAGCGTCCCGGCGAGCGCGCGCTGATTGTCGCCAGCGCCGGCAATCTGTCGGTCACCCAAGGCGTTCTTCATTACCTTGCAGACGGACTCGAGAACCCTGAGACCGGGGTTAACGAGACCATTTACGATTGCGCCAATCTAATGAAGGCGGCGCATTTTATCGGCCGCGCGGTGCGGCGGGCCCGCATCGAGGCGTTCGATCCGGACGTTCAATCCGCAGGCGTGAATTTCGACGTGTCCCTGTTGCTGGGCGGGCAGATCGGCGCTGCGTCGCCGCGTTTATTTATGATCTACACCGCCGGCAATTGCATTGAATGCACGACAGACACCAATTACCTGCAAATCGGCGAACACAAATACGGCAAACCGATTCTCGACCGCGCCGTCAACTACGACACCAGCATCAATGAGGCGTTGAAAATCGCGCTGATCTCGATGGACTCCACCATCCGCTCCAATTTATCCGTTGGACCGCCGATCGATATCGTTCTTCTCCGGCGCGACGCGTTGCGGCTGGACGTATCGACCCGTATCGAGGCGAACGATCCCTATTTCCGCGATCTGCGCGAGCGCTGGTCTAAAGCCCTGCGCGAAGCGCACATGGCCATTCCCGCGCCGCCCTACGGCGACCGCGCGCCGTGACGGAAATCCTGCCAGCCGACGGCCGGGCGATCGTCCGGGCCGTCGAGATTCTGGCCGCCGGCGGGCTGGTCGCCTTTCCCACAGAGACGGTTTACGGCCTGGGCGCCGACGCCGGCAATCCCTTGGCTGTGGCGCGCATCTACGCCGCCAAGGGTCGCCCGGGCTTCAACCCGCTCATTGCGCATGTTGCGGATCTCGCGGCCGCGCAGCGCGAGGCGGAACTGTCGCCGATGGCGCAAAGACTCGCGGCGCGTTTCTGGCCAGGCCCTCTGACCCTCGTGGCGCCAGTGGTCGCGACATTCGGCGCAAAGTCGGGCGTCTGTGATCTGGCGCGGGCCGGACTGGCGAGCGTCGCTCTGCGCGCGCCGGCGCATCCGGTGGCGCAGGCGTTACTCGTCGCCTTCGGGCGTCCCATTGCGGCCCCGTCGGCTAATCGTTCAGGCCATGTCAGCCCGGTGACGGCGGAACATGTCGCCGCCGATCTATCCGGCAAGGTCGATCTGATCCTTGATGGCGGCCGGACTCCTGCTGGCCTCGAATCGACCATTGTTTCCTTCATTAGCCCGGCGCCGGCGTTGTTGCGGCCCGGCATGCTGCCGCGAGAGGAAATCGAAGCGGCGCTGAGAGACAAACTGGCGGCGCCTGACGACGACGCCGTGGTCGCGCCGGGCATGACCACCGCTCATTATGCGCCAGCCGCGCGGCTGAGGCTCGCAGCGCAAGGGCTGGAGAAAGACGAATATGGACTGGATTTCGGCGGCCAACTTGCCGCGTATGGGTCAGTTAACCGGATCGTCGCCGATTTGTCGCCCGAAGGCGACATGATTGAGGCGGCGGCCAATCTGTTCGCCGCCCTGCGCGACATTGATGCGCGCGGTCTGGCTAATATCGCTGTCGCGCCCATCCCCACGGAGGGGATAGGCGAGGCGATCAACGATCGCTTGCGCCGCGCCGCCGCAAGGTAAGGGCGCTGCGATCGGGCGACGCCTGCGATAAAGTTGCACAAAAGGCTAAAACCGATTCGGTGGAGGCCTGCGCCTGTCCAAACTCATGCCACTGCCGCTGGGAGAATCATGACCGACGTCGTCGCCGCCGCCTTCGCCGCCCTGCGCGCCCACGCCCAGTCACTCGTCGGGCGACGGACTCTCGATCTGTTTGCGCAAGACCCCAATCGTTTCGCAGAGTTCAGCGTCGCGCTTGACGACGACTTCCTGTTCGATTTTTCAAAGCACAAGCTGACAGGCGAGACGCTGTCGCTGCTGCGACGACTCGCCGAAGCGCGCGGCCTTGAGGCGCGCCGTGACGCGCTGTTTGCCGGCGACGCCATTAATATCACCGAGAACCGCGCCGCGATGCACATGGCCCTGCGCGATCTCTCCGGTCGGCCTATTCGGGTCGGCCAAGAAAATGTGCGACAGATGGTCGAGACCGAGCGCGAAAAGGTCTACCGCTTCGCCCGCGCCGTACGCGATGGCGAGGCGCGGGGCGCCACCGGCCATTCCTTCACTGATGTTGTGAATATCGGCATCGGCGGCTCGGATCTCGGCCCGGCGATGGCGACGCGCGCCCTGTCGCCCTATCGCGGCGAGGGACCGCAGGCGCATTTCGTCTCCAACGTCGACGGCGCAGATCTCGCAGACACGCTCGCGGCGCTCGATCTTGCGCGCACTTTGTTTATCGTCTCCTCGAAAACCTTCACGACGCAGGAGACTATGGCGAACGCCGCCAGCGCTCGGGCGCGAATCGTCGCCGCGCTCGGCGAGCGCGCCGTGGAGAAGCATTTCGCGGCCGTCTCAACCCGTCTCGACAAGGTTGTGGAATTCGGCGTTGATCCGTCGCGCGTCTTTGGTTTCTGGGATTGGGTGGGCGGACGCTATTCGCTGTGGTCGTCGATCGGACTGGCTCTGGCGATCTTTATCGGACCGGACCATTTTACGGCGTTTTTGCAGGGCGGCCAGGATATCGACGAACATTTCCGCGATGCGCCTTTCGCCAAAAACATCCCCATTTTGATGGGGATGCTCGGCGTATGGCATCGCAACATCAAAGCGCGCGGCGCTCATGCCGTAATTCCCTATGACCAGCGTCTTTCACGTTTTCCGGCCTATTTGCAGCAACTCGACATGGAGTCGAATGGCAAGGCGGTGACGCGCAGCGGCGCGCAGGTCGACGAAGCGACCGGCCCGGTAATTTTCGGAGAGCCGGGCACCAATGGCCAGCACGCGTTTTTCCAGCTTCTGCATCAGGGCGTCGACGTAATCCCGATCGATTTTCTCGTCGCCGCGCAACCGACTGCGGCCGACGCGCATCATCACGCCCTGTTATTCTCGAATTGTCTGGCGCAGTCCGAGGCTTTCATGCGCGGCCGCACCCTCGCAGAGGCGCAGGCGCAATTACGCGCCGCAGGCATGAACGAGGAAGAGATCGACGAGCTCGCGCCGCACAAGGTTTTTTCCGGCGACCGTCCCTCCAGCGTCTTCCTCTACAAAAGCCTTGATCCGCGCACTCTGGGCCGCCTTGTCGCGCTTTACGAACATAAGGTGTTCGTGCAGGCTGCGATCTGGGACATCAATCCTTTCGATCAATGGGGCGTTGAACTGGGCAAGGAGCTGGCCAATCGACTGTCGCCCATCGTCGCCGACGCGCAATCATCGACTGCGGAACTTGACGGCTCCACTGCCGGTCTCATCGCCTGGCGGCGTGCGCAAATAGCCTGATCGCTAGACGGCGCGAGCGACCAGGATGCTGGCGAGCGTCGGCAGGGCGTTGTCAAGGAGACGAAACTGTCCGAAACCCGCTGACCGCAGCAAGGCCTCAATCTCCCCGACGCGACGCGGCTCGCCGCGCCCCATGGCCAGCGTGTAGAAGCCATAATAGGCGTCGAGCGTCTCAGCGCCTTTGACTCCCGACATCGCCTCGATAATCAACAGTGTCGCGCCTGGATCGAGCGCCCGACGAACATTGCGCAGCAACGCCAACGCCGTCTCGTCGTCATGATCGTGAACGATACGGATCAGCGTGACCACATCGGCGCCGCGCGGGAGAGGATCGCGCAAGAAATCGCCGCCATGGATTTCTGCGCGCGACAGGCAACCGGCGGTCTCCAGTCGCTTCGCGGCGCGATCAGCCACCGCCGGCAGATCGAACAGGCATAGGCGCAGTTCGGGCGCGCGCTCCGCCGCCGCAGCCAAAAATACGCCCTCGCCTCCGCCGACATCCATTAACCGGTGGTGGCGGGAGACGTCGTAGGCGTCGAGCGCCTCCTCAGCGACCATTGGCTGCGACGCGGCCATCAATGCGCTATAGGGCGCGACCTGCTCCGGCGACAACGCCCCGGGCCCATCACTGTCGGAGTAGGGCCAGTAATCGGCCAGCGACGCTCGGCGCTCGCCCTTAAGCAACGCTACAGGATCGATGAGGTCGGCGTATAGCAAAGGCTGATGCTGGACGAGCGACAGCGCGGCGCGATTGCCGGCGAAGCCGGCGCCCAACTGGCTAAGACCCCATCGCTCTCCGGTCCGCCGTTCGAACAGATCGAGTGCGGCGCCGGCGGCGAGCAGACGACGGGTCGCCGCCGGCGACAGCCCGATACGCTCGGACAATGCCTCAGTGCTGCATGGCTCGGCCAGCAGGCGCTCGAACACGCCAAGCCGGACACAAGCGAACAGCACTTGCGAATAAACGAAGCCGGCCGTGAGATCGAGGCCCGCGCGGGCGCGCCGCCGGGCGATCGGACGGGTGAGCGGATTGGCCCGCGACCAGCGCTGAAACGCCGGGCTGGCGATCAGCCGATCGCGACGCGCGCGTAAATCATCGAGCCAGCGCGCGAAAAAAACCGCCATCAGCACCTCCTGAGTCTTTATCACCCATCGCATAGCATACATGCCCCGGACACATGCCGCGCACACACGCCATCGCCGCCGTTGCAGGAAACCGGCGCATCCTGTAAACAGGTCTGGCGCAGTCGCGCCGAAGCGCCCGTAGCTCAGCTGGATAGAGTGCTGCCCTCCGAAGGCAGAGGTCGCACGTTCGAATCGTGCCGGGCGCGCCACTTATTTTAATGATCAAAAAACGATTTCATTCTCTCCCCTACTGGGTTTGTGCTTCCGCCAAAACAAAGCGTTCCATCGCTGTTAGCGGCTGAGAGTCTCTAGCGTCCACGATGTCACAATTGGAGAAGACAACAATCGCATGATAAAAATTTCATGGATCAAAAATGTAATTTGGAACTTAATTTAAAGATTTGCCGCAAAGTGATCCAGATTTACGCGACCGAATGGCACGATTTTATTCTGCGCGTCATGGCCAATGTCGGCGCGGCCGAGATAGGGAATGCCGGCGACGGAACACCAGTGCTGTGCGATTTCCTCGGGTGAAAGGACGAAGTCGGGTTCGTTCGGGATGATGTTGCTACAACGACCCAGCCTTAATCCAGCGGATTTTTGAAAAGTCTTCGTGTGGGCCAATTGGCACAAACCCCGGTCGATGCGGTATAGCGGCTCCGATACTTCCTCGATCAGAACCACGTGATCTGTGAGATCCGGCTCCCATACGGTTCCTATCAGATGGCACAGGACCGTGAGGTTGAAAGCAATCGACAACGAGGCCCGGCAAACCCCTTCTTCTATCGTTTCCGCAGATTGCTCCACGAGCCATCGCAAAGCGCGTTCAACAGCCTCTTCGCCGTTGTCTCGCCGCAAGTCCTGGACCATGGGTCCATGCGCAATTCGCCGCCCCCCGAATTTATACAGACCCGCTAGGAGAACCCCGACATCGCTGTAGCCGAGATAGGATTTTTGTAGCCCATGAGCCCCGAGGCCGGCCAGGACTGTCGCCGCAATTCGTGCGGAACCATAACCTCCCCGTCCAAACCAGATCGAGTCGATGTCGTCGTTTTGCGCGTAGTCCAGAAATGCTTGCGCCCGTGTGGCGTCATCGCTGGAAAAATGGCCATGCTTTCCAAAACATGCGGGGTGAAAGCGGAGTTCTACGTCACGGCCGTATAGTTTTCCAGCCAGGTCGCAAACCGGGCTGACGATCAACGGATCCATTTGCCCGGCGGATGCAACCACGCCGATTTTGAAACTTCGCCCGGACATCTTCACTCCATCGGATTATTTGCCGCTGCGCGCGCAACCTGAAGCACAGGTCGCGCGCCCCGGCAGCCCGAATGGGGACAGGTGGCGACGCATCGGCCGCCCGACAGTCGAGATTGCGAAGGGGCTTCGGCCAGTCGCCTCGCCAGGGCGGTTTAGACCCGGGCCCGTAAGTGAACCGCGCTGTGCATCGGCAATTGTCCGGCTCCGCTACCCGCCGCCGAACGGCGTGCGGACACGCTGCCACCAGCCGCCTTTCTTGGGACGATCAGGGTCGGCTTCAGTGATAACAACTTCTGTCGGTTCACGCGGGATTGAGGGCTCTGCGGTCTCGACCACAACCACTGTCGCAGGGACATCGGCGGGAGCGACTGCCTCAGGAGAGTGAGAGCGCGCTTCGGGAACGGCGACTTCCGTCGTGATAGCCGGCGCATCGGCCTGTCCTGGCGGCAAGTGATCAACCACCGCCTCAATGCCGGCCCCCCCCGGGAAATCCGAAGGGGGATTAAGAAACTCCTCAGGCATGGGAGCCGAACGTCGCCAGCGTCCAGGACCACGTTCGCGACGACCGCCGCCATCCGGGCGCGGTTGGCGGGGCGCTGGCAGGCCTTCAATAGCGACCATCGCCGCCAATCCCTCATCGGAGGGCTGCTCGGCCTCAAGCGGCATCTGATCGCCACCGCCGCCGCGTCCTCGCCGGCGTCTCCGACGACGACCGCGTCCGGCCTCGTCCTCGCCCTCCTCGGCCGCAAAACGCGGGCGTGGACGTCGCTCCTCGCGAAGCGGTCGAACCGTCGCAGCGGGGGCGTACTCCTCTAAGGATTCGGCGACGTCCTCCGTCCCGGGGTCCGTCTCGACAAACTCTTCCTCGTCGAGCGGCGCCACAGCGATTGAATCGACCCGAAGCGGAGCCGGGGTCAATGGCAAGCGAGGACCGGAGGCAAGTTCGCCGCGCTCAAGCGCATGATAGACGGCGCCGGTCAAAGTATCGTCGGCGGCAACCGTAATATGAACGCCGAAGCGACGCTCCAGTTCTTGCAGATGGGCGCGTTTCTGATTGAGAATATAAAGCGCGACTGTCGCGCGAGTCCGCAGCGTCACGTTATGTGACGCGCTCTTTACCAGGGTCTCCTCGAGCACACGCAATACATGCAAGGCGATTGACGCCGTAGAGCGCACATGACCAGCGCCGGCGCAATGCGGACAAGCGACGGTTGAACCTTCAATCACCCCGGCGCGAATACGCTGGCGCGACATTTCCAGAAGACCGAAATGCGAGATGCGGCCTACCTGGATGCGCGCACGATCGTTCTTCAGCGCCTCTTTGATGCGTCGCTCGACGGCACGATTGTTGCGGCCCTCTTCCATGTCGATGAAATCGACCACGATCAGGCCCGCAAGATCGCGCAGACGCAACTGCCGGGCAACTTCGTCCGCCGCCTCCAGATTGGTGCGAAGGGCCGTATCCTCAATATTGTGCTCGCGCGTCGATCGACCGGAATTGACGTCGATAGCGACCAGCGCCTCGGTCTGGTTGATAACCAGATAGCCGCCAGACTTAAGCGTCACCTGATTGGAGAACATGGAGTCGAGTTGCGCCTCAACTCCGCTCTCGGCGAAAATCGGCCAGGCGTCGCGATGCTGCTTCACGTTTTTCACATGGCTCGGCATCAACATGCGCATGAAGTCTTTAGCCTCGCGATAGGCCTCGTCGCCGGAAACCACGATTTCCTCGACATCGCGACCATAAAGATCGCGGATGGCGCGCTTGATCAGCGAACCTTCCTCATAGACCAGCATGGGCGCGCTCGAGCGCAGCGTCAGTTCGCGGACGCTTTCCCACAAGCGGAGCAAATATTCGAAATCTCGCTTGACCTCGGATTTGGTCCGACTGGCGCCAGCGGTGCGCAAGATAACGCCCATTCCCTCCGGCACATCGAGTTCGTGAACGATTTCCTTGAGCCGCTTGCGGTCGGCGCCATCGGTGATCTTGCGTGAAATACCGCCTCCGCGCGCCGTGTTGGGCATCAGCACGGAATAACGACCGGCCAGGGAGAGGTAGGTGGTAAGCGCCGCGCCCTTGTTGCCGCGTTCTTCCTTAACGACTTGCACCAACAATACCTGGCGTCTCTTGATGACTTCCTGGATTTTGTAATGACGACGGGCGCGGGGGACACGATAGGGCGCTTCGTCCATGGCGTCGCCGCCTATGTGCTCGACATGGTCCTCTTCGTCGTGATCCTCGTCGTCATGCTCTTCATCGCCTGAGCGGCGGGACCGGGGCTCGAGCGCCGCCCGCTCCTCCTCCGAACCGGGATGATCGACTTCGGCATCCTCCAGAGCTTCGATCGATTCCCGAACCGTGTCGCGCTCGTCCTGTAAGCGCGCCTTGGCCTCGTGATCGGGCTCGGATGACTGCGGCGCATATTCCGCCGCCATTCCGGCCTCCACCGACCCGAAGCCGGAAGGATCGATCGACAGCGTGTGGATCGGCTCCACACCCGCCGACCCCGCCGGTTCAGCGTCACTGAAAACGTCCGCTGCGGCCTCGGATACCTCCGTTTCAACGTCAATATCGGTCATTCCTGCCGCGGCGCCGGCGTTTTCCGCAGGCGACCCGGAGGTTTCGATCAATGCGTCATATTCAAGAGGCTCCCCGTAAATCGCCTCGTCGACGGCGACGCGTTTCTCCGCCTCTTCGGTTTGACGGCGACGGGAGCGGCGGCCGCGACCTTGATGTCGCGAGTCATCCTCCTCGTCCTGACTATGGGCGCGGCTCTCCTCCTCAAGGAGCGCCTGCCGGTCGGCGACAGGTATTTGATAATAGTCCGGGTGGATTTCCGCGAAGGCGAGGAAACCATGACGGTTACCGCCATAATCAACAAAAGCGGCCTGGAGCGAGGGTTCGACCCGCGTCACTTTCGCTAGATATATATTGCCCCGAAGTGGTTTCTTATCAGCAGCTTCGAAGTCAAATTCCTGAACGCGGTTTCCGCGGAGCACCACCACCCGGGTTTCTTCCGGATGGGATGCGTCGATCAACATCTTGTTGGCCATGGATAACTCGTTTCGGCGCTGCGCTGCCCGATGGCGGCGCGATCGACCATCCCGGACGGGACATGGCGACCGCAAGCCCTGGAGCCTCGGCAAAGCTAGCGCTTGTTGTCAGAGTAAAGGGAGTGGGCCTTGAGCCCGGAGAACGCGTACCGACGCCCGGATCAGCGAACATATTTCGCAAGACCGACTGGCAGATGCGGCTAAACTGACGCTGTAGGGTGTCGGCGGAAGGGACGGAAGGGTTCGTCCGGCGATCATGCCGGACAAAAAGTCGAACAGCCAGCCGGACAAAAGCGACTATCGTCGCCGGAAAGCTCCGGGCGACGCTAGAAATAAATGTCTGGCTTTGCATGGCTACAACCATGATATCGACTGAAAACCTCCGGTGGCGCATTCTGGCGGCGCGAATGTTTTTTCGTAAACGGAAAGCAATTACAATGCCTTACATGTTTACGCCGCTACGCGTCGCCTCTGATGGTCTTCATAAAAGAACACGGGCGGATGCGCGAAGAGTACTCGCGCACTGATTTCAGCGCACATAGACTATGTAACTCCAGAGGTCCCGGGGCGCAAGCGGCGCGACACAAGGCTCAAGTTTTGCGCAACCTACCCCGGGAAAACAATTTTCTACGGTTTACCGGCCTCCTCCGCGCCTTAACCGCGACATGGGGCGTTTCGGCTAGTTTTTCGCCAAGATGCGCAGGGGGCGCATTGTTCCCGAAACCTGCGTCTAGACCATTGGGTCCGGGTAAAAGCTCAAATGAAGGCAGCTCCGAGCAAGAGGCCTGCGCGGCCAGTTTCGGTTTACGTGGCGAAAAACCGTTGTTAGTGACCTGTAATCATCTTACTCAGTCCAGAGATAAAGCCGGCTTTTTCCTCGCCCGCAGACTGCGGAGATTGCTCGTTTTTATTGGCAGAAGTCTTGATCAGGCCTGCAGGCTGGGTTTTGTCAGCCGTCGGCGATTTTTCGCCGCCAATAACTTCAACAGGTTGGCCAAGGAAATTCCAGAAACTGTCTTTTTTGTCTGTATCCTTGATCTTGCTCAGGTCCTGAGACGGGGTCCGCAATCCATCCGGAGGCTCCGACAAAAGATTACGGGAAGGAACCGGCCCTTCATCCTCATTCAATCTCGCGCGGTTGGCGCGCAAATTCATCATGGAGCCCAAAATACCGTTATCGGCTTGCTCCTCCCCGCCTGCGGTTTGTTCCGGTTTATGGTGCGGACCATGTAGATGTTCAAGCAGAGTCGCTTTGGGTTTTTCTGGCGGCGCGCTCGGATGACGCGCAAAACGGTCGGTTCGTCGGGTCCCGCTGTCGGCGTCAACCGGCCAACCCTCTGGCTGATGTCGCTCCCGCGGGGCGGGCAAGGCGTCTCTCTTGGGCGGCATCACCAGTTTTGGGCGTTCGTTGTAATCAATCTTTTCCATAGACTTATTCGACGTAATGCCGAGCATGTCTGATACGACGCCGAGAGTTGAATTATCATCAGCCGCCAGAGTGCGGGATGCGCTCAACAGCACGAGAAAAGCTGAGGTATAGACGAAGATTTTCCGCAAGTTTTTTATCTGCACGCTTCCGTCTCCTCTCTGAGGGGAGTTGGAGATGATATCAATATCAATCTAATTATAAATGATTTTGGTAATTTAATGACCAGTTTTTGACACGGGAGAAAAGCGAGGCCGACGTCATGATTCCAGTAGCGGCCAATTCCTGTAGCTAAAAATCCCGGCGACCTCGATCAGCGTTCCCATTACCGAATACATGCAAGATTTCATGCTATATCGTCGGATTTACGCCATAATTGGCGGCCGGCATGATGCTTTTCGGCAACAGCAAGACAGAGCCACCCATACAATTGAGACGTTTCTGCAACAGTTAAATGACATCATAAATCAGATTTCACTATATGTCTTTTTTGTCATTGACTTGTCATTAAGTCTCCGGCCCTTTTTAGAACGAAGGGGTTCGTCCGGGGTGAGAAGCGCCGCCGACGCATCACGATCGAGACCTCAGCCGGAGTTGGATTGATGAAACGTCACATCGCCCGCGCCTTGATTGTTCTGGTCGCGCTGACTTCAAGCTCGCAGAGTTTCGTCACGCCGGCGCGTGCGGATACAGCTTCCGAGATTGCGGCCCTGAAGGCGCAACTCAGGCGGCTGGAGACAAAATTCGCACAACAGAAAAAAGAAGAACGGGAAAAGGAAAAGCAGGCGAGAAATGTCAACAACGCCGCCATTGCCTCTGGCGGGAAGGACACGCCGCCTCCGGTCTTCGTCGATCTGCGGAAAGGTTTGTTTATTGAGTCGGCGGATCACGAATACGCATTTAAAATCGGCGGCCGTATCATTGCCGATGGAGGAGGCATCTCCCAGCCCCTCAACGGTTTTAACGGCAACGCGAGCTTCCGTCAGGTCCGTCTGGAGACGGAAGGCAAGGTGCATGCGTGGTTCTATAAAATCCAGTATGATTTCGCCACAACAACGACAGGTCAATTCAATGCAAATGTAATAACCGCCGGACAACAGTTTATCTACAATGCCGCAGGTGACGCGATCGGCCTTAATCCTTACTATCGCTACTATACGGATCGTAATTTCATTTTTACTGGCATGCGTGATGTGTTTTTTGGCGTACAGGACAAGCGTCTGTCGTCAGAGTATCTCGAACAACCGGTTTTTTTTCGTATCGGCAATATGTTTGAGCCCTTCGGCCTCGAGTCCCAAGCCTCCTCCAAATATCGCGACACGATCGAGCGACCGATGGTGTCAGACGCCCTTCAACCAGCCCGTCATCTTGGCGTCTCGATCGGTCTGATCGGTACAGCGGAATGGGGCGCAAATCTGGGTATTTATACGATCAGCCCGGAGGACATGATCAACCAGCCTCCGTCGTCGGCAGGACAATACGCCCAGGTAGGCGTGCTGAAATATCCCAACATCACGAATCCGAACGGATCAAATTGGTGGCAATCCTACGGAGGAGCGCCCTATTTTGACCTCACCGGACGCCTCACCTACTCGCCCGTTCATGATGAGCATCTTCTTTTGCATGGCGGCGTCTCCGGAAATTACCACCAGGTCAATTCCTCAACCGGCTGGAACGACGATCGCAACATGATCGTGGGAAATCGTATCCGCTCGGAAGCAAATGTTCTTAATCAGGCATTGCTCGGCACAACCGATCTCTCCTGCGGCCCTGTCGCCCAATTACAGGGGCTGCCTTCAGCCTTTAACACCAGCACGGCAGGCGGCAATTGCGTAAAAAATATCCAGAAGATAGGTTTCGATTTCGCCGCCTCCTATTACAATTGGTTTATTCAGGCCGAATACACCGGAGCCTGGTATAATCGGAATAGTTTTCAGGTCGCCCAGGCTGCTCTCGCCCAACAAACAGCCCTGGGGGGAGGTGGAGCTGGAAATGGCCTTTATCTGGCTCCGGCGAATAATAACCTTTTCTTCAGCGGATATTATATAACAGGCGAATGGTGGATCACAGGCGAGGAGAAAGCTCAGTCCTATGACCGAACCGACAAGAATGGCGCGAACTTCGCCCAATTAAGAATTAAGGACAAGTTCAGCGACGGCGGATGGGGGGCCTGGGGGCTTGTGGGTCGGCTCAGCGCGCTCAACCTCAACAATGGCCCTTACTCGGGCGGCGGCCTATACAATATGCTGACGCTCGCCTCTTTCTGCCCGAATGGTAATTGCGCCAACAACCCCTTTATTGGCGCTGGCAGAAATACCGGGGCTCTTACCGCGATCGCAAACTCTGGAGTCTATGGCGGGGCGCAGACAAACGCAACTCTAGGCGTCAACTGGTATCCGGATAATGGCGTCGCTTTCCAGGCAAATGCGACAAGGGTCATGAATATCTCGGCGCCGCTGAACTGGAACAATCTAACAAGCTATAGTTCCGGTTCTCATCCCACTCTCTTTGAATTCCGAACAAAAATTTACTTCTAGCTCCAATGTCAATGTGCTGGACTTTTCCGCTTCACGAAAAAAAGGTTTACGCAAAAGCTAAATCGATTCAGATTTTCGTGGTTTGAAAGGTAACGGCGACGCCAACTCAACCTGAGAGAAATAAAATGAACAAACTAGTTGGAAAATTTGCCTTAACGGCCGCACTGGCGACATTCTCAATGGGAGGGATCAATATGGCGCAGGCCCAAGATCCATTGAAATACCCCCCTTTCTCATGGCCATCGGATACGGCTGAAAAACCCGCTCGCCCGGAGAAGAAAGCGGCGCCCAAACCCGAAAAGCTGGATATTTATCAATCCAAAGACGCATCGAAGCAGTGGTACGACGGCGATTTTCTCGGGATGGACGACGATTGACTGAGACAGATCTTAAAATCAATCGGCTTCATGGTCGCCAGATATTGACGAGAGAGAAGAGCGTTTCGTCGCGTTTATCTGGCCGATCCAGCCCGGTAGCTTGAGGACTGTAGTATCTCAACAGCTGCCGCTGGGCATATATCCACATTTCCGATGATGCGGATTATAATTATCATGATCGCCGTATCTGAACTTGTAATCCTTACCCTTGTAATGCTGATGAGCATTATTGTGCACGACGGGTCGTTTCGAATGCAGGTGACTGGCTAGAACAATCGTTGGCGTCGAAGCTGCCATCAAACTGACAATCAGAACTACGGTGAGTTTTTTCATGATCTTTTCCTGAATTGATCTTTTCCTGACTTGCGCATGCGGACCCCATGGGACCGCCCCCAAGCGACATGAGTTATTGGATAATTCTACACAAATGGTCGCTTTAAGGCGAGGAAAACTCTCAGGAAAGTATTTTGCGGCGCAGCAAAGTAAAAATCACAGAAAATCAGTTAAAATTGCGGCTTTTGCCAGTCGCGCATGCGATTTGCCAGCAGAAAACCATCCGCAGTCCCTGTTTCACGCAGGAAATCTCTCGCAGCAACGTTCAGGCGTTCGATGGTGTCGGCTTTGTATTTGCCGCTGTTTGCATCAAGCTCAGCGTTGGTTACGATAACAAGAATTCGCTTAATCTGCCCGTCTTCCAGATTCGCGGTCCAGACTTTGGCTCCACGCGCTAGTGGATGCGAGAAAACCATTATTCTACCCCCCAATATTTACCACTCTCACGCCTGGGGCATTCCAAACGTAAAGAACTGTCACAATCAAGAGGAGGGCATTTTCCGCAAGTGAAGTGAATTCACGTCCCCGCAACCTTGCGGCTGAGGGTCGTTTTTGATGTCCGGCGAGGCTGGGATTTACTCATCATTGCCGAAATAAAGCGGCGTCGCGTCATAGGGCGAATGTAATGCTTCTTTATTTTGACCGGGATTCCTGGTTCATGGAACCGATGAGTTCAGACATCGCCCGCCGCAAACCATGCATCTGGTCCAGCAGGTGAAGGATAACATCGAGGCCGGCGTCATTGACGCCCATATTCTCCCGCAAATCGATAATGAGATTGGCCCGCGCCAGGTCGAGATCGGAAAACAGCCAGCCTTCCGCGCTCTGTTTGGGTAACAGCCATTCCTCCTCGATCCAGATTTGCAACGTCTGCCGATCGATGCGCGCCTGTTCCAGAAATTGGTGTTCCAGAATGATCATGGATTCATGTCCCTGCGGGGATCGTAGGCGGTGGCAGGTTTCCACTTCGTCAGGAACGCGTCAAGCTCGGCGTCCGGCGTTGCCGGCATCACAATCTTGAGTCGCACAAATGCGTCTCCTGGCGCGTTTGGACGCTGCACGCCCTTGCCCTTCAAACGTAGAAGCGTTCCGGCGTTCGAGCCTTTCGGAACTTTGAGCATAACAGAACCAGAGGGCGTTGGCGCTCGCACGTCGGCTCCGAGCGCGGCCTCGGTTATGGTGATCGGTAGATCAAGGTGAATGTTGTCTCCTTCCCGCGTAAAGAATCTGTGGGGCTGGATCCTGATCTCGACAAGCGCGTCGCCTGAAGGCCCTTCGCCAGGAGATGGCGCGCCCTTGCCACGCAGACGCAAAATCTGCCCCTCCTCGATACCCGGGGGGATTTTCACTTCCAACGCGCCGCCATGGGGAAGATTCACGTGTTTTACAGCGCCAACAACCGCATCAAGAAAATCGATCGGCAATTGATAATTCAGGTCGTGGCCACGGGCGTTTTTCGCCTCCTGCGCCCGTCTTTTTAAAATTTCGGCAAATATATCGTCCGCGCCTGAAAAATCCGCATAACCCGCGCGCTGATCATATGGATTATCCGCCGTCTCCGCAGCGTAATGTCGATAATATTTGTGCTGGGGTCGCTCGGCGCCGGATTCATCGATCTCGCCTGCGTCATACCGCCGGCGCTTTTCCGGATCGCCAAGCAGATCGTTGGCGGCGGATACCTGCTTGAAACGCTCCTCGGCGTTTTTATCGCCGGGATTGAGGTCTGGATGCAGTTTCTTGGCGTGTTTCAGATAAGCCTTCTTGATGTCCGCCTGTGAGGCGGAGGGCGAAACGCCAAGAGTTTGGTAGGGATCTTTCATCGCAGCCTGCAGTGTGAGACCGACACTCGACCTGTATGCCTCACCCTATCAGAAAGCCTGGTCCCTCCGCCAGCTCGCCATCACACGGGACCAAGATGCGCGAGATCAAAGCTCGCGACGTCGCCTAGCAGTTCAATGAACGACTTCGCCCAGTAATCCGCCAGTCGCGCGCCTTTCAGGGCGTCGGCGCGGGCAGCGTTTCCCATCGCCCCTGTTGGCGATAAGTCCTGCGCCATCCAGCCGAACCCGGCTGGGCGGTCCGCCCGCAGCCAGCGAAACTCTTGCTCGAACTCGAGCGATGCCGAAACAAAATCGCCCGCCAGAGACATATCGACGAGATCAGGCCGGAAAGCGAGCATGAGCGAGGTTTCGATATCGCCGCCGTGAACGCCATGACGGATCTCCCGGGGATCGAACAGCCCATCAGGATAACCGAAGCGCGACCATGAACAGGTGACCGCCAGCGCCCTGAAACGGTTACGCAAATCCAGCGCGACCTGAGAGAGCAGCGCCGAATTGCCGCCATGAGAATTGATCAGCAAGATCTTGCGCGCGCCCGTACGAAAAACGCCTTCCGCGATGTCGCCGAGCAGGCGCCCGGCGGTCTCGGGTCGCAGCGACAGAGTCCCTGCGAAATCGCTATGTTCTAGAGAAACCCCGATCGTCTGGATCGGCAAAAAAATCGCCTCAATGTCCCGTGGCAAGAGCGCTATGGCGCGAGCAAGGCAGCCTTCCATGATCATCGCGTCGACGCCGAGCGGCAAGTGAGGCCCATGTTGTTCGACCGCGGCCACAGGCAACACGGCGATGGCGCGCGACAAGTCTCGCGCATTGAAATCGCGCTGGGATCGATCCATCCAGTAAGGTGACGACATGTCTGGCGGCCATAAAAAGTTTTCAGAGGCGACAGACGTGCGCCCGGGAGACGGATTTACTATATCCAAGTTCAGCAAAATCAAAAAGGAGACACACGATGAGCGCTCATATGATTCACCGCCGTCAGTGCTTTATGTTTCTTGGCGCGGCTGCGCTGCTGCTGAGCAGGACAGGCTCCGCCCGCGCGGTCGGAAAAATGACGATGCACAAGAGCGCCACCTGCGGCTGCTGTAGTAAGTGGGCGGCTCGGATGCGCGAGGCCGGTTTTGAGGTCGAGGAGGCGATCGAAGCCGATATGGCGGCGATCAAGACGAAATTCGGGGTGCCGGCAGCAATGCAATCCTGCCATACCGCCCAAATCGAGGGTTATATTGTTGAGGGCCATGTTCCGGCGGATGCCCTCCATCGGTTACTGGCGGAGCGCCCCCGCGTTACAGGCGTCGCGGCGCCCGGCATGCCTGGGGGCTCGCCCGGCATGGAAGCGGGCGAAGAGGAAGTCTATTCGCTCTACTTGTTCGATGCGGCGAGTTCGAGAGAGTTCGGCAAATGGCGAGGCTCAAAGCCCGCATGATCCGGCCAGACTGATGGCGCATCCCGCTCGGTCAAACCCAGATAGCGCGCGGCCCCAAGACCGGCGGCACGGCCAGTGGCGAAAGCCGCCTGAAGCAGATAGCCGCCGGTAGGGGCGTCAAAATCCAGCATTTCTCCGGCGACAAAAACGCCGGGCAACAGCCGCAACATAAGATTTCTGTCACACGCGTCGAAACTCACGCCGCCCGCCGTCGAAATCGCGCGCTCGAGTCCCGAAACCCCGGCGACAATGAGTGGCGCATTTTTGATCAGATAGGCCATGACGCTGGCGTCGCGCGGCAAGCCCGTCGGAGACGCCTCCCGCAGCAACCCAATTTCCGTCGGGCTCAGACCCGCACGTCGCAGGAAGGTGGCGTGAGATTGTTTCGGCGGACGTTTGGATAGTTTACGCGCCAGTTGTTCCTGGGAGGTATCTGGCCTGAGATCGACATGAATGACGGTCGATTGTCCGCCATCGACAGCCTCACGAAGTCGGGAAGAGAGCGAGTATGCAGGGCCGCCTTCAAGTCCGGTCCGGGTGACAACAATATCGCCGCGCGCGGTCGCCGGTTCAGGGCCTGTTGCGTTGTCATCAGTCGAACCATAACGAAGCGATACGTTTTTTAGCGGCTGTCCCTCGAAATCGGCCCGGTAAAGCGCGCTCCAGACGACACAAAGACCGGCGTTCGCGGGTCGCAGGGGGTTGATCGCCACGCCGGCGGCGGACAACCCCTTGACCCAGCTCCCGTCTGAACCGAGACGAGGCCAGGAAGCCCCGCCAAGAGCCAGGATGACGACGTCGAACCGATGGAGCGCCTCGACGCCGTCCGATCCCCGGATGCGCAGTCCGTCCTCGCCTGCAAAGCCCACAAACGATTGTCGCGGCTCGATGGCGACACCGAGGCTGGCGAGACGCACAAGCCAGGCGCGGAGAAGAGGCGACGCTTTGAAACTTTTGGGGAAAACCCGACCGCTGGAGCCGACGAAGGTCTCTTCGCCCAATTCGGCGCAAAAATCGCGAAGAGCCTGAGGCGGCCAGGCGCGGATGAACGGCTCCATCTGGGGCGCACGAGCGCCGTAACGCGAGATGAAGCGCTCCAGGGGCTCGCTGTGCGTGATGTTCAGACCGCCGCGACCAGCCATGAGAAATTTGCGGGCGGGACTGGCCTTGTGATCGTATACGGTTACAAGGCCTCCGGCGCGCGCCAAGGTTTCTGCGGCGATGAGACCTGCGGGCCCCGCACCGATAACGGCGCAACCGGGTCGCGCGTCGGACTGAAAATAGGGTTTCGTCACCTTGGCGATTGTCTTGACGGCCCCAAGGGACGATAGAGATTTGGCCAACTCGGGGCCTCGTCTGGCGAGGGAGATTGAACTGTCTTAATTCCTAACATAAACGACTGGGGAGACGAAAGAAGGCGTTAATGTCCGCCAATGACCAGCAACAATCGGACGCCGCCGCCACAGACTATTCCTTTGAGGTCCAGGCGGAGGGCGCAGGCCTACGGCTAGACCGCTTCCTCGCGGAACGAGGGGAAATCCTCGCGGCGCATCTGTCGAGAAGCCGCCTGAAGACGCTGATCGAGGCGAATCGGGTGTGCATTAACGGGGCGATTATTGAAGAACCGGCGCGAAAGCTGTGCGCCGGGGACATAATCACACTTTCCGTCCCGCCGCCGGCTCCCGCCGTCCCTCAGCCCGAGGATATCGCCCTCAACGTCGTTTACGAGGATGATCACCTCATCGTGATCGACAAACCGGCCGGCCTGGTCGTTCACCCAGCCAGCGGCCACGAGAGCGGGACGCTGGTTAATGCGCTCATCGCCCATTGCGGCGAAAGTCTTTCAGGCGTCGGCGGGGTGAAAAAACCGGGAATCGTCCACCGCATAGACAAAGACACCAGCGGGCTCCTGGTCATCGCCAAGACGGACCCGGCGCATCATGGGCTATCGCGGCTCTTTGCGGACCATGGCCGCACTTTGCCGCTGACCCGGGAATATCTGGCTTTTGTCTGGGGCGTGCCTGACCGTGCGCACGGAACGATCGAGACTTCTCTGGGCCGGCATTCGATCCAGCGCGAAAAGATGGCGGTTGTTGCTGAAGAACGCGGGCGTGAGGCGATTACCCATTGGGAAAAGATTGCCGATTATGGAGTCGCTTCCCTGATCGCCTGCCGACTGGAGACCGGCCGCACACATCAAATCCGCGTACATATGGCGCATATTGGCCATCCATTGATCGGCGACGCCACCTACGGCTCAGGTTTTAAAACAAAGATCGTAAAACTGCCGGCGGCGGCCCGTCTGGCGGTCGAAAAGCTCGGCCGTCAGGCCCTGCATGCTGCAACGCTCGGCTTCGCGCATCCGCACACGGGGGAGGAGCTCGAGTTTGGGAGCGATCTGCCTGCTGATTTGCAGGCGCTCAAGGAAGCCTTGACGAATTTCGCGCGCTGATGCGGGAGCCATTGACCCTGCGGGCCATTCGCGACTAGTACAGGCCATGACATCGCATGTGCCGGCGACCCCTAGCGCCAAACCGCTTTTTTCATACAGAAAATATTGGGCGCAGCGCTTCGGCGTTGCGCCTTTCCTGCCGATGTCACGGCAGGAAATGGACCTACTCGGCTGGGACTCCTGCGATGTGATCCTCGTCACCGGCGACGCCTATATCGATCATCCGAGTTTCGGCATGGCGATCATCGGACGTCTACTGGAGGCGCAGGGGTTCCGCGTCGGCATCATTTCCCAGCCTGACTGGCGCGACGCCAGCGACTTCCGCACGCTGGGCAAACCAAACCTGTTTTTTGGGGTGACCAGCGGCAATATGGATTCGATGGTCAATCGCTATACGTCAGATCGGCGGTTGCGTCATAATGATAGCTACACGCCGGGCGGCGAAGGTGGCAAGCGGCCCGACCGCGCGGTCATCGTATATGCTCAGCGTTGCCGTGAGGCCTACCCTGATGCGCCAATACTGCTTGGCGGTATTGAAGCATCGCTGCGTCGCATCGCTCACTACGACTATTGGTCCGATAAGGTTCGGCGTTCGATCTTGCTCGACGCCAAGGCCGATCTATTGATCTTTGGCAACGCCGAACGGGCGCTGGTCGAAGTCGCTCACCGCATCGCGAGCAAGGGCGTTCATCAGGATTTCTCGGATATTCGCGGCCTTGCGTTTGCGCGCGAGGCGACGCCACAAGGCTGGATCGAAGCTCAAGCCGACGATCTCGATACGCCCGACGAGGGTCGGCGGCGATCATCAGACGAAGAAGCCAGCGACAGGATCGTTATCCGCCTGCCCGCCTATGAACAGGTGAAAGAGGACCCTGAGTCCTATGCGCGCGCCTCGCGCGTACTGCATCGCGAGAGTAATCCCGGCAACGCCCGGCCGATGATCCAGCGACACGGCGATCGGGAGTTGTGGTTGACCGCGCCGCCCATTCCGTTGACCACGCCGGAGATGGACGCCGTTTACGAGTTGCCCTTCGCACGCGCGCCGCATCCCGCCTATGGAGAAGCGAAAATTCCGGCCTGGGAAATGATCCGTCACTCGGTGACGATCATGCGCGGCTGTTTCGGCGGTTGCTCTTTTTGCTCGATCACCGAGCATGAAGGACGCATCATCCAGTCGCGCTCCGAAGGTTCTATCCTGAAAGAAATTGAAACTATCCGCGACAGGGGCGAAGGCTTCACAGGTATTATTTCCGATATCGGCGGCCCGACCGCAAATATGTATCGGATGCGCTGCAAAGACCCGCAAACCGAGGCGTTGTGTCGACGGCCCTCCTGCGTTTACCCGGATATATGCAAGAATCTTGACACCAGCCACGATCCGCTGATTCAACTTTATCGCAAGGCGCGGGCGCTACCGGGCGTGAAGAAAGTCATGGTCGCCTCCGGCGTGCGTTACGACCTTGCCGTGAAAAGCCCGACATATATCCGCGAGCTTGTCGAACATCATGTCGGCGGTTATTTAAAAATTGCGCCCGAGCACACGGAAAGCGGCCCGCTCTCCAAAATGATGAAGCCGGGGATCGGCTCCTACGATCGTTTCAAGCAATTATTCGACGCAGCGGCGCGCGCAGCCAAAAAAGACTATTTCCTCATTCCCTATTTCATCGCCGCTCATCCCGGCACGACGGATGAAGACATGATGAACCTGGCCCTCTGGCTGAAGCGCAACAAATATCGCGCCGATCAGGTGCAAACATTTCTTCCCTCGCCGATGGCCCTGTCGACGGCGATGTATCATACGGGGTTCAACCCGCTGAGGCCGGTGCGTCGGGGAGCCTCCGAAGAAGTGGATACGATCAAGGGATTGCGACAGAGGCGTCTACACAAGGCTTTTTTGCGTTATCACGATCCAGAAAACTGGCCGGTGCTGCGCGAAGCGCTAAAGGCGATGGGGCGCGCCGATCTGATTGGACCCGGCAAGCACCAGCTTGTTCCTGCATGGCAACCCGCCGGCTCCGGCGCGGCGGGTGAAGGGCGTCGTCTGGCGGGCAAGAAAAATCCGCACGCCGGAAAAGGGAAATTTCTGACAAAGGGCGTTATGCATAAAACAGAGCCATCCAGGTATTAGGCGTAATTTATCAGGCGTAATTTGATGTCGAGGTTTGTTTATGAAGCTGTTTCAAGCAGGAGTCGTTCGAATTCCCCCTCGACGGCGGCCAAAAGCTCGTTGAAACAGAAACTCACCTCAGGCGTAAGCCCGGCGCCAGGGTTAAATTCAATAACCTCAACAGCGAAAACGACGCATATGCGAGGCAGTTGTTTGAGGCTTCGCGCCAGTTCCAACCCAGCCGCCAATCCAAAACCATGCGAACTGAAGGCCCCTAAATTTACGGGAATTGGCGATTTAACCACATCGAAACGATGAATTGTCCCGGCAGGCGAACCGGATCTGCAAGCGTCGATAATGATAGCCGCTGTGGCGCCTGTCACTGCTTCCAGCAATTGCGTCGCTTCGCCTTCAATCTCTATCAGGCGAATTTCCGGCGGACATGTCTTCGCCAGCGCCCGAAGCGTCAATGGACCAATCGCATCGTCGCCTCGCATCGGGTTACCTACGCCAATAATGACGATAGATTTGTCCGGGCGCATTCTAGCCACGATCGATATCGAGGCGCAGAAAATGTGTGGCGCAGGAAATGCAGGGATCATAGTTGCGCACTGTTTGCTCGCAGCGATGTCGCAAGGCCTCATCGGACAAATCCAGGAAGCCGCCGATAAACTCGACCAGATCCTCCTCGATACACGCCTGATTCTGCGAGGTTGGCGGCACGATCTGCGCCTCGGCGATAGCGCCATCTGACTCTAACCGGTAGCGATGGTACAGTAACCCGCGCGGCGCCTCGGTTGCCGCGCAGCCCTCACCCTTACGGGGTTCGACCGGCACGAAAGAACTCTTCGGCTCCTGATAGTTTTCGATGATACGCAAGGCTTCGTCGACAGCGTAAAGCGTTTCGACAGCGCGCACGACGATGCTGCGATAGGGGTTACGGCAGGTTCGATCCAGTCCCGCCTCCAGGGCGGCCTCCTGCGCCAGAACGGACAAACGATCGAAGTTCAAGCTATAGCGCGCCAGTGGCCCAACAAGATAGGCGGCGCCACTATCACGAAAGCGGGAATGGAGCGCCGTTGATTGCGGCACATGTTTTTCCTCAAAATGGTTTTCGTAATCGCCAGCTGCAATATCGAGACCGCAATTTGAGACGATGCGTCCTTCATTGAAGGGATATTCATCCTCATGTCTCAGAGCAACGAAGGTATAATCGCGCTCGCGATCCGGGAAATCCAGCGTGCCTGTCCAACGAACTGTTGCAAGAGCGGCCTCACGCGCCCATTTGAGGTTCTCCTTCAATGTCAAAAGTTCTTTTTTGAGCGGCGTGCGATAAAAGCCGCCGACCCTAACATTAATCGGGTGAATTTCGCGGCCGCCGAGCAATGTCAAAATCTGATTGCCAACTTTCTTGAGTTGCAAGCCTTGACGCACAAGATCACCATGATCGCGCGCCATCTCGACGCCGCCGGCATAACCAAGAAAATCCGGCGCATGCAGCATATAAATATGCAGCACATGGGACTCGATCCATTCGCCACAATAGAGGAGACGCCGCAAGGCGCGAAGCTGCGGCGAGAGGGAGACGTCAAAAATATTCTCCAGCGCATGAACAGCGCTCATCTGATAGGCGACAGGACAAATGCCGCATATACGCGCGACAATATCGGGCGTTTCGTCAAAATGACGACCGCGCAGAAAGGCCTCGAAAAAGCGCGGCGGCTCGAAAATATTCAGTTCTGCGCTTCTAACAAGGCCATCGCGGATCGTAACCTTGAGCCCGCCCTCACCCTCGACGCGGGCAAGGACGTCAATCTTGACCGTCTTGCTGGTCATATTTTTCGCTTTCCTGGCGAAACGCGTCTGCGTTCGCATTGAATGTCGAATAGAGACGCGCCAGCCCGCGCTGATCCATGCCCAGTTCAGACAACCTTGCGCTCAGCGCAGGCGCATTCGGCGTCTCCTTGGGACCGAAACACCCATAGCAGCCTCGATTGTAGGACGGACAAAGCGCTCCGCAGCCCGCATGGGTGACGGGCCCAAGACAAGGTGCGCCATGTGCGACCATGACACAGGCGACGCCCTTGAGCTTGCATTCGACACAAACACTATGAGCCGGCGTCGCCGGGCGTCTGCCAGCGATAAAGGCGCCAAGCATCTCGACGAGCTGGCGTTTGTTAATCGGACAACCTCGCAACTCAAAATCAACGCGTACATGATCAGCGATCGGCGTCGATGTCGAGAGCGTCTCGATATATTCCGGACGCGCATAAACGATCCGGGCGTATTCCGTCACATCCGAAAAGTTCCGCAAAGCCTGAATGCCGCCGGAGGTGGCGCAGGCGCCAATAACGATCAGTTTTGTCGAGCGCCGACGCACTTCGTGAATTCGAACGGCATCATGCGCCGTGGTGATCGACCCCTCGACAAGCGAGATATCGTAATGGCCGCTGATCTCGGCGCGAGTCGCCTCGGGAAAATAGGCGATTTCCACTGCCTCCGCGAGACCAAGGATTTCATCTTCGCAATCCAGGAGGCTTAACTGGCAGCCGTCACAGGAGGCGAATTTCCAGACGGCCAGCCGCGGTCGTATTTGTCGGCCTGTCATGTCACAGCTCCTTGACAGACATTAGCGGCCCCATCCGTTCAAAGGTGAAAACCGGGCCATCACGACAAATAAAGGCTGGACCCAGCTGACAATGACCGCAGTGACCAATGGCGCATTTCATATTGCGTTCCATGGACAAAAAAATCCTGCCGACGCCAAGACCTTTTTCAGTCAATGACGCGGCAACGAAACGCATCATCACCTCCGGACCACAAAGCATAGCAATAGTGCGCGATACGTCCATGTTAACATGCGATAGCAGCCCTGTGACGACGCCAACATGACCCGGCCAGTCCATACCGGCATGATCGACCGTGATATTAACGTCAATGTGGCCTTTCTTGCGCCACTCTTCAATCTCGGAGCGATAGAGAATGTCCTCGGGTCTGCGCGCCCCATACAACAGCCACACATCGCCAAAATGTTCACGTCGCGAGAGAATATGATAAATCGCCGGCCTCAAAGGCGCGAGACCCAAACCGCCCGCGACGATAACAACATCCTGCCCTTCAGCGGTCGCCATTGGCCAGCCCACGCCAAAGGGACCGCGCACACCGACAGGATCATTCGGCGCCAGGCGCGTCAGGGCATGAGAAACCGGGCCGACGTCGCGGATCGTATGAATAAGACGCCCTTGTCCCGGCGGGCCGCTGATGCTGATCGCCGACTCCCCAACGCCAAATGCTGTAAGCATGTTAAATTGACCGGGCGTATAACTAAATGGCACACTCTCGGCGAATTCGATCTCCAGAGTCCATGCGTCCGGAGCGTCATGACGTCGCTTGCGCACATAACAAAGTTTCGGCACGTCCGCTGGCGCCCCAGAGCGCGCGTCGATCGCTGTAGGTTTTAGCGACATAGTCACCTCAGGACCTCGCACCGTAGAGATCAAGCAGTTGCACCCGGCAAGCATGCAATCGTTCGATCAAAACTGGCAAAACCCGCTTGGTCAAAGCGTAACCCAGCGCGGGATCGCTCTCGCATTTCTGGCGCAAGCAGGCAGCGTTTAGCGCCACCGCAAGAGTTGGCGCGATAGCCCGGGCATCGTAGGACCATCGGTAGGGCGACGCGAGCCAATTAACCCCAAAAACCTCTCCCGGCCCGACAGTGAGGAAAGTCGCTGGACCACGACCGGGAGCTGCAATCTGAAGAGCAACGCGCCCCTCACGAACAAGATAGAAATGATCTGCGGCCTCACCTTCATGAAAGATAAATTCTCCGGCCCCAAAATGCGCGTCCTGCGCGCAACTGACCGCCAGAGTGGCGAAGGAATTATCCAGTCCTGCGAAGAAAGGATGCGCACACAGATTATATTCAAGCTTTTCCAAAACGCGACTCTCAGCCTGTTTGGGCGCCGGCGATCGCCTGCACCTCTTGCGTGATGTCAATCCCGACCGGGCACCAGGTGATGCAGCGTCCGCAACCAACGCATCCAGATGAGCCAAATTGCTCGATCCAGGTTGAAAGCTTATGCGTCATCCACTGTCGATATCGTGAGGCGACGGTGTTTCGGACGCCACCGCCGTGGAGATAGGAAAAATCCATGGTAAAACAGGAGTCCCAACGTCTCTCGCGCGCGAAGCTCTCTCCTGCAAGATCAGAAATATCTTCGACTGTCGTGCAGAAACATGTCGGACAGACCAGTGTGCAATTGGCGCAGGACAGACATCGTTCCGCGACCTCCTGCCAGCGCGGGTGAAGGAGATTATCCGCCAATAACCTGGGAACATCTACATCGGGCGGCATTGATCTGCCCATCGTCAGCGCTGTGCGCTCAACAATGGATTTTGCCGTTTCGATTTCATGCTCAGTGGCCGGTCTACTCCCGATCTCCAGTAAAAGCTCCTGCCCAGCCGGCGAACCGGCTTCGACGACGAAAAGATGCTCATCGGCTGGCGACAGCTCCGTAAGGGCGAGATCGAAGGGCCCCCTGACCTCCGGACCAGTCCCCATGGATGCACAAAAGCAGCAACCGCCAGCCTTTCCGCAATTCACAGCGATAAGAAGCGTATTTTCACGCCGTGTTTGGTAATGCGTATCGACATAATCGCCGCCTGTCAGAACACGATCCTGTTTGGAGATTGCAGCAAGCTCGCAGGCCCTCACGCCAATGAACGCATAGGTCTCATTATTGCCGCCAGAGGCTTCGATTATAAGATTTTCACCCTCTCGTCGCGCACGCCATAGTTCAATTTGTGAAGGATGAAGAAATTTTTTCCAAACGTGTGGCCCTACAGAAAAACCAAAATACGATTGGTCTGCCGCTTCGACGAGGCGATAGCCGCCGGGAGTTTGTTCATCGGTCAAACCGACAGGAAAATCGTTTACAGACTGGATATCCTCATAGACAACGACGCCATCACCCCTCACCGGTCCCAGAACGCGGCGCCCGGCGCCAATCAAGACATCGATCAGCTTTTGTAATTGTTCATCCGTAATCACGCGCTTGTCAGCATTCATGTTTCTGACGCCTTGACTGAAATGCAGGTTCGGGGCGCATAAGAGCCGGACCAGAATATGCGGCATCGTTGGTGCGGCGAGAAACTTGCCAGCCTCGAAGCTAACCCGATCATCGGCTACGTCTCCGGAACTCTTCAAGTGAGAGGGTCCTGGCACAGGCGACAGGTTATCAGACCAAGCGAGTTCTTCTCAATAGAAGGTCAAACAGCTATTTGTGCTGAACCGTGGCAGAATTACAACATTTTTTTCCACAAAATATCAATTAATTACACCATGGCCTAACTTTCAGGCGACATATCTGGGCATAACGCGCTTCAACGGCTCTCCCGAGGATTGACCAGCTTTCGCCTACCCATGAGAGTTGGGTCCGTTATCTTAGAATGGGGCGGGAGAGAGAGTTATGGAGGTTAGCTATTGCGTTCTCTACCGCAACACTCTCTCTGGCAAAACCAATCCACAATTAAGCATGGCCTATGTTTCCCTTGACCTTGCGATCAACGCTGCCTTTCTGATTGCCGAGAAACAGCTGGATCCGATTGAGATTCGTGGATCGGATGGCACGATTATCAAGGCTCCCGAGTTAATGAAAGCAATCGCTATCAGCGCCGGCTAAAGCTTGATCTTCCCAGGCCACTTCTCGCCGATGCTGGTGAAAACTGGCGACAGAGCCTGTGGTTGGACGCAAATCAAGGTCGATGATCATAAAGCTTGGCGCGCCATCGAGGGGCGTCAGCTGGTGTAAAATCCAGCTCCCACTGGAATTGCGAAAGAAAATTATATCCAAATATAATGGGGGTTCGAGCCCCAAGCGCTTCTCGTAGAACGCCAAAATCATAGGCGAGGATGTAAAGTCCTTTCAGAATTCGTCCCTCGCCAATATCGATTTCCTTGAGCCTGTATAATTTCGGCGCCCATTTCGCGCCACCAGCTTCGCTGACCTTGAGACGATGCTTGACGGGGGTGAAATGTTCGGTGTGACTCTTGACAAATGTAAGATCGACCGCCGAAAGCTCCGCGCCGCTATCGAATAAACCTATAACAGGCGCATCGCCAATCTGAGCCTTTAAACCAACCAATCGCCGGTCGCCCCCCAGCATTACAAAAGTTTGAAATTGTTGACTCGGGGAGGCCTTCGGATCGGGAAAAACAATTTCCCGCCGAGCGAGATCGAGTTGAAAACGTGTGCCTTTAAAGAAATCAACGCCTAATAAATCGTCGCCATCGCTGCTTGCACACCGTGTCAAAGTGTATTTTGCACGACCGATACTTGGTCCCTGCACCGCCTTAAGCAGAACGTTTTTCGCCTCGACGTCATCGCAATGAGTCGATTTTCCGGAGGATCCTATCGACTCCGTCTGACCGACAACCGGAAAATCCTTGTTCCAAAGGGCAAAGGTTATACGCGACGAAGTTGCGCCAGTATCAAGCCGCATCATGCCGAGGACATTGCCAAATCGAACGGGCGCGTAAATACGCCCCCCACCATACTCGCCTTCGTTGAGGGATAGCGGAATCGTCGAATTATGTTCATCGGAAATTGCTGGACAAGTGGTCGGAAATAGTAAAATTAAAATTACAAGCAGTCGATTTATTGAATGCATGTAACGCCTCCCACTTAGTTTGCCCGGATCGCCAAAGATGCTTGCTTGCCAATCAGGACGATCACATTCGCTCGGAGCTGCGATCATTGCAAGAAAAGAGATTTCACCTGGCCAACCCAAACAGGAGAATTTCAACGAGCGCAAAGCCTAGCGTCATCGATATGCAGTTTGTGCCGGCAAGATACGCCATTTTGGCCAAGATACCAGCGACCATCGAACGAAGAGCGATTTTATGAATTGCACGCATTCCAGTTTTATCGATCAGGCGACACCCATTACACCGGGCCGCGTCTCTACTCCCCGTCATTCGAACTTAATTGAATGAAAAATATAGGTCTACAGGTGCTTGAAGTATTATTGCCTCCTGCAATATGTTTGTATAATTGACGGAAGTGATCAAGGAGATCAAATTATTCGCCAGTCCCAAACCTACGCCAGCGTCCTGATCCAGCAAAGGATGGAGGCCACGAAAAGCCTGTCGGCAATAGCCCCAGCATTACGTCACCAAATGCAAAAATGACGCAGGCGGCAGTTTTCATCACCCTCCAGGTACGACCAAAATATTTCGCGGAGTCATACTCGCCCGGAATTCCTGGATCATCTAATAACGACACGTCATCCCGTCGGGAGCAGATTCATGCTCGGAGGACGCAGATAATCCATGGCGGGGCGATAGGGGCATACATGTGTCAAACTTGATATTTCTCCCGGTGAATATTTAGAGAGAATGAAATAAAGATCAGATTAACTTTACTGAATCAACCTTTGTAATTTTTTTCCCTCTTTACTGTTAAATTCCATTTCATCCAAGCCGCCGTTCTTATCCTTGTCAGCAGCGCGCAAAAGACTATCGGCGACAGCAAAATACTCATTTTTATCCAGCAGATCATCTTTATCTGTATCTGCTTTTTTATATTCCACTTTTGATAGACGGTTACCGGACGAATGGAGATCAATTTTGCCATCCCCATCACTGTCGATGTTATCAAAAGTGTCGCTTGCCGCCTTGCCCATCTCGGAAATATCGATGGTCTTGTCGCTATCGCTGTCGAGGTCAGCAACCGGAGAAGCCGTGTGACTATCGGGGCCAGCCATGGCTGGCCCACTCAATGCGCCGGCAAGAACGGCAATTCCGAATAGACGAATGAGATGCATTTTTGTTCTCCCTCGCTTCCCTGCCAATTTAACGGCAGATTCGCATCATGTCCCGGAAAAATCGAAAGATTCTTACCCGGGCCAGCAACAGGATAATATTCCCTTTCTGCGCTTCTGCTCTCTGTTTGGACGGGATCAGGAAGCTTGAACAGCGCATCCGCCGCGTTGATTTAGCGGCCGGACTCGACTATCCCTCAAAGATACGCAAAGCTGACAATATAATCCATGGGCGCGCAAGTCCTTGAGCCGTCTGGAGTTGTCAAGCAAAACGAATATGCTTGATGGTAAACGAAATAGAGGTTCACAGTGTCAGAGACGAAACAGGAACCCGAAGATCTTATCCGGTCAAGATATAGAGAACTCGAAAAATATATACCTCGTCGCGTTATGCCCTCTCAGGCCGATAGCCGCATGACGAGCCGGAAAGGGCAAGAAACAGCGCATGAGAATACACGTGAAGCCGATTATGAAAACTTCGTCAATTCGGTCAAAACATCATCGCTCGCGCTAAGAGAACTGGCTCGCAGAAACCAGGAGCTTACAGAACATAATCAGGAAATCCAGTCTCAGGCTGAACGGATTATAGAATCCGTACGTAATGAACTGGCGAATGAAAGGTCGCGAATTTCCGGTCTCGAAAGTGAACTCAGCACATTGAGAACAGAATCTGCGAGATTGGTGAACGAGAGCGCGACACGGATCAGGGAACTTGAGGCGCTGACCGTTTCTCTTTCCGAAAAACTGGAAAATACGACGCATGAGCTGAAAAGCGCCAGGGACTGGTTGCATTATCTTTGCTCGCAGGCTGCGGGCGATCTCAGCGAGGCGCTGGCGGAAGCAGATCGCCTGATGACCGAAAACTCACAAAATTAAAAGACGGCTCAAAAGCCATTATAAACCATAACTTTTTTGGAGGCCGACGTCAGGAAAAGACGCGGCGCAGACATGATCCGCATCGAAAATATCAGCAAACAAAATGGTCATCAAATTCTATTCATTGAGGCTAGCGCGACGCTTCTCAAAGGCGAGAAAGCTGGCCTTGTTGGGCCCAACGGGTCCGGTAAAACAACGCTTTTCAAAATGATTACGGGACAGGAGCCGCCTGACGAAGGCTTTGTCTCCACAGACCGGGGAGTCACTATCGGCTATTTCAGTCAGGACGTCGGAGAAATGTCGGGCCGTAGCGTTGTCGCCGAGGTCATGGATGGCGCCGGCCCGGTCAGCATCGTCGCCGCTGAACTGCGAGAACTTGAAGCCGCTATGACAGATCTGGAAAGGGCAGATGAGATTGAAGTTATCCTTGAGCGGTATGGGGAGGTGCAGGCGCGCTTCGAGGAATTGGATGGCTATGCGCTTGATGGACGTGCGCGCGAAGTTCTCGCAGGACTTAATTTCTCATCGCAGATGGTGGATGGAGACGTTGGCGCATTATCCGGCGGCTGGAAAATGCGCGTAGCGCTGGCGCGCATTCTACTCATGCGTCCAGATGTCATGCTGCTTGACGAGCCCAGCAATCACCTGGATATCGAGAGTCTGATCTGGCTGGAGAATTTTCTCAAGGATTATGACGGCGCTATGCTGATGACATCCCACGATCGGGAATTCATGAATCGAATAGTCTCAAAAATTATCGAGATCGATAGCGGTAGCCTGACCTCATATTCCGGCGACTATGAATTTTACGAATTACAGCGCACCCAGAGTGAAAGAGAGCAACAAGCGCAATACGAACGCCAGCAGGCAATGCTCGCCAAGGAAGTCAAGTTTATCGAAAGATTCAAAGCCCGCGCCTCACATGCGGCTCAGGTTCAGAGTCGGGTAAAGAAGCTTGAAAAAATCGAACGCGTCACTCCCCCGCGACGGCGCCAGTCCATCACTTTTGATTTTCCTACGCCCTTGCGCTCTGGCGATGATGTTGCAAGTTTGAAAAACATTCATAAGCGATATGGCGTTCGCACTATATATGAAGGCTTTAATTTTCATGTGCGTCGAAAGGAGCGCTGGTGCGTCATGGGCGTGAACGGCGCCGGCAAATCTACTTTGCTTAAACTGGCTGCAGGCGCGATAAGTCCTGACTCCGGCGATGTAGCTCTGGGAGCCAACGTAAAAATGGGTTATTTTGCACAGCATGCAATGGAATTGCTCGAGGAGGATAACACAATCTTTCAGTCTCTGGAGGGATCGTTCCCACAGGCGAGTCAGGCTTCGCTGCGCACACTTGCGGGCTGCTTTGGTTTCTCCGGTGAAGACATTGAAAAAAAGTGCCGGGTGCTCTCGGGTGGCGAAAAGGCGCGTTTGGTGATGGCGAAAATGCTCTTTGATCCGCCCAATTTTCTAATACTCGACGAACCAACAAACCACCTCGATCTGGCGACAAAAGAAATGTTGATTGCCGCGCTAGCCGCTTATGAAGGCGCCATGCTGTTTGTTTCGCACGATCGCCGCTTTCTTGCGGCTCTTTCCAATCGCGTGCTGGAACTGACGCCCGACGGCGTTCACCAGTATAGCGGCGGCTACAGCGAATATGTCGCGCGAACCGGCCATGAGGCCCCCGGCCTTCATTGATGACCTGTGGTTTTTAGAAAGCCTACTACAGATCGCGCTCTCGGGTTTTATTCGGTCTCACCGCTGGCGTCACCAGAGTCGATCTGACGCCCGATTATCGCGATTGCGCGTTCATAAACAGTTGCAGCGTTCCAGGCCTGGATCGCTGAAAAGTTTGCCTCTCCGGGCTGGTAACCGGCCCCGGCCCGCCAGCCGTGAGCATGCAGGAAATTGGCTGTCGCAGCGAGCGCCGGACCAGCATTATCCAGGTTACCGCCTGTTCCATACTGGAGAATGTTTTTGGGCAGAAATTGCGTCTGGCCAATTTCGCCATGCATAGAGCCTCGAGCATTGGGCGAAATGGAGCCTCGATCAATGAGCTCAAGGGCGGCGTAAAGCTGATCTGTAAAGTAGGCTGAGCGTCGACAATCGTATGCCAAAGTCGCAACCGCCGAGAGGGCGTGCTGCTTGCCGCGGATTGCCCCAAAGCCGGTCTCCATTCCCCAGATGGCTAACAAGGGCCCGGGAGGCACGCCATAGCGACGCTCCAGTGACGAAAAAAGAGCGGCCTGCGACCTTTTTAACTGGCGGCCGCGCGCCACAATCGTTGAAGCGCCACGTTTTTTCATAAATTGTTCGAGGGACAATTTGAAACTCTTCTGGCCGCGATCAGCGCCAATCGTTGCAGTCGAGTAATGCGTATTCAAGAGAGCGGAAACTCCGGCTTCGCCAACTCCATGCGCGCGCGCCTCGCCAGCAAAACTCTGCTTCCAGTCCTCGAAACCGCCTCCTGTGCTACTGCATTGGGCGGCAGCCGCGCCAAGCGAGCTCCCGACAAGCGTCAACAAAGAAACGCCCACAGACGCCCAGAAACGGTTATTCTTCGTCATTGGGATTTCCTTTGATCCACATCAGCCCGCGAAGCATGAACGTCCGATTCATGATTTGCAAGCCCCTCGATTTTACCTGCTTATTAAAAGCCCGATGCCAGAGCCATATCCCCGGATTAAGCTACAAAAAATCTTTACCAGTCGCCAGCGGCTAACGAATAGACGATATAGCCAGCAATCCAGAAGATCGAGAACGCCATAGCCCCTGCCATCCAGATCCACAAGGACCTGCTCGACTCATTAATATCCAGACGCTTTTTCAACCGTTGAATGAATAAAGTCAGAAGGAACAGCGCGACAAAACAAACATACAAAGAAATCAAATATGTAACCTGAGCCGTGTATGAAGCGACATTCTCATTTGCCGGCGTACCGTTGAAGATTGCATTAATAAGTCTGGTCAGGGAGAAGGACATGCTCATCGCAATTGTGCTTTTTTGGCGAAGATCATGATCAAGAGATTTCTGTTTCCTGAAGCATAAGCCAGCCCTCGCCAAATGAGAGGTTATGCACAAGGGTCGTCGGGGAAACAACACCCTGGCGCAAAAGCCGCTCTAATTCCTGTTCGCTGACAGGCCCCATGACTTCTCCTGCCTGTTCGTAAAACCACAGGTCCTGATGCGCACTGTTTGTATCCTGAGCGCGATCAGCGCTAGCACTGGCTGATCCAGCTCTCATTACCTGTTCTCGGGCGCCTCTGGCAGAGCCAGTCGCTACATATGAGGCTGACTCCGCCCCGCCAGAGCGTTCGATTGCTTCATCCTCGCGCGGAGAATCCTTGAGCGCGCCTCCGAACATCAAAGCGCGCAATCGTTGATCTCCCAGCACATGCTCGAATTCCAGATAGGCGAAGAACGGCATGAGTGCAAAAAACATGATAATACAAGACAGAACTATTACCTGAAACTTATTATGCTCCAAGCCGGGATGGCCGTGGAAAATCGCATCATAAATATTCTTTCCCTCCACTGCCCCAATAACAGCCTCCTCAATAATTCGAAAGACAAGAAGCAATACTGCGAAAATTGCTGATTTGGCCAGGATGACATAAATCAGCGCGCTCTTTCTGAATTTATCGCCAATCTGCAATTCTTGCCCAACCAGAATGACTTTGGCCAGCGCCATGGCGTTCAGGAAGGAAAATCCGATATGTGAGGCAAGACCGCCATCGTTCAGCAGCAAATATCTGTGAATAGCGAACAGACTCAGCAATACGCCAAGATACAGGGCGATCACCAACATCCGCTTGAAGATGCCTGTCATGCTCTCGCGGATGCTTCCAAGCCTCTCAAGCATCATCCAATCCCCTTGGTTGCAACAAATGGAATTTTTCCAATCCAAGGGAGAATAATCTCAGATAGCTTAGCGGGCAAATAGAACTTTGATGTTCCGAACTCTTGATTCATCATTCAAGAGACTGTTATCTCTTGAGGAGACATGATCCCAAACGAAAAACCCCTGTCGCCAAAGCTGAGCAGGAGATTCCTCTCCCTATCAATTTTATCTTTGCTGACAGGCGCTGCAACGGGGCTGATCTGCACGACATTTCGCTTCGCTCTGGATTGGGCGAATCGACTTCGCGACGCCATTATTCTTGTCGAACGCCCGGATCATCTGCCTGGTTTGGCCTTTTTCACCGCGCTCTGCGCCGCCGCCGCCGCCCTGTCCGCATGGCTGGTTCGTCGGTTTTCCATTCATGCCACCGGTAGCGGTATTCCGCACGTAGAAGCCGTTCTTCATGGCCTGGCGCCGCCAACCGGACTCGCGCTCGTTCCTGTCAAATTCGTCGGAGGCCTGCTGGCGATGGGCGCTGGCTTGCTTCTGGGGCGAGAGGGTCCCAGCGTGCAAATGGGCGCGAGCATTTCCCGATGGATTGGCGAGAAAACCGGCTGCGGCGAGGAGGAATGTCGTGAACTGCTTGCGGCTGGAGCCGGGGCGGGCCTCGCCACTGCATTTAATGCGCCAATCGCTGGGGCCATCTTCGTTCTTGAGGAGCTGGTTCAAAGATTTGAACACCGCATCGCTATTCTGGCGCTTGGAGCCTCGGCCAGTGCGATCGCCATTGAGCGTTTGCTCGTCGGAGACAGACAAGAATTTCACTTAGTCGCAACTATTGGCGCTCCGACCCAAAGTCTCTGGCTTTTTATGATCCTGGGCCTTGGCCTCGGCTTATTGGCCATTTTTTATAACTGGACGGTGCTCAAGTCGCTGAAGCTGGTCGGCGGCCTGCGGCGCTTGTCCGTCGAAACACGGGCCGGGATTATCGGCGCTGGAGTTGCTCTTGTCGCATGGACAGCCCCTGGCTGGATTGGCGGAGGAGAGCCAATCGTCCAGCAGGCGCTGTCCGATATTGGCGTATTTTCCGGGCTTTTCGCGCTGTTGCTGGTTCGCCTTTTTCTTGGAGCGCTATGTTACGCTGCTGGAACGCCTGGCGGCGTATTTGCGCCGATGCTTGCGCTTGGCGCTTTGTCGGGACAGATGTTTGGCCGCCTTTGCATGAACATCGCGCCGGATGCGGTACCCCATCCAGGAATCTTCGCGCTAGTTGGCATGACCGCTTTGTTTAGCGGCGTCACCCGGGCGCCCCTGACAGGAATCGTGCTGGTGACGGAAATGAGCGGCAATGCATCAATGTTGTTGCCAATGTTATGCGCCTGTTTTGCTGCTATGTTGCCCCCGACCCTTCTCGGCGCAATTCCGCTTTACGAGTCGTTGCGCAAAATCACGCTTGAGCGTGAAGAAGAACAGCAAAACAGACACCAGACGCTCAATAAAGCTGAACCAGCTCACGAATAATTCAGAAATGAGATGCGTCATCGAAACGACATATAATCGACATTTGCATCCAATATATTTGTCAGAAATACGAAGCAAGAGTGTCGCAAAAATTCAGCTTGCAACTGCTAGCTATGATCTATGGCCTTCACTACAGATCATTCGGCGTCAGCAGCGCGGATTGAGACCTCTGCCGCAGCTCGCTCATTATCCCGGGTCTCATCCAGGTGGCGGGAAAGGATCGCCGCATCCGACCTAGCGTTCGTGCACTGGTGCGCGCATGGAACACGATACGCGCCGATCAGACATTTTGCTGTCACGATAAGCAAGCTTGGAAACGGCTGGATTTATCCAATGCTTGGGATAGGTATTTTTATTGACGCGCGTTATCATGCCCCATGGATCTTCATTACCGCCGCTATTAATGCAGCGATACTGCATATTATATATCCGATGCTAAAGAGACGGTTCAGACGCCGTCGTCCGTTTCAAGTTGACCCAGGCCTGAAATCACTGCTCGGAACACTCGACGAGTATTCATTCCCCAGCGGCCATGTCATGACCCTGAGCGGTGTTCTTCTGCCTGTAATACTCTCGCTACCCGGCGCCATATTGCCGTCGATCACACTCGTGGCGACTATGGCTTGGTCACGCATCGCGACGGCTCACCACTTTCCCGGCGATGTGCTTGCAGGAGCTTTCCTTGGCACGGTCATCGCCTATCCTGTCAGTCACCTGATGCTGCATTCAATCTGAGCCGTAACCGCAGGCACGTCAGATAGGACCGGGCCTCCGGTCGAGGTGAGCCAGAGGCAATCAATTAGAATAAAATTTTATTTTACAGCGCGTTCTTGTCGCGCTCTCCGGTTTTGATCTTGATGAACTGTTCCACACTCTGGACAATCACTCGACCATCGCCGCTTTGTCCGGTCTTTGCGCTTTCAAGCAACGCCTGAACGGTGAAATTAACCATATTATCCGGAACGACGACTTCAATACGCAGCTTGGGAATGAATTCCGCCTCATATTCCACCGACCCATAGATGTCGGAGCGGCCTCTCTGATGACCGTGCCCCTTCGCCTCGTAGACGGTCAACCCGGTAACGCCCAGCGCATGAAGCGCATTTTGAACATTATTGAGCTTGAAAGGCTTGATGATTCCAATAACGAGTTTCATGATTCCATTTCGCTATGGCGTATCGAGCCCTGACAGGACTCCTGTACAACTTCTATTAGAGCATTCTTGGCCGCATCTCCACTCATAAACATCTTTTCGCCACGCCGAGAAGCTTTAAACTATCTCTGTGCCTGCCTTATCCGAAACCGGTGAATGCTGATTTATCGCAACAGGCGATATTTGCTGGATTTTTCTTTGTCTTGTGACTAAACCAGCCTCGAACTGGAAAACACCCGGCGAATGAGACGGCCGAACAAGAAATTCATTACTCGACTACGCAATGGCGCCGGGGCTTTTGCGAAGCTTGCCTGTATGGCGACCACTCTAGCGGGCTGCGCTGTTGGACCGAATTTCACTTCTCCGGAAGCGCCCGAGACCACGAGTTACACTCAGGAACCAATCACCAAAATCAGCAATAGCGATGGCGGTGACATTCGACTTCTGAAGTCGGACGACATCCCCCGGAAATGGTGGGAAACTTTCCATAATACAAAATTGAACGCGCTCGTCTCGAACGCCATCCAGCATAACCAGACGCTTGAAGCCGCAGAGGCTTCGATCCGGATCGCCTATTTCAATGCCGAAGCCCAGAAAGGTTTTTTTCTGCCGCAGATTGGATTGACTCCCAGTGTGAGCGCCAATCTGCCATCGAACCTGTTCGCCAACTCGGTTCTAAACCAGAAGCTTAACAGCCAGAGCTATCCAAATGCCGGCAGCGTGCTCTCAAATATTGCGGTTCCCTCCACAACCGCAACGCCGCCGCCATGGGATTACAGGCTGATCACCCCGACAATGGCGATTTCGTACACGCCGGATGTGTGGGGAAAATACCGACGCACCGTTGAATCTCTTGAGGCCCAGGAGGATATCGCCCGCTATCAACTCGAAGCCGCCTATCTGGCCATGACAAGCAATGTGGCGTTAACGGCGATCATGGAAGCCTCGTTGCGCAGCCAGTATGACGCGATCGAAAATGTCATAAAAATCATGCATGAAGCTCTCGACATGCTCCGCAAACAATTGAACGTTGGCTGGGCTTCCGAGGCTGATGTTCTGACACAGGAAGCGCTCTACGCCCAGGCGAAACAGCTTCTCCCACCGCTCCAGAAACAAATCGCTTTGGCCCGTAATTTACTTACATCTCTTGGCGGCGAATACGCTTCGGCGCAATCGAATGATCTATTCAAGCTATCGGAACTGCGCCTGCCGAGACATATTCCTGTCGTCCTGCCTTCAAAACTGGTTCGACAGAGACCGGATGTGCGCGCTGCCGAGGCGAATATGCACGCGGCGGCGGCGGAGATCGGCATCGCGATCGGCACTCGCTTGCCAGAATTCACTATCAACGCGCTGGGGGGCGCGGATGCCTATCACTTCAACTATTTGTTTCAATCAGGCACGACTCTATACAACATCATTGGCGGGGTGAATGCGCCTGTTTTTCAGGGTTTTACGCTTCTCAACCGTCAAAAGGCCGCCGAGGCCAATTTCGATCAGGCCAATGCTCTCTACCGAAGCACAGTGATCCAGGCCTTTCGGGATGTCGCTGACATGCTGAGGTCACTGCAGGCGGACACCAAGGCTGTCGAGGCCGCGACATACTCCGAACAGGTCGCCAGAAAGCAGCTCGACATCATCCGCAAGGAAATGCAAATCGGCGCTGTGAGCGTGCTCATGCTTCTCAACGCACAAAACAACTATCTTCTGGCGACAGTCTCGCGGATTCAGGCGCAGGGCAACCAGATGGCAGACGTAGCTGGTCTGTTCATGGCTCTGGGAGGCGGCTGGAGCGATCAGGTGCTAAAAGACCTGCCGCCAAACACGAATGGCTCCAGATTCAGCGACAGTGTTGCGGGTGTTAAGGCGCCAGTCAATCCCAGCTTGCTGCCGGTCATGCCGGACAATCCAAATCTAATCCCGACAGGCTCATGGAACCCGAGCCTCACCCCGGCATTTCTTCAAAATACGCTAAACTGAACGACCGGCGCTTCCTCTCCACTCTGATTATTCAAGGATTTTAGATGGAATTTTCCCCGGGCGCTCGTCATAATTCTTGCATGAAACCGGGAATAAGCTAATTGTTTCTGCAGGTTCTGCGGCTAACTCATGTGGTTCAGAGAGTTAAATGTTCCTGATGCCCCCCTCGACGCGAAACAAAATTCTTCGTTTCGCCGCCGGCGTCATGGCCAGCGCCGGATTGCTCTATGGCGTCTTCCTGACAATGCAGGGTCGACTGCAACGCGACGAGACGCCGGCAACGACAGCAGCGAAATCATCTGAAATCAGTATTGAGCTAAACGATACGCAGGTTTCGACCCTAAAAATCGAAACGGTAGTTGAGCAGGATTTCTTGCAGGAAAGACACTCTGTCGGCAACATCACTTTCGATCAAAACAAGCTTGTGACGGTTTTTGCGCATTATCAAGGTCGCCTGATCGATGCATATCTCAATATTGGCGACAGCGTGCAGGCCGGGCAACCCCTTTTCACAATGCAAAGCCCTGACCTCCTGACGGCCGAGTCTAATCTGATTACTGTCGCCGGGACCAGCAGAATGCATAATCGTAACCTTGTGCGCGCAAAAACGCTGGCGAAAAATGGAGGCATCTCACAGCAGGCGGCGGATCAAGTCGTCGCAGATCAACAGTCTGCTGATGGCGCCCTTAAATCGGCGCGGGACAATGTTCGCATCTTTGGTAAAAGCGACCTTGAAATCGATAAAATCATCGCTGAAAGAAAAACAGACTCCACTCTTGTGGTCAAAAGTCCGATTTCTGGTCTCGTCACTGCCCGCGCGGCGGCTCCGGGGCTCTATGTACAACCTGGCGTTGCTCCCGCTCCCTACACCATCGCCGATACGTCAACAATGTGGATGGTGGCGAATGTGATCGAAAATGACGCGCCACTGCTGAAGGTCGGGCAGAATGTAAGCGTCAGGGTCGCCGCTTTCCCTGATCGCGAATTCAAGGGCAAGATCATCGTGCTTGGATCCACGATCGATCCCGCGACCCGCCGGGTTTTTGCCCGTTGCGAGGTCGATAACGCCGACAATCTGTTGCGATCCGGCATGTTTGCGACATTCGTCATCACCACAGGAGAGCCCTTGCGCGCGCCGGCAGTTCCTCAAAACGCCATTGTCCGCGAAATCGATGGCAGGATGTCGGCATGGACAACGGTGGATCGCAAGCATTTTTTGCGCAGGCTGGTTTCGACCGGAATGAATCAGAACAATCTTGTCGAGATCAAATCGGGTCTGAACCCCGGAGAACAACTGGTGAGTGACGGCGCGATTTTTCTGAGCAATCTGGTCGCGATCAGCGCGATGGAATAAGCCGGCAAAAAATGGAGATACTGACCATGACGAATAGACAACGCATATTTGTCGAAATCATTTTATTTCGACAAATGATCTAGCGCTCAATGCCGCCGCTTCGTCAATGGGAACGCTTCGATAATCGCGCCATGCTGGTGCTGGCCAGCGCTTTGGGCGTGCTTTCGCTTGCGATCATCTGGTATCTGATCAGCGGTCCCAGACACCAGCACCCAGAATTGGCCAGTCGACTGCCCAGACGAAGTTCGATCGAAAATGTAATCGAACTTGACGAGCAACAAGCTCACACTCTCAAACTGGTGATCGTTTCCGAACAGGATTTCAATAAAGAAGTGCGATCCATAGGCGGGATCGACTTCGATCAAAACAGGACCGTCACAATTTATGCTCATTACCCCGGACGGATTCTCGAAGCGGCGCCAAATGTGGGGGATTTCGTCGAGAGAGATCAATTCCTGTTCTCGATGCAAAGTCCGGATCTTCTGGCGGCGGAAACAACGCTGATCGCCAGCGCCAGCGCCAATGTCTTACAAGGCAAAAATCTTCGGCGCGCACAGGAGATGATTAAAATCGGAGGCATTTCTGAAATGGCCCTCGATCAGGCGGCGTCCGGCCAGCAAACAGCCCAGGGCGCCATCGTTGCCGCACGAAATACTCTGAAAACATTTGGCAAATCCGATGAGGAAATCGACAAGCTGATCATCGAGCGCCGCGCCGACGCCGCACTCGTGGTCAAGAGCCCGATCTCCGGGATTATCGTGTCTCGCGCCGCCGCTCCGGGACTTTATGTCCAGCCAGGGGTCGCGCCTGCGCCCTACGCCATTTCCGATACTTCGACCTTGTGGCTCTACGCCAATGTGCTGGAAGAGGACGCGCCGCTAATACGCGTCGGGCAGAAAATTGAGGCGCAGGTCGCGGCTTTACCCGACGCCATTTTTTACGGCAAAATATCCGTTGTCGGGGCTGCACTCGATCCTGTCACCCGCCGACTTGTAGCCCGTTGCGAGATCGCCGATCCGAGCCATCTGCTGCGCGCCGGGATGTTCGCCAATGTCTCCATCAAGGTGGGCGATGTTTATCGTGCGCCGGCGACCCCTGCGAGCGCCATCTACCGGGAGGGCGACGGCCAGCTCACCGTATGGACAACAAAAGATGATCGACGATTTACGCGTAAATACGTCAAAATCGGAGAAAGCCAGGATGGCTTTGTCCAAATCATGTCGGGTCTCAAAATGGGCGACAAGGTCGTCAGCGATGGCGGCCTGATACTAACCAAGCGCGATCAGGCCATCACACTCCATCACTATCGGTAAGTATCGCCAGTCCGGGAGCAAATTTTGTTCAAGAGCCTGATCGTATTCGGACTAACGCGCCGCGCCATCGTTGTCATCGGCGTCCTGACCTTTATCGGGATCGGCATTGCGGCGTTTTTCCGCCTGAATATCGAGGCCTATCCCAACCCAGCTCCCGTGATTATCGAAATCACCGCGCAGTCGCCGGGATTATCGTCGGAGGAGATGGAAAAATATTACACAATTCCGATGGAGACTGCGCTTTATCCTGTTCCCAACATCACCAATATTCGCACCACCTCCTTTTACGGACTGACGTGGGTTCAGGTCACGTTCGCCTATGGCACAGATTATTTTTTCGCCTACACTCAAACGGCTCTGGCATTACAACAAAACGTCAAACTGCCAAATAACGTTCAACCCGTTATCCAGCAGTCCGCGCTTGTCGGCGAGGTGTTTCGTTATCAGGTCGTTGGGCCCAGGGATTTTGGCCTGACCAATCTCAGGACCGTTCAGGACTGGATCGTGGCCCGTAGACTTATGACGGTTCCGGGCATCGTGCAGATAAATTCATGGGGCGGCACAATCAAACAATTCTCTGTGGAGGTCGATCTTCAAAAGCTAGACGCCTATAATGTTACAGTCCCGCAGATTATCGCAGCGCTCAATAACGCAAACATTAACGTCGGCGGTCGCGAAATCCAGTTTGGACAACAATCCGTCAACATACGCGGCGTCGGCCAGATTGATGATGGCGGCGGCCAGAATTTGCTCAAGGGCTATCGAACCGCCGATATAGAAAACGTCGTGCTGACCCAGACAAATGGTATCCCGGTCCAGATCAAGAACGTCGCCAGGGTTTCGGTAGGCAATGTGCCCCGGTTGGGCGTTCTTGGTCGGGATCATGAAGACGATGTCGTCACAGCCATCATCGTGATGGGACGAAACCAGCACACCAATGAAATTCTGCCGCGCATCGACACCGCGATCAATGATCTCAATCGCGACGGTAGCCTGCCGGAAGGCGTCAAGCTCGTGCCGTTCTATGATCGCGGCGCGCTTGTCGGCGTAACTACCCACACTGTTCTGCACAATCTGGTGTTCGGTTGCCTCCTGGTGTTTTTCATTCAGTGGATTTTCCTGGGCGATTTGCGCAGCGCTATCATTGTCGGAGCGAACATTCCCTTCGCCCTGATGTTTGCAGTGATCCTGCTCGTATCCCGAGACGAGGACGCGAATCTTCTCTCCGTCGGCGCAGTTGATTTTGGCATTATCGTCGACTCAGCAGTTATTCTTGTTGAAAATATCTTTCACAATTTTCAGGCCTCCCGCGACAAGCGACAGGAGTTATTGCAACATCTCGCCGAAGGATTTTGGGGCGCTGACCCTTCGGCGCCGACGGCTGTAGCCGGAAGCTCAAGGCGTTGGACCGATCGACTGCGACTGATCCTGATCAGCTCGCTTCAGGTCGATCGCGCAGTTCTGTTCACGGCGATCATCACCGTTACAGCCTTCCTGCCGCTTTTCACGATGACTGGCGTTGAGGGACAAATCTTTGGACCGATGGCCCGCACCTATGCCTATGCATTATCCGGAGCCCTGTTCGCTACCTTCACAGTGACGCCGGTCCTGGCCTCAATTGTTTTGCCGGATAAAATCGAAGAAGTTGAAACCTTTGTCGTGAGCTGGCTACGGAAGGCCTACACGCCTGCCTTGCAATGGGCTCTGGGCAATCAAAAGAAAACATTGCTTATCGGCGGCTTTTTTATCGGTCTCGGCGTGCTCTGCGGCATGCGTCTTGGCACGGAGTTCCTGCCAGCTCTGGAAGAGGGCAATTACTGGATACGCGCAACCCTTCCACCAACAATGTCCCTGGAATCCGGGGTGCAATATACTCGCAAAGTGCGTGAAATTCTGTTGCGTCATCCGGAAATCCGGACTGTCGTTTCGCAACTTGGGCGCCCGGATAACGGCAGCGACGCGCAGGCTTTCTCTAATATTCAGATTTTCGCGCCGCTCAAGCCCTTCGAGGAATGGTCGCCGGGTCTCACCAAAGATGAGTTGACTCTGCAGTTGCAGCAGGAGATGCGCAACGAACTGCCAGGCGTGATCTTTAGCTTCTCGCAATATATCAAGGATAACATTGAAACGGCGGTTTCCGGCGTCAATGGCGGCAACGCCGCGAAAATCGTTGGCCCTGATCTGAATGTTCTGGAGGATATCGCGAAGGGCGTTCGCCGGGCGCTGGCCGAAACCGATGGCGTTACCGATCTGGAGATCCTTCATACGCTCGGGCAACCAAATCTGAACATCAAGATCGATCGCGAGAAAGTTGCGCGTTATGGATTGAACACCGGCGACGTTACAACGCTGATCGAAGCGGCGCTCGCTGGATCAATTGCGACAACGGTTTTCGAAGGCGATCGGCAATTCGACGTCGCCGTGCGGCTGTCGCCTCAGTATCGAGGATCGATCGAGGCGATTGGCGGCGTGAAAATCGCCTACACGCCCCCCAACGCGACAGTGAATAGTTATATTCCGCTGCGTGAACTGGCGACGATCACGCTCGACACGGGCGCTTCATTTATTTATCGCGAAAAAAGCCGGAGAAACCTGCCGGTGAAATTCAATGTGCGCGGGCGCGATCTGGGCTCGACGATCGCCGAGGCGCAGGCGCGGGTGAAGAACTCGGTTCAACTTCCAGGCGGATACGAAATCATCTGGGTCGGCGAGTTCGACAATATGTTGAAAGCCAACAAAAGATTGTCCGTGGTTGCGCCCGTCACTCTGCTAGCGATTATCGCCCTCCTCTTCGGACTGTTCAACTCCCTGCGTGATACGCTGATCGCCATGGCCGGCATACCCTTTGCAATCTGTGGAGGCATTATCGCTCTTTATGCCTCTGGCCTCGATTTTAGCGTATCTGCGGCGATCGGATTTATCTCGCTTTTTGGCGTCGCGGTGATGGACGGTATTTTGAACATCACCTACATCCGGGAATTGATGCTTCAGGGTCGGACTTTCGACGATGCTGTCTTCCATGGCGCCGAACAAAGGATGCGGCCTATGCTGATGACGGCGCTGTCTGCGGGCGTCGGTCTTCTTCCCGCCGCCTTTTCCAACGCCATCGGCTCGCAGGTGCAACGTCCTTTGGCCACTGTTGTCGTTGGCGGCATGTTGATTGGTCCGGTGATGTTGCTGGTGGTGGCGCCGGTATTGCGGCAGATGTTCATGATACCCTATGAAAAGGCTCGCAGCTCGCCCCCCCGGGAGTGATTGCACCCAAGACAAGAGAGGAAGGGTCCGCCATGTGCAGCCTGATCGGCCTTGCCATTGCGCTAGGCATGAATATGAGCGAGTGCACGGAACTGGCGCAACCCAGCTACGATGTAACGACCGCCACGACCGCGACGGAAATTCGTCTCGCGCGTGGCGAGACGGGTTATCACATCACCTGCAACCAGGAGACGCAGTTGTGCATCCGGCGCGCCGAGGCCATCTGCGGCGGTCGCTACCGGATGATCGACGATCCGCATCGCCGGCCGCGCGCCCAAGCCTTCATCGACGGCAGAATCGTTACCGTGAATACGGATAACCCCTCAACCATTCTCGTCGCCTGTCTTCCGCCGCCAGCTGCGAAATAAGCTGAGGGAAAAATGTCCCTCACACTCAAGCGGCAAGCCGGGTCGTTTCGCAATAGAGGCTTGGGATTATGGCGGCGCGGACGAGACCATGTGCGCCCGCCAGCGCGCCCGGGATCAATTCACACCCCAAAAATCGGTCACGCGCCACCGGTCCCGGCAGGGTCAACCGACGAGTGTAGGCCTGTTTGAAGCCGAAGCGGGCGTAATAGGGCGCGTCGCCAACCAGCAAAACCGCGCGATGACCACCGTCAGCGGCTCGTTTCAAAGCCTCGCGCATCAGGCCGCCGCCAACCCCCATGGAACGCGCCTTTTCGGCGACGGCAAGCGGCCCGAGCAGCAATGCGGAACGATCCCCGCCGGCAAAAACTGGCCAGAGTCGCAGCGTGCCAATCAGGTCGCCACCCGAACCTCTCGCGGCCAGAGCGAGTCCCGGCGCAGGCCTGTTGCCCTCGCGCAAACGTTCGCTGGTTTTAAGCCGGCGCTCTGGCCCCATGGCCGAATCCAGCAAAACTTCACGAGCGAGCGCGTCGGCCGGAGTCTCCTCACGGATCTCAAAATCCCATGCATAGGCCGGTCTGATCGCGGGCTCAGCGATCTGCTGGAAATGTTGAAAGGTCATTTGCGCCTCCCTTGAAGAGGACAAGCGACCCTCGCGCCAAACGCCAGATGGCGTTCGCCGAACGGGACAAGGAGAGTTTGGGTTAACGCGCCCGCCAGTAAACCTGAAGCGGGCGCGGAGCCTAGATTACGAAGGTTTCCAGAGGCGGAAAGCCGTTGAAACCGACGGCGGAATAGGTCGTCGTATAGGCGCCCGTTCCCTCAATCAGCACCTTTGCGCCGATTTCAAGCGAAACCGGCAAATCATAGGGCTGTTTCTCGTAAAGGACATCGACCGAGTCGCATGTCGGTCCCGCGACGACGCACGGCGAGGTGGGCCCGCCATCGGCGGATGTCCGGATGGGGTAGCGGATCATCTCGTCGATCGTTTCCGCGAGTCCATTGAACTTGCCAATATCGAGGTAGACCCAACGCATCTCATCCCCCGCCTCGGACTTCTTCGAGATCAGCACGACCTCCGCTTCGATGACCCCGGCGCCGCCAACCATGCCCCGCCCCGGCTCGATGATCGTCTCGGGAATGCGATTGCCGAAATGCTTCGACAGCGCACGGAAAATCGCATTGCCATAGGCTTTCACAGCCGGAACATTCTTGAGGTATTTCGTCGGGAACCCGCCGCCGAGATTGACCATCTGCAAGGAAATGCCGCGCTCGGCGAGTTCCCTGAAAATTTCCGCCGCCGACTTGAGCGCGCCATCCCACATTTTGGGGTTGGTCTGCTGCGAACCGACGTGAAAGGATACGCCATAGGCCGACAGACCAAGACGATGCGCCTGTTCGAGCACGCGCGGAGCCATTTCCGGCGCGCAACCAAATTTGCGCGACAGCGGCCATTCGGCGCCTTCGCCATCGCATAGAATCCGGCAAAACACTTTCGATCCCGGCGCGGCGCGGGCGATCTTGTCGACTTCGACCTCGCTATCGACGGCGAAGAGGCGAACGCCAAGCTCGAAGGCGCGCGCGATGTCGCGCTCTTTCTTAATCGTGTTGCCGAAGCTGATCCGGTCAGGCGATGCGCCGGCCGCCAGAACCTGTTCAATCTCCACGACGGAGGCCGTGTCGAAGCAGGAGCCGAGCGACGCGAGCAAGGAAAGAACTTCGGGAGCTGGATTGGCTTTGACGGCGTAAAAGACGCGCGTATCGGGCAATGCATGAGCAAAGCCGAGATAATTTTCGCGCACCACGTCAAGATCGACGACAAGGCACGGCTGTGTGTCACGGCCGGCGCGGCGGCGATCGGCAAGGAATTCCCGAATACGTTGGGTCATTGTGGCATCCCCCCTTCGAAGGGCGCGCGTCTTGTCGCGCCAATATCAACAAGGCTTCGGCGGATAGAAGACTGCCTTCACTCGCGCGCGGTGGAAACGCGACGAGCGTTGTTAAGTCGACCATCCAGGATCGCATCGCGCTTGCGCGCGGAACGATCCGGTGATGCGCCGTCGGCTGTTGACGCTGTCGCGCGATAACGCGCCACGACGTTTGAACAGCCATCGATTGGAAGGGGAAATCCCTTTCCGCACGCCCGGCAAGAAAGACTAGCCTCTTCGGTAAGCCGACCTTTGGAGGGTCGACAGAGACGAAAAAGCCCGGTCCGTCGTTGCTTTAAGTCGCGATCCTCCGCAGAGACGGAGTTCGCCGGTTCGCCTCC
>CAIQCB010000037.1 GCA_903870245.1 uncultured Methylocystaceae bacterium
GCAAGTCGACGCCTTCGTTGACGATTACAACCTTCGACGACTGCATGAGAGCCTGAACCATCTCACCCCGGCGGATGTCTTCTTTGGGCGAGGTCAAGCCATTCTGGAGGAAAGGGAAAGGATCAAAAAGCTTACAACCCACAATCGTCGCTTGCAGCATCAGCTGAAAGCCGCTTAATTTAACTCACAACCAAATGAACCAGAGCCTCCGTTCCGAAAACTAAAAAATTGTCCCAAACCATCTGACGACGGACAGACGCAGGAATCAAGTAATAGCGCCTGTCCGACAATCCTGTCTTCGTGCACGAAGGGCAAAAAATTGTCAGGACGCATTTCCAAATTGGATGCAGAAGAAAACCGTGCCTAGCGCAGGGCCTGGTCGAAGTCAAAATGCGCCAAGATCAAAACTCTAGGTCTAGATCTTGGTCAACCGAGCCACGAATGCATTTAAAGATAACGGCAAAATTGTCTTCAAGCGCAACATTAGCGAGAGCAAATTCGATCAGATCTGTGTCGGTCTTGATCCCGGTTCGTTTTTTTGCCTGCTTGATTAGGGTGGGGTTGATGCGACCACTGATACGGCTGGTCTTTTCACCCAATAATCCGGATTGCCCGGAAGCTTTTAGGACTGTTTTAATTTGTTCCGACTGGGTGATCGCCCGCTTGCCAGCTGATCCTTTATCAGAGCTTCTTGTCCTGCTGTCTCTCAAACCACTTTTGGCTTTCGATGAAGCTGAAGGCCCAGGCAAGCGTGATTGTTCAACGTTTTTATTCATGTGTTCAGCCTGACACGCCATGTCAGACTTTTTCAATGACAATTTATCTCAACCTTGAGCTTACGCTGTTCATGCCGCTCCATGTGATCATTGTCTCTGGGAGCTGGCGGACGCTTCATTAGGATAAAAGCTCCACAACTTTCCAAGGGAAAGAGAGAGGCTGCCGCCCGAGGCATTACCCTGACGAACGAGGGTTATCACTGTTGCTGAGGTATTCTGGCGCCCGTATAGCTGTCGTCGCCCGTCTGCGTCAGCCCGCCCCTCACCCTGCGGCTGTCCCAGTCCCGGCTTAGTCAAGCTGCCGTTTCAGCTGCCTCTGTCTCAGTTACAACCGCTATCGAGCCGCCCGGGGAAGATCCCGTGCTGACCGCTGCGGGCAGGAGGCGCCCGGCGCCGAGTTGGGGACCCACTCGACGGTGCTCCCGACCAGGACTAGCGCTCTTGACCCGGCCCAGCGCTTAAGTCTCAGCCCGGCGCCATCCTGACGTGACCAAGCGCAATCTCGACCCGGCCAAGCGCAATTCGATCCCACGTAACGACAATCTTGTCCCACGAAACGACAATCTAATCCCACGAAACGACAATCTAATCCCACGAAACGACAGTCCTGTCCCACGAAACGACAATCGGATCCCGCGCAAATGCAATCCGATCCCACGTAAGTGCAATCTTGTCCCACGAAACGACAATTTTTTGCGGCCCAAAGTCGGCGAGATTGTGGCTAGACTATGGCGCGAATTTCGCAACCTATTGTATTTGTGAGATGTCGTATTTTAGCAGCCGTCTGCCCCCCGGTCGCGGCGGGATGGTCGTAAGCATCTGATATAAAGCGGATAAACAATCTTTTCTGGGCCAGGTTTCCCTGTTATTTTGAATTCCCTGTTATTTTCGCAATAACAGGAAACACCCCACCGGAGACCCGTTTGCTCCGGACTGCGTCCACCACCACCCTAATTCTATGTTTTTACCTCCTTTAAAGGCGCCTTCAAGTCGCCGACATGTCCGGGACTTAGCTCCACCGGGTCCCGCGAACGCCCCACAGAGACTGTAAAATCGGAGATTCCGGTCGCCAATTTGGAGGGGGTCTCTCGGCGCAAAATTTCGTTTTCCGTCGGAAGAGCGAGGCGGCGAGGAGAGACTGGTTCGACAAACCAGGAGACCGGTTTGATTCCGACGCGGTCGACATGAACCGCAGGCCCCCCGCGATGCTGCATATTCAGCGGCGCATGAGCCTTCGCAACGTTCGCGTGCGCGGCGTAAGCGGTTATTTGTGGGGATTTGATGCGGCAGGCGCCGCCGTTCGGACCCCCGCCACGATATCTCTGCGCAGTGGAGATAAAAAAACTCAGGCTCGCGGTTACGCCGCCGGCCGCGTCAACCCTAACGCGATCCACTGATCGACGAATGCCGGCGGTAGATCGACAAGGCGCGAGACGCCATAGCCGCGAGGCAGTTTCCCCTGCATCGCCGCCATGACGATCGCCGGGTCGAGAAAGGCCAGCGACAGAGTCATCCGCACCGAGCGCTCGCTTTTCTGCTCGCGCTCCGCGAGCGCAGCGACGTCCTCGACCGTTCCGGCAATCAGTTCTTCCAGCCAGCCGCGCGCCAGATTGATCGCCTTGAGCAATCGCCTTTGCTCCTCGACCCGGATCGGCTTCGTGCGACAGCCGCTGCTTTCCTCAACAGGAAGGATGATCTCACGGCGGCGAACCGGGCCCGGCTTACGCCAGGGAATGTTGATGGTCTTCGGCTCGTCCAGCCCATCCGTCGCAGCGTCTTTGATGCGGATCTCCAGACGCTCAGGATGAATCACCACGCGATCAAGCTTTTCGGCGACCAGCGCGTGTCTCGTCGTCTCATCATTGTCTTCCGACGCCGCCCCGATCGACGGCGACAGCTCGTTATGCAACCTTCTCAGCGTCGCGAGGATCTGCGCTTCGATCTCTTCGGCAGGCGCCCGGCCGACGTTGCCAGCTTCATGCCGTCGTCCCTGGGCGATCGGAGCGGAAACATAATAACGATAGCGAACCCCCTTCTTCACCGCATGTGTCGGCGACATCGGGTTTCCGCGATCATCGAAGATCCTGCCGATCAGCAGCGCCCCGCTGCTTAACTTCCTGTTGGAGGCGCGATTGAGGTTTTCGTTGAGTTTTGCCTGAACCGCCTCGAACAGCGCCGCGTCAATGATCGCTGCATGCTCGCCCGGCCACGAGCGGTCTTTGTGATTAATCTCGCCAAGATAGTGGCGGTTCTTGAGGATATAGGAAAGCGGCCCGTTGGTGAGCGGAACGGCGCCCACGGTCTTGCCGCTCGATAACGTTCTCGCGCGCGTGACGACGCCCTGCTCCCGCAGTTCGCGCTGCAGCGCGGGAATGGAGCCCAGGGCGAGGTAGCGGTCGAAGATCCGCCGGACGATTTTGGCCTCGTCTTCGTCGACAACAAGCTTGCGATCTTCGACCCGGTAACCCAGCGGCACGACCCCACCCATCCACAGTCCTTTCTTTTTCGAGGCGGCGATCTTGTCGCGGATCCGCTCGCCGGTGACCTCGCGCTCGAACTGGGCGAAGGACAGCAGGACGTTCAGGGTCAGCCGCCCCATGCTGGTCGTGGTGTTGAAGGATTGGGTGACCGAGACGAAGGAGACCTTGTGGGCGTCGAACAGCTCGACCAGCTTGGCGAAATCGGCGAGCGAGCGGGTCAGCCTGTCGACCTTGTAGACGACGACCACGTCGATCCGATCCGTGCGAATGGCTTCCAGCAGGCGCTGCAACGCGGGTCGCTCCATCGTGCCGCCGGAATAGCCGCCGTCGTCATAGCCGTCGCGAAGCAGCTTCCAGCCCTCGTGCGACTGGCTCTTGATAAAGGCTTCCCCCGCCTCACGCTGGGCGTCGACGGAATTAAAGTCCTGTTCAAGACCCCGGTCGCTGGAGACCCGCGTATAGATGGCGCAACGGAGCGCCGGCCTGCTCATCGGACCTCCGCAGCGGCGCCGTGTTCATTGGAGCCGCCGCCTGTCGATGTTTTCGCTTTCTCGACCATCCTCAAGCCGAAAAACCGGGGCCCATTCCACCTGGTCCCGGTAATCGCCCGGGCGGCTTGAGAGAGGCTGCGAAACTCTTGGCCGTTCCAGGAACACCCCGCCGCCGTCACCGTGACCCGGTGAATGACGCCGTCGTATTCGCGCTCCAGCACCACGCCCGGCCTGAGCGCCATGGTGGCGTTGCCGCGGCCGCCGACAGAACTCATGCCTCCCGGTTTCGGGGCGTCGCCCAGCGCGCGTCGTGACGCCCGATCGATGTCGCCGACGCGCGCCACCTGATGCTGATAAGCGAGAATGCGCCGGAGAAGACCGTGTGACAGCCAGGCCGGCGCAGGTCGGCCCAGGAGGCCGCGCCAGCGCCGGCGCAGCAGATCGAGATCGAGGCTGTCGAGGGCTTCGATCTCTTCCTTCAGCCCCTCCAGCGCCGAAAATGGAGCAAGCCCCCCGGCGACCGGGCGAACTTCGTCAGCCATGGCTCAGGCTGCGTTTTTCATGGCGGAGACGAGCCGATAGGCGAACGGCTCCTGCCCTCCCCAGCCCTTTCGTTCGATTCGGTAGCCTTTCTTGCGCAGCCCTGTCAGCGCCGCCCGCGTGGTATGCGGCAGCCAGCCGGTCGCGTCGGCCAAGGCGTCAAGAGTGGCGCCCTTGTCCCTCGACAGCAATGCGAGGATCAGCGCCCGCTTGGTTCCGGCCCGGGGACCTCGGTCGGCGGACTGAGCCGCGACGCTCTTGTCGGTCTCGTCGTTTTTCAAAACAGGCGGAACGCTCTGCTTCCCTTTCTCCTGGCCAATGGCGTTGCAGCCGGCGCGGGTGACAACAAGGCTGAACGGCTTTCCCGTTGCGTCTTCACCCCAAACTGGCATGCCGGGCTTGGTCCTGATCTGCCGCACCAGCCCGCGTGCGACCAGGCTCGAGCCGATCCTCGCAATCCCGGCCTTGTTTGTTTTCGCAGGAGCAACCGCGGCGCCGTCTTCCCGGGCCGTCGCATGTGAGAGCGCCATGCGCTGGGTTTCTGTGAGTTTAACCATCTTCTCCTCCTTTGCCGACGACAGCTTCCGCTGCCACCGGCGCAACCCCGCAATGGCGCTTGAGCCGGCGGGGTGGAGGGGAGGGGGCGGCGGAGCCGCCCTCGCGTGGTTGCTAGCAATGCTCCCTTCGCAGACGAAGTCCAGCCAAATTCGAAGCCGGGCCGAATGGGCAACGCTACCGCGGGTTCGAATCCCTGCCTCTCCGCCAAGTTACCGTTTGCAAACCCGGAACGGGACGGCAACAAGACTGGAAAACCCTGTTATTTCCGAAGGGTTTGCGAAAACCATCCGAACCTCTCAGACCGGCCGACAGGGCCAAATCCGGTCTGAAAAGCCCCTCGGTCTCATAACGACCGAGCCTCGGTAAATTTGGTTCGGTCTAAAATTATATTTCTTTTTCAATTGGTTAAGAATTCTGCGTAGTCGCGGAGTTTTGTTTGATCCATTCGCCCCCGGTTTCACTAAAACCGGCGATGGGGTGGCGCAGCATCAAAATTCAAGTGAACTGCAAGTTATAGTATAGGCAGGGGGATTGCACTGCGATCAACTGCATTTATTTGAAAAGGGTTAGCCGGAAGGAGGTCTAATTGACCAAACTTTTGACTAACCCGGAAAACGTCTCATAGCGCGAGGCGACACGGCCTCCGGGTATAGATCAGCCAGATAGGGGCTGAAAGGCATGAGAGCTATGGCTCCGTGTTATCGCGGCAGTGCAATGCGTGGCGCGCCTGCTCTAAGGCGACGAAAACCAAAGTGAGGGGCGTCCTATCCCAACCCCTTACCCCAAGCTCTGGCCAAAGCGGGGACGGTTTTTAGAAACTTTCAGAGGCATAGCGGAATTTTTAGGAACAGACTCATGCTGATTGATATGATGAGTGGTCAATTGATCCAACGAGTTCCTTACGAGAATGAATATAAAATTTTCATGTCTCGCATGCTCCCCGAGGAAATTGAGGTTATAAAGGAGAGACTCAATGTAATGATTCATGGAACAGAAATTCAAACGGCAGGTTGGATGCCAGGAAAAGATTGGTCTGATACTCCCTTCGACCCAATTTACCAGAAAGCAGCGCGAAAAAATCCCGATTTAGCGGCACGTTGCTTTGGTCTAATGGTGTGGGAAGTTTTTATGGAACGCCCGGAGACCTGGACTTCTGGACGTTTCGAAAAAAATGGAGAACCCATTGGTAGCCGCACCTATTTTCTAGCCAAATAAGCAAGATGCTGATTAAGGTTATGTTTGGCCCAAGAAAATATAATGAACTATTTAGTCGTCCGTGAAGAACTCGGAAGACATTGAAGTTGTATA
>CAIQCB010000038.1 GCA_903870245.1 uncultured Methylocystaceae bacterium
CGACGCCTGCCGTGGCGCCGGTCTCCGGGCTTCAATCTTTCGGACTGCCCTTGGCCTATGGAGACGCCCCGCAGTTGGCCAGAACGCCCCGCCGCTGCCGTCATGATAACCGTCCGGCGGGACTGCCCGGCGCGGCCGTGAAGCCGCGCCCAGCGCGCTTAGAAAAGGATGACGCCCTTGCGGAATGATCCTCTGGGGTAGAGGTCCGGCCGCGCCTGTTTCAGCGCCCGGTTCTCGGCAAAGCGCCCGGCGATTTCCGCGTCCTCATGTTCGAGTTCGAGGGAGTCGCCGTCTGCAATGCCGGTGTCGTCGTCTTCGGCCGGCGCGTCGTCTTCCCGGTCGCAGTCGCCACTCAATTCGTCGGCGAGTGCGATCAGGTTCTCGATCAGCGACTCGAGTCTTGGCAGCAGGCTGGGGTCGATTTCGACAAACTCGCGGGCGCTCATAGCTCGCCCCCGGACTTCACGCGGCGCTCAAGCATCAGGTGCAGGCGGTCATCTCCAGACTCGAACCAGCTATCAAACAGGTCGATCAGCTTAAGCGCATGGTCGCGGCCGGCGCTCGCGGGAGAGGCGACGATCGCGCCCTTAAGTTCTGACAGTTGACGCCACGCCATCGCGTTAGATCGGATCGAGGCGCCTATGCTGAAATCGTAAGGCTCGTGTTCCGGGCGTTCGTCGTCGCCTTCGTCGTCGAGGTCGAGGAGTCCGGCCTCTGCTTGTTCGGCTTGCGCCAACTCCCGCGGCTCGCCGTCATCGGCCGGCTGGGCCCTATTGCCGACGCGGCCGATAACCGGGATGCGCCCGGCGCCGCCAACTCCGGCAGGATGGTTGGAATAGATAACGACTTCGTCCGGGTCGCGTTTTTCATGCGTTGTAGTCATGGTTTTTGCTCCTTGATGTCGGCGACGAATTGCGCCGTTTCGTGAACAAGAAAGATCGACGCCAGCGCCAAGAACGGCGCGGCGAAGATCAGGGCGGCGATGCTGTGGTCGCTCATGAGCGCGCTCTCACGGCGAAGTCAGTCGTCAGCCGGGCGACGAAGCGGTCACGCTGGGCGACGGTCGAGAAGCAAAATTCGGAGAGGTTGCCGGAGTCCGGGTGACGGAACTGCACGGCGAGACCGGCGGCCCGGTCGGCGTCTCTCTTCGCTCTGGCAAGGGCGATGGTCTCGGGCTTCACGCCCTCCGGCCAGCGCCATTCGTGGTTATGGTCAAACTGCATCGGACATGCCTCCGGCGTTCGCCGGAAAAGCCTTTCCCGGCGTGGCGTGGTGTGGTAGGGATTTGTAACAGTGCGCCACTTTAGGCACGGTGAAACAGAAACGTCAAGCCAATTTTGTTACAGGGTTACAGAATGAACGCTGCGCAATGTCGGATGGCTAGGTCTGCCCTTCAGCTTGGTGTCAGGGAATTGGCGGATTCTGCGCAGGTGTCGCCGACAACTATCGTGCGCCTAGAAGCCGGTGAGGAATTGAAGCCCCGCACAGTCGCCGCGATCCGCGCCGCTCTGGAGACGGCCGGCGTGATCTTCGTGGACGAAAACGGCGAGGGGCCAGGCGTCCGGCTCAGGAAGGCAAAGGCGTGACAAGCCCCGGCCAGACCGCAAACTGAATAGCCATGCAGGCGGGTCGGAGATGGCGCAGGACGACGGTTGAGCGCAACGGGCGATCAATCCCCCTCGCGGATGATTGGTCGCTCTATGACGAAGAGTCCGGCCATGCGATCGCACGGATATTTGCAGAACGGAATGGCTGGAGCTGGATCGTCCGCGCCTTGAGCGACGACGTGCTTGCAGACAGTATGGCTGGATGGTGCGAGACAGGAAAACAGGCGCGAGAGCATTGCGAAGCCCAGACCCAAGGGCAGTATTATAAAATCAGGCGCAAGCGCACGAAGGCGGAAATTCTCGGCCGCGCTGGTGTCAGGCTCAGGTAGTCGACGCCAGCCCCATGATGGGGTGAAGGTCATCATTGGCCGCACGGTTTAGGCGCGGCGCATGTGCGTTGCGGATGTTGTTGACGAAGAACTCCCAAAATCGCATTTGCGCACGGTCCCCGGTATCCTCAACAACGACGGGTGCGCTCTTGGATACAAAGGGAATTAAATGGGTCATTAGTTCTTCGGCGGGATGATACCCGCAGCAATGGCGGCTTTCTCAAGCTCTTCATGCACGCGGATGACTTGTTCTAAGGCTTCGTGGTGCGAGTGCCACAGCTCTTGGTCTCGCTCCGGGTTGCCTCTCCCACGCTTTTCCCAGTTCTCTGCCGCTTTGCCGAGTTCATCGGCTATCCTTTGCAAATTCTTGGCCGCCGCCGCACTCATCTTCCAGAGCCGATCAACCTCGGGGTGTTCCTTTACCATTCAGCTTCTCCATTGTTAGATAGAGGAAATTATCGAACATAGACCAATAGGTGAAGTGGCCAAAGGGAAAGCCCCGGCCTCGGTCGGGGCTGTCGTTCGCCAAATCGGGATAGGACTACTTCTGTCACTTTGGCGCGGCAGTCGTAGCAGTAAGATCTAGAGCGCACGGGTGACGCTCCTACGCGGGCGCGCTCTCAATCATGACGCGTAACTGTCTCTGGCGATCTTGCGGCTTGGCGCGGCGGGTGCTGGCGACATAAGCAATCCGAAGATGACATGCGCAGTATGGCGATCCTGCCCTTGCCTGATCGCCGCAGAACAACGTCGGCGGGTCGTTATGCGCGCCCAAAGGCCAGCGACATGCGCCGGGCGCAAGATCGAGGAAGGCGACGCCCCGCGTCAATCTTCGCCTCGATCATCGTCATGATCTTCAATCTTCGTCACAGCTTCACGCGGCTTGCGTTTTTTCCTTGGCGCCGGTTCGTCGTCTTCGTCGATCAGGTTCGATAATAGAACGGGCTCGCGTGACAAGGCGTCGATCATGCGCGCGATAAGGTCGGTCACGTCGTCGCCGCGTTCGGCCGCGAGTCGTTCAAGCCGGGCAAGCGTCTTTAGCTCGATGTTGACTCGGAAGGCATATTGAAAACGGGTCTTTGGAACGAGTTTGATTCTGTAATCGCTGCATAATTGGTAAACGTATTGTGTCCCGACCCCGATCTCGTCGGCGATCTCTCCAGCGCTGCAACCTTCCCAAGCCATCTGGCCGACGCGAAGAACGCGACGAACCGTGTTCGAATGGCGAGGAGACTGCCTGCCCTTCGTGCCCCATACGCGGGTTGCGTTTTGCCCCGGGTTTTCTTCTTTTGGCGGTTCCGGCGTCTTCGGCTTCTTCGGCGCCTTCGGTTTCGCGCTCCACGGTGTCGTCATAGTGCAATCCAATCTCTGGGGAAACGAAGCGGCGACATGCGCAAGGCGCGGGCAATCTCGCGCGCGAGCCTGCCCGATGGCGGGAGAGGTTTACGGGTGACGGAAACAGTCCCGGCCCGCGTCTCGCGCTGGCGTGGCGCAATGGCGCGACGCTCGATCAGGAACGGCCGGCGCGTCGTCAATGCTTTGGGGAAAGTGTTTGATCGATGATGGCGCGCGTTTTCACCTTGCCTCGCTCAATTGCCGCCTCAATTTCGTTTATGCGTTCCGGCGAAGCGTTGGCGTCGTTGACTCCATTCGTGATCGACCGGGACAGATCTTCGATAAACATATCGACCATTTCGAGAAAATCGGAGGCGCGTATCATGCCGGGCGGGATAACATCGGCGTCCTCAGGAATAATCGGAGGCGTGCCTTTCATTTTTTAATCCCTCTTGCTGATTTCGATTGAAGCGCAGCTTTCTTGGCTGAAAATTTACGCTGGGCTCGGCCGAAGGCTTCGTTTTGCAGAGACTTGATACGCTCCCGCGTCCCAAGGTCGCGCGTCGCCGCAGCTGCGACGCCCTCAAGTTCATATCGAAGAGTCCCGAGGCAATCGGCAAACGCGGCAACGGCTCCGTCGGTCTCGATCAGCTTGCTTTGCTCTCTCGCAATTCGGAGACGGATTTCCTCGGCTCTCGCCTTCTGCACGTCTGCAGCGGCGGCCGTTTTCGACGCGCGCCGCTCTTCGTTTTTCAGGAAACGGCAATAACCTTGCACAGCGCCGACGAGCGGGACCATGTTGCGCTGGGGCTTTGGAATGTGGCCCTCTGCGATCAGTTTGCGCACGTATCGATCAGTGATTTCCAGAAGCGCCGCTGCCTGCGCGATGGTGATTAATCCGGGCTGAGATTTTGCTGCTACCGTCATGCGTGAAGCACCCTTTTAGAGCGTTTCCCAATAGGCCCGAAACGGAACGGAACTGGAAAAATGGAAATTTTTGATACGCAAATGAATCGGGGGGTCGCGCCGCAAGCAGCATGCGATCGATCAAAAGGAACCTTAAGGTCACGGCGGCGGGCCTGTGTGACGCGACCCGGCTGCAAAAGGACGACAGCCGGGTCGCGTGACCGCACGAAGCGCGAAGCGCAACGGTAAGGTGCGGTCAATGGCGCGGGAGACGACAAGGAATCGCCTCCCGCTGGCGCCGGGGTCCGTGGTCAACCCTGGCGCCAATTCGATCATGCCTGGCCCGCGTTCATCCGCTCGACCAATTCATCGGTCGAGAATGAGCCGGCCTGTGTCGTCTGCGGCTTCGTCTTTGCGTTGGTCTCGGCGTTAAGCTTGTCGGCGATGGAGCCCCAGCCGTGGGGGTCGTTCGGGTCGAGGGTTGTGCTTGTGGTCGACGACATGCCGGTTGGGGTCGTGCGCTCACGGTCGAAGATTTCGACGCCCGAGCGATCTCCTTCCGGTTTCGATGCTTCCCGGTTCAATCGGAAGCCGGCGACGACCGGATCGATGCTGGTTTCCAAAGCCATCTTGATGGCGTCCGCCGGCA
>CAIQCB010000039.1 GCA_903870245.1 uncultured Methylocystaceae bacterium
GCATTTCTTCAGGCGCTGCTGTCGCCGCCGCTCTGGAAATCGCCGCTCGCCCCGAAGCCGCCGGCAAGAATATCGTGCTAATTATACCCTCCTTCGCCGAGCGATATCTCTCGACGGCCCTTTTCGAAGGACTTTAGATAGATACAAACAAATACAGGCCGAACGCGTGACGGCGTTCGGCCTGTCTTGAATTGCAGGGAAATTACTTTTTCCTTGTTCTGGCGACTGCGGCGACTTCCGTTCGCGCGTTTGCGGCCTTGCCATAGTAATGACGTCCGTAAGCGCCGGAGATGTAACCGACGGCGGCGATCACAAAATAGACGACGATCAGAAAGCCGCCGCGCTGATTGGCCGAAGCCGCCTTCTCGAGGATGCTAGAGACGGCGCTCTCATCGACAAATTTATCCGCGAACACGCCGAAGGCCACCGCCATGACCGGCACGGTCCAGGATGGCAAACGAAAGTATCCCACCGCCGCCGCTACGAGAAAAGCCACAAGACCGAAGATATGCGCGAATTGAATGAAAATAGACTGAGAAATCAGTCCGATGAAGCGAATTAGCTTGACCATTTAACTCCCCCTGCCCTTGCTGTGCGGCTTAACCCAGAGACAGATGTTGCGCCAGCGCTTCGAGCACCGCCATGCGCACTGCAACACCCATCTCAACCTGTTCACGAATAAGCGACTGATCGCCGTCGGCGACCGCCGAGTCGATTTCTACGCCGCGGTTCATCGGTCCCGGATGCATCACCAGCGCGCCGGGCGCGGCATAGGCGAGCTTTTCTTCGTCAAGTCCAAAAAAATGAAAGTATTCGCGCGCGCTCGGCGCCAGCGCGCCTGACATTCGCTCACGTTGCAGGCGAAGCATCATAACAACGTTTACGCCGGCAAGCCCGCGTTTCATATCGTGGAAGACCTCGACGCCGAGGGTTGACAGCCTGTCTGGCGCCAGAGTTGACGGGCCCACTACCCTCACCCTGGCGCCCAGCGCCGACAAGAGCAGAATATTAGAGCGGGCCACGCGTGAGTGCAGAATATCTCCGCAGATTGCGACGCAGAGCCCCTCAATGCGCCCCATGTTGCGACGGATCGTCAGGGCGTCGAGGAGAGCCTGGGTCGGATGCTCATGGGCTCCGTCGCCAGCGTTGACGACCGAGCAATCGACTTTTTTCGCCAATAGATGCGCGGCGCCGGCCTGAGCATGTCGCACAACTATTATATCCGGCCTCATGGCGTTCAGAGTCATGGCCGTATCGAGAAGAGTTTCGCCCTTGCTCTCCGAGGAGCGGGCCACCGACATGTTCATCACATCGGCGCCCAGACGTTTGCCCGCGATCTCGAAAGACGCCTGGGTACGAGTAGAGGACTCATAGAAAAGGTTTATCTGGGTGCGACCGCGAAGGTCACTGCGTTTTTTTTCAACCCGTCGCGAGAGTTCGACATCCTGTTCGGCCATATCGAGCAGCATCTCTATGTCCAATCGGGACAGGCCCTCTATGCCGAGCAGATGACGATGCGGAAACAATGTTCACCCCTGATGACTGTTCATGCGGCGGTCTATAGCAGCTTCCCAGGCCAGCGCGAACGCGGCCGCTCTTGAACATCTGGCGCTGCCGCCATATTTCTCAAGCTGAGCTTCAAGACTTGCCGAGCGGCGGTCAAATAGAATAATATCCCTTGAAGTCAGTCTCCGGGCGTTCAACGCTGCGGAGTTTTTATATGACCTACTTATACTCATTTTGAGCATAAGGCGGAGAAGGACAAGACCATGATCCTGGAAACCACCGAACAAGCGCGCAGCGCGGACGCCGGCGCTCCGGGGTCCTTCGCCCTCGACCCTCGTCTGCGCCATTACTCAACGCCCCTGCCCCGCCCTGATCTGACCTGGACGCCCCAGGTTGAGGAGGCCACGCGGCATCTCTATGAGCGGGTGGCGAAGGTCATGCCGCCTGTCGAATGGCCGTTCCACGCCCCCTATGTGAAGGCGATCAACGATCTGAAAAAATTGCGCAACGCCGTTATTCTCGCGCACAATTACCAAACCCCGGAGATTTATAATTGTGTGGCGGATTTCGTCGGCGACAGTCTGCAACTCGCCAAAATGGCGGCGGCGTCAGAAGCCGACGTTATTGTTCAGGGCGGCGTGCATTTCATGGCCGAGACCTCGAAAATTCTTAATCCTTCCAAGACCGTGCTGATACCGGACTCCAGTGCTGGCTGTTCGCTCGCCGAGTCAATTGACGCCGCCGATATCCGCGCCCTGCGCGCGCAATACCCCGGCGTGCCTGTTGTCGCCTATGTCAATACGTCGGCCGATGTCAAAGCAGAGGTCGATATTTGCTGCACATCGTCAAATGCCGTTAAAGTTGTCGAGAGCCTTGGCGTCGATCGCGTCATCATGGTTCCGGACCGCTATCTCGCTCAAAACGTCGCAGCCCAAACGAAAGTCAAAATAATAGCATGGCATGGAGCATGCGAAGTTCACGAGCGTTTCACCGCCGAGGAGATCAATGCGTATCGGACTGACCATCCGGGTCTGACCGTTATCGCGCATCCCGAATGTCCGCGCGAAGTGGTCGAAGTTTCGGATTTTTCTGGTTCGACCGCCGCCATGATCGATTATGTGCGCAACAGAAAACCGGCGCGCGTTTTGCTGGTGACCGAATGTTCGATGTCCGACAACGTCGCGGCGGAGACGACAGGCACGGAGTTTGTGCGTCCCTGCAATTTCTGTCCGCATATGAAGCGCATCACCCTGCCCCGGATTCTCGACAGTCTTCTCGACATGCGCGAGGAAGTCGTTATCGATCCGGCGATTGCCGCCCGCGCCCGCCGCAGCGTGCAGAGGATGATCGATCTCGGTTGAACGCGACGCTTTTTATTTGAAAAGCGATGCGCGAGAGGAGGCAAGGATGCCGGGTTTCGAGGCGACCATTGCGGCGATTGACGCCGCCAATGCTGCGGACCCCCGGCAGGACAGTGGCGCGCCTTTCGAAACGATTTACGCCCGGCGCATGAGCAGCTGCCTGGAGTCGCTTTATCCCGAAGCGTCAGAGCTACTGAAAATTGCAGCGCGCGCTCAGCATTTACGTCGCTGGGAAATCGCTCGGAGCGACTATCCCGACGGACGCAAAGGCTACAATGACTGGCGCCGGGCCTGTCGGGAGCATCACGCCCGGCTCGCCGGCGACATCATGCGCGCGCAAGGTTATGATGAAGGCGCGATCGAACGCGTCGGGGGGTTGATCCGCAAGGAACAACTCAAGAAAGATCCGGAGTCCCAGGCATTGGAGAATGTCGCGGCGGTTGTATTCCTCGCGCATTATTTCGACGACTTCCTGAATAAACATGTCGGTTACGCCGACGATAAAATCATCGACATCCTCGGCAAAACCTTGTGTAAAATGTCGCCTCCCGGACATGCGGCGGCGATGGCCCTTCCCATGAATGAGCGCGCCAGGTCGCTGGTCGCCGCCGCCGTTGCACGCGAGACGGCGGCGCTGGAGCGGCTCGCAGCGCGTGCGCGCGATCCATGAACGAGCGGCTTCCTCCAATAGTTATTATAGGCGGCGGACTCGCGGGCGTTTTCTGCGCGCTGAAACTCGCGCCATTGCCGGTCGCGATCATTGCGCCGGCCCCGGTCGGCGACAGCGGCGCCTCGCGCTGGGCGCAAGGCGGCATCGCCGCCGCCGTCGAGGAAGGCGACACGCCGGAGAGCCATGCGAGTGACACCGTCGCCGCAGGCGCCGGTTTGGTCGATTACGACATCGCCCTCGGCATGGCGCGCGAGGCGCGGGCCCGCGTCGAAGAGCTGGCGGCGATGGGCGCGCCCTTCGACCGCAACGATCAGGGCTTCTTTGCGCCATCGCGCGAAGCGGCGCATTCGCGAAACCGCGTCGTACGCGTCAAGGGCGACTCCGCCGGTCGCGCCATCATGGAAACATTGCGACAGCAAATCATACGCACGTCCTCCATCGAATATCTGGAGGGTTTCGCGGCGCAGGAAATCGTCGTCCGCAATGGCCGCGTACGAGGCGTGCATGTGCGTGACAAGCACGGCAATTCGCGTTTCATTCCCAGCGCCGCGCTCGTTCTGGCGACCGGCGGACTCGGGCATCTTTACCGGATCACCACCAATCCTCTCGACGCCAGGGGCGTCGGCGTCGCCATAGCGGCGCGCGCCGGGGCGATCATCGCCGACGCTGAATTCGTGCAGTTTCATCCTACCGCCATGGATATCGACGTTGATCCGGCGCCTCTGGCCACCGAGGCGTTGCGCGGCGAAGGCGCAACAATCATTGATCGCAACGGGCATCGCTTTCTGCTGGATGTCGATGTGGCCGCCGAACTGGCGCCGCGCGACATTGTCGCCCGAGCGGTATTTGCCAGCATCCGCGCCGGGCGCGGCGCTTATCTCGACGCGCGCCACTCGATTGGCGCATCGTTCCCGGAACGCTTCCCGACAGTCTATGGCAGTTGTCGTAACGTCGGCCTTGATCCCGTCGTCTCGCCGATCCCGATTGCGCCGGCGGCGCACTACCATATGGGCGGAGTCTGGACCAACGCGAACGGCAGAAGCTCGCTGGAGGGTCTCTGGGCGATTGGCGAAGTCGCCGCAACCGGCGTCCATGGCGCCAATCGTCTGGCGTCCAATTCGCTGCTGGAGGCGGTGGTCTTCGCCGCCCGCGCCGCCTCAGACATCCGAACGACGGATCTCTCCGTTGTCGGCGCTTCGGAGCCGGCGCCCCCTGCGAGTGTTGGATGGATCGACGAGGACCTTGGCGTTATCGAGGAATTGCGAGACCTGATGTCGGCCAATGTAGGCGTTACCCGCGACGCCGCCGGCCTCGCTGGAGCGCTGGGTCAGTTACGGCGTTTGCGCGCCCGCGCCGGCGATATCGAGATCTTAAACATGCTGACGACATCGACGTTGATCGCCGCCGCCGCCTTCGCGCGACGGGAGAGTCGCGGCGCACATTTTCGTTCGGACCATCCAGTCGCCGATCCCACTCAGGCGCAACGCTCGCGGATGACTCTGGACATGGCTTTGCGCATCGCCGACGAGGCCCAGCCATGAACGATGATACCGCACCTGTACCTGTCCCAGCCCTGTCGCCCATCCTGATCGGGGAGTCCGTACGCCGCGCGCTTGCGGAGGATCTCGGCCGCGCTGGCGATATCACCACCCAGGCGACCATCCCGGACGATATTCAGACGACGGCGAGGTTGATCGCACGCGCGTCCGGCGTGATTTGCGGTCTGGATATTGTGCGAGCGACGTTTCTGTCGATCAACGACTCCATCGGCTTCGAATGCTGGTCGCGCGACGGAGCGCATGTGGAGAAAGGCGAGGCATTGGCCCGGATCGATGGCGACGCACGGGCGATCCTGACCGCCGAACGCGTCGCTCTGAATTATCTTGGTCGATTGTCCGGCGTCGCTTCCTTGACGGCGCAATACGTTCAGCTAGTCGCCCACACGAAAACCCGCATCTGCGACACCCGCAAGACTACGCCCCTGTTGCGCGCCTTCGAAAAATACGCGGTGCGTTGCGGCGGCGGAGTCAATCATCGCTTTGGTCTCGATGACGCCATTCTGATCAAGGACAACCACATAGCCGTGGCCGGCGGCGTCGCGCCGGCGCTGCGTGCAGCTAAACGATACGCCGGACATCTCGTGAAGATTGAAATCGAGGTCGACACCATCGCACAATTGCGAGAGGCGCTGGCGGAAGGCGCCGATGTTGTGCTTCTCGACAATATGGCGATCCCGACTCTCCGGGAAGCGGTGGCGCTGATCGATGGCGCCGTCATTTGCGAAGCCTCTGGAGGGGCGTCGCTGGAGACCGTCGCCGCGATCGCCGAAACCGGCGTCGATCTGATCTCGGTTGGCGCCCTGACCCATTCGGCGCCAACGCTTGACGTTGCGCTCGACATCGACATCGGATGAGCTGGAGACAGCCGTCTCTCATCCTTCCATTTTCGACAAGCGCGCCAGCCGCAGGTGACGACGCTCCAGAATTTCCGGTAGACGCGGCGACAACAAATAGGACAGTTCCTGGGCGCGCGTCGTTGTTACCGGGTCCAGAGCTTTGAGATCGTCGTCAACCAGGCCAGGATGACACATCACCAGATGGCGCCGACCCGGCGCGCGCAAACAGGCCTCGAACGATCGGGCGTAATCCCTGTCGGAACGAAAAGAAGAGAAGCCGGCAAAGCCATCGTTCAATTTGAAGCCTTGCTTCTTCGCCGCATGCGCAAAGCCTGCGCCCAGCGAACGGACGGTCAGCGCCTTGCGCACATGCGCCCGTCGCAGGGCGATGCGGTGCGGCGCGTCGCCGGCGTTGCGAAGCCACACGCTTCCGGCCAGACCACGAGCGGTCAGCGCTTCCAGCAAAGGCTCGCGCACGCCTTTCAGCATGTGTACATGATGATGACCGTCGACATGATCGGGCGGACGTCCGATCACTGCCTCGAACCGGTCGAGCTGGCGATCGATTTCGTCGCGAATTTCGTCGACCGGCAATCGACCTAAAAACGATTGACGCGCCAGGGCGCTCACGGGCGGGAAAAGTCCTTTCGGGGCGAAGGCCGCCATCGGTCCAAGGGGGCGACCGAGGGTCAGGTTCAGATGCAGACCCAGGTCCGCGTCCGGATCGTTTCGGACCAGCTCCCGACCCATCGCCGGCCAGCGCGCGCCGGTGACGATGGCCGACACGGCTGTCAGCACGCCGGCGGATAAGGCTTTCAGGATGCCGACGCTGACCCCGTAGGACAGGCCGTAATCGTCGGCGCACAGCGCGAACGGTCTAGTTTTTGTCACCGCCCCCGCCCCTTCCCGGCGAGCCCTATCGCCAGAACCAAAAATCTGTTTCAAACGCGCCATGGAAGACCCTGTGCCCGATATATCGGTCGTTGCGCCGCTGTTCAACGAGAGCGCCAATCTGCGCCGTCTGGCCGAGGCGCTCATTCAGGTTCTCAAGAGCTGCGATGTGACCTTCGAGGCGATTTTCGTCGATGATGGCTCCACGGACGACAGTTGGGAGACGATCCGGGCGATCTGCGAGGCTGACGGCCGCTTCAGCGGTCTGAGTTTCTCGCGCAACTTCGGCAAGGAAATCGCCATTGCCGCCGGGCTCGATCACGCCCGCGGCAAGGCTGTGATCATCATCGACGCCGATCTCCAGCATCCGATGCGCTTGATTCCGATTTTCATCGCCAAATGGCGTGAAGGCTACAAGAACGTCTACGGGCAGCGAATGACCCGCCAGACCGACCCCAGGTTACGAAATTTCCTGACCCGAATGTTTTATCGTCTGCTCGATGAATTTGGCGACACCCGGCTGCCGCCGGGCTCATGCGATTTTCGGCTACTGGACCGCCAGGCCGTTGATGCGCTGCTGAAGCTGCGAGAACGAGCCCGGTTCAACAAGGGGCTTTACGCCTGGATCGGGTTCAAGTCCTTCGGCGTTCCCTTCGAAATGCAGGAACGGGGCAGCGGGGCGACAAAATTCGGCTACGGCAAACTCTTCAGCTTCGCGCTCGATGGTCTGATGTCCTTCTCGGCGCTGCCTCTGAAAGTCTGGACCTATGTCGGCCTTGCGGTTTCCGGTCTCGCCTTGACGATGGCCGGATATTACGGCTCTCGCACCCTGATTTTTGGCGTCGACGTGCCGGGTTACGCCTCGCTGATCGTCTCCATCGCCTTTTTCGCCGGCATGCAACTTATATCGCTCGGGGTGCTGGGCGAATATATCGCCCGCATCTTCGACGAGGTGAAAGACCGTCCGCTTTATCTGATCGCGGATCGAGCCGGCAAAAAGCCGCGGGCGCCAGGCGAGCCATGCGCGAGCGATTAACCGATCGATGTCAGGACTCCTGAATGATTCGACATCTTCTTTCTGTCGGAGGCTTCACCCTGCTGTCGCGGCTGACGGGATTCCTTTCTGTCGCCATGCAATCGGCGATCATGGGCGCCGGCGTCGTCTCAGACGCTTTTTTCATCGCCCAGCGACTGCCAAACAGTTTCCGCTCCATTTTCGGCGAGGGCGCATTCAACGCCGCATTCGTGCCATCCTACTCAATGGCGATTGAACAGGAAGGCGAGGAGGAAGCGGAGGAACTGGCTTGCGAAATCTACACCCTGCTGTTGATGTCGCAGGTGGTCATTCTGCTGCTGGTCTGGGCGTTCACGCCGCAATTCGTTTCTTTGCTGGCGCCGGGTCTTGGCGATCGACCAGAAAAATTCGCGCTCGCCGTCAGCCTCACGCGCATCACCTTTCCCTATTTGTTTTTTATGACTCTTTTCGCGCTGCACATGGGCGCGCTCAACGCCCATGGCCGTTTCGCCCTGCCCGCTTTTGCGCCCAATCTGATGAATTTATGCGTTATGGCGGCGCTTGGCGTGGCCTTTCTTTTTCCCAACGCCGGCTATGCGGCAAGTTGGGGCGTGACGATCTCCGGCGCCCTGGAGCTTGGTCTGCTCATGTGGGGCGCGCATCAGATTGGCGTGCTGCAATCCTTGCGCAAACCGCATTGGTGGCGCGTGCGCGATTTCTTCATACGGCTCGGCCCGGCTGTGATCGGGTCGGCCAGTCCGCAGATCGCCGTCTTCGCCGATACGATCCTGTCGTCGATGCTCGCCGATGGCGGCGTCTCGGCGATCTCCTACGCCGAGCGACTTTACCAGTTGCCGGTCGGCGTGATCGGCATCGCCGCCGGGACTGTGCTGCTGCCGGAGATGAGTCGACGCATCGCGGCCGGCGACGTGACTGGAGCGCACCACGCCCAGAGCCGAACGATGGCGCTGACCATCGCGCTGGCCGCGCCGTTCTTCGTCGCTTTCGTCACCTTGCCCGAACTCATCGTGGCGGGACTTTTCCAACACGGCCGGTTTACGGCGCGGGACGCCTATGCCGCCGGCGATGTGCTTGCAGCCTATGGCGGCGGACTGATGGCGCTGGTGCTGATCGCCTCGGCGCGCGCCAGCTTTCAATCGCGCGGCGACACGCGCACCCCGATGCTCGTCGCGCTGTGTGGATTGGCGGCTAATGTCGCCCTGAAAATCATTCTGTTTCGACCACTTGGCGCCGTGGGGCTCGCCACAGCGACCTCAGTCGGCCTGTGGATCAATTTCGGCGCGCTGATCGCGCTGGCGATCGCGCAGGACAAAATCGATTTCGACGCCATGTTCGGCAAGACGGCGATCGCCACAATCGCCGCTGTGATCCCGCTGGCGCTGGTCGCCCTGCTGTTGCGCGGCCCGGCGCTGGCGGTCGGCGCCCATTTCGGCGGACTGGCCAACCTGGTCGCCCTGGCGCTCATCGGCATGGCCGGCGCGCTGGCGTATGTCGGCGCCTTGCTGGGCGCGCTCAGGGTAATGGGCGTGAGCCTCTCAGCTCTTCGACTGCGTCGTGGACGTTGATATGTCCACGCCAGCCGGGCGCAGCTTTACAGAAACTGCGACAATCCGGGAATGGAGCCGGCGATCTGCTGAACCTTCTCCTTGCCGAGCAGCGTTTCGGCGTGGGCGAGGATTTCGTGGCCGAGTTTCTGGATTTGACCCATGTCGAGGCCGGCGGCGTTGAGCTTGCCGGCGAGACCCATCAGACCACTGTTGAGCAATCCGCCGAGTGGGCTCGAGGCGCCGCCTGAGTCCTTGCTGGAGACGGCGTCGACGACCTCGCGCGCGCCGGGCGTCCTTTCGAGGAATTCGGCGACCGGCCCTTCCGGCAACTCCTTGTGAAGAAAGGCGAGCACATGTCCGATGGCTGTCTTCGCCAGTTCGGCGTCGACGCCCAGAGACGCCGAGACGCGGGCAATCAGTTCGTCCATAGCAAAGTTCCTATCCCTGTCGGTCAGGCTGCGTCCAGCCCGTAAAGAGTGTGCAGAGTGCGCACCGCCAGTTCGGTATAGGCCTCGTCGATCAGCACCGAGAATTTGATTTCTGAGGTGGTGATCGCGCGAATATTGACGCCTTTCTCGGACAACGCGCGAAAAGCGCGCGCGGCGACGCCGGCGTGGCTGCGCATACCGATTCCAATCGCGGATACCTTGGCGACGTCCTTGGCGCCGGCCATGCTCGAAAAGCCGATGTCGTCCTTGATCTTTTCGAGAATGGCAAAGGCGCGCTCATAGTCAGCGGAGCCGACCGTGAATGTCATGTCTGTGTTGCCGTCTTCCGAGACGACCTGAACGATCATATCGACGTTGATGCCCGCTTCGGCGAGCGGCATGAACACGGCCGCAGCGACGCCGGGCTTGTCGGCAACGCGTCGCAGGGTGATTTGGGCTTCGTCGCGCGAGAAGGCGATGCCTGTGACAACCTGGGCTTCCACAATATCCTCCTCATTGCAGATCAGCGTCCCCGCGCCGGGATTGGCGGGGTCGTCAAATGATGAGCGCACAAAGGTCGGAACCTTGTGGACCATCGCGACCTCGACCGAACGCACCTGCAAGACCTTGGCGCCGAGAGACGCCATTTCCAGCATTTCTTCGAAAGCGATCCGCTCCATGCGCCGCGCTTTCGGCACGACGCGCGGGTCGGTGGAGTAGACCCCGTCCACATCCGTATAAATATCGCAACGATCCGCCTTGATAGCAGCCGCTAGCGCCACGGCGCTGGTGTCCGAGCCGCCGCGTCCGAGCGTGGTGATGCGGCCGGATTCCTTATGCAATCCCTGAAAACCAGCGACGACGGCGACTTCGCCGCGCTTGAAGCCTTCGATGATTCCAGCGCCCTCGATTGATTCGATACGCGCGGAGCCGTGCGTGTCATTGGTATGGATTGGAGCCTGCCAGCCGAGCCATGAGCGGGCCGGCGCTCCCATCTCCTGCAGGGCGATGGCCAGCAATCCCGCCGTCACCTGCTCGCCGGAGGCCACAACGGCGTCGTATTCGCGCTGATCGTAAAGCGGCGACGTCTCCTTGCACCAGGCGACAAGTTCGTTGGTCTTGCCAGCCATGGCGGAGACCACCACGGCGACCTCGTTGCCGGCGGCGAGCTCGCGCTTAACATGACGCGCGACGTTGCGGATGCGCTCGACGGTGGCGACGGAAGTGCCGCCGAATTTCATGACGAGACGTGACATAGATACCGGTTTGTGAGACGAAAAACGGCCGCCTGGCGCGCGCTGGCGGTTCGCCAGTCGGCGAAAGCGGGCGTTTATGTCGCCGGGAACGGGCTGCTGTCAACGGCGACCCGCTCAACTAGTTATTAAAAATCGGGCGACCGACCGCATGATATGAAAGAGGCTTCAACGTGACCGCGCAACCCTCCTCCCCCCTTTCCGCCAGCGTCAATCCCGAGGATGTCGCCAGATTTAACAGGCTTGGGGAGCTGTGGTGGGACAAGTCCGGCAAAATGGGCATCCTTCACGAGATCAACCCGATCCGCGTGACCTATATCTGCGACCATGTCCGGCGGTTCTTGCAAGGTGACTCCGCCGCGCTTAACGAGAGCGGTCACCGGCCGCTGGAGGGTCTGCGCATCGCGGACATCGGGTGCGGCGGCGGCATTCTGAGCGAGTCGCTCGCCGAGCTGGGCGCCCGGGTCACCGGCATCGATCCGGCGCCGAATAATATCGCAGTCGCCACGCGGCACGCCGAAAAATCTGGTCTCGACATCGATTATCGAAACATCACCGCCGAGGCGCTCGCCGAGACCGGCGAGCAATTCGACGCCATCGCCGCGCTGGAGGTGATCGAACATGTCGAGGGTCCGCAAGCCTTCGTCGCTATGCTGGGCAAATGTCTAAAACCCGGCGGTCTGATTTTTCTGGCGACTATCGACCGCACGTTCAAAAGCTATATGCTTGCCATCATCGGAGCCGAATATGTCCTTGGATGGGTGCCGAAAGGCACCCATGATCACAGCAAGTTCATCCGCCCCAACGAACTCTCAGGTTGGCTGAGCGACGCCGGCATGCGCGAGATCGACAGGGCGGGCATGAGCTTCCAGCCCCTGACCATGATTTGGCGTAAAAGCCACGATACCGACGTCAACTATCTGATGGCGGGGCGAAAACTCGACTAGGCGAACAGCTTGTCCAGGCGTCTTGTTCGAGCGGTCTTGCGGCGGTACATTGCGGCCATGCTAAACGAATCTTTTCTCGCCCGCCTGTTGCTTTTATCGACGGCTCTCTGCGTTGGCGTTCACGCCTCACCCTCCCTTGCCAAGCCGAAACCGGCGGCGAAAACCGCGCCCGCTGCAGAAGCGGGAAAAAGCGCGGCGGACAGCAAATCTGACAAGAGCAAGTCTGACGCCTCCCGCGACGCGGGCAAGGATGCAGCAAAAGACTCCGGCAAGGCGGAGCAGCTCGGCTCTTATGGCGACTGGACGGCCTACGCCGCCGCCGGCGGCAAGGACAAAACCTGCTATGCGCTCGGTCAGCCCAAAGATCGACAGCCGAAGGCAAAATTAAAAGACACCCAGGCTTACATATTCATAACCACCCGCCCGGCCGAAAACATCCACAATGAGATCGCCGTAAATCTCGGTTATCCAACGAAAGACGGCTCTGCCGCCGCCGCCGAAATCGACGGCGACGGCTTCGAGTTGATCACCAAGGGGCAGAACGCCTGGATTCGGGAGCAGACCAAAGAAAAGGACTTTGTCGGCGCATTGCGCTCGGGCGGCAAACTGGTGATCAAGGCCTCATCGGCCAAGGGCACGGCGACTGTCGACACCTATTCCCTGAAAGGCCTCTCAGACGCACTCTCCCGCGTCGCGCAGGAATGCAAGTAGAGCGCGCCTTTCAGTTTCCCGGTAAACCTGCGATCCCGGCGGCGACGCAATTTATCGGTCAGGGTTGAGCCAAACAGAGTTGCAAAGCGCCGACGATTGCGGCATAGGAACGAACGAGCCGGCGCTGTCGGCCACAGGATGCGGGTGTAGCTCAGGGGTAGAGCACAACCTTGCCAAGGTTGGGGTCGAGGGTTCGAATCCCTTCGCCCGCTCCAAATAAAACAAAGACTTGGGCCATACCCCGCCCAGTCGAGATTTACAAAAATCAAGCAATAGGCAAGCGCCCGGAAAAATTTCGCGGCGCTTTTTCTATGCCACCCGCCACCCTGCGGCGGCCTATCCAGTGATCGCCGGCGGCGCGAATCATGCGTAGCTCCCGCCGGTCTTGCCCGCGAGCGTCCGGTCTATGGGACCGGTGTTTTGACAATTTTCAAAACGCCCGTAGCTTGTTTTTCGGGCGCTTGAGAGAAACCGTTTCAATCGCGGCCCCGAAACGCGAAAGGGGACAAGACAAAAATGCGTATTCGCCCCATCGGCGGCGCAGTTCTGATCGTCGCGCTCACGGCGGGTCATGGGATGGTTGCGGTTGCCCGCGCCGGAGATGACATCGCCGACAGCGTCGCCGGCGTTATTATGGACGACGGCCCGGAAATCTCCGGACAGTCTCCGCCGACGCCAAAACAGTCGAAACACAAGAACAGGCGCGCAACGCCCGCACCCGCCGCAACGCCGATCTGGGAGCAGGACGGGCCGCCAATCGACCGCGGCGGCGTCGATGGCCGCTGAGCCGCGAGATTCCTGAAGCCCACGAAAGATTTTTGCAGCCGGCAAGATTTGTGAAGCCGAAAAAGAGCGTTTAAGCACGACGCTCCCCGCTGCTGGACCAAACATGCTTGTTACACGCGCTCCCGCCAAGATTAATCTGTCCCTGCATGTCCTCGGCCGGCGCGCCGACGGCTATCACGCGCTCGAAAGCCTTGTGGTTTTCTCCGGCGCCGGCGACACCCTCGCTTTGTCGCCGGACGAGACGTTAAGTCTTGAGATCGCCGGTCCGACCGCCACCGCCGCCGGCGCTGGCGACGACAATCTCGTGTTGCGCGCCGCCCGCCAACTCGCCGCCCGTGTCGAGGGCCTTCGGCTTGGCGCTTTCCGTCTCGACAAGCGTCTGCCAGTGGCGGCCGGGATCGGCGGCGGATCTTCGGACGCGGCGGCGGCGTTGCGGCTGCTGGCGCGCGCCAATGGTCTGGCGCCGGACGATCCCCGCCTGATCGAGGCCGCCCGCGCCACCGGCGCCGATGTGGCGGTGTGTCTGGCCCGACGGGCCCGGATGATGCGCGGCGCCGGAGAGACGCTGGGGCCGTTGCTGCGGCTGCCGCTGTTGCCCGCCGTGCTGGTCAACCCCGGCGCGCCGGTCGAGACCGGACCTGTCTTCCAGAGCCTCGGCCTGAGGCCTAGCGAATCGTCTGGCTTCGGGGCGCATCTCGATATTCCCTCGGGCCTGGCTCTCGTCGAACTGCTCGGACGCCTCGACCATTGCCGCAACGATCTTGAAGACGCCGCCTGTCTGCTGGCCCCGTCGATCGTCGACGTGCTGGCGGTGTTGCGCGCGGCGCGCGGCGCGCGGCTTGCCCGCATGTCCGGCTCCGGCGCCACCTGCTTCGCCCTGTTCGATGCGCCCCATGCGGCGGCGCGCGCGGCGCGCGTGATCCGATCGCATCATCCCGGTTGGTGGGTCAAAACGGCGGCGCTGCGATGAGTCGCAACAGGCCGCCGCCGCGCCGCGCCCCGGCCGGGCAATCCGCAGGCCCGTTTCGCGCCCCTTCTCCCGATATTGTGATCCTCTACGGGGCTCACGCCGTGCGCGCGGCGCTCACGGCCAACCGGCGCAAACTCCTCACCCTCTACGCCACCGAAGTCGCCCTGCCACGGATCGCCGGGGACGCCAGCGCCGCCGGGCTGACGCCGCGCGTGGTGGAAAACCGCGATCTCGATCATCGGCTTGGTCCGGAGGCCGTGCATCAGGGGCTGATGCTGGAGGCGCGTCCCCTGCCCGAAGCCGACATCGCCGACATTCCCGCCGACGCAAAGCTTGTGCTGGCGCTCGATCAGATCACCGATCCGCAGAACGTCGGCGCGATCCTGCGCAGCGCCTGCGCCTTCGGGGTGGACGCGCTGATCGTCACCGAGCGCCACAGCCCGGCCTTCACCGGCGCGCTCGCCAAAACCGCCTCGGGGGCGCTGGAGCATGTGCGGATCGTCAGCGTGGTCAATCTGGCCCGCGCCCTCGATCAGCTGCGCGCGCGGGGCTTTTACGTTGTCGGTCTCGACTCCGACGGCGAGAGCGCAATCGACGCCATGTCGCTGTCGTCCCCCCTGGCGCTGGCGCTGGGCGCGGAGGGCAAGGGCCTGCGCCGCCTCACCCGCGAGCGCTGCGACGCCGTCGCCCGGCTCGACCTGCCGGGCCCGATCCGCAGCCTCAACGTCTCCAACGCCGCCGCCGCCGTCCTCGCCGTCATCCACCTGCGGCTGCGCGCTCCCGCCTCCTGAAGGCTAAGGAACGAAGCGGCGGGATTGATTTTGCCGACGCCATCGACAATACAGGCGCCACGCGCCGAAATGCGCTGGACGCCAACGCGCCAAAGCCTGCGCCAGAACGCCCGGGCAAAGCCGACTTAGCTCAGCTGGTAGAGCAACTGATTTGTAATCAGTAGGTCGGGGGTTCGAATCCCTCAGTCGGCACCAATAATATCAATTATTTAGTTAATTTTCGGATAGTTCTTAAAAATGAAAAACAGGCTGTATAGGCGCCGTATAAGCAAATGGAGCAAGAAACATGACGACATTAATGCCATCTCTCGATGGTAGCTCGCCATGAATTGTCCACGGCCCCCTTTGCGTCGCCGATCTCATGGGGCCAGATCGAAAAATTGACCTCTTTTATCATTCATGCGCCAGTCGAGGTCTCCCGGCGACGTGACCATGGCCAACGCGGCAGAAGGTCGAGGCATCCGCGACGACATACTCCCGCCCGGGTGATCGCCCGGCGTGGTTGAGGTGGGCTAGGTCTTGATCCTGCTCAATGGCGGCGGCGACATGCCGGCGTCGGGATGATCGAGGTCTCGCGTCTCGATCTTGCGCAGATGGTCGAACGCCCGGTGATCGGAACGCCACGCCATCCGCCGGGCGATCCCGTGCCGAGTCCAGATGCTCAGTCGTCGCGGGAAAGCAGGGCAGCGGCCTTGATCAGGAGTCGGCGCACGTCCGGTCTATCGATCCGCTCCAGCGTCCATATCAGGAGACGGAAAGCGATTTCATTTTGGCTTGGCGCTTCGTCGACGGGTGACTTGACGAATATTTCGAGCATGGCCTCGCTTTCCAATTATTGAAGGCTCACAAAGCCAAAAATTGTGACATGCGTAATGATGTTTTTTTGACATGTTGAATGGCGCTGCAAAATTTGATCGGGTTTTGATCAATCGGCTGGAGCGCGCCGATACGCAAGCGCACTCCCCAGCCTAGCCGTTGCTCACAATGCAACGGTTGTTGTCTTGATAGCGTAAAAATATTTCGGTTTCGTTCACGGCGTTTTGTTCCTGATGAATTTGGGATAGCAGAGCCACGGCCAGCGGCGATCAGCACGGTCTCACGCCATCGGCGATCAGTCCGGCCACAATGCGCGACAAGGCGCCATCGAGGCGACGATAAGCCGTCCCCTTGCTCCCGGCGATCTTTGGCGACAGCCGGCCGAAGGGCGCCCCCGTCAGGTCGCAATGAATCCAGAACGCCAAAACGCGGCGCATGCCTTCATCGGCGACATATCGGATCGGCCATTGCATCGCGTCTTCGGCGTCGGCGAGTTCCTTCGCCCCGACGCCCCGGCTGTATGATGGATCTGGAAAACGCTTTCCTTCCTTCATGCCCTCGGCCATCGCGTTGCGCTCAAAATCAGTCACGCCTCGGAACAATTTCCAGTCCACCCATGCCGTGATCCGCCGGTTTGGTCCTGTGCCGCGCGTTGACCGTTCGATCAGTTCGGCGGCGTCGATCAGCCGGCGCTTGACCGTCTCATGCGTCCAGTCTTCAGGCTCGGATCGATCCGGCCGGCGATCCGACACAAGGCGCTCGGTTTGGTCCGGCGTCATGATCCCCAGCGCGTCCAGTAGAGCGGCGTTGTCGGGTGATAGATCTATGCCGAATATGTCGCGGTCGTTCTGGATCATGGCCGGCCCTCATGAAAAAAGCCCCGCGCCAGTTCATCCGTGGTCGCAGGGCTTTCCGATGGCGCGACTGGCGCGCCCATGTGACTTTTTACTCGCTCCCGGCTTTGCGCGCAATATAGCGGTGATTTATAGCGGCAACTGCTCCCGGTTACCTAGCGACTTAATTAATGAGTTGACCCTCCCGGCTCTGAATTATTCTCTTTGGCGGCCATTTGAAGTCTTTCCGATAAGCTGCCCATTAATTGACTCGCAATTTCTTGATGCTCAGAACAAGCTTTTTGGATTTCGGTAACTGCTACTGGTGATTTCATGTCTTCTAAACATTCCAGACAATAATCCGTCCATATTGCTAGTTGTATTTTAGCGCTAAACTCATCGCCAGCTATTTCGACAATCTTTTTGAATTTTTCATCTAATTCTTTGGTAAGGCGAATTTTTTCCGCCGGAGAGATTTCAACCATGATCTATGCTCCTTTCACCGATACATCCTACGGAAGCTCTGAAAAATAACTGATATTCATAAAATTCATAGAAATTCGGCCGTCTCAAGAGTGATTGACGCTGACTTTGACCAATCTTGTCTGGTTGCAGGCTTCATAATCAGGTGGAAAGTCCTCGGATTTTGTTTTTTAGACGCAACTCGGTCGTCAAGCCGGACATCGTCGTATAAGAGTAAGTCGTTTCATGTAGAGATTGGCGAGCGCGCATACGATTTCAAACCGCGACCTGTTCTTCGCCAATCCACGATATCGAACATGGAAAAACCCAAAAATCCTTTTGATGACCAAAAAGGGATGCTCGACTCTGGACCTGACCTTCGATTTCGTCCGGTTTTTCGAACGATCAACGTCACTAAGAGGTTTATACCGCGCGCCACGTTTATTGGTCATATCGCTAGCTTTGGGAGCCGCCTTCCGGATCGCAGCTTTCTGACCCTGGTAGGCGCTATCGCCCCAGACCTTTGTTTCGCCGCCGTGAAGAAGCTCCGTGACGAGC
>CAIQCB010000040.1 GCA_903870245.1 uncultured Methylocystaceae bacterium
AGCGGTGAACGCCACAGACTTTGTCGGCGGGGTTCTGCCGAGCGGCATCGTCAGCTTTGCGGTCGGCGAGACCAGCAAGCTCATCACGGTCAATGTCGCGGGCGATACGACCATCGAGAGCGACGAAGCCTTCACGGTGACACTGTCGGCCCCGAGCGCCGGCGCGACTTTGGGAACGGCGACGGCCGTCGGAACGATCCTCAATGACGATCTACTCTTGATGCTCTCTACAGCGTCCCCGACGACGACCATGACGCAGAGCCAGAACGTGACGACGGGATCAGTATCCACCAGCCTATCGAGTTTCACTTTGGCGACTGGCTATACAGGACTGACCTATACCGGGTCTGCACCATTTTCCGGCACGGGTAATGACGGAGACAATACAATTTCCGGGGGACCAGATTCAGATATTCTATTCGGCAAGGGAGGAAAAGACGTTTTAACCGGGGGCGCGGGCGGCGACTGGTTCCGGTATGATGCGGTCAGCGACTCTCTTGCCGGCGTCGCCCGTGACGTCATCACCGACTTTATTTCAGGGCAGGATCACATCGACCTTTCTCGTTTCCTCGACGCGAATGCCCTGATCTTTGGCGCGCAGCCCTTCAGTTATATCGGCTCATCGAATTTCTCCGGGGCCGGCGGAGAGCTTAGGTTCGATTCAGTCAATCAAGTGCTCGCCGGTGACACGACAGGGTCGCGGTCGGCAAGCTTTGAGATCAAGCTCAATAACGTCGCCACCCTGTCACCCAATGATTTGAAATTAAGCTGAGCGAAAAATGGCGGCGCACAAACCAGGGTCATGAAATATGAGCCACTCAGTGGCTCATATTTTAATCCAATTAAACAGCGTCTGAAATGGAAACGAACGGTTACGGGCCGCTCGCGCGACCGCAGCAGAGGCTGCGCCACATACTCGCGAACAATCGTGTAGCCGCCGGAAAACGCCTCTTCGTCCCGCAGCCGCTCGAAAATCCTTTGCGCCGTATGTCGCTGTTTTTGGTGAACGCTCCGGTCGTCCGCGAGAACCTTGTCGATCCAGGCCATATACGGCCCGAGCTTCTTCGAGACAGGCCGCTCGCGATGCCGATAACCCGGCGGCGTAGAATATTGAATCATCTTCGTAATCGTGTTGCGATGAACGCCAAAGCGCCGCGCCGCCTCCCGGCGGCTCAGCCCCTCGATCATCACAGCACGGCGGATCGCGGCATAGAGTTCCACTGTAAACATCCCTTCGACCTCTCCATGCCATTCAGTGACATGGAGCAGGACGGTCAGGACCGGTACACTTTTACGCCGCCAGCAATGCCAGCGCTGCACCGATTCAGTGGTACACTTTGTCTCCGCGGTTTATACTTGTCTCTCTACTGTTGAGTGCTAAAATCGCCGATGGCAATTTTATACCCAATTTGGAATTTCTCCACATGTCTGGAGCAACGAACGAGAGTGACGACAAGTCCGCAAAGGACCAAGCGGCGAGTGCCGGTGAGGCCGTCCCTCCTGGTATGAAGGCAGCCCCAGCCGAAAAGAAAAAGGGGCTAGCCGCCTTTTTAGAATGGAGTAAACCCTATCGCGAAATTATAGCGATGTCGGTGGCGGTAATTGTAGCGCTCTCCAGCGTTATAGCTTGGGGAGTGCCTTGGATAGTTGCAACCGTCGCTACGCAATCGCAGCTGCATTATCTAGAATGTCGAGTCACCAACAACATTATGACTCAGCTTCTTCCAGTCCGTTTGGAGGAGTATGCGGGAAAGATAGACTGGCGAAACTCCCAGATTAAGATGCTAGCGCAAAGCAGCCGCGCAGCACCTCAAACCATTAGAACAATTGGTTTCCTCACGGACGAAATAAACTCCCTCACGAAACAGCAGAATGAGGCTGCTGTAAAGCTACAACAGGATATAAATAACATTGCGAAGAACTGCATCTCCGAGAAGCCACAGCCTGAAAAGGCAAGCTAGCCATGCCTGCAGTAAAAGTCCTCATCTTGATTGGAATGATGATAGCGCTGGGGGTAGCGGATATGGCGCGCGCCGAAACTGCTAAGCTTCCTTGTGATTCTCCTTTAGAGCTACCTGATTGCATTCCGACCCAGGACTGCACTGTAGCACAAGACTCCAGGGACTGCCGCGTATGTCTGATAAAAAATCCTTTTTCTAAGAAAGGATGCTTACAGCAGGCAAACGACCCTACATGCGAAATGGCTAAGGCTGCGCAGAATAACGCTGCTGCACAAAGCAGAGCGGCTTGCGAAGCTAATAAGGCCGCCCAAAAGGTGCAGTGCGAGGCTGTAAGGGCCTCCATAGCGGCGCTAAACGCAAAACGCACCGCAGGGTGTAAGACTATCGAGCCTCGCCCAAATTAGCGATAAATAACATCCCGTGCCAATTTTATGAATGCGCCAGTCTTGGGTCCCGAAAACCCGGTGCTGCTCAGTCGTCCGTGAAGAACTCGGAAGACATTGAAGTTGTATAGTTTTGTGCCACGCTGAAGTAGTGGTTTTTGCAAGTTTTGCCGATGTTTGGCGTTGTTTTCTTGCAAATTGATCCTTGTGCCGCGCTGTGATTATCTACTTTCGTCGATGTCGGGCGAAGGAGATTGGCGATGCGGCCGAAGGAGCGGCGGGATGGCGGGCAGAGGGATTTATTTCGGGCGCGGCTCGATCAGATCGTCGATATGAGCCATCCGCTGCCGA
>CAIQCB010000041.1 GCA_903870245.1 uncultured Methylocystaceae bacterium
ATTTGCAGATCGTCGTCTCGTCAGGAGATGCTTCTGCGCCGAGGTCGATCCCGACAAATTTGCGCATCGCATCGCTGTCGTAAAGGCAATCTTCCGCCTGCGGGTCCGACAGATTGAACCATTGTTGAAGGAAGTAGATCCTCAGCATTCGCTCTATGCCGATGGGCGGACGGCCTCTTTGGCCCGAGGGATAATGGGGCTCGATCAGGCTGCACAGTTCACGCCACGGGACGACAGCGTCCATCTCGCTCAGGAAGCGCTCGCGCCTCGTTTGCTTGTGATGAGCCTGAAAACCGATGCTGGTAAATGTCATTTGGCGCATGGCAACCTCGCAGAGAGATTGAATCAAATCAAAAGCGATTTGCCAAGATCAGAGGATTTAATCAGAGGTTCCCTACAAACAACTCTCGGTCTCTGGCCAGTCAGTAATTTTCTATCGCCTTAATATTCGCATATCGCGCGGCGCGCCGTCGCGGCTTGTGCGATGCACGGCAAGAGATGACAGGTGAAAGCCTAAAGGACTCGAGTCATGTTTTGTCCCCTCTTCGATTGCAGGAGCTAGCACGATCCGGCGCGATAAGTGATCCTCGATCAAGCCAGCGATCAGGCGCATGGTCTCGCTGGTGATGTCACGCTGGCGCTGGTCGCGCGCAACACGCCACGCATAGGCGAGCCAATAGCCAAAGGTGAGGCCATCGCCACGGCGACAGGATGCTGCATATACGCGATGCGCCTTGCGCATGATGGCGCGGCGGTCATAGGCGCTAGGCTGTGGTTGCTTCGTCATGTCGTCGCCTCGATCAATTCAATCTCCCGGCCGGCCGGGGTCCAGTTTCCATGTGCAGGCTTTCCGAGTATTTGCCGCTAACCCCGAGCGGCCCCGCACATGCGCCGGGAGATTATTCCGCCGCGACCGTCAATCGCGCTAAGCGCGCCGCCTCCTGGATCGGGAGATACATCGAAGACGAGGTAATGAAGCGGATAATTATCGTTTGCATCGCTTGTATCGCCGCTGGGCATCCGGTCGAGAGAACGATGAAACGCAAGGGCTGGGCGCAGTCGACGGTCCGAAAGAAAAAGGCTCAGGGTCTCAGCCCGATCGCGGCCGGATTGAATCAAAGCCGGGAGCCGTTTCCCAAGGCGAGGGTTTTTCACAAGGGCATTTAGGGCTAAAGTGGTCCCCAGTCATTTCAGCGATGGAGGAGCTGGAATGAGTGTGGCGCCGATATTGGCCGACTAACCGCAATCATCAACAAGTGGTAAGACCATGAACCCTATGGACCCTCAATGGGCGATTTTTTTGGCCCTTCTCTGGATCGGTTACTACGTCAATCGCATTGCCAATGATGTCCGCGCTATCCGCTATTCTAAAAATTATGAACACGGAATCGATCCATCGGGAGAGCATAGCGCCGAACCGACTGTGCTTTCCGTTCGCGTTGTTGGTGGTCATCTTGATCGATAATCTCGCCTTATCGCGTCGTTTCACTCCGGGCCGGTCGGCTCTACAAAATCGGAATCACAAACGCGGACGTGAAGTTGCGATTCAATCGGGACAGCTTGTCGATCACGGTCCTGAACCCCTGGCAATATGAGACAGTCGGCGGTGCGATCGCCGCTGAAAGAAAGATTCTCCAGGATCATCGGCTCATCGCTACGCGGGTGATCCGGTTCTCTATAATGGAAACACTGAGCTTTTTTGTCCGCGACGTCCCGGGACTCGACGACCTGATCTCATGAGCATTTCTGATTACCGGCGCCGCGTCTTAAGCCTCACGCCTTCTCAGCCCTTAACGCTGGAAACGCCGGCCTGCATAAGTTCAGCTCCGGCTCCAGCTAGGGCCGCGATGATTTCCTGCATGTTCGACGATCTCAGCTCGCGCTTGCCAGTCTCAAAAAGGGAGTTCGTGCGCGCTGATATTTGACAGGCCTCACCGAGGTCTTGCGCGGTCCAATTCAAAAGCTGTCGGGCGGCGCGGCATTGCTCAGGGCGGCGATGCTGTGGTCGCTCATGAGCGGACGCTCACGGCGAAGGGACCAGTCAGCCGGGCGACGAAGCGGTCACGCTGGGCGACGGTCGAGAAGCAAAATTCCGACAGGTTGCCGGAGTCCGGGTGAAGAAACTGCACGGCGAGACCGGCGGCCCGGTCGGCGTCTCTCTTCGCTCTGGCAAGGGCGATGGTCTCGGGTTTCACGCCCTCCGGCCATTGCTATTCGTGGTTGTGGTCGAATTGCATCGGACAAGCCTCCGGCGTTCGCCGGAAAAGCCTTTCCCGGCGTGGCGTGGTGTGGTAGGGGTTCAATACCTAGAGGATTAAACGAGCCCTAGGGCATTTTAAATACCCTAGGTATTAAACAAGCTAGAGGGATTAAATGCTAACCAGTGAGCAAGTCAGGGCGGCGCGGGCGCTTCTACGCTGGGAACAAAAAGACCTTGCCGGCGCGACTCAGGTTTCTTTGCCATCAATTAAGCGCCTCGAAGCCCAGCCCGGCCCTCTTGCTGCCCAGCCCCGGACAGTCGCCGCGATCCGCGCCGCTCTGGAGGCGGCCGGGGTGATTTTTGTAGACGAAAACGGCGAGGGTCCAGGCGTTCGGCTCAGGAAGACGAAGCCATGAACAAGCCCCGCCATCACGATGACCGAACGCGCGCGGCCTATGAGCGCTTCGGCTCAATCGTTTTCTACTGCGGCTTTTTCAGCGGTATCATTGCAGCTGGCGCATTGCTTTATGCAGAGATGGCCAAAATGAACAAAAGCCTGTTTGAGGCTTTGGCCGGCGACAGCGCGATCGCTCTATCGCTCATTGCCGCGTTTATGGTGCCGCTCAGCATTGGCTGGGTTGTGCGCTTCTTCATCTCTGGGCGCCGGTATCTATAACGCTGGCTCATTATTCAACTGCGGAAAGATAAGCCAATGTCTGATGTCGTAAGAGACAGCAACGGAACTGAATTGAAAGACGGCGATTCCGTCACTTTGATAAAAGACCTAAGAGTTAAAGGCACTTCTACAACTCTGAAGCGCGGAACGATGATAAAAAATATTCGTCTCACGGGAGACCCTGCCGAGATTGAATGTCGGGCAGAAAAAATCAAAGACCTTGTATTGAAGACAGAGTTTCTCAAAAAGGCATAAAAATCAGGAAGGCCAAGCCATGACGCCGGCGCAATTCAGGACCGAACGGGAGCGGCTGGGCTTCACGCAAGAGCCAGTCGCCGACATGGCGGATTTGAGCTATGAGACCGTTCGAGATTTCGAGGAAGGTCAGCCGGTCAACGCCGACTTGATCGAATGCCTGCGGGTGACGCTGGAGTCGCTGGGCGCCGACTTTGCCTCGGCCGTCGATCAATAAGCGATCATGCGCAAGATCAGGTGATTTTGTCGACCAGATTAACTAAATGACGAAGGGTGAGATAGCTCCTCAGATCTTCTATATGAGGCATAGTAGATGACTTATTATGATTTTTTCAAAGATTGGCAGAGCTTAATAAGCTCAATAATAGCGTTTATTGCAATATTCTTTGGTGCCAATCATAAGTTTAAACTTGATAGAAAACGTGATGACCAATTGAGGGCTGATGAGGCTCGATCTGTGTTAGCAGCTCTTTATGGTGAAATCATAAGCCTTCGCCAACAAGCCGGTAAATTAGCAGAATTTCTTGGAAAAACAGAAATAAATGATAGTAAAGAATATTTTGATACTGATCATCTTAAGAGACATTACTCTTTAACGGAGCCGTTTCTATATAAGCAACTGACATCTAAAATCGGACTAATCGACCCAAATATAATCATCGAAATCGCAGATTTTTATAGAACTTATGAGGAAGCCAGGAGAGAACTTTTTAAATTAGGAGATGTTAGGCTAATCGACTGCTCGGAAGATAGATTCATCATGTACCGATGCTGCGAAGCTGTTAAAATTGTTGAGCCGACTCTGAGAAAGATCGAGGCAATTCTAATAATAAATTCCGCAAGCGAAGTTGATATAGAAAGCGCTAAATGGGTAAAAGAGATTGATGAAACAATGTATGATGAAATAAATTCCTAAATTAATTTCATTAATATGTATCTATGCCGGAAATTCATAGCATTAAAACTCCATGATAGATACAGCTATCGCCTCGTGTAATTAATTACGATGACATGCGGCCTGCTTTGTATAGTTGCTCATTTTGATGGTTACTTACATCCCACCCTTAAGATAAAGGAAATTGCCTCTTGACTAAAAAGTGATTCTCCGGAATGTTTAATTTTGGCGTTTGTGAGTTTTATGTTTTTGATTTTATCCATTCATCCGGAGCGTAAAAATGCGAGGAAAACTCCTGCAAATACTTTCTGCCTCCTTATTTTTTTCTTGCGGACACGCGTCGGCTGTTGAAGTAACCTATGCGTTGCCTTGGGATGGCACGACCTTCATTTCGAATTGGGGATCGGGGAATAATTCAACACACACATACGCACAAAGCTTTGGCTCAAGTTATTTACCGATATTCCATACTACAACCAGCATCTCTTTTTATTATAAGTTGTTGTCTGGTTCCCCGCAATCATATACATTTTCCCTATATAAATATGGCGGAAATGGTCCTTTAAGTGCAAATCCATTATCCACTAACAGCCTTACCCCGTTTTATACTACGGGGGTGTTAACGGCACCCTCTTCAACATCATCCTTTACTAAGGTAACATACGATTTAAGCGGCCTTCAGCTTTCTGGAGTTAATAATTCTCCGGCATATTATTATGCTACAATATCTACGTTGGGTCTAGCGAACTCAGATGGTGAATATGGCATAGGTGGAACAGGCTTAGTTGGATCAGGCTATGGAGGTTTTATATATAATAACAATCAAACGTTAAATACTTCTTGGCAACTCAGCAATGCTTATATGGCCTATGAAGTCACAGGTCTTTCTAATTGAAGTAATTATAAATACGTATCCTCGCAGGCGCACATGTCTTCAGAGATATTTTCCATAGTATAAGGCTTTTCTGATCGACCATTTTTTGGTATTGATTAACTGACACAGCGACATCTTAGTAAATTTTCATGAAACTATGCTGACAAAGACTTAAAGCTCTGGATATTTATCGGGAAAGCCTACCCGGTATTCGGGATGCTCTTACGCTCAACGGAAACGGTCCTGGCTCGCGTCTGGCGCTGGCGCGATGCTCTACTATGAACGGCCGGCGCGTCAATTCAGCCTTTATCAAGCGTCCGCTTTCGGCTTTATCACGTCGTCGATAATGGCGGCGATCTTGACATCGGCTCGATCCAGCGCAGCTTCTAAGCCAGCGCGGTATTCGGGCGACACGTCCGCCGAATCGATCAGGAGTTCAATCGACCGGCGGGTGTCTGCGGATAGCAGTGTGAGCAGCTCTCGCGCCTCATCGCTTCGTATTTTGCCGGGAGGAACGGATGCGATGTCGTCTGACGGCGGGGGGCGGTAAGGTCGTGTCATTTCTTTCCTTTGGCGAGCCGGTTGCGTTCGGCTGAAAATTTTGCGCGGGCGCGGGCGACTGCGCCCTCGATATGATCATCTATGCGCTGGCGAATGGTCAGGTCGCGGGTAACGGCGGCGCCAAGCCCCGCCAGTTCTGTCCGCCAAGTGCCCATCACGTCAGAAAAGATTGCTTCGGCGTCGGCGAGCTCAACAAGCTGGCCTTGTTCGCGAGCGATCCGAAGCTCGATCTCGCGGGCGCGCGCCCGATGCACGGCGGCGGCTTCGGCTGTTTTTGATGTCCGGCGTTCCTCGTCCTTGAGCCATCGAATATAGCCCTGCACGCAGGCGACCAATGGGACCATTCCGCGCGCGGGTCTCGGAATCCTGCCATCGCGGCACAGCTGGCGCAGATAGGTCGGCGTGATCGTCAGGAGCGCAGCCGCCTGGTCGACCGTAATAAGATTGGCGCGCTTCTCAGGCGTCGTTTTCGTCACCGTCAGGCCTCCTGAAACGAAACAAAACCGCAATTTTCGAAAATTTTGTCACGCAAAAGCATCGGGCGGTCGCGCCGCCTCACGTTGCACTGCATCGAAAAGGAACCTTAAGGTCACGGCGGCGGGCTGGCGTGGCGCGCCCCGGCCGAAGCCAGGGCGCGATGCGATGCTGATCGGATTGACGCCCAACGAATTTCGGGGGGAGGTGATCTTCTCTTGCCGTTGTTGGGTGCATCGCTTCACCCTCAAAGGTCTGCCCCCCTGTTGGTTATTGCAGCGTCGTCGGATCGAGCGGCGAGAAGGTCGACGCGGCGCGGGCACCGATGGCCGATTGCGTCCGCATGGTCTGCAATGCCGCGATGGCGGCCTCGGCGCTCATGTCTGTCTGAAGGGCCAGATGCTTGGCGGCTTGTTCGCGCCCCTTCGCGGCGGGTGATTCAATTATCTGGCGGCAGCGTTCCCTATAAGCTTTTGCGCCTTCGGCCTGCCCTTGCTCGAAGCCGGCCTTTCGGCCTTCGGTCAGTCCGGCCTTCACGCCCTCGGGGTAGGATTCTGTGTAGCTTTGCTGCAATCCTTCGGCTTTTCCGACTTCGTAGGCGTTTGTGAGAGCTTCGTCGCTGTAAAGTTCTGTGGTCATCGGTCTGTCTTTCTGTTCGTGGTTGTGGTCAGTCTTCGCGCGGCGCCGGCCCCTCGATCCCGAGCAGGGCGCGCACGTCCGAGCTCTCGCGGCGTGGGATTTGCTGGAGGTGTTCGCGCGCCAACTCGATCAAGGTTTCTTCGGTACGCTCCAAAGCCAGCAGCTCGCGATCGATTCCGACAAGTCGAGTCTGGCGATCTTCCGGCGACAATGACGAAGCATCGTCATTTTCCTCATCGATCAGGGAATTAAATTGCTCGATCATCTTGTCACGGAATAGCCACGCGATCATTCCGATGGCGTCGACCGGCGCCCGAGTCATGCCGGGAAGTTGTGCTCTCTCGTCGAGAGAAAGCATTGGTTCTTGTCCGGCTTCGAGAGTCGGGAAAATATCCGGGCGGCCGTGCGCAGCGAGGCGGTTGACGAAACCGGCGACAATTTTTTTTGCGTCGGCGGAAGGAAGCGGCGAGTTTTTCACGCTCTCCCGCTCATCGATCAGCCGGGTGATCTTGACTCGGAGTTTTTCAATTTCGGTCGGGATGTCGGATGACCGAGTGATCTTCGGCGCTGGCGCGGCGAGCGCCAGAGTTATACCGGAGGGGTTTCGAATATCCTCCAGATACCGTTCGCACCGTGCAACGGCCCGCGCCAGTGGTTGTGTTTTCTCGGATCGAGAGACGTATTCCGCCTGCAATGATTTGATTTTTGCGGTCAGAATTTCGACGTTCTGGCGCTCTTTTAAAACAAGAGGATGATCGTCTGCGAGTCGTTCGCGAGATTGCAATTCAGCAATTCTTGAGAGGATGTTTTCTCGGAGCTTCGATTGCTCTTGCAGATTTCTGTAGGGTGTCATGTGCGCAGCGCGGAGGATTTCTACTTCGTCGCGGAGAGCGCGGAGTTTCGCGGCGGCGGGCGCGGGGAGTTTATCAGCAAGATCGATGTCAAGCCGCGTCGCTCCGGCGGCCGGGTCGGACTCGCCGGCTAGCGTGATTAAATCGCGCTTGGGGCGAAGGCCCGATGCGCTCATTTCAAGATCAGTCATTCGTGGTTCCTTCTTGTGTGTGATTTAGAAGTTAGACCGGCGAATGTGTTCTTGAAATAATCTCGTCTGCACTTTCTGCACAGATCGCACTTTTTGCGCGAGGCGGTTTGTCGAAGATAGCTCGCAAAGCGGCTTCGTCGAAGCGCCAGCCAGCGGTTTCTGTTTTCCAGCCGATATCCGGTCGGCGACGTGCGAGGCTGTAGATCCATGTTCTAGACATGCCGCTGATGCGCTCGGCTACGCAGATATTGATGGCTCTGCCGTGCCCTGGCCTTCGCGCTGACGCGCTGGGTTCCGGCTGTGTGTTCATGCCTTTGATGATGCTCGCGGCCTCATCGGCTAGCTGGGCCAAGGCGTCGACATGCGCCGCGCGTTCGGTTTCAATCTCTCGCAATCGATCAAGCTGCGGCGTCATGTCCAGCTATCCGTTTCTCGATATGGGAGATGTCGGCGTCGAATTTCGACAGCGTTTTATCGGGTAGCAATAGCTCCTTTGCCCGGTCTCGGATCAGGCGCATGGTCACAAGTTCTTGCGCGTCGGCGGCGGCGTCGCGTCGATTGAGGGCAAGTTTAGATTTCCAGAATGCGTCAGAAAAATCGTTACGCAGATTGCGTTGTCTCTTAAAGTTCATGGCGACAATCCTGTCTTGATGCGTGACGGCGCGCACCCGAGGGCGCGCCGCTCTGCAGAGCGGGAAAATTTTCGATCTTCATTCTGCGGCCTAGTGAAGGCTGAGGCGATGCGACAAGCGGCGCCCCATGCGATGAGGGCCTCGTATCGGCGGGTTGCGCAACGCCATTTCGAGGACTCGGGCGGCGAGTCCGCCAGTCTCGATATCGTTTCCGTTGTATGGGGCGACTGGCTCGAAACCGCGCCGACGACGAAGACGTGCGGCGATGTCGGCGAGACTTTCGGGGGGCGGATCATTTGCTGGGTGATGGCGAGACGGGAGGGCGTAGCCCGATCCGGCGGTGTTTGGGTTTATATTATTGTTCACGCACGGACCTGTCTCGCACGGGCCTGTCTCATCGGGATTTTTGACCATTACGGAAATATGCGCTCCCGTTCGATACCATTTCGCGCGAGACATTCCGGCGGCCTCCCATGGTTTTGATCTTGCCTTGCAGCTTTCGAGATATTCAGCCCGCGCCACTCCGCCGGACTCTTTTCTGCGCACGGCTTGACGCTGCGCATGTCGCGCCTTTGCCGCCTCGATCCTGTCTTCTCTAGAACCGTCGATCGTTCCGATGCGCCACGCCTTCGCCGTCCGACGTTCGTCTTCGGTCACGCACAGCAGCTTGCCGATGGCGTCCGCGCTCATGGGGATATGGTGCGGGCGGCCGATGCGCTCGGTTTCGGATTCGCGCCAGCGGATTGTTTCGGCGACTTGAAGCGCGATGTCTTCGGCGCTGCAGTCGATGCCGCAGCGGGTGGCGAAACGTAGCAGGCTTGACTGATCGAGACCCCAGCGCGCGGGCGCGGCGCGGGTGATTTCCTCCTGGCCGGGCGGCGCCGATGACAAGACATTGGCCCCGACTTTCAGCCATGGCCCCGGATCGAGGGCACGGCCTTCAGCGCGCATGACGTCGGCGAGTCTGTATAGGTCCGCCAACATCCACGACGCCAGACGGCGGGCAGCGGCTTTTTTGCCGCGCCTTTTCATTTTCATACACTCACGTGGCTCTGTCTGAATTGCGAGACATGGCGAGCTTTGTCTTTTTGATACGCTCCACCAGCTCAGGGCTCAGCTTGTCGCTGGTCGATGTCATCGGAGCCGAGATTTGCGCCTCGGCCCATTCGTCAAGCCATTCGACAGTATAAGCCCGGAATCTCCCGATCTTGACGAAGCGGGGTCCGCCGCCTCGGGATGCCAGCTTAGTCAGGAGATTACTCGTACAGGGCCGTCCGAACTTGGTGCGAATGTGTGCGGCGGAGTCTTCAGAATTCAGATATTTCTGAACCATATTTTTCGCCTCCAGAGAGGCGCTTAACTGACTTATTCGCGCCTCGAAATTGATCCGACGCGATTAGGGTGCCGATTTGTGCTAGAGGCTTCAAAGATATTTTGAATTATTTATGCGTTCAAATTTATCAGGGCCCTTTTTGGGACTGTTCGATTAGATAACCTCCAGGATTATCAATTAATTTCCGATTCTCGCTTTTGGGGCCATTGTTTATATATGACCGGATGGTGTTGTCTTTGATCTCGTCCTTGTGCCAACCTGCTTTTTCAAAAATAAATCGTGCAAATACGAGAGCTGCTCCATAGCAAATTTCGTTAACTGCATCGTATGAAATATAAGGGCGTTCTCCGAAAATATTCTGAAATGCATTATAAACAAATTGCCCCAAGAATAGCTCGCTATCAAAATTGTCTTTTACGTGATATTCGATTTCTTCTTCATCAATGCCCTGCATGAATAATGCATAGTCTGTCATTATGGTTAAATTGTCTTTTTTAGCTTTAGAAATATCATCGAAGTCAAAAGATTTTGTGTAAGGATTATTCGGCCACAATTCGTTCATTTCCTTAAGTGCTTCGGCCATTTTTTTTGCTTGTTTAGCTATATTAACAGCCGCGCGAAATACCTTCGCATTACTAGCAATGTTTGCTTTTCTCTTTTTATGTTTCTTTGCAAGAAAAATAAGCCCTAACATTACACCTACTGTGATTTCGTCATTTATTCTTGAGTTCAATCCAACGGCCGATTCCAATTCATCGCAAAACATCTGCTTTAATTTTGCAAATTCTTCTTTCTCCATTGCTGAAAGTATTTTTTTTCCTTTCTTTCTTTTTTCATTTGCGACCCCTCCCCTTGCGCAAGGGCCTCGCCTGTGGCGCCGGCTTTCCGTCAAGTGCAGCTGCAATGGTCGCTCCGATTGTGTCGGCGGCGCGCTTCATTGGATCCGCTGCTAGGTGCGCGTAACGCGCTGTCGTCTGTGGCTGGGAGTGTCCGAGGAGCTTGCCGATTATTGGAAGCCCCAGCGAAGCCCCTGCCCCGACGCTCGCGAAGCTGTGGCGCAGGTCATGAAGCCGCACGCCCTCAAGGCCAGCTGCTCTAGAAACGGCCGCCCACGGCTTCGCAAGATCGTGGCGTGGCTCGCCGCTCTTCGCCCCAGCGATGACGTGCGGATTACCTTCTATGCGCGGCAAATCGGCCAACACGGCCTGAGCGGCGGCGCCAAGGAAAACTGGTTTCTTGCCGGTTTTACTGTCAGGCAAAAACAGAATGCCCCGCTCCCAGTCGACCTGAGACCATTGCAAGCCGAGGATTTCCCCAAGACGAGCGCCGGTCAGCAGCAAAATACGAATCGCCCCGATCGCAAAGGGGTCGACTTTTATTCGCCGGTTCTCCGGTTTGGGAGCATGTTTCGACCCCGACTTTGTGGGGTCGACCTCGTAGGGCAGGCCCTCACCCTCGGCGAGCCGCAGAGCGTCGCCGAGCCGGATCAGCTCCTCAGTCGTCAGGTAGCGCTCTCGGGCATTCTCCCGGAACCTTTCGATTCCCTTTATAGGATTCGAACCTGAGACCACATCGCCGATTTTCGAGGCGTAGCTCCACATCGAAGACAGAACTGCCAGCGTCCGGTTTGCGGTCGTCGGCGTCGCTTTCAGACTGGCGCGCAACGCGGCAATGTCTGCCCTTTTCAGGTCGCGCATGAGTGTTCGGCCAAGGACCGGGCGGATATAGGAGTCGACGATCCGGCGGTACTCGAGGGCGGTTTTCGGCTTTCGGAAGGGCTCGACGTGCTCTTTCAAGAATTCGTCGGCGATGGCCGAGACCGTCCTGGCCTCTCGCGCTTCTCGTTTTTCGCCAGCAGGATCTTCACCGGCCGCGACGGCGCCCAGTATTTTGAGCGCTTCCAGTCGCGCTTGCTCTGGCGTTTTCGGCCCGTGTGCGCCGATCTTGATGCGCTGCGACTGCCCATGCCGCCGGAACTGGACAACATAAACCTTTTGGCCGGATTCCAGCGCGTAGACGCCGAAGCCCCGCAGGGCCGTGTCCCAGAGGAATTGTTGCTTAGGCCCGGGTGCCTGCCATTGGAAAGCGTCGACAGTCCTTTTGCTTATCTTGTCTCGCGCCATGTCATTTCCGAACCGGGGGCCACGGTCTCATAATCAGTGGGCCGAAAGTATAAGCATTGTATAAGCGTTTGAAAGGAATATCAAGAAAGGCCAAGGAATTGATCGGCACTTGAAAGCACAATATTTCAAGAGCTTATATATTCAGTGGAAGCTAGAGGTGCGTCGAAAAAGGCCGAAAAACCTGATTTGTAATCAGTAGGTCTGGGGTTCGAATCCCTCAGTCGGCACCACCCGCCCCTCTCCGTCAGGAGGCAATGGCCAACTCGTTGGGTCAAGGATCCAAACCTTTATGCAGAGTTGCTCCCTCAAGATGCCATCAAATCCTGTGTAAATTCTGATTTGCTTGTGCTTTATATTGAAGCATTGGGATCCAGTAGCATGAGGGGAGCGTATTGATGTCAGAGTTGGATCAATCGCCATTTACTTTCAGCGAGTTCACAGAAAACCCCGAGCCGCGTTGTGCTTGCCTGCTGCTCCTCGATACGTCTGGCTCTATGGGCGGAGCACCAATTCGCGAGCTAAATGAGGGCCTCCGCACCTTCAAGGAAGAGATTTCACAAGACAGCCTAGCAATGAAGCGGGTTGAGATAGCCGTTGTGACGTTTGGCCCTGTCAAGGTGGAGACCGATTTCCAGACAGTAGACATATGGCAACCTCCCCACTTGACCGCATCCGGGGATACACCAATTGGGGCCGCAATCGTGAAAGGCCTAGAGATGCTTCGTCAACGGAAGGACCAATATCGCACCAATGCCATCGAAGTTTTTCGGCCATGGGTTTTCCTCATGACGGATGGCGGACCAACCGACGAGTGGCAGCAAGCGGCCGACTTGATACGCCAAGGTGAAGCGAATAAGGGATTTGCTTTTTTTGGCGTCGGCGTTGAAGGTGCCAATATGGAGGTCCTTGGAAAGATTTGCGTTCGAACGCCTGTTAAATTAGCTGGCCTGAAATTTAAGGACATGTTCGCTTGGCTATCATCATCACTATCTAACGTGTCATCCTCGCAACCTGGTACAACCGTACAGATCGCTCCTCCGACAGGATGGTCAGAGGTGTAGTATGGGGCGTCCGTCGTGGCGCGTCGCTTCAGCCTGCGAAATTGGCACCTCGCATGTTGGTTCTGGCACTCCCTGCCAAGACTATTCTGTGCAGGCGACCATCCAGACCAAAGATGGGCCAGTTCTAGTCGTTATCGTCTGCGACGGTGCTGGCAGCGCCATACATTCAGAAATTGGATCATGGCTGGCTTCCACAACATTCTTGGAACTTGTCGAGGTTCACTTCGAGAATGGTGGAAGTCTGGTAGATATCGACCGGACTACTGCCGCTGATTGGATCGGGCGCACGGCCGATCGGCTAATCGCGCGAGCCAAAGATGACGACAACTCCCCCAAAGACTATTCCTGCACTTTACTTGCTGCGGTCGTCGGTGATCAGGCAGCTGTCTTCGTTCAGATTGGTGACGGTGCAATCGTTGTTAGCCATGGCGGTGAGGATGGTTGGAACTGGGTATTCTGGCCACAACACGGCGAATACGCAAATCAGACAGTGTTTATTTTATCCTCAAATGCGGTAGATGAGTTGCAATTCGATTTGGCACCACGCCAAATCGACGAATTCGCCGTGTTTTCAGACGGCATAGAACGCTTGGTTCTTCACGCTGCCACCAAGACGGTGAATGATAAATTTTTCGATCAAATGTTCGCGCCAATTCGTGCATCAACAGCGCGAGGACTAGACAAAACACTTTCCGCACAACTACAGGCGTATCTTGGTTCTTCAGTCGTCAACGCAAGAACCAATGACGACAAAACTTTAGTCATGGCAACACGGCGGCCTCGATAGGGTCCATGACATGGCACCACTTGATTTAATGGATAGTCAAGGCAGGCTTATTTCACTAGGCCCCTTGCTCGGCAAAGGCGGCGAAGGATCTGTTTTTGAAATCTTACAGACAAAAGGAATTGTCGCCAAAATCTATCATAAACCTTTAACTTCAGATCGTACAGAAAAGATCAAGGCGATGTCAACAATTCGGACAGACGCGTTGTCCAAGTTCACATCATGGCCAATTGACCTTGTTGTTATGCGCAAAACGCGTCAGCCGATTGGCCTGCTAATGCCAAGGATTTCTAATCGGAAAAACATCCATCACCTATATGGACCCAAAAGCCGCCTCCAAGATTTTCCTATGGCTGATTGGCGTTTTTTGGTGCGTACCGCAGCGAACATAGCCCGAGCTTTTGCAGTAGTACATGATGCGGGCTGTGTCGTAGGTGATGTCAATCATGGCTCCATAATGGTTGCAGAGGATGCAACGGTCTGCCTTATCGATTGTGACAGTTTTCAAGTTAGTGCGCTTGGCCGACAGTTCCTTTGCGAGGTTGGTATAGAAACATTCACGCCCCCAGAGCTTCAGGGCATGCCATTCCGAGGAGTTCTGCGTACACCGAACTATGACAATTTTGGCCTAGCGGTGATGATCTTCCACTTGCTTTTCATGGGGCGCCATCCATTCGCCGGTCGATTCAGCGGTGCTGGTGACATGCCAATTTCACGCGCAATCAAGGAGTTCCGTTTCCCGTATAGCATGAATCATAGAGCTATGCAGATGGATCCGCCTCCAGGAACTCCGCCGCTCTCGTTTGTCAGTAGCGACGTGGCACACTTATTCGAGGCAGCATTCTCTCCAGAAGCGACAAAAGGAGGGCGTCCAACCGCTCGCACGTGGGTATCTGCCATGCAGACACTTGAGAAAAACACCAAGCGTTGCGGGGCGAACCATAGTCACTGGCATCCTGCCCATCTTTCTCAATGTCCTTGGTGCCGCATGGAGGTTCAGGGTGCGAATCCTCTCTTCCCCTTTGTCCTTCCATTTAAAGCTGGTTCGCCTTGTCATACCCCGGACCTTGATGTTCTGTGGCGGCAGCTTGCCGGACTACCTACACTCGGACCAGCCCCCACCGTGCCTATACAGCAGGTAACACCATCTCTCACTGCACAAAAACTCGGTAAGCCACAAAAGCTCGCCACCCCCGTCGCGTCCATCCTTGGTATTGGAGCGTTCCTCGCTGGTACGGTCATGCTCCCACCGTTATTTTTTATCTGGGGAATTATTGGAATAGTTGCATTTAACATTACTTTGAAAGCTTTGAGCAAAGCAGAGGAAGTTAACCGCTTTAAAGAAGTCATGAACGCTGCTGACACTAGATTTAAACAAGCAGAATCTGACTGGCGCAACCGTGCTAACGAACAAGCTTTCAAGGATGCAAAACAAAGGTTTGTGGAGTTCAAGAATGAATTCGATCAAATTCCCACCGAACGCCATCGTTTACTCGAACAACTAAAGCGGAACAAGAAAAAGCTACAACTCGATCGATTCCTTGACAAATTCGATCTGGAAGATGCCAAAATAGAGGGAATTGGACCGGGCAGGAAACGCACGCTGGAATCATATGGGATTGAAACAGCAAAAGATATTGTGCCACATCGCATCAGCGCCGTTCCCGGTTTTGGTCCAAGATTGATTGATCGCTTGATGAAATGGCGACAGTCCGTTGAAGCTAATTTCCTATTTGATGCCGCAAAAGCAATCGATCCACGAGATGTTGCCAAGGTAGAGCAAGATGTCCTGCTTCTTCGGTCTAAGGCCGAAAGTTCTGCGAAGGCAGCGCACACGGAAGCAATGCAGGCGCACGCTAGGATCACTGTCGTCAGACAGACACTACGCTCGCAATTAGATGCTCTACAGGCGGCATTGGCGCAGGCGCGCGCCGATTATGAGTATGTCAGTCGGTGACAATCAGTTGTAAAGAAAATTTCTGGGGTGCGACGGGATGACTCCAAATCGGTGGTATTAAGCAAGCAAGGTATTTAGTCCTGAGCCAAGCAAGCCGGAAGGAAGGATCAGCGTATAACGGCTCAAAGCCCAAATGTTGCGTCTTATGATTTTTCCCCTTTCACTCGACCGGGGCAAGCGTGATCCGGCAAAATATATCGGCCATGATCTGATGTTGGCAATCTGGCGTATGGCGACACCTGTAATTTCGCACAGGCGCCGCATCCGTGCCGACGCCCATGTCGTGCGCAGGCATTGGCCAAAGCTCCAATCGAGCCCCAGCCGTCGCCCGTCACGAAAACGCTTGTGAGCATCCCGCATGATGGCGCAGTGGTCAAAGCGCCCAAAGGGGTCAATGAGGGGGCGGCGAGGCAAGATCGGCCAGCATCGATGCGAGAAGGCGACGATCGGCGCTCCCGCCTGAAAAGGATCGCAAAGTCTCCGGTCATATCCACAATGAGCGCAAGGGTTTTCACGCGAAGACCCGCGAGGCTTGACGCCGACCAGACGTACTGACGCCGCTTGTCTCAAGCGGCTTGAGACAAGAGCAATCCCGGGCCTCGGCGCGCTTGACGCGCCCAAAGGTCATCAGAAAAATCCCGATGATGGTGGTCAACCACCTTGGGCATAACGCCTCCATCGATCTCGGGCATCTGGCTGAGACAGGGAGGCGTCAGAAACATATGTCATGCGCGCCTATTTTGACCGCCATCCCCGGCATAATGGATTTTATTCAATCAATATTAAAGATTCATCAATCTTTAACCAGATAATCTGGTTCGTTTACTGGCAAGGATGGGCGGCAGATTATGAACCATTGGTTGTGGGGCGTTGATTGGATATTTGGGATTCCAATGATCTTGGGTTCCCTTGCCTTCCACGTCTCGGGGCTTGTGGCGGTTGAAACCTTGTTACGGTCGATAGACGAGCGACGGCAAAAGCCCCGCTCGATCACTTTTTTCCTGCTGCTGATCCTGATCAGCGCCAACGCCGCGCTCATCATGCATGTATTTGAAGCGGGCTCCTGGGCGCTTCTCTATTGGCGCATTGGCGCGCTGACAGACTTTCGTATTGCGATGCTGTATTCTTTCAATGCGCTCACAGCTTACGGACATGAAGCCGGCATGTTGCAAGATGAATGGAGATTGCTTGGAGCAATCGAGAGCATGAACGGCGTTATCATTTTCGGACTGACGACCGCTTATCTATTCAACGCCATGGGTGAGTTTCGTCCAGCGAGACTGTCAAATATTCGAAATGATTAAACAAAGATGCACGAATGAATGCTTGGACAAAACGGCGTAATCGCAAGAAATCGCCTCCTGAGATCCTGGAAGTCTTCAGGATCATGATCGGCCCTTATTAAAACAAGCCCGGCCATGTTCCCGGTTCGTGTCGGGGGCTGTTTGCCGCGAGCAGTTCTCACCTTCGTCTTCAGGGCCCATCGCTCATTTGTCGTCTTGGTCCTTGATAGGGCGTCGCTACCTGCGCTGGGCTGTGACAGGCGACGGGTGACGACGCACCCAGTGCATCGCAGGCCCGGGCATGAGAAGAACTGGAGCGCCGACGCCTCGATCCTTCCAGCAAAAAAACCGCCGGCGCGAAGGCCGACGGCAAAGTTTGCAAGGACAGACAATTTCCAAAAAGTCGAAAATCAGGAGACGGATTGGAACATGCCGAAATTCAGCGCCCATATTCCGATGGTGATTGACCACGCTGCAAAGTTGGCGGCGATCAGTTTTGCGGTAGTCATAGCCTTTCCCCTCAATTCGACTTTCGATGTTTGAAGGATAGGCGCGGCATGTCCCGGCGAATGTGCGACGGCGCACAACTCACGTCGATCGCCGGCGGACAGGACAAGCAAAAAAGGTTTTTATCGCAACAGCTCCAGCCGCCGCGCCTGATGGTCCCGATCTGTTTCAGAGCCGTCGCACTGTTAAAATTCCAGAGAGACGATGACGCAAGGATAGTGAAACGGCTTCCCCCTCCCCCTGTGTCCGATCCGCCACAGTGTATCCGAAAAACGCATGGAGCGTGGGGTCAGGGGCGTGAAAACCATTGCGGTTTTGGCCCGACTCGTCATTTTATTTCTTCATTCAGTATCCCGTTCGGCCCCGCCAACCGCCGGCCTCCACGAAAGAAAGTGTCTGTCATGAAAAAAGTTCTTCTGGCCGCAGCGTCGATGGCCGCATTCGCCGGCTCCGCGCTGGCCGCCGATCTGCCGACGCGTAAGGAGCCTGCCTTTGTTCCGCCGCCGCCGCCGCTGTGGAGCGGTTTTTATGTCGGCGCGAATGCGGGCGGCGTGTTCGGCAATAATTCCGCGCCGAACGCCACCACCTGGAACGTGTTTCAACCGGCCGGCAACGCCGACCTTGTCTCTGCGGCTCTGCTCTCGGGCTCGGGCTACAACAACGGCAACGCCGCCTTCATCGGCGGCGGCCAGATCGGCTACAACTGGCAATTTCCCTATGGCGGCATGGGCTTCGTCTACGGCGTCGAGGCCGATATTCAGGGCGTCGCCGGCAGCGGCTCAAGCGCGAGCCGCTGGACCGCCGCCAACGCCGACGAGTTAGGGACCCCCTATAGCCTGCTCTCCAACCAGCAAGGCAGAAGCTCGCTGCAATATCTCGGAACGGTGCGCGGTCGTCTGGGCTATCTCGTGACGCCGACGCTGCTGCTCTATGGCACGGGCGGCCTCGCCTATGGCGGCATCGACACCAGCGTCTCGAATTTCCAGCCGTGGAACGACGCGTCCGGCAAAGGCCAGAACTATCTGATCGGCGGCAGCGGCTCCTTCGCCAACACCCAGGTGGGCTGGACCGGCGGCGGCGGCGTCGAATGGATGTTCCTGCCGAACTGGTCGGCGAAGGTTGAATATCTGTATTACGATCTCGGACGCATTTCCGGCACCGTGGTCAATAATTTCTGGGGCACGAACGCAGCAGCCGGCGATAATGGCGTGCAATCGGTCACGACCTATCAGGGCCGCGCCACCGGCAATGTGATCCGCGCCGGCGTGAACTATCACATCAACTGGGCGGCCGCTCCGATCGTTGCGAAATACTGATGCTGCTGCAGTATCTCTAATCAAGGCCCGGCCGGAAACGGCCGGGTTTTTTTGCGCGCGGCGAGCGACGCCGCAAGCCTGACTTACTGGCGCCGATGCTGCAGCGCATAAGGCGGCGGCGTCTGATCCGGGGTGCGCTCAACGCCCCCATTACGGATTCCGTAAAAGTCTGTATGTCTGGCGCCGCGCGTCTCGACATAGCCATTCTCGCAGGATTGAACGCTTTGGCCCTCCACGCTGCGAATTTTGCAATCACCGGCGTGGATGAGCGGCGCCGGCAGGCAAAAGATAAACACGAGGAGGATGCGAATATCGCATGCTACCGATAAGGGGCGACCAATAATTATCGCGCTTTTCTGTCTCCCGCTCATGGATTTTCTTTCTTTACGCGTTCTCGCCGACCGGGCAAAGCATAATGACGTTAATTACGCCATCAACTTTGCTCCGCCACGGACGATCAAATATCTTCCGGGGTGGCCTGCGGCTCTGAGCAGTCGCTCGGCGCGCATTCGCGCCCGGCTCTCCAAACTTGCCGCGAGATGACCTTGTCGACGTTGCCGACGTTGCCAGATCGGCCGGGTTCATTCACCATTCATCCCGCATCGGCCATCGAGAGCCGTCACCGCTCCGGATTTCGGAGCGATCGGGGAGAAAACACATGAAAACACCAGTCCTTTCCGCCGCCATCATCGCCGGCTCATTCCTCGCGGCGAGCGTTGCTTGGGCGCAGGCTCCTGCGGCTCCTGCCGCCGGCGCAGCGGGCGCGGCGGCTCCGGCCACTAATGCGGCGTCTCCCGCCGCTGGCGCGATGGATCACGCCAAAGGCATGATGGAGCACCATAAAGAGATGATGGAGCACCACAAAGGCATGATGGACCACGGCAAGATGGGCGCGCACGACTCTATGGAGAAAATGGCGCCGGCGGAAAAGAAGTAAGCGCTACCAGACAATGGAAAGCGGGCCTCGCGCCCGCTTTCCTGCCTTCGGGCCGTTGCGGATCGTCGCACTCCAGCATGGACGCTCTCTGGCGGTCGGCTTTGCAATGTGCGCCGGCGCACTGTTCCTGCCCCCCAAACGCCCTACCCTTTCTGAAGTTGAAGTCGAGAAGAACACGTAGGGAAAAGGATCAAGGCCATGATCAATACGCGCACACATATTTTCGCGACCCTGTTCGGTCTGGCGATGTCCCTTGGTCTGTTTGCCGCTGTGGCGTCCGGATTGACCGGCTGACAGGCCCGGAGTTCAATGGAAATAAATCCTTGGAGAGCAGGTCTGTCGGGAGCGCCAGATGTATCGGGATGAAGATCAGAATGACCGATCCTGCGCCCGACCCCGGCGCACTCTCCTTCCTGTGCTCGTTTTCACCGCTCTGACGAGCGGAGCGGCGAGCGCGGACAGCGTCGGGTCGGACAGGCTGTCCGATGGCGACTGGCGTCACGATGCGCCGGGACAATGGCGCAAAATAACGACCGAAAGTCTGCCCGCGCCCTACGCCAGTTCGCCTGTCGCGGTGTCCACGCAGGCGGTCCCGCCACAAGCCGATTTCCAACCGCAGGCCCCCGCCGGCTTTCGGGTTGAGCGCGTGGCTGAGGGGCTGGCCGGGCCGCGCGCTATTCGCCTTGCGCCCAATGGCGATATTTTCATCGTCGAAATGAACGCCGGCGCGGTGCGCGTTCTGCGTCCAAATGGCGCCGGCGGAGGGCTGGCGAATAATGAGGTTTTCGCCGCTGGTCTGGATAATCCCTCCAGCATCGCTTTTTATCCGCCGGGCGCGAAGCCTGAGTATCTCTATGTCGCCAGCGAAAGCCGCATTGTGCGCTTTGCGTATCGCGACGGCGATCTGCGGGCGTCCACGGCGCCGGAAACCGTCGTCGATCCCTTGCCCAGAGGGGGACACAGCACGCGGGATATCGTTTTTTCGCGCGATGGCGCAACGCTATACGTCGCTGTCGGCTCCAAAACCAATGTGGCGGAAGAAACCGCCGAAGCGTCGCCGTCCGGGAGCCCTCGTCGCGAAAACAACGACGCGCACGGCCTTACGCCAAGTGGCGCCGAACGCGATCGCGCGACGGTTCTGGCTTTTAACCCGCGAGGCGGCGACCGACGCGTCTTCGCCGCAGGCCTGCGAAATTGCGCGGCTCTGACGCTCAGGCCAGACTCCGATGAACTCTGGTGCGTCGTCAATGAACGCGACATGCTTGGCGACGATGTTCCGCCCGACTATGCGACTTCGGTCAAAGCCGGCGGTTTTTACGGCTGGCCATGGTTTTATATCGGCGCGCATCGCGATCCGAGACATTCTGCAACCCAGCTTGAACTGGCTGACAAGGTCATCGCGCCGGATGTGCTCCTGCCGCCGCATGGCGCGCCCGTCAGTGTTGCATTCTACAACGGCGAGCAATTCCCGCCGGATTTTCAAGGCGACGCTTTTGTAGCTCTGCATGGCTCATGGAATCGCTCGCGTAAGTCTGGATACAAGATTGTGAGACTGGAATTTGTAGATGGCGCTCCAACCGGACGTTTTCAGGATTTTCTGACCGGTTTTGTTCTGGACGACGTCCGCGTCGCCGGTAGACCTTCCGGTCTCGCCGTTCTGCCCGACGGTTCCCTCCTCGTTGGCGAGGACGGCAATGGGGTTTTATGGAAAGTCAGCTATTTCGGAAAGTGACGCGTCGGGTCTCTGGCCTTTTCGATCAAGGGCGTTTACTCCCCTGATCGCAGCAATCGCTGTTCAGAGGCGCATCACGTGACGACCGGCGACGCACAACAGCCATCCTCCGGGGACGCCTTTGACGGCGGGCTTGTGATCGCCAAAGTGCGCCGGCGCCTGCTGCCGTTTTTGGCCGCCTGTCTGGTCGCCAATTACCTCGACCGCGTCAACATCGGCTTCGCCGCGCTGGAAATGAACAAGGACCTGGGCCTGTCGCCGGTTATCTTCGGTCTGGGATCGGGTATCTTTTTCTTAAGCTATGCCGCCTTCGAGGTGCCCAGCAATTACTTGCTGGAGCGTTTCGGCGCGCGGATCTGGATCGCACGCATCCTGGTCAGTTGGGGCGTCGTCTCCGGCCTGATGGCGCTCGCCTCGAACGAAGCCAGCTTTCTTGTGCTGCGTCTTTTGCTGGGGCTCGCGGAGGCGGGCTTCGTGCCCGGCGTTGTTCTTTACCTCACCTATTGGATGCCGCATCGCTATCGCGCTGTCGCCATGAGCGGCTTTATGCTGGCGATCCCGGCTTCGAGCGTGATCGGCGCGCCAATCTCCGGATTGATACTCGAATACATGCAGGGCGTTGGCGGAGTGAAGGCCTGGCAGTGGCTATTTCTGTTAGAGGCCCTGCCCTCCATTGTTCTGGGCTTGATCGCCTTCTTCTGGCTAACGGACCAACCGGCGCAGGCGCGATGGCTCCCGCCGCATGAGCGTGCATGGTTGCAAGAGACGCTGGCGGCGGAGCGCGCCGCGCATCCCGAGGCGACCGCCCACGCCTCTCTCCGGACGCTGTTGACCCGCGATGTGGCGCTGCTCAGCACGATTTATTTCGGCGTCGTAGTGACGCTTTACGGGCTGGTGTTCTGGCTGCCCCAGATTGTTCACGATTTCGGTTACTCCTCCTTCATTGTGGGTGTGCTGAGCGCAGGGCCCTATGTCGTCGGCGGCCTGTCGATGCATTACTGGAGCCGGCATGTCGATCAACAGGGCGGCCATATTCTTCATGCCGCCCTGGCGTCGCTGTTATCCTGCGTAGGACTTGCGGTCTGCGGACTGTTGTCGTCGCCAATGCTGACGATGATCGCGCTGTCGGTCTCTGCGGCGGGAACCTTCGCAATGTTTCCGATCTTCTGGACGCTGGCGACGCAAAGACTGCCGCCGGCGCAAGCGACAGGCGCCATCGCCCTGATCAACTCAATTGCGGCGCTGGCGGGTTTTCTCGGGCCCTATCTTGTCGGCTGGATCAAGGATGCGACCGGCGCTTTCCACTACGCGCCGCCGATCCTGGCGATTGGTCCGCTGGTGTCGGCGCTGCTATTGTTCCGGATGACGCGCGTTGCAACGCCAAACCAATAAATGAGGCTTTTCCGGTGATCGATCCTTACGCCCTGCCTGAGGATTTGCGTGACGCATGGATTGTGCGAACCCGCGAACTTCTGGATTGCTTTCGCCGCGCGACTGGCGGCGAATTGCTCGCGCGCAGCGGTAATCCTGCCGACGAAGCCGAGCGGCTGTTCGCTGCGCCCTTTGTCGTTGTCGCGCACGGGCCGGAGGCGGACCCAATACTTAATTACGCCAATCGCGCCGGTCTTGAACTATGGGAAATGTCGGCGACGGATTTTATCCGTACGCCTTCGCGTTTGACGGCCGAACCAGCCCTGAGAGAGGCTCGCGAGAAGTTGCTGGCGGAGACGACCCGAAAGGGGTTTGTCAGTGGCTACGAAGGTATTCGGATCGGCTCTACCGGCCGTCGTTTTCTGATTCAGGACGTAACGATCTGGAATGTCGCCGACGCCGCCGGCGACGGCGCGGGACAGGCGGCTTCCTTTGCAAAATGGCGCTTTCTCGACCCAGAAATGAATTAGTCCGCGTTTATTTGATCGATATTCTCTCCTTCGTGGCGTTTCGCATTTCAAGGCTATCGCCTTTATAGTTATCGCCATCCAGGGCATAGCCGCCCGATCGGCCAGAAAAGGAATGATTTTCGTGCCGCCCTATCTGCAATTTGCGCTCATTCTGGGTCTCGCCGTCATCAACGGACTTTTCGCCATGGCTGAGATCGCAGTCGTCTCCTCTCGTCCCACGCGGCTGCAAACCCTTGTCGATCATCACAATAAAGGCGCCGCCGTCGCCCTGGAGCTGGCGGCCGATCCGGGACGCTTTCTCTCTACGCTGCAACTGGGCATGACGCTGGTCGGCGTACTCTCCGGCGCATTTTCCGGCGCCACTGTCGGCATCAATCTAAGCCAGTGGCTTACCGGCCTTGGCCTGCCTACCGGGGCCGCGCATTTTCTGGGGGTCGGCTTTATTGTCGCCACAACCACCTATCTCACAGTGATTGTGGGCGAACTGGCGCCCAAGCGCATTGCGCTTAAAAATCCGGAAGCCATCGCCTGCCTCATCGCGCCATTCATGGCGCAAGCCTCCGAGAAGATCCGGCCGCTGGTGCGGTTTCTCGAACGATCAAGCGATGTGCTGTTGCAGCTCTTGGGACAGACGGAGGAAAGCCGCAACACCGTCACGGATGAAGAAATTCGCAAGCTGGCCGAGGAGGCCGAGCGCGCCGGGAACATCAAGGCAGGTGAAAGTCGGCTGATATCGCGCGTCCTGAAAATGGGCGACGACAATACGGAAAGTCTGATGACGCCACGCGACAAGGTCGAGACAATCGATCTTAACACGCCGCTCGACGCTGCGCTGATTAAAATCGTAAAAAGTCCCTTTCGCTGCTTTCCGGTTTACGACACGAATCCTGACAAAATATGCGGTCTGGTCTGGGCCAAGGATCTGGTGAACATCGACCTGGATCAACAAAAAAGCCTGCGTCCATTTATTCGGGAAGCTCCAACAATCCCCCATAACGCCGATCTGCTTTCCGTCGTGAACGTCCTTCGACACGCTCGCATGCATATGGGCATCGTTCTGGACGCCGGCGGCGTCTTCGTCGGCGTTGTCACCGCCGCCGATATTCTGGAAGCGATCGTCGGCGCCTTCGAACGACATAACCGGCAATTAGGCATTGATGACGAGTGACGCATGACCGAAGGCGTTACTGAAACGGGCGAAGAGAGGCTGCGCCGCAGGGCTGTCGAAGGTCCCATCTTCGCGACGCCTACGCCTTTCGACTCGCGCGGCTCCATATGTCTATCCGCCTTTCGTGATTTTCTTGATTTTTTGTCGGCGCGAGGCGTAGAGGCTCTGGCGGTAAATGGCACCACCGGCGAGTTTCCCTCTCTCGACCGGCGAGAACGCCAAAATCTTTACGATATGGCGCGACAGCATTTTCGTGGGATTGTCGTCGCCAATATCAGCAGCACCAACGCCCGCGAGGCGAATGCTCTGGCCAAAGATGCGATCGGGGCCGATGCGCTTCTGATCCTGCCGCCCTATTACTATGCCGGGGTTACGGAACGAGGGCTGATCGATTTTTTTTATCAGGCGCTGGAAGGCGTCGAAACGCCGGTGTTTTTGTATAATTTTCCGCGTCACGTAAAAGTCTCGTTGACGCCGGCGCTTGTCGAGAGCGTGATCGCCGCTTGCCCAACAATTATCGGCGTCAAGGATTCCAGCGGCGATCTCGACATCGCACGCGCCTTCAAAAATCTGGCCGGAGTCCGCCAGGTCTTTATCGGCAAGGACGGTAAAGCGTTGGCTGCGCTCGACGCTGGCCTCGACGGCTCGATTACCGGCGCCGGAAATCCGTTTCCGGAATTCCTTGTTGGTCTTCGACGCGCCTGGGCCGCCGGCGACAAATTACTGGCGCAGCGTCTCCAGCAGGATTTCGATCTCTGGAACGACTTTCGCGCGATTTTCAAGGCCGACGAACCGGCGCTGGTCAAGGCGGCGCTGGCGAAACGCCTGCCAGGCTATCCGGTCCATGTGCGGCCGCCTCTGCGCGCGCTCGATTTAGAGAGCCATGCTGCGCTGGAGCGGATAATCGACGTTTTGGGCAAAACCGGTCGGCTTGTCGCCTGAGACGCAGTAGCGCGGGTTAATGTCCCTTGCCGCCCAGTTTGAGAATAACGGCGCCGGCAATAATCAGGGCGATGCCGAAGATTTCGAGCAGACTCAGCGTCTGGCGATAGAAAATGAACCCGGCCAGGGAGATCAGCACGATGCCGACGCCGGACCACAGCGCATAGCTAACGCCGAGCGGTATGGTCTCCAGCGTGCGCGACAAAAAATAAAAGGCCGTTACGTAACCTGCGATCACAATCGCCGACGGCAGGGGATTTTTAAATCCCTGCGCCGCCGGCAGCGCTGTCGAGCCGATCACTTCCGCGACAATTGCGATCGCCAGGTAAATCCACGGCATGTCGTCACTCTTTCGTCAGGAGTCGCGCAGCGGGCGCAAAACGATTCTGGACCTCGTCCAGCCGCTCCGGGGCGACCCGCACTGAAAGCCGCATCCCGCCGTCCTTGCGCGGTTGACGCTCCAGAACTTCCGCATGAGCATGCAGCCAGGCGAGTCCCTGACCGTCCTCTGGCGCAAGATCCAGCACCAGCGTGACGCGATTGGCCGCCAGCACGGTTTCGATTCTGGCCAGGAGCGCCTCCAGTCCTGCGCCCGTGACGGCCGACACCAGCTCAGGACGCCGGGCGGGATCGAATCCGCGCGCAGCAATCCGCAATGCCTCAAGCCGTTCGGGATCAAGCGAGTCGATCTTGTTCCAGACCTCAACGATCCGTCCCTCGGCCTCCCCTTTCAGACCAAGTTCATCGAGAATCGCCGCAACATCGTGCGCCTGCGCCTCCCAATCCGTATGTGAGGCGTCGCGGACGTGAAGAATCACATCGGCAAGGGTCACTTCCTCCAGCGTGGCGCGGAAGGCGGAGACCAGCATGGTCGGCAGATCGGAAATAAAACCTACCGTGTCGGACAACAGCGCCCGCGCGCCATGCGGCAGGCGAATCTGGCGCAAGGTCGGGTCGAGCGTGGCGAACAACATGTCCTGGGCCAGCACCTCTGCGCGGGTTAGGCGGTTGAAGAGCGTCGATTTGCCGGCGTTGGTGTAGCCAACCAGCGCCACCACCGGATAGGGAACATCCCGGCGAGTCTTGCGATGCAGTCCGCGTGTGCGTTTTACTTTCTCAAGATCGGTTTCGATCCTGCGCATGCGCTCTTCGATCAGCCGCCGGTCGGTCTCGATCTGGGTTTCGCCTGGTCCGCCCAGAAAGCCGAAGCCGCCGCGCTGGCGCTCCAGATGGGTCCATGAGCGCACCAGGCGGGACTTCTGATAGGAAAGATGCGCCAGCTCCACCTGCAAAGCGCCCTCCTTCGTTCGGGCGCGTTCGCCAAATATCTCAAGAATAAGTCCCGTGCGATCGATAACCTTGGCGTCCCAGGCTTTTTCCAGATTGCGTTGCTGGACCGGCGACAACTGACAATCCATGCTGACGACGCCGACGTCCCCGTCCTTGACGATCGCGGCGATCTCCTCGACCTTGCCCTTGCCGAGATAGGTCGCCGGCCGCACGTCATTGAGGGCGACCGGAATCTCCGCAACAATGTCGAGATCGATGGCGAGCGCTAGTCCGACCGCCTCTTCCAGACGCGCAGCGGGGTCACGGGCTGCGTTCGCCGCGACGCGCGTCGGATATGGACCCACAACCACGGCGCGGGTTTTATCGCGTCCCGCGCCATGGTTCTCGCCCTGGCGGACTGTGGTCAAGCCTGACGTTTCTCCGCCACGCCGTCTTCCTCGCCAGGTTCAAACATCTGGATCGGATGACCGGGCATGATGGTCGATATCGCGTGCTTGTAGACAAGCTGGGAGTGCCCATCCCGTCTCAACAGCAAGCAAAAATTATCGAACCACGTAACAATCCCCTGCAATTTCACGCCATTCACGAGAAAGATCGTCAGTGGGATTTTATTCTTGCGCACAAAATTGAGAAACGTGTCCTGTAGATTTTGCATACGCTCCGACGACATCGGCTGTCCTGTTCTTTTTTTATCGAGCCGAGCGGTTTGAAGCCGCCCCCCTCCCCGGGATTTTGATTTTTTGGTTTTCCGCCTTCGGCCTTATTAGAACCGCTCTAGAAGCGAAGCGCAAGGCGCCCAAGTCGGAAAGCCGTAGAAACGGAAACGCCTGAAAGCTCGCCGTCCTGGCCCGAGCTTCGGCACGACCGCCGGAAATCGCTGACAAGTCATTGAATTAACTACTCAATCGAGAGCGATTTCAGTTTGCGATGCAGTGCCGAGCGCTCCATGCCGATAAATTCGGCCGTGCGGGAGATGTTACTGGAAAAACGGTTGAGCTGAGCGATGAGATATTCTCGCTCGAATACCTCTCGGGCCTCGCGCAAGGGCAGGCTCATCAGTTTCTCGCCCCGAACGCCGGCCGGCGTAGCGGGCACGAGCTCCCCGACATCGGCCGGCAACATCTCCGCAGTAATGGTTGCCCCCGCCTCGCCGGCAGTCAGGATCATCAGACGTTCGACATTGTTCTTGAGCTGACGAATATTACCCGGCCAATCATGCAACTGAAGCACGGCAAGCGCGTCGTCGGCGATCTCCCGACGCGGCATGCCCGACGCCAGAGACATATTATCCATGAAATAATGAATCAGCGCCGGAATATCTTCCCGGCGCTCGGCCAGGGAGGGCACACGAATGGGCACGACCGAAAGACGATGGAAGAGATCCTCACGCAGCGTGCCTTCTTCGATGCAATAGCCAAGATCGCGCGCGGATGAAGAGATAACGCGGACATCGACCTGAACCTTTGTCGATCCGCCGACCCTCTGGAAAGATTGCTCCACGAGCACGCGCAGGATTTTGGCCTGTGTGTCGAGCGGCATGTCGGAGATTTCGTCGAGGAACAGCGTGCCGCCATGGGCTTCCTCCAGCGCGCCAATCTTGCGACTGCCGTCTGGACCTTCCTGTCCAAAAAGTTCGATCTCCATGTTCTCCGGCGTGATCGTCGCAGAATTGATCACGACGAAAGGACCGTCGGCGCGAAGCGAGGCTTCGTGAATGCAGCGCGCCGCCAGTTCTTTGCCGGCCCCCGGCGCGCCCGTGATCATCACCCGCGAATTGACGGGCGCGACCCGCGAGATGAGCTGTTGCAATTGATTTGCTGCGGGTGAAGAACCGATGATCTGGTCAAAATTTCCCGAACGTTGACGCAACGCCGAGATTTCCCGGCGCAACTGATAGGCTTCGAGCGCGCGCTCGGCCACCAGCACCAGACGATCAGACTTGAAGGGCTTTTCGATGAAGTCGTAGGCTCCAATCTTGATGGCGCTGACAGCCGTCTCGATGTTGCCATGGCCAGAAATCATGACGACGGGCAGACCCTTGTGCTGTTTCTGGATTTCCTCAAGCACCTGCAAGCCGTCGAGCCGCGAACCCTGCAACCAGATATCGAGAAAGACCAGGTGCGGGCGACGGGCGGCGATCGCCGCAAGGGCCTCGTCGGCGTCTTTGGCGGTGCGGGTTCCGTGGCCTTCGTCACTGAGAATGCCGGCGACCAACTCCCGGATGTCCACCTCGTCGTCGACAATCAAAATATCGCTCGCCATGCGCCTCGCCTTTTGCCGAACCGTTGGTTCTTATGTTTTGTTCTCTGTCGCCGCTGCCCGTCAGGCCGCCGCCTGACCGGGTTCTCCGGGGGCCAGTGGCAACAAGAGCCTCACGCAGGCTCCCGATCCGCCCGGAGCGTCCAGTAGCTCCAGTCTGCCGCCATGATCTTCGATGATCTTGGCGACAATTGGCAAGCCCAGACCCGTGCCGTCCGAGCGGGTCGTGATGTAGGGCTCAAGCAATCGCTGGCGGTTGATCTCCGGGAAACCCTTGCCATTGTCGATCACATCGACTTCAGCCATGCCCTCGTGATGAGTCACCCTGACCTCAACCCTGCCCTTTTCGCTGGCGTTCTCACGCGCGGCGATGCCCTCTGTGGCGTTTTTGACAATGTTCGTCAGAGCCTGAGATAGCAAGCGACGATCGAACTGCGCCATAGTCGGCGTGGACGGAAGGATCTCGACGATATCGATCTCGGCGCTACCGACGCGCATCAGGAAGAGCACCTGACGAATGCATTCGTTCAGATCGTCGCGCTCCGGCCGGGCCTTCGGCATCCGCGCGAAAGATGAAAACTCGTCGACCATGCGCTTGATGTCGTCGACCTGGCGGACAATCGTATCCGTGCACTGGTCAAAAATATCCTTGTCTTCCTTGATCACCTTTCCATATTTGCGTTTCAGCCGTTCGGCGGAAAGCTGGATCGGCGTCAGGGGATTTTTGATCTCGTGCGCGATGCGACGCGCCACGTCAGCCCACGCGGAACTGCGCTGCGCGGTCACGAGATCGGTGATGTCGTCGAGCGTCACCACATAATTTGGATAGCCCTCCTCCTCGCCACGGGCCGATGTGACGCGGATATTGAAAGTCTTTTCGGCGCCGCCGCGTTTGATGGTGATCTGGCTTTGAACCGAGCGGGGAAAGGACTCTGCGGCGTCAACGAGTATCGGCGCGATCTCCGGCATGACATCGACGATATTCGCGCCGACGGTGGCCTGGCCCAACTCGTCGACAAGCGACAGTTCCTCGGCGGAACGATTAAGAATGGTCACATTGCCCGCCCAATCGACGCCCATCACCGCCGCAGGAACTCCCGCGAGCACCGCCTCGGTGAACTCGCGCCGCTCGTCGTTAATGCGGTTGGCCTCGATCAGGCTGCGTTGCTGCTGGTCCAGCTCAAGCGTCATATTGTTGAAGGTGTCTGCGAGACGGGCGATCTCGCCATGGGAGCGGTCAACCCGGACCTGAAAATCGAAGTTCCCCGCCGAGACCTGGTCCGTAGCATCGATGAGCGTCCGTATCGGCGTCACCAGACGGTCAGCGAAATCGAAACCAAACCAGATTGAGGACAAGAGCATAATCGTCGTCAGCAAGGCGTACATTAATACGAAAGCGCGTTGCAAGGCGGAGCGGAAGGCGTCGAAGGAATCGTAATTGTTTATGAGCTTCTGGGTCTCTTTCGGAAATTCGAGCGCAAAAGGATCGATTGGACGCGTGACGTAGAGGAATGTGTCGGTGAAGGCCGAGAGCGCGCGCAAGGCCACAAAGCTCCGACCGTCGTCGATCATCAGGCACAAGGGCTCCCCGCGACGGGCGTTTTCGAATTCGATCTTTGGCGGCGCGATGACGATCGCCGATGCGTTCTCCGCCACATCGACGCGATCAATAATCTCGCCATTCGACTTGACCAGCGCGGCAACGGAGAAACCCAGAAAATAAGCTCGTGAGGCAAATACCTGATGGAAATAATTCTTGTCGGAAGTGAAGAGCATTCGGGCGCGATCGAGGTCGGAGGCCGTCAGTTGCGCCTCCTGCAGGAGCGCCTGACACTGGCTCGATTGAAAAGCCTCGGCGGCCTTGGCTGTATTATGGACATAAAGCTTGACGCTCGACATGAAAGTCGGGTTCAGCGCCCGCTCCAGCGTCAAGGAGCCGGCGATGGCCAGCAGCACGGCGGGGACGAGGGCGATGACGGCAAAAAAGCCGACAATTCGAACATGCAGGCGCGCCGCCGTCGCGCCACGACGCCACAGACGATACAGCCGCCGCGCCTTCAGCAGCACCATGACCAGCAGGATGGTGACAAGGGCGCCGTTGATCACGAAGAGCGCGATCATGCGGCTGTCTGTCGGCGATGTGCGTCCGAACTTCGAGACGAGCAGGAACGTGCCCATCGCGCACATTGCTGCGCCGATCGCTATGACCGGTCCGATCCATGCGCGCGGCGAGGCCGCGCCAACGTCAGGCGGCTGCGTGTTTCCGGTCAGGGACATGCGACCTGTATAGGACGCGCCGGAGGGAGTGGCAATTGAGACCGGCGCGCGAGTCAGGGCGCTGTCGTCCCGTGGGCGGGGAACTCAGCGTGGCAGCCTCATCAGGCGGATGTCGAGGTCGTTGACTTTCTTGCGGAGGGTGTTGCGATTGAGGCCGAGCAGTTCTGCGGCCTTGATCTGGTTGCCGCGGGTTGCGGCGAGCGCCGCCGTGATGAGGGGGATCTCGATTTCCCGCAATATTCTGTGATAAAGCCCGGGAGGCGGCAGTCCGTCGCCGTATTCACTGAACAGTTTCGCCAAATGACGTTCGACCGAGGTCGACAGGTTCTGCCCGCTATCAAGGCTCCCTGCCGCCAGAGCTGATCCGACGCTGCGCTCCGCCGGCGCCGATTGCCTCAGTTCGTGAGTCAACTCCGCCTCGACAAGGGCGTCCGAAATCATCTCCTGGGGATGCAGGGCGGCGATCCGCCGGATCATGTTCTCCAGCTCGCGAATATTGCCCGGCCAACGATATTTCTTCATACGTTCGAGCGCCGCCTGTTCAATGTATTTTTGCGGCAGTCCCTCGCTGGCGGCGTTTTTGAAAAAATGATGGACAAGATCCGGGATGTCCTCCGCTCGCTCTCGCAGGGGGGGCAGACGCAATGGCACTACGTTCAACCGGAAATACAAATCCTCTCGAAACAAACCTTGCTGGATCAGGGCGCGTAGATCCTTGTTGGTCGCTGCAATGATCCTGACATTGGTTTTAATGGGCGTGCGACCGCCGACGGTGGTGTATTCTCCCTGCTGGAGAACCCGCAAAAGTCGGGTTTGCGCCTCCATCGGCATGTCGCCAATCTCGTCGAGGAACAGTGTGCCGCCTTCGGCCTGCTCGAAGCGGCCGGCAGAACGCTGGTTTGCGCCGGTGAAGGCTCCTTTCTCGTGACCAAAAAGTTCGCTTTCAATGAGATCACGAGGGATCGCCGCCATGTTCACGGCGACAAAAGGACCTTTTTTACGTTTTCCGTAATCGTGCAGCGCGCGCGCCACTAGCTCCTTGCCGGTGCCCGATTCCCCATTGATCATCACTGTCAGATCGGTCTGCATCAGTCGGGCGAGCGAGCGGTAAATCTCCTGCATCGCCGGCGAGCGGCCGACCAGCGGCATGCCTTCGATTTCCTCAGGCGCCTGATTTTCCTTGTCCGGACGCGGTTCCGCCATCGCTCGGCCGACGATGCCGACAAGCTCCTTGAGGTCAAAAGGTTTGGGCAGATAATCGTAGGCCCCGCGCTCGGAGGCGCGGATCGCCGTCATGAAGGTGTTTTGCGCGCTCATGACGATGATCGGCAGTTCGGGCCGAAGTTTCTTGATGCGCGGCAGGAGTTCGAAAGCGTTCTCGTCAGGCATCACGACGTCAGTGACGACAAGATCGCCTTCCCCGGACTGCACCCATCTCCACAGAGTGGCCGCTGTGCCGGTCGTGCGCACTTCGTAACCGGCGCGCGACAGCGCTTGGGCGACCACGGTTCGAATCGCAGCGTCATCGTCTGCAACCAGAATTTCACCACGATTCATTTTTGCGCTCTCCGGGTCTCGCCTTCTTTCACGCCCGTCGACATGGAAGATTTTGGGGTGCGTTCATCGGCAGAGGCGGGTTCGTCGATGCTTGATTTAGGCGAAACATCCTCCCGATACATAGGCATGAGAATCCGGAATGCGGTCCGTCTGGGCAATGAGTCGCATTCGATCACCCCGCCGTGGTCGTTGATGATCTTCGCCACCAATGCAAGACCCAGGCCAGTTCCGGATGACTTTGTCGTGACGAAGGGTTCGAACAAATGAGCAGCCATATCCTCGGGCACGCCGGGACCATTGTCCCGCACGCACACCTCAAGCGGCAGGCCAACAGTGTTTCGATCGCCGAGGGTGCGGAAACTGACTCCCGGCCGGAAGGCTGTCTTGAGCGTGATTTCGCCGTCGACGGCGTCGCCGATCGCCTCTGCGGCGTTTTTGACGAGGTTAAGGATCGCCTGCACCAGTTGATCGCGATTGGCGGCGACCGGCGGCAAGGAGGGATCGTAATCCTCGACAAAACGAATATGACGGGCGAACCCGCTTTGCGCCACCCGCTTAACATGATCGAGGACGGCGTGAATGTTGATCTTCTCCCGCCATAATGGTCGGGCGTCGGAGAAAACCTCCATGCGGTCGACAAGCCGGACGATGCGGTCAGTTTCCTCGCAAATCAATCGGGTCAACGCCCGGTCGGCGTCGTCGAGCCCGCTCTCAAGCAGTTGCGCAGCGCCGCGAATGCCCGACAGCGGGTTCTTGATTTCATGCGCAAGCATCGACGCAAGGCCGGAGACCGAGCGCACTGCTTTGCGGTGACGTAATTGCCTGTCTATTTTATCGGCAATTGTACGCTCCTGAAGCACGATCAGGACACCCTCGCCGCTGTCCGGCAAAGGCGCGCAATGGACGTCGACGCGACGATCGGCGTCCTGCCCCGGCCGTCCGAGATCGAGACCGTATTCGTTGATTGTCGAGCCGCGCGCATGAACCTGGGCGATCAATCCCAACAATGGCGAGCCAAAGGGCAGCAAACGGTCGATTTTCTGACCAATCATGAGCTGTCGGCCAATGTCGAAAAACACTTCGGCGACGGCGTTGGCGTCGGCGATGAGGTTTTCGCTTCCGACAATCAGAATGGCTGTCGGCAGTGTGTCGAGAATGCTTTGAAGCAGACGCGCGTCGGGCGGCGGACGACGGGCGGGTTCGAGACGCGTCAGGGCGGAACTCATGCGGCGGCCTCGGCTACTGGGGAGGTGAAAATGCGTTCGATCAGATGAAACGCCGTCGAGTGATCCGCCGTGGTGACAAGCGCGCGCCGCAGGTCGGCGTCCAACGACAGGCCGTCCTGCACGGCATGATCGACATAGGCGGCGAGATGCTTGCGGGCGTGGCGCAGACCTGCGTCGACGCCCATCAGCGTCAGTAGCCCGTCGAGATGTTCTCGCGATATCGCCAGGCGCGAGGCCATGTCCGGCGGCGGCCGGACAACGCCGGTGTCGAGGTAATGGACAATATCGCCGACAAGCCACGGTCGTCCCTGCGCGGCGCGACCGATCATCACGGCGTCGGCGCCGGAGACTCGCAGCATTTCACGGGCGTCGGCCGGCGAGGCGCAATCGCCGTTGGCGACAACCGGAATGCGCACCGACGACACAACCTCGGCGATCGCCGCCCAATCGGCGCGGCCTGAATAAAACTGTTGGCGGGTGCGTCCATGCACAGTCAGCAAGGCTACGCCTTCTGCCTCGGCGCGGCGCGCAAGCTCGGGGGCGTTACGCGACGCATCATCCCAGCCCAGCCGCATTTTGACCGTCACCGGAATCGTTACGGCGGCGCGAGCGGCCGCGATCAGCCGAACCGCCTGGTCGAGATCGCGCATCAAAGCCGCGCCGGCGAGACCGCCTGTGACGCGCTTGCAGGGGCAACCCATATTGAGATCGACCCAATCGGCCCCGGCGGCCTCGGCGCAGCGCGCGGCGGCGACGACCCCTTCAGCGTCGCGCGCCGCGATCTGGATCACGCGCGGAGCCCTTGCCTCAACCCCGACGGAGCTGATCCGCAGACGGCGGACCGTCTCGCTATCGCCACGCAGAACGCCGGCGCCAGCGATCATTTCGCTTACGGTCGCGCTGGCGCCGTGACGCTCGGCGATCCGGCGCATGGCGTAATCGGTAACGCCGGCCATGGGCGCCAGGAAAGCGCGGCCGAAAAGCCGCGCCGCGCCGATGCTGAAGGAGGGACGCCAACTTCTGATTAAATTTTGTGCGCCTGTCATATTGCCTTCATTATAAGCAATCATTCCGGTTCTGGCAACATAAAGATGTGTCGTCACAGGGTTGAGTGGTACGCTTGACGCCAGACCCTGAACAAAGCCCCGGCGTTTCCGGTCGAGAGAAGCCGTTGACCTCTCAGGCCAGACGGGTCAAACGAGACGCATGAACGCCACCCCGTCTGTCGCTCTCCTCGTCGTCGCCGGCGGCCGCGGCGCGCGCGCCGGCGAGGGCCTGCCCAAGCAATATCGCCGACTGGGCGGCTCCACCTTGCTGGCGCGCACCTTAACCAATCTCGACGCCGCGGCGCCGGAAGCCGGCCTGACGGTTGTCATCCATCCCGACGATGCAGCGCTCTACGCCCGGAGCCTTGCCGAACTCCCCCCGGAAAACCGCGCGCGAATCGCCCCGCCCGTATTCGGCGGCGCCACGCGGCAGGAGAGCGTGCGCAATGGACTGGAGGCGATCGCCCGTATCGGCTCTCCGGAAATCGTGCTGATCCATGATGCTGCGCGTCCCTTTGTCGATGCGGCGCTGATCGCTCGGGCCGTCGCCGCGGCGCGCGACCATGGCGCCGCCGCGCCCGGCGTGCCGCTTAACGACACGGTGAAGGAAATCGACGCACGGGGAGCGGTGACGGCGACGCCGGATCGCGCGCGGCTGCGGGCGGTGCAAACGCCGCAGGCCTTCAACTTTAAACTGATCCGCGACGCGCATCGCGCGGCCGCCGACGACGATTCCCGCGCGTTCACCGACGACGCCATGATCGCCGAGGCGGCGGGCCATACGGTTTATATTTTTGACGGCGACCCGATCAATTTCAAACTGACGACCCCTGAGGATTTCGCCCGCGCCATGGAGCAGATCGGAAAAATATCCCTCGCCGCCCTGCCCGATGTCCGCACCGGGCAAGGTTATGACGTTCACGCCTTCGACGCGGGCGATCACATCTGGCTGGGCGGCGTCGCGATTCCGCACACTCATAAGCTCGCCGGCCATTCAGACGCCGACGTTTTGATGCACGCCATTACGGACGCTGTGCTCGGCGCCATCGCCGAGGGCGACATCGGCGCCCATTTCCCGCCCTCCGACCCGCAATGGAAAGGCGCGGCGTCGTCAATCTTTCTGGATCACGCCTGCAAACTGACGCGCGTACGCGGCGGCGTCATCGCCCATATCGACGCGACGGTGATCTGCGAGGCGCCCAAGGTTGGCCCGCATCGCGACGCCATTCGCGAAAGCCTCGCCCGGATCATGGGTGTCGAGACGAACCGCATCGCCATCAAAGCGACGACGACAGAAAAACTTGGCTTCACCGGTCGCCGCGAGGGGATCGCGGCGCTGGCCATCGCCACCGTGCGCCTGCCAGCCCAAGACTTCTAGCGGCTCCGGAAAATGCGCGCCGCCGGAGACCCTTTGCAATGATCCGCGTGACCCCGGGAATCGCGCTGGCGGAAACGGAAATCTCGGAGGAGTTCATGCGCGCCTCTGGACCCGGGGGACAAAACGTCAACAAGGTCGAAACCGCCGTGCGGCTGCGTTTCGACGCCGCGCATTCGCCCAGCCTCCCCGAGCCGGTGCGGGCGCGGCTGATGCGGCTGGCCGGCGCGCGTCTGACGCGCGAGGGCGAGTTGATCATCGAAGCCCAACGCCACCGCACCCGGGAGCGCAATCGCGCCGACGCGCTGGAGCGGTTGATCGACCTGATCCGTCAGGCCGCCGCGCCGCCGCCGCCGCCGCGCATCAAGACCAAACCGACGAAGGGTTCGAAACTGCGTCGGCTTGATGGCAAGAAACAGCGCGGCGACATCAAGGCGTTGCGCGGAAAGCCAATCAGCGATTGAGATTTATGCTATGCATAATATGGTTTACGTAAAGGCTGAAGAGCTGGTCGCGCTGGCGAGCAACAAGGGATTGCGCCTGACCTGCGCCGAATCCTGCACCGGCGGACTGGTCGCCGCAGCGCTCACGGACATTGCCGGCGCCTCGGCGGTCTTCGAGCGCGGCTTTGTCACCTACTCCAACGACTCGAAGGTCGACCTGCTGGGTGTTGCGCCCGAAACGCTCGCTCAGCATGGCGCTGTCAGCGCGCAGACGGTGCGAGAAATGGCGCTGGGCGCCCTCGCCAATTCGCGCGCCGATCTGGCGGTGGCGATCACCGGAATCGCCGGCCCCGGCGGCGGGTCGGCGGAAAAGCCGGTCGGGCTGGCGCATTTCGCCTGCGCCCGGCGAGATGGCGAGATCGTGCTGAGCGAGCGGCGTTTTGGCCCCCTCTCCCGCGCCGATATTCGCGCGGGCGCGGTGCTGGAGGCGCTGGCGATGTTGCGGGCGGGCGTCGCGGCGGCGGCTCAACGCCGGCCATAGACTTTAACGCCGGCCATAGACCACGTCCGCGCGTTTGGCGAAGGCGTCGGCGTAGCTTTGGACCGCCTTGTCGAACATCGCCCCCATCACAAGCCCCAGCGCAAAGCTTTTGAACTCGTATTCAATGGCGAAATCAACGATCGAGCGCGGCCGGTTGTCCGGCCCCGGCGCTTCGTCGATGAAGCGCCAGCGATTGTCGAGCACCCGGAACGGCCCATCGATATGGGTGACGTGAATGTCGAGGCGATTGGCGTCACAGACCACCTTGCTGGTGTATTTCTCGCAAATCGCCCTGAACCCGACCTGCATCTCCGCAGTCAGCGTCTCCACCCCAGGCGCCGACTCGCTGCGACGGCGCACCCGCAGACCTTCGCAGAGCGGCACGAATTTCGGGTAGCTCTCGACGTCGCGGACCAGGGCGAACATGTCGGCGGCGCTATGGGCAACGTGGCGCCTAGTGCGAAACTTCTTCATGACGACCGTTTCTAGACTTTTTTCCCGACGCCCGGAAGCGACCGCAATTCCCCCCCGCCCCCGGCCACCAAGATCGGGTTTTGGTCCCGTTTTGCGTAAAACGGCGCTGGCTATCCGCCGCCCTGCGTTACATAGACGAGTGCGTTCACAAAGGGCGCAGGCCCGCATGGGAGATAGTTTTATGGCGAACAAATCGAATTTCACGAATGAAGAATGGAAAAAACTGCTTGAGGCGCCGCTGCTGGCGGGTTTTGCGGTCAGCGCCGGCGATCCCAGCAGCTTCATAGGCACGCTTCAGGAAGGCATGGCGAGCGCAAAAGCCCTGGCTGCGGCCAAGGCCGATCCTGGCGCGGATGAGTTGATCAAGGCGGTGGTCGAGGATCTCCTCACCCCCGAGGGACGCACGGCGGCGCGCGAGGGCGTCCGCGCGCTGGCGCAGGGCGCCAAGCTTGAGGAGCTCAAGACCCGGGCCCTCAACGAACTCGCCGGCACGTCGAAAATCCTCGCCGCCAAGGCGCCGAACGAGGCCGGGCCGTTCAAGGACTGGCTGAAACAGATGGCCAAACTGGTCGCCGAGGCTGGCACCGAGGGCGGATTTCTGGGCTTCGGCGGCGTCAAGGTCAGCGACGCAGAACGCGCCACGCTGGCGGAAGTCGACAAGACCCTGGCCTGATCAAACGGGCGCGGGTTAAGCCCGCGCCACTTTTTCAACGGCTCCCGCAAATCGAAGCCGTTTTTGTTTGAACCCAAGTCAAAGCTCTTTCCGCCAAAGTGGAAATCGGTTCGGCGAGGGAGCTCTCTACAAGACACTGGATTAGAGCCGCTGCCTTATTTAACCTGCTCTATTTGAATGCAGAGACGGCGGTCTGCATCTTTGCGTCTACATTGGCTCCAATGGTATTATATGCCACCAGGGTGCCAATGGTGATAATACTCGCGATCAGCGCGTATTCGATCGACGTGGCGCCAGAAAAGTCTCTACGGAAATTACGCAGTAAGGTGATCATTCCCGTTCCTTGCGAAGCGTCGGGGTCAATCACCCCTGCGACATTAACCTTTCATATTATGCCCCTGCCAAAGCGGCTCAATCAATGATTATGTTTCTGATTGTCATAAGTTCACATCGGTGGAAACAATTTTGCGATTAATTCATATTTTTTTATAAAATCAATGAATTGATCCAGATTTATGTAAAAAAAGCGCGAGCCTTGCTCGCGCTTTGAATTTGTTAACAACAGTCCAGCGCAAGGTCTTGTCTGACCGCCTGGTTATTTAAGTTTATCACCGACAGCATTCATCTTGGTGGTCAAATTGGTACCAATGGTTGAATACGCTGTGAGAGCAACCACGCTGATCAAGGCGACGATCAGCGCATATTCGATGGCAGTGGCGCCGGACTGATCGCGACGGAATTTGCGAAGTAATGTAAGCATTCTCGTTCCTCCTCCATTGCCATGAGCAACAGCGCCCTTGGCGAATGTCTACTTTATATGCTCAAGCCCAAGTTGTTTCAAGCAATGGCGCAGCTTTAGTTAAAAAAATTTCATCCTCAATGCAGCCGGATTTACGAAAAAATTCGTATTCACTCTAAAATACAATGAATTACGGCGTCCGACTGCGGGCGGGCTTTTGACGAGGAATGGTTAATTTCCGGGCAGTGTTTTTTATGACGCGCGTTTCAGACGTCGCCGGCCGGCCGGCGACTCGCCCTCAGAGACTTCAATCTCAAGTAGTCTTCGCCGGCGTGATGCGAAGAACGGGTCAGGGGAGAGGCGGCGACATAGGCGAACCCCTTCGCAAGGGCCATTTCGCGCCAGGCGTCGAATTCCTCCGGCGGCGCAAACCTTTCAACGGGATGATGCCGGCGCGTCGGCGCGAGATATTGTCCGAGGGTCAGAAAATCCACGCCCGCCACGCGCAGATCATCCATCACCTGCATCACCTCGTTGCGGGTCTCGCCAAGCCCGAGCATCAGGCCGGATTTGGTGAAAATATCCGGCTTTAGCTCCTTCCCCCGCTGCAAGAGCCGCAGTGAATGGAAATAACGCGCGCCGGGGCGCACAGTGACATACAGCGACGGAACGGTTTCCAGATTATGATTAAAAACATCAGGACCGGCCGCGATCACCGTTTCCAGCGCACCGGGTTTTTTTAAAAAATCCGGGGTGAGAATTTCGATGCTGGTCTGCGGACAGGCCTCCTGGATGGCTCTGATCGTCTCGGCGAAATGATTGGCGCCGCCGTCAGGGAGATCGTCGCGATCAACTGAGGTCACGACAACATGCGACAGACCGAGAGCCCGGGTCGCCTGCGCCACCCTGCCCGGCTCGGAGGGATCGAGCGGCCTCGGCTGGCCCGTGGCGACATTGCAAAAGCCGCAGGCGCGCGTGCAGACATCGCCCATGATCATGAAGCTGGCGTGCTTCTGCTCCCAACAGGAGCCTATATTCGGGCAGGCCGCTTCCTGACAGACGGTCGTCAGCCCGACCCCGGAGAGCAGCGCGCTGGTCTCCCGCCAGAGCGCCGAACCGGGCGCCTTGACCCGCAACCAGGGCGGCTTGGTCAGGGCCGGCTGCTCGGGCCGCGACGCCTTCTCCGGGTGCCGCGCCGCGCCGGTCCGTTTTCGGGGATCGTCGTTGAGGAGGTCGATGACAGGCAATTGTCTTCCCGCTTTCAGGTTCATCATAAGCATTGCCGAGGACGCAGGCGAGGCCTCAAAGCCATGAATTGCTGTCCATCGAGATCATGCTGCGCAACACAGATGGGGCGGCGAGAGAATGGGCGAGAGAATGGGAATAAAGGTAAAAGAGGACTGAAGGCGCTTCTTTCTAAAGTAGAAGATGAATAAGTTTTCAATTTAAATTCAGTGTATTATAATTTAAACTTAATTCCTTGAGCGAACTCTCTCAGAGATATTCGACCTCCAGCACGCCGGGGATTTCGCGCAGCGCGCTCGCTGTCGCGGCCGTCACGGCAAAGCCCCCGGGCAAGCGAATTTCAATTTCCTCGGGAGCCCTGTCCCGTTTGAACAGGATCGACACCTCGCCCTCTCCGCGTCCTGTCAGGCGACCCTTGATGCGGGCGACAGGTTCGGGATCGCGCAGCACGATGCGCAGTCCTTTCCTGGCGCGGGCGGCCGCCTGTTCGAGCGGCTCGACCGAGACGATACGCGCGCGCACGTCTTCGCCCTCAATCGAGGCGGAGAGCGTCACCAGCACCGCCGCCCCCTTTTCGAGGTCGTCGCGAAACTGGTTGAGCGCCTCCTGAAACATGATGGCCTCATATTGGCCTGTTGTGTCAGAGAGCTGGACAATGCCCATTTTCGAGCCGGATTTGGTTCGCCGCTCGGCGCGGTCGAGCACCACGGCGGCGAGTCTGCCGGCGGTCGCGCCCCGCTTGACGTCGGCGACGAATTTCGCCCAGCGCGATACGCGCAATTTGTCGAGCAGGGCGGCGTAGGCGTCGAGCGGATGGCCGGAGAGGAAAAATCCCGCCGCCTCATATTCGCGCCGGAGGGTTTCGGCGACCGGCCATGGCTGCGTTTTCGGCAATGGCAGATCGGCGAGATCGTCCGCATCGGCTCCATGGGCGCCGAAAAGCGCGTTCTGTCCGGCGTTGCGATCATGGGTATGGCGATTGGCGGCGGCGAGGATCGGCTCTATGGCCGCGAAGGCCGCCGCACGATTGCCCTCCAGTTCGTCGAAAGCGCCGCAGGCCGCGAGGTTTTCCAGAACCTTCTTGTTGACCTCGCGGGGATTGAGGCGCCGGGCGAAGTCCGAGAGGTTGCGAAAAGGCAGATCGCCGCGCGAACGCACGATCGACTCCGCCTGCCCTTCGCCGACGCCCTTGATCGCGGAGAGCGCATAACGGATGGCGAGCTTGCCGTCGGCTCCCGGCGACACGTCGAAATCGGCGCCGGAGCGCCGGATTGACGGCGGCTCCACCACGATGCCCAGTCGCCCCGCCTCATCGCGAAATTCCGCAAGCTTGTCGGTCTGGCTTTTGTCGAAGGTCATCGAGGCGGCCAGAAACTCCGCCGGGTAATGCGCCTTGAACCATGCGGTCTGATAGGCGATCAACGCATAGGCGGCGGCGTGGCTCTTATTGAAGCCATAGTCGGCGAACTTTGCGAGCAGATCGAAGATCTCGTTCGCCATTTGGTTTGTCAGCCCGCGTTCAACAGCGCCTGAGACAAATCGGTCGCGCTGGGCGTCCATCTCGGATTTGATCTTCTTGCCCATGGCGCGACGAAGATTATCGGCCTCGCCCAGCGAATAGCCCGACAAAACCTGCGCGATCTGCATCACCTGTTCCTGATAGATGATGACGCCGAAGGTCTCCTTGAGGATCGGCTCAATGGCGGGATGAATGTAATCCGGCTCCTCGTCGCCGAGTTTCACGGCGCAATAGGTCGGGATGTTCGCCATCGGACCGGGGCGATAGAGCGCAACCAGCGCGATAATGTCTTCGAAGCGGTCGGCGTGCATCTCTACAAGCGCCTTGCGCATGCCGGCGCTTTCGAGCTGGAACACGCCGACGGTCTCGCCGCGTCCCAACATGGCGTAGGTCTCGGGATCGTCGAGCGGGGCGCGATCAAGGTCGAACTCGGGAACGCGGCGCCGAACGAGGTCGCTCGCCATAGCAAGAACCGTGAGGGTTTTGAGCCCAAGGAAGTCGAATTTAATGAGCCCGGCCGGCTCGACCCATTTCATATTAAACTGGGTCGCCGGCATGTCGGATTTTGGGTCGCGATAAAGCGGCGTCACCTCATGTAGCGGCCGGTCGCCGATAACAATGCCGGCGGCGTGGGTGGAGGCGTTGGAATAAAGACCCTCCAGCGCGCCTGCGATCCTGAACAGACGCGCGACACGCTCCTCTTCCTTCACCGCATCGCGCAATTTCTGTTCGCTGGCCAGCGCTTCGGCCAGCGTCACCGGCTTGGCGGGATTTTGCGGCACCAGCTTCGCCAGCTTGTCGACCTGCCCGAGCGGCATCTCCAGCACGCGGCCAACGCTCCGCAAGACGCCGCGCGCCAGAAAGGAGCCGAAGGTGATGATCTGAGCGACCCGATCGGCGCCGTATCGCGCGCGCACATAATCGATCACCTCGCCGCGCCGGGTCTGGCAGAAGTCGATGTCGAAATCCGGCATCGAGTTACGTTCGGGATTGAGGAAGCGCTCGAAAAAAAGGCCAAAGCGCACCGGATCGAGATCGGTGATGGTCAGCGCCCAGGCGACCAGCGAGCCGGCGCCGGAGCCGCGTCCCGGCCCGACAGGAATGCCTTGCGACTTGGCGTATTTGATGAAGTCGGAAACGATCAGAAAATAGCCCGGAAAGCGCATCTTCTCGATAACGCCCAATTCGAAGTCCAGCCGCTCGAAATAGTCTTCGCGCGCGCGTCCTTCCGCCGGACCATGGGCGGCGAGCCGCGCTTCAAGCCCCTCAAGCGATTGACGTCGCAATTCAGCGGCTTCGACCTCGTCGAGCGAGCGCGCGTCTGGCGAGCTTTGGATAAAACGCGGCATGATCGGCTTGCGGGTCTGCGGCCGGTAACTGCAACGCCTGGCGATTTCGATCGTATGCGCCGTCGCCTCCGGCAGATCGACGAAGAGATCGCGCATCTGATCGCGGGTCTTAAAATAATGTTCGGGCGAGACCCGACGACGCTCGGCCATGCCCGTCACAGCGCCCTCGGCGATGCAAAGCAGCGCGTCATGCGCCTCGAAATCGCCAAGCGAGGCGAAATAGGGCTCGTTGGTCGCCACCAGCGGCAAGCCGCGGCGGTATGCGAGATCGAGCAAATAGGGCTCGACGTCCCGTTCCTGCGGTAATTTGTGGCGTTGCAACTCGACATAGAGCCGGCCGTCGAACATTGGCTCGATCGCCGCCAGACGCGCCCGCGCGCGTTCAATCTGACCGGCGGCTATGGCCCGATCGAGACCGCCGTCTGGACCGCCGGTGAGGGCGATCAACCCCGCCGAAGTCTCCGCCAGGTGGCCCAGTGAGATTTGCGGCGCTTCGCCTGGCGGCGTCTCCAGATAGGCGCGCGAGGCCAAAAGCATGAGATTGCGATAGCCAATCTCGGATTTGGCGAGCAAAACGAGGTTGCCGAAACGCTCGTCACGCGCGGTCGCGGCGCTCGATTCCGCATCTGCGAAATCGACGCAGAGCTGAATACCGGGTATCGGCTGCACGCCAGCTTTGGCGGCCTTTTCAGAGAACTCCAACGCCGCAAAGAGGTTGTTGGTGTCGGTGACGGCTAGCGCAGGTTGCCCGTCGCGAACGGCGAGATCGATCAGCTTGCCCAGAGCCAGCGCGCCTTCTCGCAGGGAGAAGGCGGTGTGGACATGCAGATGAACGAAACCGGCGTCGTTGTTAGCCATGATCCAGTGTAGCCGAGTCGCGCCAGTTGGCGGAACGGCGGATCGGCCTCCGTCCACAAGCGTCGCGTAACATCGAGCCGTGGACTGCTCAAAACCCGATTAAAAAACCCGGCAGGACATGTCCTGCCGGGCTTTGTGACCCGATGTCGCGGGGAGGACGACCGGGATTTACTCCGCCGGGGTCAGCTTGCGCGCGGCGGCCTCGAAGGGCTTGAAGGCGTCCTTGGCCATCGCCGAGTAAAGCTCGCCGATCTTCGTAGCTCCGGCGACGAAATCCTCATAGGCGCTCTTGGCGAATTCTGCCTGCAGATGGACCGCTTCGTCCACCTTCTTGACCGTGATCAGCTTTTCAGCGAGTTCGCGGCTCTTCTCGAAGGATTTCTTGGTGTAATCCGACGTCTCGGCGGCGATGCTCTGCCATCCCTTGGTGACCGCAGCGGACGACGCCGTCAGGGCCTCGAACTGATCCTTGCCGAAATTCTGCGCTTTATCGAAACCAGCCATCTTCATCTCCTTTGTTATCTCGGGTCGCTTCTGCGAAGGGAATCTCCGCGAGCCTGATCCTGGATGCCGATAGTGAAAATATATGCACCGCACAAATCTTGTCAAGAAAAAATGTTGCGGCGCACCATAATCAAAATTTCCAATATTTAACCTCGGAGTAACCCGGGTCTTTTAGCGTAATCGGCTGTGACGATTTCGCGACGGCGCGTATTCGCTGTCGCAGCATTCAGGGTGCGTATCAATGACTAAACCGGGTCTCCTGGACCGCCTTGCGCAACCGCGCGCACTGGCGGCAATCCTCGCAGCCGTCATGGGCTGCATCGCTATCACGGCGATACCAGCAGAGGCCCGACGCCATCGTCATCACGTGCGTCATCACGCCTATCATCATCGATTTGCTCATTATCGCAGCGTTGCGCGCAGCAGCGGCGATCGGATCATCGGCGAACATCGCGGATTTGCGGCGATCGTTGTCGACGCCAACAGTGGCCGAACCTTGTATGCGCGCAACGAAAATGATTTGCGTCACCCCGCGTCGGTCACAAAGGTCATGACTCTCTATCTTCTTTTCGAACAACTCGAAAAGGGTCGGATGCGTCTTGACACGCCGCTGATGATTTCCGCGCGCGCAGCGGCACAGGCTCCCTCAAAACTTGGGCTGGCTCCCGGAGAGACCATCAGCGTCGAAAACGCCATCAAGGCGCTGGTGACCAAATCAGCTAACGACATCGCCTGCGCGGTCGCCGAAAACATCGGCGGGACCGAAGAAAATTTCGCCCGTATGATGACACGCAAAGCCCAGGCGCTCGGAATGAGCCGAACGCATTACGAAAACGCCTCCGGTCTGCCGGACCCGGCGCAGGTCACCACGGCGCATGATCTCGCCGTATTGGGGCGAGCCATACAGGATCGCTACCCGCGTTATTATCGTTACTTCTCAACGCATGTTTTCGCCTACAACGGCGCCCTGCATCCCAATCATAATCATTTGCTTGGCCGGGTCGAAGGCATGGACGGCATCAAGACCGGCTACACGCGCGCCTCGGGCTTCAATCTGCTGACCTCCGTACGCCGCGATCACCATCATATCGTCGCCGTTGTCATGGGCGGCGTCACCGCCGGCGCACGCGATCGGATCATGGCCGATCTGATCGAGCAAAACATCAATGACGGCGCGAATGTCCGAACAGCGTCGGCGATCACGGAAAACTCCCCGGCGGAGGACATCGTCACGGCGGCCTCAGACTCCTATTTGCCGTCAAGTCTCGGTCGCGCCATGGAGCGCGTGGCTCAGGTCGTCACGCCCCGCGCCGCCGAGCCACAGCCTGAGAACGCCATCGACGAAACGCGCTCAGAGCCCGCCGTCATCGAGCGCCGAAACGCCTACGCGCCGGATATTGATCCAGAGCCGCTCGCCAGCCTGCCGCCGGCGGCCCCGTCGCGCGGCAAGGCCGTCGTCGTCGCGATCGAGAAAACCGACAAAGCGGTCAAGATCGAGAAACTTGCTCATAACGACAACAAACCGGCTCCGCTGTTCAAGACGACCGGCGACAAGACGGCGACAATCGTTCGTCCGGCTTTCGTGCCCGGACTGATCCAGAAACAGGTTGCCCAGAACCTCGCCGACAGGAAGAAAATCCCTGCGGGCAAAATGCAGGCGGCCCTCGTCGATGGATCAACGACCAGCCGCGTGATGAAATCGCGCGACGCTACTCTCGCCAATGCGACAACCCCATCCGCTCTCCGAGCGACAAGTGCGGCGTCTGCGCCCGCCGCGCGCCCGGCGCGCGCAGGCTGGATGATCCAGATCGGCGCCGCAGAGAATCCGGAGAAAGCCAATCTTCTGCTGGCCCGCGCGCGCGCGCAACTTCAGGGTTTCCCGACAACCGCCAGGGCGTTCACGGAGAAAGTGCAAAAAGGCAATGAAACGCTCTATCGCGCCCGTTTCGCCGGACTCGAAGAGCAAAGCGCCGAGTCAACCTGCAAGGCCCTGAAGCGCTCCGGCTTCGCCTGCTTCACAACAAAGAATTGATAGAGGTATCGAAAGACAATGTCCGCGATCTGGGATCATGCCTCCGAAAAGCGCACGGGCTCACTGTCGCCGGCGCAGAAGAACATCCTTGGCCTCATTGACCCGCGCCGCGAGATCGGTCGCCCCGCCAAGGTCTGGATGAAACTTCTTCATCAGGTCACGATGCGCCCGCGCGATATCGGCGGCGCCAGCGCCCTTTTTCAACCCGAGAATTTCATAGGCTTCATCCTCCGACATCGCCGCAGCGCGTCGACGACCGACCGTCTCTCCCGCTTGAGCGCGCCGCGCGTCGTCGTGAAAATCTCCTGCCGCGCGCCATCCGGCAAAGCGGCGATCCAGATACGCCTCTAGCAATCGCGCGCCGTCGGGATCTTCTTCGAGGCAAATTTCATAAAGCTCGAATAATGCGCTGCGCGAGAGACTGGCGAGCGTCTTGCCCTCGTCAACGCCAGCCAGAATGACGCCGCTCATGGCGCCAGTGGCGTGATCCAGCTCCATCTCGATCATCGCCGAACGAACCCGCGACATCCCTGCCCCGCCGGCGCCGGCGGATCGCGTTCCCGATGGCGCGACGACCCCGCGCAGAAGCCAGGCGCCGAAACAGCCCAGCGCAAGACCTATGTCGATACGTCCCCGCAACAGCATAAGCCCGCCCAGAAATAACGCGGCGAATCCGCCGCCGTATCGGACAAGTCGGGCGAGGAGGGCCGGCGGGGCCTTGACGTAGGCCTTCAACATCATGAAGGCGAGCGCCAGAGCAAGAATACCCATCAGGATCGGCATGTTCAGGGCGCTCCAATCTGCGCCAGCAGGAGACGCGCGGCGTCTTCGCCAGATTTCGCGCGTTTTTCCAACGCCGACAAGCCGCCTGCCGCATAGGCGGCGACGGCGGAGAGCAATTCCTTGAGCCGGTGCGGCGCCGAGGCGTCGAAAACCGCATGCGCCCCGCCGGTAAGACGCGCGACCTCGCGGAATGCGGCGGTGGCGGCGGGGTCGGCGCCTTCCTGAAACAGGAAGGATTTTACGCCGAGCAGACCCAGTTCCCCAGCAGTACTGGCAAGAGAATCAACATTCTCTTCCATTGCATCGCCAATATAAACCAAGGCGCCGACCGGCGCAGCGCGCGCCTCGTCACGGGCGTGATTGAGAACGCGGCCAATCTGGGTCTTGCCGCCCTGACAGGATATGCCGGCCATCAACCGGGCAAGGCCCTCGCCGCCATTGACGAAACGCGAGGCGCGACACTCGTCGAACCCCCGGAAATAGACAAGTTGCACCTCAAGTCCGCCCTGCCCTGCCGTCGCGCGAAACATTTCACCCTGGATCGACTGGGCAAGGTCCCAGGTCGGCTGACGACTCATTGTGGCGTCGAGAGCAAAGATCAGTCTCCCGCAACCATGGGCCGGGTCGAGCGCTTGCGCCTTTTCTAGAAAGGCGTCGACGGCGCCAGTCGACTGCCGACGCGGCGTCGTTACTTTTCCCTGTTCGTCGCTCACGGCGTTTCACGCGGTTTGTTAAAGCTGTTATATTAAATCGTCAGCAAACGACGGCAAAACAAGGGCCGCTGGCGAGCATCAACAAGGACGCCTCCAGATGACGACGCTCCTCTCCGCTGCGCTCCCGCGCCCAACGCCAATCGCCGCCCTGCCGGCGCAGGATAGCCTCCATGTGCAGGACCTCATGCGTCGCTTCGCGCGACGTCTGGTCGACGAAGGCGTCAGGGTTGGCGGCGTCACCCAAACTCGCGACGAGGGCTCCGGGCGCGGGCGTATCGTGCTGCGCGATGTTCAGTCAGGCGCAGATTATCCGATTTCCCAGGATCTTGGTCCCGGTTCGGTCGCCTGCAATCTCGACAGTTCTGAACTTGCCCTCGCCTGCGCGGCGGTAGAGCGCGCGGCGCGCAACGGGGCCGGATTAATCGTGATCAGCAAATTCGCCAAGCAGGAAGCCGGGCGGGGCGGCCTGTGCGACGGTTTTCGCGCCGCGATGAGCGCGCGCATACCCGTGGTCGCGGCGGTGTCGCCCCATTTCAGGGACGAATGGCGAGCGTTCGCCGGCCCGCTCGCCGAAGATGTCGCGCCCGAAATCGAGTCGTTGCTCGGCTGGTGGCGACGCGTGGGCGTTCAGGTCTCGTGACCCGACGTCATCCGGCGAGACTCGCGTGTTGCAAATGTCACGCCGTCTGCGCCTGCGCTTCCTGAATCGGCTCGACGCAATCGACGATCGCCAGAACCTTCTCCTTCAATTCTTCCAGCTTGTAGGGCTTGAACAAATATTCGCTCGCGCCTGAAGTGATCGCAGCCTGACGATACTCCGGCGTGAGATTCCCGGTATTGAGAATGAAGGGCGTATCGATGGTGGTCGACTTGGCGCGCACTTCCTGAAGAAACTCGCATCCGTTCATCAGCGGCATGTCGAGATCGCTGACGATGAGATTGGAATTGCCCTCTTCCAGCCAGTCCAGCGCATCGTAGGCGTCGACGAAGAGCTTGATGTCGCGAAAGCCAATCCGCCTCAGCATGAGGCCGACGCTTTCGAGAAAATGCCTGTCGTCGTCGACGACAACGGCGGTATCAAAACATTTATTGCACATGTCGCCCTGCCTGAGTTGCCGCTGACGTTACGCAGGTCGGCGTCACTCACGCAATCAAAGCCTCTCGGCAAGACGTTTATTCCGTTAAGGAAGATAGATAATCGTCTGTTAATCGCGATGCGCCGGCGTCATCTTACCGACGGCGCATAAAGCAAACCGCCCTTGGACCAGAGCATGTTCAGGCGTCTATCCATGCCGAGCGCGCTGGCGGGACCGAGATTTTTGTCGAAGACGTCCTCGTAATTGCCGACATGTTTGATTACGCGATAAACCCAGTCGGCGTGTAGCCCGAGACCGGCGCCGAAGTCGCCCTCGACTCCGAGCAACCGGCGAATGGCGGCGTTCTGAGAGGTCAGAGCTTCATCAACGCCAGCTTTCGAGACGCCCAACTCCTCAGCGTCGATCATCGCATGCAGCGTCCAGCGCACCAGCGCGTACCAATGGTCGTCGCCCCGGCGCACCACCGGCCCTCTGGGCGCCTTGGTGATCAGTCCCGTAAGGATGTCGTGTTCGATGGGTTGGGCCAGTTCTTTTCGGGTCGCGTAGAGCCGCGCCGTATCGTCGCTCAGGGCGTCGCACTGGCCAGCGGCGTATGCAGACGCCGCCGCTTCCTCGGTCGGGAAGCCGCGGATCTCGAAAGTCGCCTTGCGATTTTGGAAATGATCGGCCAGCGCCAGCTCCTGAGGGCTCGCGCTCTGCACGCAGACGCTGACGCCGGACAGATCCTTCGCCGAAGCGAAAGAGCGGCTCCGCCGAACCATGAACCCCTGCCCGTCGAAGAAGGATACGCCAACGTAAAGCGCGCGCTGGGCGGCGTCGCGCGAAAGCGTCCATGACGCGGAACTGGCCAGAATGTCGACCCAGCCGCCGAGCAGCGGCCCGAGACGCTCGCGCGCCGGCAATTTGATGACGGTGATTTTGTCAGGATCGTCAAAAATCGCCGCCGCTAGCGCCCGGCAAAAATCGACATCGAAACCCCGCCAGCCGCCCGAGCCGTCGGGCTCGGCGAAACCGGGCTGCTCAACAACGCCGCAATTCAGCCGATCCCGCTTGACGATCTCACCCAGCGTAGGGCCTAAATCTCCCTGCGCCAGCGCTACACGCGCAGGGGTCGCCGCGCCGACGAGAACAATCATCATGGCGACGATCAAGCGTCTGATGTTCATTGGCGCTCCGGCGAGAGATAGTCGCGCAAATCGGCGTGAGGTTGACGTGCAAATATGAACCGCGCAGAGGCGACGCAAGAACTGCAGGCGAAAGAAGATCGGCAATGCGCGACAAAAAGACGGATCGCCCCGACGCCAGCGCCGCTTCAAGGCGACCGGCGACGCTGGTGACGCTGGCGGGCCGCGACCCGGCGGCCCATAATGGCTTCGTCAACACGCCCATCTACCGCGGCTCGACTGTGCTGTTTCCCTCCGTCGCGGCCATCGAAACGCTCGACCAGCCCTATACCTACGGCACTAAGGGCACGCCCACGACGCGCGCGCTGGAGAGCGCCTGGAGCGAGATCGCTGGCGCAGCCGATACCGTGTTGGTTCCCTCCGGGCTCGCCGCCATCGATCTTGCGCTGCTGACCGCGACCCACGCCGGCGCGCATGCGCTCGTCGTCGACTCCGCCTATCAACCGACACGGACATTCTGCGAGACGATTCTTAAACGCTTTGGCGTAACCACGCAGTATTACGACCCGCTCATAGGCGCCGATATCGCGCAACTCATACGGCCCGAGACGACGGCGATTGTGCTGGAGTCGCCCGGGTCGCAAACGATGGAGATACAGGATGTCCCCGCCATCGCCGCTGCGGCGCATGAGAAGGGCGTCTGCGTTATTCTGGATAATACCTGGGCCACGCCCCTGTTCTTTGCGCCGCATCGCCACGGCGTCGATCTCGCCATCGAAGCTGGCACCAAATATCTCTCGGGCCACGCCGATCTTTTGATTGGACTGGTGTCGGCCAATGCTCATTGGGCGAAGAAGCTGCGCGCGACCTTCAACGCCTTCGCCATCGGCGCCGGACCGGACGATGCCGCCCTTGCGTTGCGCGGACTGCGCACGATGCATTTGCGTCTACGCGCCCAGGAACAGGCGGCGCTCGAGATTGCGCACTGGCTCGCAACGCGGCCGGAAGTTTCGCGGGTGCTACACCCCGCTTTGCCGGATCATCCCGGCCATCCCTTGTGGCGTCGTGATTTCAACGGCGCCTCGGGGGTTTTTTCGATTGTGCTCAAGCCAGTCTCGAAAACCGCCGTCGCAGCCTTCGTTGATGGCCTCGAACTTTTCGGAATCGGCTTCTCATGGGGCGGGTATGAGAGTCTCATATTACCCTTCGACTGCGCATCCTACCGCACGGCGACGGTCTGGTCTCCAGAGGGACCGACCCTGCGACTGTCCATCGGACTGGAGGATGTTGAGGATCTGAAAGCCGATCTGGCGTCTGGATTGGCGCGGCTCGGCGCTTAATCCTTCGGCGCGCCGCCAAAAGCCAGAATGATCTCCCGCAACGCCGGTTCATCGACCTGCTCGGCGGCGATCGCCGCCGGAAACCAGTGCGCCGCGCGCTGGTTTTTTTCCGGCCAGCTTTTGCTCTGTTTTTCGGCCAGCAATGGAAAAACCTCGACCCTGCAGGTCACGCTGACCGCGTTTTTCAACCGCTTTTCGTATTCATAGGCGCCAATCGGGCTTTTCTCGATCTTGCCGCGCAAGCCGGCTTCCTGTCGGGCTTCGATGGCGGCGGCGATATGCGGCTTGCGGCCTTTCATCGGCCAACCCTTGGGGATCACCCAGCGACGCGTGTCGCGCGAGGTGACGAGCAGGATTTCGACGCCGTCCTCATTGCTCATGCGCCACGGCAAGGCGCCATATTGCGCACGCGGCGTCGCGCGGTCTTTCTTTTTGGTTTTTTGGATTTTGTCGGATTTATCCGCCTTCATATCAGCAGACTCGCTGCAAGGTAGAAGGCGGCGGCGATCAGCCCCGCCATCGGCATGGTGATCACCCATGCGACAACGATTTTACTGGCGATGTTCCAGCGCACCGCCGATGCGCGCCGCGCGGCGCCGACGCCGACAATGGCGCCGGTGATGGTGTGGGTTGTCGACACAGGCACGCCGAGAGCTGTCGCCAGAAACAGGGTGATCGCGCCTCCCGTTTCGGCGCAGAAGCCCTGCATCGGCGTCAAACGGGTGATTTTGGAGCCCATGGTGTGAACGATCCGCCAGCCTCCAAACAGCGTGCCAAACCCCATTGCGAGCTGGCAACTGATCACCACCCAGAACGGCACCTCGAATTTGGCGCCTGCGCCGGCGTGCGCGTAAAGCAGGGCTGCGATGATACCCATCGTCTTCTGCGCGTCATTGCCGCCATGCCCCAGCGAATAGAGCGACGCCGACACGAATTGCAGGGTCCGGAATAGCCGGTCGACCGCCGCAGGCGTTCGACGCACGAAGATCCAGGACACCGCCAGCACGAGCAACAGCGCCAGCACAAAACCCAGCAGCGGCGAGAGAACGATGGCGGAGGCGGTCTTGCTGAGGCCCTGCCAGACGATGGCGCCTGTTCCCGCCTTGGCCACGCCCGCGCCGACCAGACCGCCGACCAACGCATGCGAACTCGATGAGGGAATGCCCAGCGCCCAGGTAATCACATTCCAGGCGATGGCGCCCATCAGCGCGCCAAAGATCAATCGGTCGTCGACAAGATCGGGCGAGACAATTCCGGAGCCGACCGTCTGCGCGACATGCAGGCCAAAAAACAGAAAAGCGATGAAATTGAAAAAACCCGCCCAGAACACGGCATATTGCGGCCGCAACACCCGGGTCGACACGATCGTCGCGATGGAGTTCGCGGCGTCGTGCAGGCCGTTGAGAAAATCGAAGGCCAGCGCCACCGCGATCAGGCCGTAGAGATAATAATCGGCCGTGGCCATACGCGCCGCCTCAGAGATGTTCGATGACGATGGCGGTCACCCGATTGGCGATGTCCTCGAATCCGTCGACGACCTTTTCGAGGTGTCCGTAAATCTCGGCTCCCACGATAAAGCCCATCGGATCACTGGCGCGATGGGTTTGGAACAGCGTCTTGAGGCCGAGATCGTGAATGCCGTCGGCCTCGTCCTCAATCTGCGATATCGCCTCGCCGAAACCGTTCAGCCGCGACGAATTGGCGCCGATATTTCGCAAAAGCGGCAGCGCGTCGCGCGTCAGTTGCGACGCCTGCACGATAATGTCGCCCATGCGCTGCATTGAGGGATCGAAGTCGCGCACCTCGTAAAGAAGGGTGGCCTTGCCGGTCTGGTGCATCCGATCAATGGTGTCGTCCATCGCGCAGATGAGATCCCGGATATCGCTGCGATCGAAAGGCGTGATGAAGGTGCGGCGAACGGCGAGCAGCGTCTCGGCGGTAATCTCATCCGCCCTGTGCTCATGCTTTTTTATCTCGCGGGCGCAGGCCAGTTGATCTTCGCCGCCATTAAGCAAGCCGCGAAGCGCCGCCGCGCCGGAAACAATCGTTTCCGCGTGACGTTCGAAGAGATCGAAGAAACGCTCTTCCTTCGGCATGAGCGCCTGAAACCACGATAGCATCTGGCGCTCCCGTCGCTGTCACAAAAACGTCATAAACGATCCGGCGCTGGTAGCCCGGCCCGACGGGTCTTGTAAAGCTTAATTAAGCGCCATGGGCCCGCCGACAACGCGGCGAAAAGACCTAACCCTTGCGAACGACGACCGTGCGCCGACGCGCTAGCGGGCCGCGACGGGGGGCGACGCAGCCGGCGCGGCAGGGGCGACCGGAGACGAAGCGCTGCTTCGGCGGATCAGCCCGAGAACGCTGGCGCGCTGACGCGGCGCGACAAAACGCGCCTCGGCCAGCGGCACCAGACCCTGGCGTCCAAACACCAGCGGTCCTTCGTCCTCAATAACGAAATCGCCGGTTTGCAGGGTGGGATCGGTGCGGGCCGCGTCGCGCGAATAGGCCGCCGAGGTCGAGGGATCGTTGCAGGAGCAGCGAGCGGAGGCGTCGGCGCGGCCGGCGAGCGACTCAACCAATGCCTTGTAGGTTTCTCCGCGCGAATTGCGGGCGGATTCGATGCTCGCGCCATCGAAGATTTCGACCGTCGCCGAGGGGCAGGCGAAATTGCAGGATTGCTGACGCGTGGCCCGCGAGGATTTGATTAGGGGAAAAAAATATCCATCGCAGGTGCGCACGCAATAGCCGCCAGCGTGCGTTGCGCCCCGGCCGCCGCCGCCGCCCCCGCCGGCGGGCTTCTTCGCCGGTCGCTTCGGGCCGAAGCGAACGTCGCCGCTCGGCGTTCTGGTCTCGCGTTGCGCCGGGGCCTCCTGTTCGGGTCCGAAGAGAAAATCGAGGAGATCCTGGGCGTCGGCCGGCGTCGTCGCGAGCAGCGAACACAAGGCGAGGAGAAACGCTGATCCGGTCAGAAAACCACGCCGCATGTCACATGCTCTTTCTTTTCATCCAACGGCGCCCGACCCCGACGCGTCTCGATCCCTGGCGACCCCGGAAGGATTCGAACCTCCGACCCACTGCTTCGAAGGCAGTTGCTCTATCCAGCTGAGCTACGGGGCCATCGGAGGGTTCTATACGGCCTCGGCGCCCCGACCGCCAGAGGCCCCCCCTGCCCCGCCCCGCAATGCCGGCGCGGCGAGTTGGAAAGGTCGTCGACCCGTCAATTTCGAGGGGTTCGCATCGTCCATATCCGGCCTAGGGTCCCCGGCGCATCAATGAGGCCCTCATGATCACTCTCTACGACCCCCGCGATCCGGACCGCGCAATCTGCGCGCGTTGCCGCAAGATTCACGGGAGCGTCTTCTACTGTCGTGACGTTACTTTCGGCGAAGGCGGCGAAATTGCCGAGGGAGCCCGGGCGGCGGCTTGCGACGCCTGCGGCGACGTGGCGGCGGCCCCCGCGCGCGCGCCTTCCGGATCGCCTCCACCCCCCCGCCGGGCGGGCGAAACCGCCGAAATCTCGCTGGAGATCAATCTTCCGGCGCCGGAGATCGACATCCTCGACGCCGCCGCCCTCAAGATCGATCGGCAGGCGACGCCACGCTTCCGCAAAACGATCTTCGCCTATTACCTATATCGCATCGCGCGCGACGCCGGAGAACTGGCGGCCATGCAGCACGAACTGACGGAATGGACGGCGGCGCGCAGAAAACAAGGCGACAGGGGCGCCATCAACAGGATTCCGGGACGCCGGCTATCCTTCAAACTCACGGTGCGAACCCAACGTCGTCTGGAAATTGTGCTGGCAAAGACGGGATGGAGCAAAACCAGCCTGATGCGCGCCATAGTGATGCAGGCGGAGAAAGACATTCTCGAAAACAGGAGCGAGAAAACGATTCTAGTTCTGCGCGAGATCGCGGAGGTTGTGAATGCGTGACGAGGGAAAGAACGTCGAGGCTGATCAAAACAGGTCGCTATGGTCTCCCGGGTGGGTGAGTCGGAGCTTATGTTCGTCCGGTTTCTTATTAACAACACTGGAGATCGAACTTATGTAAGCAGGTCATGAGAAAACAGGTTGAATCTTGGAATTTGACTAACATCCAAGCCTTGCCGACTTGAGCGTTTCCCGGTCTGATTGAACAGGAACGGGTATCTGTTCCGTTAAATAGAATCGGATTCAACTTCGGCGGAATGCGCTCTACCAAGAAATTTCATTTCAAAATTGACGCTCCAACGGCGCAGCCCGAAAACCCGCTTTTATGCTTTCATCAAAAAGCTTTTTCGCCACTGCTTGAGCAAGAAATTTTCGACTCGATTGTCTTAATCTCGCAAGCGCTCGGCGTCGCAATGGGACTGACTCTCGAATTCGCATTTCATTGTCTTGTCGAGCCAGCAGCCGCCGGAGTCCAGGCAATCGTCCAGCTTCGTAAACGCCGCCATCTGCTTGCGTCCATAGATCAGGGAAAGGGAGAGCAGGACAACAAGGGTTAAAGAGATCTTGCCCCAAAAAGACATGGCTGCTTCTGGACCTGAATTCTGAGATGGAGCGGTGAGTATGCGCAACTCGGGTACTCGCGTATCTCATTGCATCCGCCGCATACGCGGCATAAATGCTGATTTACGCGGCGCTCCGGACATGCGCAGTATCTTCGCGAGCCTCCCGCCAAATTGACGAAACACGAAGTTTTATTTACCTGCCGCGCTTCCTCGAAACGCGAGAATAACATCGTGCACTTCTGCCCCCTCACGCATGAGGATGCGGGTAATCGTCGTCGGTTGATCTGGCGCGGCTGCGGCCGCCAGCAAAATCGACGAGTTTCGAAAACATGTCGCGCGCCGGACGTGTGAGACGCTCCAGCTCCTCGGCGTGTCCGACCCAACGCTCGCCGCGCGCAAGCTCTTTCTCGATTGTGTTGAGGCCGTCGACGCGATCACCCGCGAGCCAGTCGTCGATCACCCGGCTCCACGCGAGTGACAGACCCTGCAATTTCAGCGCGCCAACGGGACCGTCCGACTCCATATCTGCCGCCTCCAGCATGTAGCGCATCGAATTGACGACCTCGCGATTAAGCGCGGTCAGGATTAACGGATCGGCTTTCGCCCATTTGACGATGCTGGCGATGGAATCGCGATAAGGCTCAAGCGCCTCCAGCCGTTTGGCCAGCACGGCCTGCAACCGCTCGCGCGCCGGCTCGGTGAGATTGACGCCGGCGAGCGCCTCCAGCACCTGTCGGTCAATGCGGCGGGTGAAGCCCCCGACAATGGCGCCCTTGGACGGAAACAGATCGCGCAAATCCGCCAGCGAAATCCCGGCGCGATGGGCGATATCGCTTAACGTCGTCTCGCCGAAATCGCGGCTGGCCGCCAGCGCCAGCATTGCGTCCACGACTTTTTCACGAGGGCTTGTCATGCCGGGCTCCGGAATTGGTGAAAGGGATTGGCCTACCCGCTATGTAGCCAACAGGCGCCGCGTTGCAAGGACGGCTTTCGTAAAGGCTCCGGGGAACGGCGCTGAAACCCTAGCCGGACAGTTCGCCGGCCCGTCGCTTCGCCGCCGCGACGGCGCGGGTCATCAGCGGCTCCAGCCCGTCCTCGGCCATTAAGACAGCGAGGGCCGCCGCCGTTGTGCCGCCGGGCGAGGTAACCCGCTCGCGCAATGTGGCGGCGGCGGTTTCCGGCTGGCGATAGAGCAACTCCCCCGCCCCCTCGACCGTAGCGCGGGCCAGACGACCGGCCAGCGCCGCAGGCAGACCTGCCGCGACGCCGGCGGCGGCCAACGCCTCGACGAGATAGAATACATAGGCCGGCCCGGAGCCGGAAACCGCCGTGAGCGCATCGATCTGCGCTTCGTTCTCCAGCCATTCGACCTTGCCGATGGCGGCAAGCAGCGCATCGGCGCAGGCGCGTTGCGTAGAGACGGTGGCCGAACTGGCGAAGGCCCCGGTGATCCCTCGGCCGACGGCGGCGGGCGTGTTGGGCATGGCGCGCACAATCGCCGGGGCGCCCGGTAGCCGCGCGGAAATATCGGCGATGCGTTTGCCGGCGAGGATCGAGACGATCAGCGTCTGCGGCCCGACAAAAGGCGCAGCCGCCGCAACGCCGGCCTCAAGCATCTGCGGCTTGATGGCGAGCACAACCGCGTCGCGGGAGGCGCCCGCCTGCGGGGCGGACAAAATCGGAAATGCGCGCAAGGCGCAGAGGTCGCGTAACTGCGGCGAGGGATTGGGCTCAATCACGATTACGCTGTCGCCAGCAAGGCCGCCCGCCGCCCAGCCCTGCAACATGGCGAAGCCCATGTTGCCGGCGCCAATCAGCGCCAGACGCGTTCCCTCAAGCCCGGCGTCAAGCCTGATTTCTTGCGACCCGGCGCCGCTCACGCCTCGCCCCGCGTTTCGAAATTCGCCGTCTCCAGCGCCTCGCGCGCGGATTTGCCTGCCCACAGCACGAACTGGAAAGCCTGATAATGACGCTCGCAGGCCTTGAGCGCATGATCGAGCAAGGCGGCGCATTGCGAGGCCGAGGGCTGGGCGCCGCCTGAAAGCAACAGGCCATGACGATGCATGACCACGCCCTCGCCCGGCCAGAAATCGAAATGCCCCACCCACATCTGTTCATTTATGGCGCCGACCAGCGCAAGAACCTCTGACCGGCGACGCTCCGGGGCCCTGAGATCGAAGGCGCAACTGACGTGTAGCGTTTCGATATCCGGCAGCCAGGTGAAGGCGACATGATATTCCGACCAGGCGCCGCCGACGACGATCGAGATTTCGTCCTCGTCCTCGCGATCGAACGACCAGTCGTTGGAGGCGGCGAGTTGCTCGACGATATCCACCGGATGCTCGGCGCGCTCTGTTTGTTTTTCTGATGCGATCAGCATGAGCCAACCTTTATTGGACGTCAGCAGGACGCGGCGACGGCAAGCAACAAAGACGCATCACAAAGTCGAACGCGATTTCTTCCCCGCGCTCCAGCCTGCAGACGAGGCGAAACAGGCCGCGCAAGATCGAATCATCTTGCGTCTTCACTATACTCCATACTTTCTGGAACGCATGACGGCGTCGACTCATGACACTGCGTCACCGCGCGAAAATGTTGGATTCGGCGCGCGGGGTCCATGGCTGCTTTGATTCTTCCACAGCATTCGCCTGTGGCCTACTCAAAGAGCGCAACCCGTAACGGGTTGCTTTTCACGCTGGAGTCCTGAAGCGCTTCGCAGAACGATTCGAAAAACAGAAAATTAATGCAGAAATCCCGCCGCGCGGGCGCGCGGCGGGTTGGCGACGTCAGACCTGTTGAAGCGCAAGGCTAGGGTTGCATCACTACCGGAGAACCAACGCTGACGCGATCATAGAGATCGGCCACATCCTCGTTTAGCATCCGGATGCAGCCGTATGAGGCAGCGGTGCCAATCGAGGAACGCATCCTTCGCGTTGTCCCGTGAATGGCGATTTCGCCCCGGTCGAGCAGCATGGCGCGCGCGCCCATCGGATTGCGCGGCGACCCGCCGGGGATCAAATTCGGCAATTCGGGATGATCCGCCTTGACCACGGCCGGCGGGGTCCAATCGGGATTAACGTATTTCGCCCCGATGGCGGCGACTCCGGACCACTCCTTGCCGCGTCTCGGCACAGCGACCGGATAGCTGATGGCGACGCCATTGCCGACAACTAGATACAAACGTCGTTGATGGGCGCTGATAACGATCGTGCCCGGCTGCACACTCGGCGAGAAGGACACCATATTGCGCGCGTAAGCGCTCTGCGGAAGGGCAAAAAGACCCAGCGCCGCCATCGCGGCGAGGACGCAGGAAGTCAGAAGCGAATGACGCATGGGTCTCACCTTTATCTCATGGGTGAATCGAGCGGTTTGGATGACGTCATCCTATCTTTCGCCATGATTTTGTCTAACCCTTAACGCTTTCCTAACACGCAGAAACTTCATGTTTTTTGTTGGTGTTGCAGCTATGCAACAGTCCGGAACTTCGTCCCGGCGCCATATATTCGTCGCAAGCCATAATCCATTTGTGTTAAACGTCGACGCTCGCTTTCAGCCGGAAAACAGAATGTCTTCGCCCTCGGCGCCGCCCCGTATCTTCGACCGCGACCTCTTACATCGGCGCATTGGCAAAGCGCTCGCTGGCCCTGCGCCGGATTTTCTGCTGATACGCGCCGCCGATGATCTCCTTGACCGCCTGCAAACCGTCATGAGGCCATTTCCCCGTTCGCTTGATCTCGGCGCGCTCACGGATCACTTTGCGCGAGCGATCGTGGCCAGCGGGCGCGCTGCGCCGTTGCAGGCGGGGCGTTACGTTGGCGCCGTGATCGCCGACGAAGAACTGGCGCCCTTCGCCCAGGGGACCTTCGACCTCATCGTCAGCGGCATGGGGTTACAGTGGATCAACGATCTTCCTGGCGTGCTGGCGCAGATAAGGCGTATGCTTGCGCCCGACGGCCTTTTCATCGCTTGCCTTCCCGGCGGCGCAAGCCTCGTCGAATTACGGGCCGCACTGGCGCAAGCGGAGGAGGAAATCCTTGGGGGCGCCAGCCCGCGCGTCTCGCCCTTTGTCGATGTGCGCGACATGGGCGCCTTGCTCCAACGCGCCGGCTTTGCGCTGCCCGTTACCGATGTCGACAGCTTCACGCTGCGTTATGACTCGCTCTTCGCTCTCATGGCCGATTTGCGCGCCATGGGCGCCGCCAATATTCTTGTCCACCGCTCAAGAAAACCCCTGCGTCGTGATGTATTGACGCGAGCGGCCCAAATTTACGCCGAGCGTTTCAGCGATGCGGACGGGCGCGTGCGTGCGACCTTTGAGATCGTTTGGCTATCCGGCTGGGCTGCGCACGAAAGTCAGCAAAAACCTGCAAAGCCCGGCTCGGCGACAGCCAGACTGGAAGATGCTATAAAAGGGGCGCCACCCGGCAGGGTGTAAATGTTACCAAACAAGGTGTAAATTTTACCAAATACGTCATGCGTAAAATTTGCAACTGGCGTCAGTGAATTATTATGTCGATCCGTCGCGTCTCAACCGGCGTCGGCTCCCATGGGCGCTGATACACAATCTGCAAAACCGCATGACCGGCCCCTTTGGCGCGCAGGGACCAGCTGCGCTGCCCCGGCGCCCCGGGCATGGAGATGCCGCGTTTATGCCCATGATCGACGATAGCGAGAAGGGAAAGATTATCGCTTCCCTCCTCATCAATTTTCCATGAGAAACCGGTAGAGGGATTTTCCGGCAGGATGAGCGTCTTTGCGTGACCCCGCGAGAGCCTGATCTCTTCCGCCGCCAGAGGCGCCGAGAATATGCTCAGAAAAGCGGCGGCGAAGGCGATACGATGAATAATCTTGATCATTATAAGCTCCCTGCGGGTGTATCCTTATCGAGTATCCTGGCGATACGGCGCGCCGCGACGACAGCGCCGTTTTCGCCCCTGATGCGTTCGGCGCAATCCTTCGCTTTCAGTGCGTATGTCGCGTCGTCGAGAAGCGCGGCGAGTTCGCTTGCGAGAGTTTCCGTGGTCAAGCTTTTGCTGTCCAGCATTCGAGCGACGCCAAGCCGCGCCAAACGCGCGGCGTTATCAAATTGATCGCCAAGGAAAGGCATAACCAGTTGCGCACGCCCGGCGCGTAAAGCCTGCCCGGTGGTTCCAGCCCCGCCATGATGCAGAATGGCGCAGGCGCGCGGAAAAACCTGCGAATGCGGCGTATAGGCCGCGACATGGACATCGCCGGGCATGGTCGCGCGCAAGGCCTCGACATCTCCTTCATCGGCCAGCAACAGCGCGCGTCGGCCGAGACATTGCGCGACCTCCGCGACCTGCCTGTAATGCGCCTCTCGCTGACGGGCGACAAAACTGCCGAGCGTAAATACAATCGGCGGGGCTCCGGCGTCCAGAAAGGCGCCGATTTGAGGATCGAGCGTTTCCGGGCCGAGAAATCTGTCATGGAAAGTATGGCCTGCGATCTCCAGTTTGTCCCAATGCGAAGACTGCGACGACATTAGGGGGCTGAACAATCCGATCACCGCAGCGCTGGAACCCGCGCCAAGCAACAGATCAAGACCCTGGCGATGCGGCAATCCCAATTCGTGACGCAAGCGACGCAGCGGACGCGCCCAGAGCCCGATTGCGTGCGCAAGCGTCCAGAGCAACGCCTGATTATAGCTACGCCCTACTCTCCCCTGCGGCGCGCGCCAGAAAGGCAGGAGCGAGCCCAGGGGGGGATCGTCGGGGGAAAACAGCATCACTGGCGAGAGAAGCGTCGTGATGCTGGACAAGCCGCGCTTCTCGGCCGCCAGCCGCGCCGAAAGGGCGATGCCGTGCGAAACGATGGCGCAGACATCGGCGCTCGCCGCCAGCACATCCTCATAGCTCTCGCGCAGATACGGAAAAATGATCCGCTCAAATAGAAAACGATCGTCGGCGGCCATCCGTCGGGCGATTTCGCCCATCTCCATCCCGAGCCGCGCAACGAGATCGTCGCCATCCGGTCGGATCGGCCGAAAGGCCAGACCTTCCCCGGCGACATAATCGGCATAGGCGGCGCTGGTGGCTATGACAGGCGTTATCCCCTCGGCGGCGAGAGCGTGGGCCAGCGCGATAAAAGGATGAAGATCGCCCAGCGAGCCAAATGTGACGATCAGGATTTGACGCTGGATTTTATGCTGCGCAGCGGTCAAGAACCCTTGCTCCTTTTGACAGACGCGGCGGGAGCCGGAAAAACCCTGCGGCCCCTCCCGCCGGGAGAAGAGAAATGCGCCGCGTAATGATTTGTGATAGGTAAGGCAAACAGCCGGACATGACGATGACTTTGTTGGAGACCACCCCCGCCTCGCCCGTTCCCGCCGCCGCCCCAACGGGCAGGCCCAATCTTGCCGGGATGACCCGAGGCGAGATCGCTGGCGCCCTGCGCGAGTTTGGCCTTCCGGAACACGAAATCCGGATGCGGACCAACCAACTCTGGCACTGGATTTATTTTCGAGGCGCGCGCGATTTTACGGAAATGCTCAATATTTCGAAGAGGCTCCGGGCGACTCTGGCCGACGCCTTCGAACTGCGCCTGCCCGAGATCATAGAGGAGCAGCTATCTGTCGACGGCACCCGCAAATGGCTGTTGCGCCTTGCCCCGGTCGGGCCGCAGGACAAGGGCGCGGAGATCGAATGCGTTTATATCCCCGAGAGCGATCGCGGCACGCTCTGCGTATCGTCGCAGGTCGGCTGCACGCTGACCTGTAGCTTCTGCCACACCGGCACGCAGCGTCTGGTCCGTAATCTCACCACGGCGGAGATTGTCGGCCAATTGCTGGTCGCGCGTCAGCGGCTTGGCGATTTTCCCGGCCGTGAACGTCCGGTCGACGGCCTCGTTCCCGATGGCGAGGGTTTGAGAGCCGTTTCCAATATCGTTTTTATGGGCATGGGCGAGCCGCTCTACAATCTGGAGCATGTCGCGCCAGCGATCGAGACCATGGCCGATGGGGATGGGCTCTCGCTCTCGAAACGCCGCATCACCGTCTCGACGTCCGGCGTCGCGCCGCAGATCGAGCGGCTCGGCGCCGAAACCGGGGCGATGCTGGCGATTTCGCTCCATGCGGTGAGGGACGATATCCGCAACACGCTGGTTCCGCTGAATAAAAAATATCCGATTCGCGAGCTTTTGCAGGCCTGCCGCGACTACCCCGGCGCCAGCAATGCGCGGCGCATCACCTTCGAATATGTAATGCTGAAAGGCGTCAACGACTCTCCCGCCGAAGCGCGCGAACTTGTGCGGCTGCTCAAGGGCGTGCCGGCGAAGATCAATCTGATCCCCTTCAACCCCTGGCCAGGCGCGCCCTATGAATGCTCCGACTGGGAGACGATCGAGCGCTTCTCCGACATCGTATTCAACGCCGGCTACGCCAGCCCGGTGCGTACGCCGCGCGGGCGCGACATTCTCGCCGCCTGCGGCCAGTTGAAGAGCGAAACCGAAAAGCTGCGCGCGCGGGCGCGGCTAGCGTCGGGTTGAGCGCAAGCCGGCGAGAGCGGCGACCCCTGCAAGCGCGGCGCAGACCACGACATTCCAGTTGGCGAGCGTTAGACCCATAACCCAAAGGTTCGGCTCGTCGCAGCGCACAACCTTCACATTGCGCAATTGCTGCATGAAATCGTCAACCGTCGCCGCCGTCGTCAGCGGGCCGGAACAGTCTGAGGGTCCCGCGAAGATCTTCCACTCGACGCCGGAGTGATAGATCGACAAAGCTACATCGCCGGCAAAGAGCAGCGCCATCAACCAAAACGCGCCGCGCGCCAGCGCAAGCCTTCCGTTCTGCGCCGCCATCGCCGCCACCGGCGCAAGAAGAAAAGCCGCGTAATAGGGAACGCGCTCCTTATAGCAGAGTTCGCAGGGCAAATAGCCTAGATGCTCGTATGTCCAGGCCCCAATGATCGTGGCGATGGACGCCGAGAGGATCAGGCTCGCCAACCCGCGCTGCGTCATTAAAACCGAGATTAATCCCGCCAGCATGAGCGCGCCTAGAACATTTTCGCCGCGAGGGCGAAGCCGGCGACGACAATCATCGCAAGAGCCCCCAGGAACAGGCCAAAATGGCTTTCGAGCTTCTCGCGGATCGGCTCGCCGAAATGATTGATCGCCGCTGCGAGGACAAAAAAACGGGCGCCCCGCGTGATCAGCGACAGAAAGATAAAGAGCGGGAAGTTATAGGCGAGCAGGCCAGAGACAATTGTGACGAGTTTATAGGGAATAGGCGTGAAGCCTTTCACCAGAATGAACAGAGCGCCCCATTGGGCGTAGAAGGCCCGCAGGGCCTCCATCTTATCGGCGTAGCCATAGAGGTGGATCAGCCATTGTCCGATCGTGTCGTAAAACAGCGACCCGAAGGCGTAGCCAAGCGCTCCACCGGCGACGGAGGCGAGGGTGCAGATCGCGGCGTAAAGCCAGGCCTTTTGCCGCTCGGCCAACACCATCGGGACGAGGATGACATCCGGCGGGACCGGAAAAAACGAACTTTCGGCGAAGGAAATGCCGGCCAGCGCCCAGACGGCGTGAGGGCTCGCCGCAAGCGACATGGTCCAGTCGTAGAGTTTTTTCATTTTCACCCGAGAATCTCCCGCAGCCGGCGAACCCGCCCGGTATAGGCCCAACGGATTAAAACTTTAAGCGGCCCGACCGCTCTATTGCGGGTTGACGGGCCTCTGCGCCCGGCTAATATCCGCCCCGCTCGATCCGACGCCTGTTCGCCGGACTCCGGGCGCCCCTGTGGCGGAATTGGTAGACGCGCTCGACTCAAAATCGAGTGCCGCAAGGCGTGCTGGTTCGACTCCGGCCAGGGGCACCATATTTCATGCCTTTTTATAAGCTTTAGCTAGGCTTTACAGAGCCTGTTTCTCAATCTAGCATTCTATCAAAATCCTGACCTCGCTGGATTTTTTGGGAGTCTGATTTCTCTCTTCGTCAAAACGCGCCTCGGTCAGTTTCTCCCGCACATTCGCCTTCAACCCAGACAGATTGACTCCAGCGCAATGATCGAAAAGAAAAACGACGAAAAACCCAGAATTTTTCATGAAAACAGAGCTCTATATTCAAATCTCGCAACATTGCATCCCGTCTCTGATTTACGGGATAAATTACCCAAGTCCAATTTAACGATCAGCGCTTTCGTTCTAGCCATTTTTATTTCTGCGTTTCTATTGTTCGCCATACAGCCGATGTTTGCAAAAATGGTTTTGCCGCAGCTCGGAGGGTCGCCTGGCGTTTGGTCCGTCGCCATGGTGTTTTTTCAGACGATGCTCTTGGTCGGATACGCCTACGCAAATGTGCTGACGAGATATGTTCCGCTTCGCGCCGCTGTGCTTGCGCACAGCTTGCTGATGGCGGGCGTTTTCCTGACTTTGCCTTTCGGAATCAGTAAAAATCTCGGTGCTCCGCCCTCGCATCATCAGGTGACGTGGCTCGTAGGCGTATTCACCCTTTCTGTTGGTCTGCCTTTTTTCGCTGTGGCCGGCAACGGACCTCTGCTTCAGGCATGGTTCGCCCGTAGCGGTGATGATCGCGCAAAAGATCCGTATTTCCTTTACGCAGCCTCCAATCTTGGATCATTTGCGGCGCTCCTGCTCTATCCAACATTATTCGAGCCCGTTTTTTCGCTGAGCGAGCAAATACGATCTTGGTCAATGGGATTTGGTTTCTTGGTTTTGCTGATCGGCCTAGCTGGATTTCTGGTTGTCGGGCGGAAAAACGACAGAACTGACCTCGTGACATCCGAGCCGGGATATGCAGAAAAACCCGAGCAGCCGTCACAGGTCAACGCCACAACAAACATGATGTTTCGAAAGGAGAAAGAGATCGCTGGCTGGATAGCTTTGGCGTTCCTGCCCTCGGCTCTGCTGGTGGCGGTCACCGCGCATATCGCGACGGATATCGCGTCGGCGCCATTCCTCTGGGTGCTGCCTCTCGCGCTTTATCTTTTGACCTTTGTCCTGATTTTTCAGGAAAAACCTCTCGTTCCAATGGGTAGCGTCGCACGAATTATGCCATTGCTTGCCGGCGCGATGCTGATGATGACACTGAACAAGGCCAATATTTCGCTTGTGATCTTGTTGCATCTGAGTTTCTTCGTGACAGCAAGTCTGCTTGCCCATCAGAAGCTTTACGAATTGCGTCCCGAACCGTCGCGATTGACAGCTTTTTACCTATGGATGTCGGTTGGCGGGGTTTTGGGCGGCTTGTTTTCCGGACTATTTGCTCCGATGGCGTTTGATCGGGTTGTGGAGTATCCACTCTTGATCTGCCTTGCGTTTCTGGTGCATCCGAAAGTCCGCAACGCACGGCGAGAGGCGCTTCAGAAGGAACTCTTGCCCGTCACACTGTTCAGTGCGGCAATGATCGCTGTGATTCTGGCGACTCCAGCCAACTCTCCGCTCGGCTCGTGGCTGACGATGATCAGTCTCTACCTGTCACTTGGCTTGGTTGTGTGCCTGTTCTGGCGACCGCTCATCCTATTGCCTTTGCTGGTTCTGGCCCTCTTCGACCTCAATTTGGTCCTGCCCCGGATGCATCAATCCGTCTTCTATCGATCTTTTTTCGGCGTGCATCGCGTCAGCCTGATTGATGATCGTTTCCGGATTCTATCTCATGGCACGACAGTGCATGGCGCCGAACGGATATTTAATGATGACGGCTCCCCAGAGAGCGGCCGTCCCACGCCGCTGACATATTACCATCCTGAGGGCGCGCTCGCCGCAACCTTGCGCAATCTGCCGAAACGTCGCGGAGGTCGCGACCTGGGGCTGGTCGGTCTGGGAACCGGGGCGCAAACATGCAATGGAGAGATTTCGGATCGCTGGCGCATTTACGAGATCGACGCCGAGGTCGTTCGGATTGCAACCGACCCTGCCCTGTTTCGCTTTCTTACCGAATGCGCCCCTGGGGCAGAAATTTTTACAGGCGATGCTCGCTTGACGCTTGGCGAGGAGACCCGAACCGCTACGCGCGAGGGTCGTACGCCTGTCTTGTTTGATTATCTGCTTGTGGATGCATTCTCATCAGATAGTATCCCGGCGCATCTGCTGACGCGCGAAGCTGTCGCTCTTTATCTATCAAGACTAAGGCCAGATGGGGTTATTGTGTTGCACATCACAAACCGTCACATGGCTCTCGAAGACGTCGTCGCGGCTGTCGCGAGCGACCTCAAACTGGCGATTAAAATCAACCGTCGTCGCGATGGGCCAATTGATTACGATCGGGCTATGCCTCTGACGGCGGTGGCGCTCGCTCGCAGTGCAGATACGTTGACGCCCTATACTTCCACTGACGGATGGGACTATCCCCGGGTTAGCAACGTCAGGCTCTGGACCGATGATTATTCAAATATTCCAGGGGCCATATGGCGGCATATTCGTGCAGAGCAAAATACTCACTAATTCCTGCATGGACCGACATCATCCACCGAGCCCGCTTTTCCTTTGATCGCGAATCGACTCAGCGGGAGTTTTTTATTCATTTCTGGTTTCTTCTAATCATCATCCGAGTTCTTCGCTTGCGGCTGTGGTCAACAGACAAGAACGCCGCCGTTGACGATCTTGCGGCCCCAATTCTCCAGATCCTCCATTTGAGGGTCTTCAGCGATTTCCCGATCGGTGCAGTGTTTTTCCGGGCGCAGATTAACAATCTAATCCTAAATCCGGCGCCATATAATGAGTCTAACAGGAAGCGGCTTAGGCTTCGTCTTTATCCATCCTGCGCAAATCAATAATGTCATAAACTAATGCACAACTATATGACTGTCGCCCAAGCGCAACACTTCCACGAAACTTTGACGTTCGAGAAGTAAAGTTTGTGGTTTAAGCGCATGTCGAATTGAGCTGTGTCAATAAATAACCCATCCTAGCGCAAAGCACTTTGAACCGGATGGGATTCGTTCGATGCGTGGAATAAACTTCATACTTGTCGCGTTGTTTCTTTCCTCTGGCTACTGTTCAACAGTCGCGCTTGCTAAAAATAGCGCCGATAAAAAGCCAGAAACTCTTCTCGCTGACGGGCATGTTGCGCTCCCGAACGCCAGACTCGAGCCCTTCAACGGGGACATTAAATATTCTTTCTCGACCGAGTTAAATTCTGAAACCATGTGGCGAGGCATCTCATTGACCAACCACAGGCCGGGGGCGTTGGTGCGCGGAGAAATTGCAAAAGGCTGGTTTTACGTTGGCGGTGAGGCGCTGAACGTCACGCTTCCGACATTCCCTGTCGCGCAGCTCGACGTCTATGGCGGCGTGCGTCCTCAATTTGGGCCGGTAACCCTGGACTTTGGAGTGTTCTACTACGGCCGCCCGGGAAACCAGAACCAATGGTTCCTTGGCGGAACATTTCCGGTTATGACCCTATGGACCCCCGGCGCTTTTCCGACGACCCCGTTGAACCAGAGTTTCGTTGAATTTTTCGGTAAATCGACCTGGGCGATAAATGATTATCTGACGATCGGGTCCGAAAATTACTACACGCCCAACTGGGCCGGTTATGAGGCGCATGCGTTGTATTCTGGAGGCAATGCGCGCCTGTCGCTGCCCGGCGCGGGCGTGTCGCTTTCCGGGGCGTTCGGTCATTATTTCCTGGGCATGGGCTCCGCCACCTACGGCCCGACGTATATTCAACCCGGTATTAAGGGCATACAGGGCTTCAAACTATCTACATACAACACATGGAATATTGGCGCCTCCTACGACTGGAATGGCGCGGTTTTCGACATCCGATATTGGGACACGAACCTCACTCAGAGGGGATGCTTCGTTAACGTCGCAAATCCGGCCGGCAACTACTCCGCGGCCCTCTGGGGCAACCCTTATTCGAACTGGTGCGAGGCAAGGGTTGTCGGATCGATCAAAATTAATCTGGGCGCGGACAAAAGCCCGTCGATTATAAATCCCGCGTCTGCCGTCATAGAATAGTCGATGACGGCTGGCGCCATGAATGTAAATCACGCCTTCACGACGGCATGGCGCCATGCTCGTCTCTCCGCTATGGTGCCGGCATGGCCTATGAACTGATCGTCCACACGCCTGATGGGGATATCGTCCTCGGCTCCTACGACACCAAAAGCGCCGCCGAAAAGCTCGCGGCCATCGCCATTCCGCCGGGTGAGCGGTGGTCGGTGGTCGAAGTGGACGGCAACGCCCGTCCTGCGGCGGTGATCGATTTTGCAGCCTATCGGGCAAAACGTAAGCCGCGTGGTCGGCCGACGTAAATAGACGAATGCCAGGATCGCGACCCTGGCCCCGGCGCTGGAAATATCTCGGACTGCTTTGCTTCAGAAAGCTTTCACCCGATGTGGAAACCGGTTCGGGGACATAAAGCTCAAAAAAATACCAGAGAGACTGACTGACTCAATCAGAACGGGAATATTCAATTTGTCCCGCGCAAAAGATGGCGACCCCGGCAGGATTCGAACCTGCGACCTACGGCTTAGAAGGCAGTTGCTCTATCCAGCTGAGCTACGGGGCCTGGCATCCGCCGTGCGTGCTTTGCGCGGCGTTTGAGTAATTCGGCTGTTTTAATGCGTCCAGAGACCGATACGGGTGGTTTTGAAATTATCGGCGTAGGAGGCCTTTCTGCTGGGAGCCAGATTGGGGCCAGGCTCTTCTACTCGATAGGGCACGCCATTACGCTCGGCGTAGGCGATCGCCTCCTCCTTCGTCTCGAAACGCAGACGGATTTGCTGTTTCATGTCGCCTGAACTGGTCCAGCCCATCAGCGGATCGATGGCGCGGGGGGTCTCGGGGTCATATTCCAGCTTCCATGGCTTGACGGCGCCGGGACCTGACTGCGTTGCGCTGGGCGCGGGACGGTAAATGCGAGCGGTCATTGAGCCTCTGAAATACAGGTTCGTGCTGAGTCCAACGGCTGGCGCCGGAGTCACCACCAGTTTCCCGCAGCCGCGACGAAGGTTTCATTAAAAGGTTTCAGCCCCCAAAACAAGCGAGCCGGCCAGGGATGAAAAGTCAAAGACGCCGCATTGGTAGCATCACGAGGCGTGTCGCTTTCCCTCTCGACGCAGGATCCATTCAGTAACCAGCAATGCGGCCACCAGACCGCCGTTTTGCCCCATCACCAAGCTAATTGCCGCCTGCCCGTCGCCGGAGCCCTTGACCGTGAGCGCCGAAAGGAGGCCAAACAGAATGAGAGCGGAAGACCCCGCGACGCTGGCCCGCATGATGACGCCCGATGAGAACGAAGCCCCCCTGATTACTAGATAAAGGGCGAATAGCAGACCTGAAGTCAGGGCGAAAAAAGCGCCATTTTGCGCCGATTCTGGACCAAACAAACGGGATAGAAAAGGGGAAAGCCCAGACCAAATCCACGTTGTCGGCGCCAGCAACGGCAGGCCAGCCATAACGAAAGGGTAGATAAGCCAGTCGAGCACCCGCCACACCAAGGGAGCTGCCTGACGAGGGTTTTCACCCCAAAGGGGCCACTCGGCGATCCCAAGCACGGCCATCGTCAGGACCGCCATGAGAGGCAGGCCAAATGCCGAAGCCCTCAAACCTCTCATGCGCTCCTCCCCCGATTCGTCATCTCCCCTCACGCCCCTGATACCCCGCCAAGAGGGTCGTCAGCGCAGGCAAAACTGGCCAGGGTTTATAATGTCTGGTCGGGGCAGCAGGATTTGAACCTGCGACCTGAAGTACCCAAAACTTCCGCGCTACCAGGCTGCGCTATACCCCGATTTACAGAAGCACAGTGGCTAACATGCGAAACGGCGCCTCACAAGCCACGTGAGCCACAACCGCTTAATGACGAAAAGCGGGATATTCAACTCTGGAGCCTTCCGTAATCCCCATTTCAGCCGCGACGCCGGCATTAAGCTCAATCACGGCGTAGGCGGGTTTTCCGGAGGTGATCAGTTCCTCAGAAAAAGGCGTGGTGTTCGCGGCGACGGCAATGACAGAGCCTGAGCGCGACACAAACACCATATCAAGCGGAAGATAGGTGTTTTTCATCCACATCAAAATCGGCGTTTCCATATCGAAAGTGAAGAGCATGCCGTGATCCCGCGACATGGATCGACGGCACATCAGGCCTTTTGCGCGTTGCTCCGGTGTGCGGGCGACTTCGACCTTGAAGGGATGATGACCGCTGGCGGTAAGAATTTGCAAGTTTTCGCGAGAACGCTCCGGAGCCGGACGGCAGGCTTCTTCGGCCCCATGAGCAAAAACCGTCAAACCCCCAATAGCGATGGCCGCAAGCACAGGCCGCATACGAATGAGGATTTGAAGAGCAGCGGGAGACATAAGAAAGTTCAATGTGAGGATGGCGCTTTGGCTTCGAGAGGCCTTACTTCAGCCGCCATCAAGCCTTTTTCTCCATCGCCATAACGGACCAGCACGCTGTCGCCCGGTTTCAGTTCGGTCATGCCGAAGCGACGGACTGTCTCCATGTGGAGGAAAATGTCCTCAGTGCCCTCGCCCCGCGTCAGAAAGCCAAAACCCTTGACGCGATTGAACCATTTAACGATGGCAATTTCGTATCCGCCAGTCGCTTTCACCTGAACATGCGTGCGACCGGCAGACGACAGTGCGGGATGAACCGCTGTCGACTCATCCATGGAGATGACTCTGAAAACCTGCGACCCCTTGGCGCGTCGCTGAGCTTCGCAAAGAATGCGCGCTCCCTCAAACGCAGTCTGGAAACCGCAGCGACGCAGGGTCGTGACATGCAGCAGGATGTCCTGCCCGCCATCATCCGGGATAACAAAGCCGTAACCTTTGGCGACATCGAACCACTTGATGCGACCGGCAATTTCAAAAAGCCCGATTTCGACATCGCCATTTTCGGCTTTGTCGGCACTGGAGCTTAAATCGTCCTGAAATCCCACATGCGCCCCCAATTGGCCGACCAGAAGCAGGAACTTGCGTTCGACTCCCTCAGATCGACAAGACTCGTCAACACCGATGAATCACCTTCTCAGGATACCATTAGACGCCGACCGGCCAAGCTGCAATTTCAGGACGAAATTCGCTGTGGATTACCGCGCAGGCGCACGGAACCCGCACCGGGGCGTTTTCGCGGGGGAACGTAGAGCGGGCGTTAAATCACTGAACTTTAGAAATAAACCGATTACAGGAATATCTGGATTACCCGCCAGCGCCGTGCTAGGAGGAAGACTTGAAGTGGCCAAGGTATGCCGACGAAGTCCTCGCTTCGGTTCTGAAAATATGAGCCGCCGCGTTTCCTGATTTTCCGCTTGTATGATAACATGTCTGCAGGACAAGCGTTTAACTCCCGCGACATCTTCCGCGTAGCCGCCGAAACCGGGAGGCCGGAGGGGATATAGCCCGCAGGGCCCACAAAATATCTGGAGCCGTCTGAATGACCGACCTGACCACCCTATCGGAAGAGAAGCTTTCGACCGGCGGCGCTGTCCCGGATTTCGCAGCGCGGATAGCGATGCGGGAGAACGAGCGTTATGGTTTGCATTCCCTGCACCTAAACGAAATGTGGGTGAGAGTACTTAAAACCATTGGATACGACGTTGGCTTCACGCGTGGCCTCGGCCCCTATCTGTGGGATCGCAAGGGCGACCGCTATCTTGATCTACTGAGCGGCTGGGGCGTTTTCGCCATCGGCCGCAATCATCCTTATGTCCGCGATGCGCTGGTGAGCGTCCTCGACGCCGAACTCCCAAACCTTGTGCAACTCGATGTTTCGGTGCTCGCAGGCGTGCTCGGCGAAATGCTTCTCGAATACGCCCCCTGGCTTGACAAGGCCTTTTTCGCAAATTCTGGCGCAGAGTCGATCGAAGCGGCGATCAAATTCTCTCGTGCCGCGACCGGTCGGCCGGGGATTTTGCATTGTGCGCATTCATTTCATGGACTGACCTATGGCTCATTGTCCATGAATGGCGACAACATATTCAAAAAGGGCTTCGGTCCGCTATTGCCCAATGCTCTTGAAGTGCCATTCGACGATCTCGCTGCGCTTGAGGCGGCGCTCTCTACACGGGAATACGCCGCGTTTTTCGTCGAACCGATTCAGGGCAAGGGCGTCAATATACCCAGCGACGATTATTTGCCTGGCGCTCAAGCTTTGTGCCGCAAATACGGGACACTTTTCGTCGCCGATGAAATCCAGACAGGTATGGGCCGAACCGGCAAGTTCTTCGCCATCGATCATTATCCGGGACTGGAGCCGGACATGGTCGTTCTGGCGAAGGCGCTGTCCGGGGGGCATGTTCCCGTTGGCGCTGTGCTGACCCGAAAGGCGATTTTTGACAAGGTTTTTGACCGCATGGATCGCGCCGTCGTCCATGGCTCCACATTCAGCAAAACCGATCTCGCCATGGCGGCAGGTATTGCGACCCTGGATGTGATCAAAAACGAACGCATTATTGAGAATTCAGCAGCGAAAGGCGAGCGACTGCTCGCCTCCTTCCGTCATATGGTTGAAAAGTACGAACTCGTCTGCGACGCGCGCGGCAAAGGGTTGATGATCGGAGTCGAATTTGGTCCGCCCCAATCATTCAAACTCAAGGCGGCGTGGAACCTGCTTGAGACCGCCAATTCCGGTCTTTTTTGCCAGTTGATCTCGATCCCCCTGTTCAAGGAACACAAGGTGCTGACTCAAGTCGCCGGCCACGGCAATCACACGATCAAATTGCTGCCGCCGCTTACCCTGACCGACGCTGATTGCGACTGGATCGAGTCATCCTTCGACGCCGTCATCGCCGACGCGCATAACGCGCCGGCCGCCGTCTGGTCGCTGGGTAAAACGCTGGCCGAAAACGCCATCAAATCTCGCATGAGCGGCTGACAGAGGCCTGATTGGCGCGCGTCCCATGTTCGCGTCCCATGTTCGACGAAAGCCCGCGTTAACCCTCTTGAGTTTTTAAGCCGGTAAATCTGATAAAAATACTGGCGCTAATTGCAAAGCTGAAGCTTAATCCGATCAGGTCATTCCTGATCGGAGATTTAACATTGCGAGCTATCTCAGGCGCGATCTTGCGGTATGGGCGATTTATTCTTATCGGCGCGACCCTGCTCGTTCAGCCCCGAGCTGCGACGGCCCAGGACTTCACCTCGCCATATTATCGACATGGCTGGGGGCCGGTGAGTTACGATCAGGCCTATTTTGTCGGCATGCCTCAATATCCCGCCGCCGGATACGGCGCGGGACTCTACCGACGCAATGGCTATAGCGCGGCCGATGTTTACACGGCGGGCGATGTTGAAGCGGAAATACTTTATGCGCCTGTCGTACAGCGCTATCTCGCGCCGGTGACAACATATGCCGAAGTCGATGCGATCATTGGCTACGAGCCGGTGGTTAGATACCGCCGGGCGCACCACCGTCGCGGGCGGCGACACTGCGACTGCAACGGCTTTTATTGATAATTTATCGAGAAAGCCATTCGGGAGCCGGCCCCGCGTTCACCTCACGCTCGTAATCCTCGATCAGGGTGCGGGACACGGCCCCGGGCGTAAAGCGATAAATCTCCCCAATCTCCGCAACCGGCGTTACTTCGGCTCCCGTGCCGCAGATGAAGCATTCGTCGAAACCGCTTAACTCTTCGGGCATGATACGGCGCTCAAGAACAGATAACCCCCGTCTTTTTGCCAGATCGATCACCGTGCGGCGCGTGATGCCATCCAGAAAGCAGTCGGCAATGGGGGTGTGGAGCGCGCCGTCCTTGACGAAAAAAACATTGGCGCCGGTGCATTCCGCGACCCTGCCTTGCCAGTCGAACATCAGCGCGTCTGCAAAGCCGCGCCGCTCGGCGCGATGTTTCGAAATCGTGCAGATCATGTAAAGACCGGCGGCCTTCGCTCCAGATGGCGCGGTCATCGGATCCGGACGACGGTATTCGGCGATATCGAGCTTGATGCCCTTCATTTTGGTGGCAATATCGAACATGCTGGGCCAATCCCAGACTGCGATGGCGACATTAATGGTCGAGTTCTGGGCGGCGACGGCCATCATCTCGCTGCCGCGCCACGCCACCGGGCGAACATAGCAATTCACAAGACCATTGGCGCGCACGGTCGCGTCCTTGGCGGCGTCGATCTCCTCAACTCCATAGGGTATCTCGAAATCGAGGATCTCGGCCGAACGCCGCAGTCGTTCAGAGTGTTCGCGAGACTTGAAAATATTGCCGCCATAGGCGCGCTCGCCCTCGAACACGCAAGAGCCATAATGAAGGCCGTGCGAGAGAACATGCAGCTTCGCCTCCCGCCAGGGAACGAGAGCGCCATTATGCCAAATGAAACCGTCGCGCTGATCAAAGGGCGGAAGCGACATGACAAAGCTCCGGGGAATGGCGTCTACGAGCCCCGGAAGACCCGCGCCGCTTTCGCCCTGCACTAGCCATCGGCCAGAAATATGTCAATATAGCTGACTTAAACCTCAGTGGAATCGTGCCGCATGTTGGGGTCAGGGATTTGACCAACGCTTTTCATCGAAAATCGACGGCGCCGCTCCAGGCCCCCTGCGCGACGGGACCTGGCGGGGGATGGCGACGACCGGCCTCGATGCCTGCCGCGGTTCTACATAACACGGCGGGCGACGCGAAGGACGGCGAAGTTCTCGAACTAGTTGAGCTGTTCTTTTTCGCCTACCGTGATTTTGTCCGCGACGCGGATCGGCTGCTTGAGACTTATGGTTTCGGTCGGGCGCATCATCGCGTCCTGCATTTCGTCGACCGTCGCCCCGGACTCTCGATCGCCGCTCTCCTCGACATTCTGAGGATCACGAAACAAAGTCTTAATCGAGTCCTTAAGCAATTGCTCGACGCCGGTCTGGTCGAGGCGCGCGAAGGCGCCAGCGATCGCCGTCAGCGATTACTCTTCTTGACTTCTCTGGGCGAAACCCTTGCGCGAGAACTCGCCGCCTTGCAATCCGAACGTTTCAGACGCGTTCTGGGAGAGATGCCCGTTCCGGCCCGTGATGCGGCTGCGGATTTTCTCTTCTCAATGATCGATAGTGAAGAGCGGACCCGGGTCAGGGATCACCTCGCCCGGGCGCGTAATCGCGCTCAAAGAGCGGCTGAACCGCTATGACGTTCTGTCAGTCAAATACGAGCCCTTTTCAAACCTCTCCCGGCATGGCGGGAGCCCACATTCTTGTTGTCGACGACGACAGGCGGATCAGGAGTCTGCTCTCAAAATATCTTAGTGGCGAAGGGTATCTTGTCAGTGCAGCCGCCAATGCCCGCGAGGCGGAGGAACGACTTCAGGATCTGGTTTTCGACCTGATCGTCCTCGACATGATGATGCCCGACGAGAGCGGCGCAGACTTCGCCTCAAGGCTGCGCGCAAGTGACGAGCCATTGCGCTGCGCGCCCATCCTGATGCTAACTGCACTCTCGGAAACAGCCAACCGCGTGGCGGGCCTGGAGGCTGGCGTCGACGATTATCTCGCCAAGCCGTTCGATCCGCGCGAATTATCTCTCCGCATCGCCAGCATTTTGCGACGTTGCCGTCAGTCGCGGCCAACAGCGCCCGCCAAGGCGAATTTCGGTGCATTCTCATTCGATCTGGTTAGTGGCGACCTCATGAGTGGAGGCGTCCCGACGCCATTAACGGCGCGTGAGAAAGACATTCTCCGTCAACTCGTCGAGCACGGAGGCGATATTGTATCTCGTCAGACCCTCGCCAAACGAAGCGCTGGCCAAACAATCTGCGAGAGGTCGGTAGATGTCGAGATTGCTCGTCTGCGCCGAAAAATCGAGAGTGAGCCTTGCGCGCCGCGCATTCTGCTGACCATACGTGGACAAGGCTATCGCCTGTTGCTCGATCCGCCCAGGCTTGGGCCTGCGCCCCCCAGAGGCTCATTATGACCGCCGCCCTTACCGAATTGATCTCGGCGCCCCGTAATCTCTGGCGCGCCTTCAAGATATGGCTGCACGACCGCATGCCGCGCGGCCTGTATGCGCGGGCGCTGCTTATTGTCATCTTGCCGATCGTGTTGTTGCAATCAGCAATTGCCTATGTGTTCATGGAGAGACACTGGGAAGTTGTGACCTATCGCCTCTCAGCCGGCGTCGCGCGCGAAGTTGCGGCCATCGTCGAAATTTACAAGGATTTGCCCGACGATCCCGACCATGAAAAGTTGCGACGGATCGCCGCCGTGGCGATGAGCGTCGAGCTCACGGTGCTGCCCAGAGAAACCCTACCGCCGCCGAAAACGCGCGGCTCTCTATTCGCGCTTCTCGACACTGCCCTGAACAAGGAGCTGGCTCGAAGAATCGCACAGCCTTTCTCGGTGAACACCGGATTATCCAGAAACTTTGTCGAAATCCGAGTTGCCCTCAACGACGCCACCTTGCGGATGCTGTTCAATCGCACGCACGCCTATGCATCAAATTCCTATATTTTCTTCATGTGGATGGCGATCGCCTCAATCATCATTCTTGCAGTCGCGACCTCTTTCCTGCGCAACCAGATCCGACCGATCCTGAGGCTGGCGGAGGCAGCGGAAGAGTTCGGCAAGGGGCGCGATGTTAAATTCACACCCAAGGGCGCTCGTGAAGTCCGACGCGCAGGAGCAGCTTTTCTGGAGATGAAACGCCGCGTCGAGCGCGCTATCGAACAGCGCACAACAATGCTCAATGGCGTTTCACATGATTTACGCACCATCATCACGCGCTTCAAACTCTCTCTGGCGCTGATCGGCGACAGCAATGAATCGGCCGAGATGCGCAAGGATATTGAAGAAATGGAGCGTATCGTCGAAGCCTACCTCGCCTTCGCGCGCGGCGACGGCGGCGAGGCCTCGACGCCCACCGACATCGCCGTAATTCTTGACGAGTTGAACGCAGATAGCGAACGCCACGGACTGACGACCAGGTTGACCATAGAGGGCGACCCAACTCTCGTTGCGCGTCCCGCCTCGATCAGGCGATTGTTCGCCAATCTTGTAGGTAACGCCCAGAGATATGGACAAAATCTAGAATTATCGATCATCAATGACGGTCGCTCTATGTTCATACACATTGATGACGATGGTCCGGGCATTCCCATCGAAAAACGCGAGGACGCGTTTCGTCCCTTCTACCGCCTGGACGAGTCTCGTAATCAGGATACGGCCAATTCGGGTCTTGGCCTCGCCATCGCGCGCGACATCGCCCGCGCCCATGGCGGAGACATAGAACTGGATCGCAGTCCACTCGGAGGGCTGCGCGCAACGGTGAAACTGCCAATCTAGACGCTACATCAGAATTCAATACCCTCCTGCGCCCTGACTCCCGCCGAGAAATGATGCTTCACCATCGTCATTTCTGTGACGAGGTCGGCGGCGGCGATCAATTCGGCTTTCGCGTTTCGACCTGTAACGACGACATGCAGGTCTTCCCGACGGGACGTGAGCGCATCGACAACCTGCGCAAGAGGCAAATGCTCATAGCGCAGCGCAATGTTCAATTCGTCGAGAACAAGCAGACGGATCGCGGGGTCGCCCATTAACTCCATGGCCTTGTCCCAAGCCCGGCGCGCCGCCATCTCGTCACGATCGCGGTCCTGAGTCTCCCAGGTGAAGCCCTCCCCCAGTGTATGCCACGCCACTGCTCCGAGATTTTCGAGAATTTTTCGCTCTCCGCTCTGCCAGGCCCCTTTTCCGAACTGCACGACCCCTACCCTCCATCCATGTCCGAGCGCGCGCAGGACAAGGCCGAAGGCAGCCGTAGATTTGCCTTTACCCGGCCCCGTATGGACCATCAGCAAGCCTTTGTTTAAAATTGTTTTTTCGGCAACCTCGGCATCTTGCAGCGCCTTACGTTTTTGCATCTTTTCGCGGTGACGCTGGGCCTCGCCCGTTTCCCCTGCTTCATGCACGCCTGCGTCTCCTCCTGTTTGACGGAATTGCGTCGGGCGCATAAGACTGTCTTCGACGGTCCTTCGCAAGAAGGCGAAAAGGGAACGCGGGGAGGTTTTCCTCCTAAGCCGCGGCTGCCCCCGCAACTGTAACCGGCGACAAGCCGCGCCAAACGCCACTGGGAGGAAGCCCGGGAAGGCGGTGCGGAGAAACAGTCGGAAGCCAGGAGACCTGCCGTCACGGGCGATACGACGTCGCTTTGGACTTCAAAACGCCGCCGGCGGGGCGGCAGGGAGAATTTTATGCAAGCTAACACTCTTTCCACGATCGCGTCGCCGGCAAAAAAAGTCGAGTCGCTGAAATTGGCGATCGCGACTTTTATCCTTGGTCTCGGTCTGATTTACACTGTTGGATTTGCGCCGATAGAGAGCGTGCACGATGCGGCGCATGATTCGCGCCACGCGCTTTCCTTCCCCTGCCATTGATCGCCTGAAACGCGCTATCTCGTGTTCATGCGTATTCTGGCGGCCGGCGGCATCGGCGGCATCAGCGCAGGCATTGCCGTTGCGGCGCTTCAACACGTCACAACGACGCCGCTGATCCTGAGCGCCGAGGTTTATGAAACCGCGCAACATCTTCACCAGCACGCTGCTGAAGCCATTGCCCCTGTGGCCGAAAGCCTGCGGCGCACCGCGATGACAAGCCTTTCAACCATCGTCGCCTCGATTGGCTACGCTTTTGTGCTGCTGGCGGGAATGCTGTTTGCCGGCGAACGAATTACGGCGCGCCGCGCCGCCTTATGGGGAGTTTGCGCCTTCGCCGCCACAGGACTCGCCCCCGCCATAGGTCTGGCGCCGCAATTACCCGGGGCTGCGGAAACCGACCTCGCTGGGCGACAGCTCTGGTGGGTCGCCACCGCTGCTACAACCGGGACTGGTCTTTATGCCATTTTGCGCTTCGACGACCGGCTGGCGCAGGCATTCGGTCTTTTCCTGATAATTGCGCCGCATCTCTTCACCCCAACGCCAGCCTTGCCAGAAAGTACGGTTCCGGCCGAACTTGCAGCGCGTTTCGCCGCCGCCTCGCTCGTCCTGCAAGCCATAGCATGGACGCTCGCCGGCGCGCTGGCGGGGATGACCTATTGCGCGATTGCCGGGGAAAAGGAAGACGCGCCAGCATGACCACGCCGCGCAAAATTCCTGCGACGATCGTTACCGGCTTTCTCGGCGCAGGAAAAACGACGTTGATCCGCCATGTTCTCGAAAACGCCGGCGATCGCAGACTGGCGCTGATCATCAACGAATTTGGGGATGTCGGCGTAGACGGCGATATTCTGCGCGCATGCGGCGTTGAGAGTTGTCCGGAAGAAAACATTGTCGAGCTTGCAAACGGCTGCCTGTGTTGCACGGTCGCCGACGATTTTCTGCCCGCCATAGAAGCACTGCTCGCGCACGAGAAACGTCCGGATCATATCATCATTGAAACATCGGGGTTGGCGTTGCCGAAACCGCTGGTGAAGGCCTTCGACTGGCCATCTATTCGCTCGAAACTCACGGTCGATGGGGTCATAGCCGTTATTGACGCCAAGGCTGTAGCGGAAGGCCGGTTTATCAACGACCCCGCCGCCCTCGCCCGCCAGCGGGCCGAAACAGAAACCATTGACCACGACAATCCGCTTGAGGAAGTGTTCGAGGATCAGATTGCCTGCGCCGATCTCATCATCCTCAACAAGACTGATCTGCTTGATTGTGGCGAAGAACAGACCGTGGCCGTCAGTCTGGCCAATCGGGCGCGATCGTCCGCGCCAATCCTTCGAACGCGCCAGGGACGCATCAATCCGGCGGCGTTGCTGGGTCTATCGGCCGCCGCCGAAGACGACCTCGCCAACCGGCCCTCGCATCACGACGCAGAGCCCGACCACGATCACGACGATTTCGAAAGTTTTGTCGTGACTTTTCCAGCCATCGCCGATCCCGCGAGCCTCACAGAACGGATCGAGCGGATCGCCCGCGATCATGATGTGCTCCGAGTCAAGGGCTTCGTGGAGGTAGCCGGCAAGCCGATGCGCCTGTTAATTCAGGCGGTGGGGGCGCGCATTCAGCATCATTTCGATCGTCCGTGGAAACCGGAAGAGAACCGCGCTAGCCGGCTTGTTGTCATCGGCGAAAAAGGTATCGATCGCTCCGCTATCACTGAAGCTCTGATGCAGTTGTGAGGGGGCGCCATGCATTTGCTCCCGCGCGATATCCATAGTCTCGACGAGGCCAGCGCGGCTACCGATCTTGGTCAGACACCTGCAGACATAGTCTTTCTGTCATTTTCAGACTCGGAATTACAATTGCTGACGCGCCAGCACGCGGGAGATAACTATCCGAGCCTTCGCTGCGCACAGCTCGCCAAGTTAAAACACCCCTACTCGGTCGATCTATATCTCGACTCCGTTGCATCCTGCGCGAAACTGATTGTGGTTCGGCTGCTCGGCGGCAAGGATTACTGGTCCTATGGCGTGGAACAACTCGAGTCGCTCGCTCGAAGACATGGAATTATGCTGGCGATTGTTCCAGGCGATGTTGTCGACGACCAGCGCCTCTCCCGAGCCTCGACGCTTGACGCCGAAACTCTTTCGCGTATCTGGCGGTATTTTCAGGATGGCGGTCCTGACAATCTGCAAAACTTCCTGCGCTTTGCGGCAACCCTGACCGGTCGAACAATGGCCTGGAGCGAAAGCGCGCCCGTCGCCAATGCCGGCCGCTTCATTGCAGGATCTCGCGCAAACCAAACCAGCATTTTCCGGGCGAGCCTGATCTTCTATCGCTCGCTTTATCTAGCCGATGATATCGCACCGATCATTTCGCTCGCCGAAACGCTCTCGGAGCGAGGATTTGCTGTCGATACGCTTTATGTCGCCAGTATCAAAGATCCAGAGAGTGAAAATTTTCTGGCGCAGGCGCTGGATGAATTCGCACCGGATGTTGTTATCAACAGCACTGCCTTTTCAGCGAAACGCGCAACAGGCAGCGTGCTGGATCGCGCGGACGCCCCGGTTTTACAGGTGGCTTTGACAACCTGCACTCAAGAGGCCTGGGCGGCCTCGCCGCGCGGCGCCAATGGCGCCGATCTGGCGATGAATATTGTTCTACCGGAAGTCGATGGGAGAATTTTCACTCGCGCCATCTCTTTCAAAGAACCGGATTTGTTGCGAGGATCAACAGAATTCAATAGTACTCGTCATGCGCCGGAGCAAAGCCGGATTGCTTTTGTCGCCGATCTGGCTGCCAGTTGGGCGGCTTTGCGAAGAAAGAAGAATTACGAGAAGCGACTGGCTCTTGTTCTCTCCGATTATCCGGCTCGACGTGGTCGCTGCGGCTACGCTATCGGACTGGATGCTCCGGCAAGCATTGAGGAAATTCTCACAACGCTAAAAGTTTCCGGCTACGATGTCGGTAACGAGCAAATTCAGGATGGCGGGCGGATCATCCGTAAGCTCGAACAATCCTTGCAGACAATCGCCATCTCACTCCATGATTACTATCGCTGGCAGGAAGCCTTGCCAGAAGCATTTATGCTAAACGTCACGGAGACATGGGGCCTGCCGCAGGATGACAGCTCTTTTCGGGACGGGGCATTTCACCTCTCAAGCATCGAGACAGGCAAAGTCGTAATTGCGCTGCAGCCCGATCGCGGCGGACGCATTGATCGCGAGGAAAGTTATCACGATCTGCAACGACCTCCGCGTCATTCCTATGTCGCTTTCTATCTCTGGCTGCGGCATATACACAAAGTTGATGCGCTCATACACCTTGGCGCACATGGCACGCTTGAGTGGCTGCCTGGCAAATCCGTCATGCTCTCGGAAATTTGTGCGCCGGAAGTCGTGCTGGGACCAACACCGCTGATTTATCCTTTCATCGTCAATGACCCGGGAGAGGCTGCACAGGCCAAACGCCGGGCGGCAGCGGTGACAATAGGCCATTTGACGCCGCCCTTGCGTCAGGCGACGCTCTTCGATGCGGCGGAACGCATTGAAAATCTGCTTGACGAATACACAACGGCCGTCACCCTCGATCCGCGACGCGCGCGGCGCATTGCCGATACAATTGTCGAAGAAGCCGAGCAGAGCGGGCTGGCGGCGGAATGTGGCGTCTCCCGATCCATGAACCTCTCGGACACGCTGACAAAACTTGACGCCTGGATGTGCGATCTCAAGGAGATGCGTATCGGCGACGGATTGCATGTGTTTGGCCGCAGCGACCCAGACCCTGTCCGCAACGCTTGCGCGGTTAGCGAGCGAAGCGCCCTTCTCACGGCTCTGGAGGGACGTTTTGTCCAACCCGGTCCGGCTGGAGCCCCCTCGCGTGGCCGCAGCGATGTGTTGCCTACCGGCCGAAATATTTATTGTATCGACCCCCGTCATGCGCCCACACAGACCGCCTGCGACATTGGACGTCAGGCCGCACGAGAGGTGATCACCAGACATCTGCAAATCCACGGCGATTATCCACGACAAATCATGCTAGACCTTTGGGGGAGCGCAACTATTCGCACGGGCGGCGAGGATTTCGCCCAGGCTCTGGCGCTCCTTGGCGTGACGCCGGTGTGGGATACAGCCAGCGCGCGAGTGATTGGTTTTGAAATCCTTCCTGAAGCGCGATGCGAATTTCCCCGCGTCGACGTGACGCTTCATGTCTCGGGACTATTCCGTGACATGTTTCCTGGTCTGATTGCTCTTTTTGACGACGCCGTTCATGCAGTCGCCGCGCGTGACGAAGACGCCGGGTTTAACCCTTTAAGCCAAGCGCAGGATTTACGACGAGTTTTTGGCGCCGCCAGCGGTTCTTACGGTCTGGGCGTCGGAGACAGGATTGTGCGCGGCGACTGGATGTCGCAGGAAGAATTGGCGCGCCAATTTATCATGAATGCCGGTCACTCTGTTGACCGGGAAGGCGATAGCAGTCCCGCTATTGACGCTTTTGAGAACCGGATCGCCACTGCCGACGCGCATGTGCATGTTCGGGATATGGCGGAAGTCGATGTGTTGACTGGCCCTGCATTCACCGATTTCGAAGGAGGGTTCGCCGCCGCCAATCGGGCGCTGGGCGGCAAAGCCATACTTCTTCATCTCGACGCTTCTCAGCCAGAGTCTCTCCGCGCCCGTCCACTCGCCGAAGAAATCGCCCGCACGCTACGCATGCGATTGGCTAATCCCCAATGGCTCAGAGGACAAATGCGTCACGGCCATCGCGGCGCCGCAGAGATTGCTGAAGGCGTTGATAATCTGTACGCATTGGCTGCAACAAGCGGATTTGTCTCTGATGCGCAGTTCGATCTTGCTTTTGCCGCGACAATTGGCGACGAAGATGTGCGCGATTTTATGCGGCGCGTAAACCCGCATGCTCTGGCTGCTGTGACCCACGCTTTCAGCGAAGCGCAAAGACGCGACCTCTGGCGCACACGCCGTAATAGCGTCGGGGCGATTCTGGCACAGTTGGGAGACAACAATGTCGCCCAAGTATGAGATCAAGGGCTGGTGCCCGACAGCCTTGCGTCCGATGGAAAGTGGCGACGGCCTTTTGATCCGCCCCAAGGTGATTGGCGCGCGGATCGACGCCGCGCAGCTTGGGGCCATCGCGAGTCTTGCCAACACTTTCGGTAATGGCCTGATTGACCTCACTCAACGGGCGCAACTTCAGATCCGTGGCGTTCGATCCTCAACGCTGAAGGATGCATTACTCACGCTCAGGGATACAGGTCTACTGGCCACAAGTTCGGGGGTTGAGCATATTGTCAATATCCTCGCGCCTCCGCTTGCCGGCATCGATCCATCCGCGATTTTTGACTCGAATTATCTTGTCTCTGATTTATCGGCGGGACTATCCCGGGATGTTGCGCTTCATGAGTTGCCCGCAAAATTTCTTTTCGCCGTGGTGGATGGCGGCGCTCTACAGATAGATTTCTCCGAAGCGGATATTTCGATTCATCCCGCGTCTGAGGGCCGCCTTGCCTTATGCCTCGCTGGCTTAGAGGATGCGGCGATTATTGTTTCGCGCAACGAAGTCGTCGCAACCACTCTCCGATTGGCGAAAGCCTATATCGAACTACGAGCCGTAAATCCTTTTGATCTGCGCCGTATGCGAAGATTGACGCGACTTACAGGCGCGGCGCCCTTGATTGAAAAAGCCGGGCTTGAACTAAGCCGATTCACACCTTCTCGTTCAGGTGAGAGGATTGATTATCTTGGCGTTCACACTACAGGCGACCTCGCATATACGGGAGTAGCGGCCTCCTCCGGACGCTGGAACTCGGAAGAACTCTCTGAGCTCTCAAAGCTGGCTATTTTGCATGGATTGAATGAAGCGCGATTAACTCCCTGGCGGGCTATTGTGTTTCCTGCGCCTGATCTAGCGTCCGCAATCCAGATCGAAACCGGGGCAAAAGCCCTGGGTTTAATCGTCGACCCCAACGACCCTCGTCGCAGCGTGGTCGCGTGTCCTGGAGCGCCGGAATGTTCACAATCTCAGGGGGAAACGCGTCGTCATATCGAGCGTCTTGCGCCCCTGGCCCGCCGTTTTGCAGGAAGCGACGGCATCGGTCTGCACATATCGGGCTGCGGCAAGGGTTGCGCACGTCAGAAATCAACGCCCGTCACGCTGGTGCTGGATGGTGGACGATTCAATCTTGTTTATGATGGCGTCGCACAGGACAAACCAACACAATCCAACCTCACGCTCATGGAGGTAGAAAAAATCATGACGCCCAACCCAAGGACCAAGGCGCCATGTCCGGCGATTTGAATTATATTCGTGAAGGTGCAGCGATCTATAAAAATTCCTTCGCCATTATTCGCGCCGAAGCCAGACTTGCGCGCTTTACGCCAGAACAAGAGAAGATCGCCGTGCGAATGATTCACGCTTGCGGAATGGTCGAACTCGCCGACGATATCGAATTTTCGGAAAGTTTTGTCGAAGCGGCAAAAGCCGCGCTTCAACGCGGGGCTCCGATCCTCTGTGACGCCAATATGGTGGCTTATGGCGTAACCCGTGCGCGCCTGCCAGCGAATAATCCGGTGCTTTGCACGCTGGCGGAACCGGAAGTAGCCGACTTGGCCGCGAAAATCGGAAATACGAGAAGCGCCGCCGCCATGGAATTATGGCGCCAGCATATCGCTGGCGCCGTCATCGCTATCGGAAATGCGCCGACCGCATTGTTTCGTTTGTTGGAAATGTTTGACGAAAAGATCGATTTGCCGGCGGCGGTGATCGGGATGCCTGTCGGTTTCGTCGGCGCGGCGGAGTCGAAAGAAGCTCTCGCCGCCGATGGACGCACTCCATACGCGATTGTGAAAGGTCGCAAAGGCGGTAGCGCCATAGCTGCGGCGACAATCAATGCCCTGGCGAGCGAGGCCGAATGAGCGCTGGCCATAAGGTGAACTCAAAGATTTCTGCCGCTGAAGGCATGTTAATCGGCATTGGCCTTGGTCCCGGAGATCCGGAACTGGTGACAATCAAGGCTGCGCGTCTGATCGGCGAGGCCAAGGTTATCTCCTATTTCGCCAAGGCTGGGCGCGACAGCCATGCGCGGACCATAGCTGCGCCTTACCTACCTCCGGAATTTGAAGAGATCCCTCTGCTCTATCCGGTTACGACCGAAATTCCCTTTGCTGACCCCGCCTACAATCGCGCCCTGGTTCAGTTTTACCAGGAAAGCGCAGATCGACTGACGCAACTACTCGAAACAGGCAAGGACATCGCTCTCCTTTGCGAAGGAGATCCCATGCTTTACGGCTCATTCATGCATATATACGAGCGGCTTGCCCCACGTTTTCGTGTGGACGTCTGCGCCGGCGTTGCCGGCATGTCAGGCTGCTTTGCCGCAGCGCGCCAGCCCATGACCTGGGGAGACGATACACTTACGGTGATGCCGGCGACGCTGGACGAGGAGAGTCTTGTCAGGCGACTCAACGTCGCCGATGCCGCCGTAATTATGAAAATAGGCGGTAATTTTCCGAAACTGCGACGCGCTCTGACCCGCGCCGGTCTGACCGAAAGGGCGATTTACGTAGAGCGCGGCACGATGGCAGGCGAAAAGATTTTACGATTCATTGATAAGGTCGATGACAAGGCTCCCTATTTCTCCATGGTTCTGTCGCCGGGAAAAGGGCGCAGACCATGAGCGGACGCCTCTACATTGTCGGATTGGGTCCTGGCGACACGCGCTGGCTGACGCCCGAAGCCCAGGAGGCGCTGGCGCTGGCGCATGACATCATTGGCTACGCTTCCTACGTCGAGCGTGTGCCGAAACGTCTCGGACAGACCCGCCTCGCCAGCGATAATCGTGTCGAGATCGATCGTGCGCGTGAGGCCCTGGAACGCGCCTCAGCCGGACGTGTCGTCGCGGTCGTCTCGGGTGGCGATCCGGGCGTTTTCGCGATGGCCTCGGCCGTTTTTGAAGCTGTCGACGCCGGCGCGCCACACTGGCGCGATCTCGATATACGGGTGATGCCGGGGGTCTCCGCCATGCAGGCTGCGGCGGCGCGTTTCGGCGCGCCGCTTGGCCACGATTTTTGCGCAATCTCACTGTCGGACAATCTGAAACCATGGTCTTTGATTGAGAAACGTCTCGAACATGCGGCGCTGGGCGATTTCGTCATTGCGCTTTACAACCCCGCCTCAAGGGCGCGACCAACGCAAATCCTTGATGCTTTCTCACTTTTGCGCAAACTGCTGCCGGGCGAGCGCTTCGTAGGTCTTGCAAAATCGATTGGACGTGAGACAGAGGAGGTTATCCTGTCCACGCTCGATAGGGTCGATGTGGCTCAGATCGATATGTCGACGCTGGTGCTGATTGGCTCAAGCGGCACAAAAGCTATTCCGCGCAACAACGCTCGCGGCTGGATATACACGGCACGGTCGGCGTTATGACAAACTCAGGGACGCAATTAAACATATCTCAAGATAAGGTTAAACCTTGGCTGTCGATCATTGGCTTGGGCGAGGATGGAGCCCAGGGCCTCTCGACCGCCGCGCGCACTCTGGTTGATCAAGCCAACCTGATCGTGGGCGGCGAACGTCATCTCGCGCTGATCGGCGACGTGAACGCTGAAAAACTGGCCTGGCCAACGCCGATGACCGAAGCCCTTCCCTTATTGCTCGCACGGCGTGGACAGCCTGTCGTTGTGCTTGCCTCCGGCGATCCTTTTTTTTACGGGGTCGGAGATTTACTATCGCGCCATATCTCAAAAGCCGAAATTTTCTGTCTGCCGGGGCCATCGGCCTTCGCCCTCGTCGCGGCGCGGTTGAAATGGAGTCAGCAGGATTGTGCGCGACTATCGCTGCATGGACGTGTTTTTGAACGGATCATTCCGCACCTCCAGCCAAGAGCACGGATCATTGCCCTGTCGTGGGACGAGACGACGCCGGCACGACTTGCGACCTATCTCTCAAGGAACGGCATGGGTGAGTCACAGATCCATGTGCTTGAGCGCATGGGCGGAACCGGCGAGAGAATGCGCTCGACACGTGCAAATGATTTCAACCTTGCAGATATAAATGCACTAAACACCCTGGCTATTGAAATCGTTGCCGATGAGACTGCGCGAATTATTCCGCGCGCTCCAGGCTTGCCAGACGCATGGTTCGAAAACGATGGCCAACTCACCAAGCGCGAGATCCGCGCCATCACGATTTCAGCCCTCGCCCCTCGCCGAGGGGAGTTATTGTGGGATGTCGGGGCTGGAGCGGGTTCGGTCTCGATCGAATGGATGTTAAACGATACCTCGAATCGGGCGATCGCCATAGAGAGAATTCCCGATCGTGCGGCACGGATTGCGCGTAATGCGCTGGCGCTTGGCGCGCCCGATCTCGCCATTGTAAGCGGAGCGGCCCCGGATTGTCTCCGGGGGCTGGAGCAGCCGGATGCGATTTTCATTGGCGGCGGCGCCAATGAGGCGACGCTGGCGGCGGCATGGGCGGCGCTGCCAAAACAGGGGCGTATCGTTGTTAACGCTGTTACGCTAGAAACTCGGGCGTTGGTGGCGCAGCAATATGCGGAACAAGGCGGCGAACTTGTAGATATCAACATCTCTCGCGCGAGATCAGTCGGTCGTTTTCATGGCCTTGAACCTGCGATGGCGGTTCTTCAATGGCGAGGATACAAAACATGACGATATCCTATGCTATCGGGCTTGGCGCGCGACGCGGCGTTGACGCACACAGCCTTGTCGATCTGGTGCGACAGGTCGTAGACGATCTGGACGTTACGCTGGCCGAGTCATCGCTTTTCACGACCGAGAGCAAAACCACGGAGCCTGGTTTTCAGGAGGCTGCGCGCCTGCTTGGATTGCCAATCAGCTATCTGCCGCTTGCTTCGTTGAAAAAACGGCGCGGCTCGTCAAAAACCAATTCGCCGCGTGTGCAGGCTATGTTTGGCGTCGGTAGCGTGAGTGAAGCGGCGGCGTTGGTTGGCGCCGGTCCGGGAAGCCGGCTGCTGGCGCCCCGTCGATCTACGCCGGTCGCCGCCTGCGCCATCGCTATCGTGGCGTCCCCCGTCGCGGAGAATGGTTTATGACCGTGCATTTCATCGGGGCCGGTCCTGGCGCCGCTGATCTTCTAACCTTGCGCGGACGGGATCTAATCGCCCGTTGTCCTGTGTGTCTTTACGCCGGCTCGCTGATTCCCGCAGGAGTTTTGGCGCACTGCGCGCCAACAGCGAAAGTGATCGACACTGCGCCTTTGTCTCTCGATCAGATCGTTGCCGAGATCCTGGCTGCGCAAGCTCTTGGTCAAGATGTTGCGCGACTGCACTCCGGCGATCTCTCAATATGGAGCGCGGTCGGCGAACAGATGAGGCGGCTGGATGAGCTTGACATCCCTTACACGATAACGCCCGGCGTTCCCGCCTTTGCGGCGGCGAGCGCGGCGCTGAAGCGTGAACTCACTCTGCCGGAAGTGTCGCAATCGCTTGTATTGACGCGCACCTCCGGGCGCGCCTCCGCCATGCCAGAGCGGGAGAAACTGACGTTATTCGCACAAAGCGGCGCGACATTGGCGGTGCATCTCTCCATCCACGCGCTATCACAGGTCGTGGCCGAGCTGAGACCGTTTTATGGAGACTCATGCCCGGTTGCGATCGTTTACCGCGCTTCATGGCCAGATGAGCGGATTATTCGCGGCACGCTTGCTGATATCGAAGCGCTCGTTGCCGAGAACCCGGTGGATCGAACTGCGCTCATTCTGGTTGGGCCAGCGCTGACGGCCAAGAATTTTCGCGACAGCGCGTTGTATGACCCCGGGTATGATCGGCGGTTCAGGCCACAGGGCGCGCGATGACGATACCGGCCGCATTGATCGGCGCGGCGCGCTCCGGATCAGGCAAGACAACGCTGACTTTGGGTCTGATGCGGGCTCTTACAAAGCGGGGACTGCGAGTCGCCGCCGTAAAATGCGGGCCCGATTACATCGATCCCGCCTTTCATGCAGCAGCCACTAAGAGGCCTGCACTCAACCTCGACTCCTGGGCGATGGACGAGCATTTGATCGCCGACCTTGTCGGTCACGCGATGGCGGATGCAGACATCCTTATCGCGGAGGGGGCTATGGGCCTGTTCGACGGCGCCCCTGGCGGAGCCGCCGGGAGCGGCGCCAGCGCAGATATCGCCGCACTTCTCAACTGGCCAGTGCTGCTCGCGCACGATGTTTCCGGTCAGGCGCAAACTGCGGCGGCGGTTCTGCGTGGTCTGGCCAATCACGACCCGCGCCTCGAGGTGATCGGCGTCGTTCTTAATAAAGTCGGCAGCCCGCGTCACCGACGCCTATGTAGTGAAGCGACAGAGTCTTCTGGTCTGCGGTTATTCGGCGCTCTGCCGCGCGACGATGCCCAGTCCCTTCCGGAGCGTCATCTGGGACTGGTGCAAGCTGGCGAAATCCCGGCGCTGGAGACCAAGCTGGAGTCGCTGGCGGAATTCGTCGAGGCGCATGTCGATATCGATGGCCTGCTCGCACGGCTGGGCGGGATGACGCCACAAGTCTCGTCGATGCAACTGGTTCGTCAGGAACAGAATCGATCGCAGCCGCCGGGTCAGCGCATCGCCGTAGCGAGAGACGACGCCTTCTCCTTTTTTTATCCCCATCTTGCCCGACTCTGGCGCGCTGCCGGCGCCGAGATCATCTTTTTCTCGCCTCTTTCCGATACGCCCCCCCCCGCAGACTGTGATTTTTGCTGGTTACCGGGAGGGTATCCCGAGCTTTTCGTCGGCCAGATTGCATCGGCTGAGCGATTCCTGCGGGGCTTGGCGCACTTTGCGGAGACCCGACCCGTTCATGGCGAATGCGGCGGGTACATGGTTCTGGGGGATGGGCTGATCGATCAGCGCGGGGTTGGCCATAAAATGGCGGGACTGCTCGGGCTGGAAACAAGTTTTGCTCAGAGAAAGTTGCATTTGGGCTACAGGATCATCCGCCTCGCGGAGGATCACCCGTTAGGCTCTTCGGACGTCTTGCGGCGCGGACATGAATTTCACTACTCGACCATCCTGCGTGAACAGGGTGAGCCTTTCGCACAGTGCAGGGATCCCTACACCGAGACGGAAATACCTTCAGGGCTGCGCAATAAGCTCGTCTCCGGATCGTTTTTCCACCTGATCTCGTAAAAAAAGGGCCGCCGGAAGAACCAGCGGCCCAAGTCAAGGGAGGAAACGCCCAAGGAGGGCTACGAAGCAAGAAAGCTTGCTGCGATGCAATTAAGATATTGCTGCAGCGCAAAATGTCAATAATGAAAAAACAGGCGCCTTGGGCTGCCCTTAATGCCTATAAATTAGGCTGATTTAAAGAATGATGCATTCTTCATCAAATCATTCCTTAAAATAATTAATCAATATAATCAGCGCGCTATGAAAATAACAAAGGAGTTGAAACGAGAACTTCGTGCTCTCGAACAAGATGGGTCAGGTAAAGATATTGCGATGATGGATCGCCCCCCTCTGATTTATATACCGGAGGGCCCATGCCTGAGCTCCCTGGTGGCCCGCCATCGCTTGTTCGTTGTGCATGGCGGCAGAATACTCGGCGATCACCTGCGACGGATCTCCAATACGATGGACCACGCCATTCTCCAGCCATAAGACCCGATCACAGCGCTCGGCCAGAAAATCGAGACTGTGGGAAACGATGAGCGTGGTGCCGGTTTTGGAAAATTCATCGATAAAGGCTTCGCATTTTTCCTGAAAAATCTGGTCGCCGACAGAAAGCGCTTCGTCAACAATCAAGACGTCTGACCGTGAGAATACACAAATGGCGAAAGCTAGCCGGGCGATCATGCCCATGGAATAGGTGCGCACCGGTTGCTCAAAAGCAGGACCAATTTCAGCAAAAGCCGCGATATCCTCAATGCAGGCGTCAACCTCCCGATTCGTAAGCCCCAGAATCGCTGCGCCGATCCTTGCATTATCGCGCCCGGTGAGAAGGACATCAAAGCCTGAACCGAGCGCCAAAATCGGCGCAATTCTTCCATTGACTTCAAAATCGCCTCTTGTGGCGGTGGTTATGCCGCAAATAATTTGCAACAGGGTTGTTTTACCGGCGCCATTGCGACCTACAATGCCAACGCGCTCTCCGCGATGGACCGAAAAGCTGATGTCATTAAGCACCCACTTCTCTTTATAAAATTTCCGCCAATAGCCAAAGAGTACCTGTTTCAGTTGATCATTCTGGTGGGCGTAGAGCTGAAACGCCTTGCCAATACCGCGGCACTGGATGATCGGTTTAGATGACATCGACAATCACCGATTTATAACGCATGAAAAATCGATATCCGCCAATGAATACGGCATAGGACGTGATTACAGTGAGTAGATAAACAACAGGATTTGGATACCTCCCGGTAAAAGCAATATCCCGCATCATCTCAACATAATCGCCGATAAGATTGAGCCGCATCAGCAATCCCGCCACCGGAGACATGCTGGAGATATAATCCAACTTGAAAAAGATCGGCGTCGCGAACATGAGGAGCGGCACAATTGAAGCCATAATATGCGCGACATCACGGGTGAACGCTCCCAAAGCCATCAGAAACCATGTCACACCAAGCATAAAAAGAGCGAAAGGAACGACGACAAAGGGAGTAAGAAAGATTGTCAAGGGAATATGCCCGACAGTCAAAAGACGAAAAACAATATAAACCCCAAAGGAGATGCCAGAATAGATGAAGGCTCTGATCGCTGCTGTCCATGCGATCGTCTCACTTGGAAAAATGGATCTTTTAACAAAATTCACATGTTCATGCAGCAACATGGGCGCACGGTAACCCAGTTCGCTAAACAGGTTGAAAACAATCAAACCGATAAAAATACTGGCGGCGTAATCCGAAACCGCCTGGTTGCCGCGCAATTCGGGCACCGTGAAATAAAAAAGAAAAGTGTATGTCCCCAGAACAAAGAGCGGGGCAAGAACCGCCCATATCCACCCAAGGGCGGCGCCGCTGTAACGGGAAAGATACTCACGGCGCGCAACCGCGCGTATAAGCTCCCGATGACGCCATGCGCGGACAAAGGGCTCAGTATAGCTTGAGAGAATTTGCTGGTAATTCTGCATGAAAGCCGGCAGATTTGCGATTTGCGGATAAGACATGGAAGGGTTATTTCATTACCCGAGCCGCTATGTCAATTGTTAATAATAACAACAAATTACATCATGAGCAAGGCCTTTTGACGCCTCCACGGAGATCTTGCAGCTAATGGAAAAAATGGCGTGAGCGAATGAAGGCCGCGAGCCATTGACGCCTCAATCTCATGATGGATGAGCCGGATGCGCTTTTACAAGACGGAACAGAGGATGGTCTCCCCCTACGGATAGATCATTGCCCTGAGGCAGCAGGAAAAGTAAAACTTTCCGGGGGTCCGCCAGACCGGCCTTGCTTGTCGCGGAGTTGCAACTTTGGATATTCTCAGGTTCAAATCAGGCGTTTATGTCACCTGAGATCAAGACAACCGCATATACTTCGGTCCTGCGACGTATATGCGTCGAAAGTAGTTAATGATCAACAAAATCGAAAATTGCGAGACAAGCGATCTCTCCAGAAAATGCTCCTGTACTGGTCTGGACGAAAACATAAATTCCTACCAGATCGTCGAACTGCACAGAGAACTGGATTATCTTAAAGGCCAGTTGGCTCTGGTGCCCGAACCTGTCCAGTGGTGTTGCAAGCATCTAAGACAGTTCTGGTGGACTTTATCTTCTCTTGTGGGATTGGGCTGGTTACACAATGGCGCTCGACCGGTCATGCAAATGACCGCATCGAATCCGACGGTTCGTCTCCCGACAGCGTCGCTTGATGATATGCCGCCGCCGAGACTGTTCCTGGATGTGACGATCACCTACAAGTCCAAATTGAACACCGGCGTTCAACGGGTCATTCGTGAGCTTTGCCGCCATGGCGAAATCGGCGGAGAACTGGCCCCCGTCATTATTGAAAAGGGCAGATTTGTAAGCGTCCCCGAAATGACAGCGATCAATTATCGAGAAGGTGACAAAATTCTTCTGCTAGATTCAGGATGGACGCATACCAACACTTATATACCAGCTCTCAAACACGCAAAATCATGTGGGGTCGACATTATTCTCGGAATTTACGACCTCATACCGATACAGCATCCCGGTTTTGTTCATCCCTATTTCACGCACTTATTTGACCAATGGCTTAAATCCATCACGCCATTTTGCAGCTCTGTGTTGGCAATTTCCAGATATTCAGCAGAATCCTATCATTTGTGGGCTGAAAAAAATGGATTACTGGTCAATATAGAAGAAATTGGCTGGTTTCATCTCGGAGCTGATTTTCCAGAACCAGATGCGCAGAGTCAGTCCGGAACAAACAATGGAGAAGATATTCCGAGTAATTACCTATTATCCGTAGGAACACTAGAGCCACGCAAGGGCTATTCATGCGCTCTCGACGCCTTTGATCTTCTCTGGAAAGACGGATCTAATTTATCTTATGTGATTGTCGGTAGACGAGGCGACCTCGCACGCCATATCGTTGATCGCATAATTAACCATCCTCTTTTTGGTAAAAAACTATTCTGGCCGCAAAATGTGGACGATCATCTTCTTGCGCTTTTTTATAATAGATCACAGGGGGTTTTGATTCCTGCCCTGGCAGAAGGTTTTGGTCTGCCATTAATTGAAGCATGCAAACATGGAAAACCTGTCATCGCAAGTGATTTACAGGTTTTCAGAGAAATAGCGCCGCCAGGCGTCATATTCTTTGAAGCAGCGAAGGGCGTTGAATTAGCGCAGGCGATTAAAGACATGTGTGATAAATCGATAGGAACGCCGTCGCTTGTCGCATCCGACCTGGACTGGAACACAGCGACAAAGAAGATGTTGAGGATCATCAAATCAAATGAATATCAGATGAAATTATGATGAAAACATTACTTGGCCGAAATCTCTATCATATACGAAGGAATGACAGGAAATTTTATTAAATAAAACAAATGCGCGTGAGAAGATTCGGACTCGCATATTGATGGGCCGCCAGATATTCAGTCTTGAAAATAAATGTATTTCTGATAATTTTCATTGGATTCAAATTTGAAAGACTAAAAAATGGCGAGCATACCTGAACCCCTAAACCACTATCTCTCCAAGATCTTTGGCCTGCGCCTGATTACAAAAAAAGATTTCAATCATATCTATGATGCTATCATAGAGCTGAATAAATACAGTCATTTTTATTATCTACCCAACACTCTCGATGTAAAAAAAAGAGTAAAAGAAGTTTATGCGCTTATTACGCCAATGAAAGCGCGAGAAGCGAGCAAAATCAGAGTAGGAAACAAACATGACGGAGGATATGTATGCCTGGATTATTTGCAAAAAGTATCATCCGCTGTATCCCTCGGCATCAGCAACGATGTCTCATGGGATCTAGAAATAGCAAAACATAATATCGATGTATTTCAATATGATTACTCCGTAGACGGCCCTCCGGTTCAAAACAATCGATTTAAATTTTATAAATTAAAGGTATCAGGAACTGATGGCCCTGGAGCTATTTCCCTCAATTCTATCGTCAAAAACCATAATATCCGCGCGCCAGCGTCAGCATTCCTAAAAATTGACATTGAGGGAGACGAGTGGGAAACATTTTTATCAACGTCCGATGAAGCGCTCGACGCATTCAGTCAAATTGTATGCGAATTCCACAATTTTCATCTGATATCCGACGACGGTCATTTCGAAAAAATCATAAGCGCCTTACGTAAACTTAAAGATAAATTTGAAGTCATCCATGTTCACGGTAACAACTGTACGCCCCTTTTGATTTGTCCCGGCGTAGGTAGCCTGCCTCAGGTCATGGAAATAAGTTTTGCAAACAGGAGTGTTTTCTCATTTGAAAAAAGCAATGAAACTTTTCCCGGGCCGCTTGATGCGCCTTGCGATCCACGCCACTCTGACTACTTTATCGATTTGCCTGAACTTTGATATCACACAGGCAGAATTTACTCGAAACAGGAACAGGATCGGGTCGGAAATGCAGCCGTTCAAAACCTGTTTACGAGTGGTGATCGTAACTTTGACGATTGCTTCGTCAATGACATCTGTCCATGCCATCTCGGACTTACCAGACGCCAAATCAATCCCAAAACCCATGTTAATGCTGGGATTGTTTTGTTACAGTTCCCTCTCGACCATGAAAAATCCCTTTGAAGCCAACCCCTCTGCATTACCATGGCGAGCGTCGGGCTCCAGACAGGAGGCGATTAATAGTCGGATGCAAAAGCTTGATCCAACAGATGCGGCCTATGAAAAAGCCATTCGTGATCAGGCGATGACTGCGGAGGAGGCTAAATTCATCAAATTTTCCGCCATTCACGAGTCGGAGCAATGGCTCAAGAATATAAATATTTCCTGCGCAACCCCAAATCTTGCGCCTAACGACTATGAGTCTTGCCTCAAGGAAACGAACAGCGAAGTGTATAAATGTTACCGTCAGATCATTGATGCGATACAGCCTAACGGCAAATCATCGGCGGTCAAATAACCTTATATTGATGACGTTTTGTTGAATTTGCTAAATCCATGTTCTGCTATGCCATGCCCACGCCGTTCTGATAATTTCATCCAGTGAGCTAATTTTCGGACGCCATGATAATTCGTGCGTAGCTCGACTGGCATCGGCGACCAAAACAGCCGGATCGCCCCTGCGGCGCGCTCCATAAGTTACAGGGACGATTTTACCGGTTACAGTCTGGGCAGTATTTATAACTTCACGCACCGAGAAGCCTGCGCCATTCCCAAGATTATAGGAGCCGGAACTTCCGCCTCGTCTCAATCTGTTCAGAGCTGCTACATGCGCATCAGCAAGGTCAGAGACATGGATATAATCGCGGATGCAGGTGCCGTCCGGCGTATCGTAATCCGCGCCATAGACGGTCAGCCTGTCACGCTTACCCTGGATTGATTCTATAATAATCGGGATAAGATGAGTTTCCGGATCGTGCGCTTCGCCCGTCTCAGAAGCTGGATCGGCGCCCGCCGCATTAAAATATCGAAGCGCGGTCCAGTTCAATCCATAAGCAACGCCAAAATCCCGCAAAACGCGTTCTACGATAAGCTTCGTCTCGCCGTATGGATTGATCGGCTTCTCAAGAGACGTCTCGTTAATCGGCGCTTCTTTTGGCAAGCCATAAACAGCCGCAGTACTGGAGAAAATGACGTTATTAACTCCCACCTCCCGCATCGCTTGCAGAAGCGAGAGGCTACCGATGACATTATTACGATAGTATCTCTCGGGATGCTCTACTGACTCCCCTACTGCGATAAGGCCTGCAAAATGCATGACTGCGAGAGGTTTATAACAATTGAGCACTTCGATAAGTCGCGTGAAATCCAGGATATCACCGCGCTCAAGCGGCCCCCATTTGACCGCCCACTCGTGACCACTCGATAAATTGTCGTAAGCAACAGGATTATAGCCGGCAACTCTAAGAGCTTTACAGGCGTGAGATCCAATGTATCCAGCGCCGCCAGTAACAAGAACATTTACGCTCATAATGAGAATTATCCAACTTGAGTTGTCTGAGTGAACTCAATCTATGAAAAAATGTTTAGGCTCTCTTTAATACGTTTCACACTCTAGGCGGCGACTTCCAGAGAAGTACGCTCAAGGAGAGTAACGACTTTTCCACCCATGATCTCAAGCAACACACGTGTTCGACCCTTATCATCCATACTTAGGACTTCGCCCATCAACCTGACAAAGGGCCCCTGGACGACGTTAACTTTTTGTCCCACGACTAGATCGCGATTTAACTGACAATATCCCTGCTCATCGACATAACCCATTAGAGATTCCACGACACCGTTCGGCGCCGGCGCAGGCCTTTCATTGGCCGTCAACAGTCGTGAAACGCCAATGGTGCCGTTAACGCTACGCCACCGATGAAGTTTTGGATCGAGACGGATGAACAAATAGCCCGGAAAGACAGCGACTTTCTTGGTCCGAAGTTGCCTCGCATGTCGGGTTGTTTTTAAAATTTGAGGCAAAAATACCTCGAAATTCTGGGCTTCGAGATTCATCCGCGCCAGAACTTCCTGACGAGCGCGGGTTTGCGCGACATACCAGCGAAGATCCTCAAACTTTTCTGATTCGTCGGAGATTAGCCTATCGAATGATGACATTTTCCAGCCTTGTCTTTCGAGTCGGTCAATTAGGAGACGTCTATTTTTGTTCCGATTCGTAAAATAACTGAGCAGCTTGAAGCGCTAATCAATTCCTCCAAAAAGGCGGACATACCCCGCTCAGAACATGATTATAGCATTCATTAATGACAAATTATTACAAAAAATATTGTGATTTCAATGATGACTACCGAGTTGACATAAGTCATCATACATCAGCGCCATGCAAACGAATGTGAGAAAACGAAACAAATCAAAATTAATAAGCGATTCTATGATGTAAAATCCATTGTCCAGGGACAAACACGAATAATTGCAAAAAAAAAGCGCCTCATGAAGGGGCGCTTTTTTAAAATAGTAAGAGGAAATATGTGTTTAGCAGGCCTGGCGACGACCTACTCTCCCAGGTCTTGAGACATAGTACCATTGGCGCAAGAGCGTTTGACGGCCGAGTTCGGGATGGGATCGGGTCTGATCGCTCCGCCGAAGGCCACCAGGCCGGCGAAACACAACATACGAAGCAAATGATAATCTATCAACCCGAGCATGGGCGTCGATAAATGAGAGCGATCAAGCCAATCGAGCTATTAGTACCGGTAAGCTCCATGCGTTGCCGCACTTCCACACCCGGCCTATCAACGTGGTCGTCTTCCACGGCTCTCAAGGGAGAACTCGTTTTGAGGTGGGTTTCCCGCTTAGATGCATTCAGCGGTTATCCCGTCCATACATAGCTACCCTGCACTGCGGCTGGCGCCACAACAGGTCCACCAGAGGTATGTTCATCCCGGTCCTCTCGTACTAGGG
>CAIQCB010000042.1 GCA_903870245.1 uncultured Methylocystaceae bacterium
AGCGGGATCATGACCGCAGCGCCTTCAGCGTCGCGACGACCAGGGCGACTGGAGCCGAGGCGTCGATCTTCACCCGCGCATGCGGCAGGTCGATCTCGACGCTCGCTGGCCCGCACGCCAACGCCGGGGCCAGTGTCGGCGCCGCATCTGTCGCCGGTCCGACGATCACCGGCGAAAAACCGCTCCCGCCGACGTCGCGATCCTGTTGCGCCGCGCGTCGCCACTTGTAAACGAGACTTGTGCAAACGTCTTCACGGCGCGCCACATCCGCGATAATCGCGCCAGGCTCCGAAATCGCCGCCAAAATCCGCGAACGGTCCGCCGCAGACCAGCGGCGGCGGCGTTCCCCGCCCGTGATCACCGTCATCCGAACCATGGATCGTGTCCCATGCCCCGCAGATTGCCTCGCTCATAAAGACGACTTTGCCACGAAGCTTCGACGATCTTCCGATAAAACGAAAGGCGGCTCACGCCGTAGGGTTACTACGAAGGGCGGGCGCAACAGCAAGATCCACGCGGTGGTCGACGAACAGTGCCGGCCGTGGGCCTTTGTCCTCACGCCGGGCAACACCGCCGATTGTGTAATGGCCGAGGAATGCGTCAGTCTGATCCCCGGCGTCAAACAACTCCTCGCCGACAAGGGCTATGACACGGACGCCATCCGCGCGTTCCTCAAGAAGCGCGGCATCAAGCCTGTCATTCCGGGCAAGAGCAACCGCAAAAAGAAAATCCGCCACGACAAAAAAGTCTACAAGGGTAGAAATGTTGTCGAACGATGCTTTTGCAGGCTGAAAGACTTCAGACGCATCGCAACAAGATATGTCAAGCTCGCACAAAATTACTTTTCAGCGCTCTGTTTCGTCGCTACCCTCGCTTACTGGATCTAAGATAATTGAGTCCGGACCCTAGCACTACTTTGGCATATTTTTGAAGGCTCCTTCATTTTGAGGATTCCCATGGATCATTTTGCGTGATTCATGGGTGGTCGGCGATTTGGAGGGCCGACCATGTGCGAGAACTGGAAGTCCGATCTCGAGCGGTGGCTGGCGCCTTTTGTCTGTGCTCTTCGGCACAAGACGCGTGCACGGATGTGTCCGGCCTATATCTCGGGGCTGATCGGCGCAGGGGAGCGTAAGAGCGTACAGCCGATGGCGGCGCGCGATGACGAGGTTGGATACGATCAGCTTCATCATTTTATTGCCAGTGGCGTATGGGATGTCGCGCCGCTCGAAAAGGCGCTGCTCGCCGAAGCTGACAGGATGGTTGGCGGCGCCGACGCATGGCTGATCATCGATGACACGGCCTTGCCGAAAAAGGGCGTGTGCTCGGTCGGGGTCGCGCCGCAATACGCGTCGTCCCTTGGAAAGACAGCCAATTGCCAGTCGATGGTCTCGCTCACGCTGGCCTCGCACGAAGTCCCGGTGATGGTGGGGCTGCGGCTGTTTCTGCCCGAAAGCTGGACAAGCGATCCCCGGCGCATGGCTCAAGCGCGCATTCCGGAAGACAGGCGGACCGCGCGGAGCAAACCGGAGATCGCGATCGAGGAGATCGACCGCGTGATCGCCTCCGGCGCGCGTTTCGGCTGCATCCTCGCCGATTCAGGTTACGGCTCCAGCGGGCCTTTCCGTCAGGCTCTGAGCGCACGCGGACTCCTCTGGGCGGTAGGATTGTCGCGCCGTCAGACCGTCTATCCGGCCGATATCGAGCTTGTGTTTCCTGCCGCAAAGGCGGGAAGGCCTCGCAAATATCACATCGCCGAACATCCGCCCGTCTCCGCTGAAGCGGCGTTGACTGACGCAAAATGGCAAAGGATCAGTTGGCGGCGGGGAACGAAGGGTCGGCTCGCATGCCTCTTCGCGGCTCGACGCATTCGCGTTGCGGACGGTCACAAACATCGCATGCGAAACCAGCGTATGCAGCGGATGCCGGGCGAGGAGGTTTGGCTTGTCGGCGAACGTCGGTCGACAGGGGAGCAAAAATACTATGTGTCGAATTTGCCGCCAGGTATGAGCCTTAAAAAGCTTGCTGCGGCAATCAAGGCCAGATGGGTCTGCGAACAGGCGCATCAACAGCTCAAGGAAGAACTTGGCCTCGATCACTTCGAAGGCCGATCCTGGATCGGCTTGCATCGACACGCCTTGATGACGATGATCGCTTACGCCTTTCTTCAATCCCGTCGTCTCGAAGCTGCGGGCCGAAAAAAAAGACGGGGAACCGCCGCCACAACCAAGCATGCCCGCTATCCGGCAAGCAATCCTCGACTTTTTCGCGCGACCGCCGCCAACGCGATGTCCGCATTGTCGTAAATTAATCGTCAAACAAACCAAATCAATTCTGCCAAAGTAGTGCTAGTCGGCACGCCGCAAGCGCAGTCTCAGGGGCTTTGTCGCATTTCCGGCGTCCGCCCCGGCGTCAACGGGAGCTATCGTGTCTCAGAGGCGACGCATAGTTTCTCGCGGGATGGGGGGTGGGTGACGGTGTGTAACCTGCAATCATCAGCAGGGAGTGAGTCATGATTCATTGCCAATATTCCTCCAATACCGCTCATGTGGGAGCTGCCTTGGGAGATGTTCTTCGGGGGCAATGTCTATCATTATTGAAGAATTCTCATTAGCGTGCCGCCTCTGCGGCGATGTGACCTGCGAAGCTAGTCACGAAGGTTTTGAGCCCCGTTAGCTCCGACATGTCAGTATACACGCCAGTTTCAGCAGCTGTGCGCGGGGAGGCGATAATCGTCGCTGTTGAGTAAAGGCGTTCCTGGATGAGCTTGCGGCACAAAATATTGTAGCGGTCCAGGTAGCCTGCACTGTGGAATTCAGGAAAAACGCCGAAATGCGGTGCGGCGTCACGCACAGGTGACCGGGACTCAGGCGCGTCTTCCACCAGCATCAACCAGCCAACAAAAGGGCGCGATGCTTCTTTTCCGAAGGCTCCTTCCCGAAAGGCGGTCCATAGATCGACCGCTGTTCCGATCGCTTCCTCGGTTCGATTGTTGAAATTGTTGCCGAAGGAAGGACCAACCTGCGACTTTAGCTCTAGGGCCGCGATCAACCGTCCGTCATTAACAATAAGAAGGTCCCAAAGCTTTGTCGGACGGAAGAAGCCCGGTAGCGTGAGCACCCGGCGCTCCATCATCATATGCGCGTCTGTCAGGCCATTAGCCCGGATCACATCCTGTATGAGAGAGATAAAGCCGTCCATGTTCTTGCCGGCGGTGACGCCTGCGCGTTCGCCTTGGTCCGCACGACCAAGTTCCCTTTGCTTGGCGACAGCCGCTGCCCGGTTCCCCCAAAAGGCTTTCACTGCTTCCCGAGCTTTGCTTTCGTAATCAACTAAATCAAGCGGCATCCGCCACCCCCGCCGTCATCCAAATTGTCTGCTTTTCCTTAGCGCTTAGTCCATAGAGTTCCGTCGTTGCCTCGTTACATGCATCAAGGTCGCGCGACTTTCCGGCTTTGATGAGTTTAGCTCGCAATGGAGCGGACACAGCGGACCAATGCGGTAAGCGTAAGCGCCGGAGATATTGTGCCTGGAAGCGCAAATAGCCGCCGCGCATCTTGGTCGAATACGAAGAAATGAATAGCCTCGTGACCCCGGAGAGGAGAACGGCCTGCAAAGCACGCAGATCCCACTCTCTTGAGGTAATGAAATAAAGATTATGGTGTGGATAAAGCTCTCCGGACTCATAGACGATATGCGCTTCGCCTTTAATGTCGGGGATCAGCAGCTTGGGCACCTTCGTCAACTCCGGATAAATCCGGTCAATGGTCCGATACCAACTGTCGGGATTCTTCTTTGCGCAATGACGTCCTTTGATCGCCGTGCTGTGTTGTTCGAGATAGGATCTAAGCCTCGGATAGTTCTTGAGCGGAACTAGTTTACCGTCCGACCCAAATGGATTGATGATGCCAAGTCCACGCCATTCGACTGTGCCGGTCATAATGTCTCGCGTCGTGACGAGCGGCAGCTTGCGATCAGGTTCTACATCGAGTTCGTCGAACCCTTGGATAAACACGTGATCCGCACCCGTGGCCACCCCGATTCCTACCCTGCAGCCGGTATCCTCGAGTGTCGGGAAGCTCGATTCTAGGCGGCGCACCAGATTTAGCTCATCGGGCGCACCGAGCATCCAAGGCTCATCGTCGACGGCGGCATACGACACCTCGCTTACTTCGGCGTTTTTGCCTAGTTTTACTGTTTTCATAGCTTCTGCGAGACGGCGCAGAGACTGGGCATCGACAGACGGTCGTGCGGCAAACCGTGTTGGGCCAGTCTTCTCACGACCAATTACCACTATGGCAGGATAGGCGATCACGTCAGATAGAAATGCGTCCGTGTCGACCATGTCGACGAAATATTGCAAGTGGAATTTCTTCGTTACCAAGCGACGCAAGGGACCGCCGTAGCGGTTCTTTGTCCACCGATCAGCACAAATAAACCCAAGGCGGCCCCCAGAAGCAAGCAACGAAAGTGAACGCTCGATAAAGGGAATATAGATATCAGCACGGTCGAAAATAGTTTCGAAGCGACGGCGGTATTCCGCTATCAGCACATCAGGGATGAGTTCTTGCCGAACGTAGGGCGGATTCCCAATCACGTGTGTGAATTCCCCTTCAAGAGGCAGCAAGAGGAAATCACCCTGCTTTAGCCAGAGATCCGCCAATGCATGAGCTTGTCTGGCCTTTAGCCCCTTGACTTTAAGTGCAGCAATAACGAGCTCGCGCGTATGTTCATAGCTTGAGTGGTGCAACTCCACAGCGCAGATACATTCGCTTAGGTCTGAAACTGGGTCGCCTTTGCCCCTGCGCTCGCGTAGGTAGGCGTCGATCAGACGATCGATCACAGGCATCAGAAAATCCCCATGCCCCATCGATGGTTCTAGCAGCCGCGCTGTATGAAGCGACTTGTCTGCGGTGTAACCGGCCAGGTCTAGAATGAAATCCACTACCTCACGCCGAGTGAAAACTGCCCCGCGAGTCTCCGCACTCGACACGGCCATGTATGCAATCGCGGTTTCTACTTCCGGGTGATCAAGGAAGGATAACTGCTTGTTACTTTTACGGAATACCATATCTCCCCGCTTGATAATGATTCATGGTCTATTCTATATGATGGTTAAGTTTATGCTAGCGACTCGCAGCAACTCCTTATGCTACATCGACACTTTGCAAGAAGCCAAAAACAACCGACGAGGCGTCTAGCGGGATCACTTACCCCACCATGGGAATGGCGAAAACAGCAACGCGACAGTCGTTCGGAGCCCTTACACCTGTCACTCAGGAACAACCCTGAACCCACTACAAAGCCGCGCCGCCGTCCGCCAATTCTCCCATATCGCTCTCTGAGCTTGATCTAGACTAATGCGGCCAGCGCACACGGTCCGTGCGAGGCAAACCTCGACGCGATCCTTGTCTTTCGACTCGTCAGCGGGTTGCAGCATAAAATTCAGAGGGTCGGCAGGGCTGCCACCAAGAACAATAGGGATGCGGTGGTCCAGTATCACATCTGCCTCGCCTTCCGGCGGCACACCGATCTCAGCCATCATCCGGCGCTTGATGTCTCCAGTGTAAGATACTGGTGGCCTGACCGCGCGCGTCCATCCATGGAGGCAAGTAGTTGTATCCAGATTATCTTGTTTAACATCCCTGTTGAGAGGCATCTCAGCTCCTATGGCATTAGCCGCCATTATTACGAAAAGAGCGATAGGCACGAACACTCTCATCACAACTCCTTGTCAACACCGCCATGGGTAGAGCTAGCTCCTTGCCTATGTTCGGAAAAGCTATAGCTGCCGTCTCTGCATAAGTATCTCGCTCCAGCAGCGTCATCTGCGCACAGTGGATCTTTAACGACATGACCATCTGAATTTATATAACAGCCTGCTTTATTGCAGTAGGCCACGCGACTGAATAATTCGCAAATATTGAAAGGGTGACTATAAAACATCTCAATACAAATATTTTTATCATTGTATCAATAATTGTTCTCATTTTTTTGGCCTACTTTGCCTCCCCTAAAGCGTTCTTCGCCGCTGGCGCAAGATAGCGACTAAAACTCTATATCAGGAAACAAGTCGTCTTCTGCTGTAGGTAGAGGCCTTGGCCTTCTTGACTTATGGACGTTCCGATCCACGTTTGCGGAGTTTTCAGCTATAATCTTTGGCGACCCGCTTGAGTAATCGACAACATAGATAAATGCTGATGACCCTTGAGAGAGAGAATTTCGTTGTTCTGATCTAACGGCCCAGCTAACAACGCCACTAATCTGGCAGCGGGAATTGTGGCATTTAACATCTAGTTTACTCGAATCGCTTGTATATTGCCTTATTGGCCACCTATTCAAAAAATTGAATTTGTCATTTAATACCGACCGTTTCTCTCTATCTTTTCCGTAATAATATATCCGATCAGCATATGTTTCATTATAAAGCGCTTTGGCTGTAGCATTGTCGTGTGATGATTTATCAAATAGATATCCTATAAAATCTCTGGATATCATTGGCAGATTTATTCCTGTAGATTTTGCAGGCTGAGCTTGAGGTATATTGCCTATATCCCGCTTGGTCACAGTGGATGTTTCAGCCACAATAACTGGCGCACCATTAGTGAAATCAATTGTGTATGAAAATGCTGCTGTACCATTTGCTGACGCATTCCTTTGATGAGAATTTGTCTGCCAATCCATCTTGCCATTTACTGTGCAGCTTTCAGCCAAACAAGAAACATAAAACTGATCATTGTCTAATTTGTACGATCTATTTGGCCAACGTTTAATAAATTTCTCTTTATCGGCGAGGATTGACCTTTTATCGAGTGTGCGACCGAAATAAAGCACTTCCTCAGCATACAGATTAGACAAAAAACTCATTACAGAACCGTTGTCTACTTGCAGGCCGGTATAAATACTTTGGACTGTTGCAACCGCTCGTTGCTCAAGTTTTGAAGTTCCCGCATTCTGGGTTGGCCTTCGTTGAGTGGTAGATGGTCTGCTGGTAACTAGACCATTTGACGGAAGGCTCAATACCTTTACATCAATTCCATATTTGGTCGCGTCGGTGGCCGTAAGCCATCGTATTGAGTTCGGCGGCGGCTCCGTGATGTAGACAACTGCGGCGGATGGTAGACCTAACTGTGACAGATAGGCTCCCACCAAGGCATTCCCAGATGAGGTCACTTGACCATCGTCCGCATTAGAGGCGGCGTGGAAACCAACTTCCGCCGTAGTGCCCATAGCACGGACACGACCACCAAGCCACGCAAGGGCGCATGCTGAAGCACAACGAATATTGTCTGGGACCAGAGTCGTAAATCCCTTCAGCCGGATCGCTTTTCCGATCTCTATGCCGGCGAAGAGGTTTCCGCCATTACTTCCAAGAACGACAAGTGCATCAGACGTTGAGATCGCCGCATCGGCAAATCTCTTTTCATCACCAAGAACCAAGTCCCCGTCTACTATGATGACAGATAATTCATCCTCTTTTTGAACGTCAATTTTGGCCGCCTGAGAATGGCAGAGGAGAAAATGATAAAAGAGTACCACCAAAGTAATTCGAATAATAACTGGGTATCTCATTGGGCACTCCGCACTCAAAAATTTGATATGTATGGGCTGCTGGCGGTTTTGTGGGCACTCGGTTAAGCTAATCCAGCCTTCCTCTCGATATCAACCAAGCTCATATAGATGCAGGTCGAATGCCGTCTGAGTGAATTATAAATGAACTTCATGTATAAAACCAAAGTTCCGTTACTGGTGTCTCTCATCATCTAGGGCGAGTTTGTCCAGAAAATCATAAGGATTTATTATTTTTCTCGGTTATAGGCAGTCCTTGGCTGCAAACCTAAGCTATGTAAACGGAACAATTTCCATGACCCCCGGCCGCACCTGGCGCCGCACCGCAACTGATCGCAACGGGCGACTGGTCCCACTGCCAGACGACTGGAGCCTTTGGGACCCCGCCAGTGGCCTCGCCATCGCCCGCATCCACGCCGAGCCGGACGGCGGCTGGCGGTGCGTCTGTCGGTCCGTCGACAGCAATGAACTAAAGGACAGCATCATGGGGTGATTCAAGACCGGCAAGCAGGCCAAGGACTATGCCGAGGCCCAGACCCAAGGGCAGCATTACGTCGTCAAGCGCAAGCGGACGAAAGAGGAAATCCTTCAGCAGGCGGGGGTGAGGTGAGGGGACCTCGTACTGGCGGCCGAGATAATGTTCAGAGAGACAGAAAATTATCAATCATTATGATTGTCGAATAGGTTATTATTTGCAACATCAGCTAAAAGCCGCTTAATTTAACCCGCAACCAAATGAACCACAGGCTGCGTTCCGAAAACTAAAAAATGTCCCAAACCATCTGACGACGGACATGCAAACAAAACATTCGACAGGCCAAGTGGGAGCTAAACCGTATAGGGAGTTCCCCCGGCTATGCCGGGGTGGCAGTAGTCGTTTGACGTTTCGAGCTGTCCACCGTCGAGATTTCCGATCGTGAGCCACCAAGCACACGATGAGGAAAATCGACGATGGACGCGTATGAGAGCTTAAGTCACACGTGGTGGGACTGCAAATATCACATTGTGTTTATTCCGAAATGTCGCAGGAAAGCTCTGTATGGAGATTTGCGGCGTCACCTCGGTGAGGTTTTCAGGAAGCTGGCCGCGCAGAAGGAGAGCCGGATCGAGGAGGGGCATTTGATGCCCGATCATGTTCACATGATGATCGCGATCCCACCGAAATATGCTGTTTCTCAGGTTGTGGGTTACATCAAGGGCAAGAGCGCGATCCATTTGGCCCGGGTTTATGCTGAGCGTCAGCGCAATTTTGTGGGACAGCACTTTTGGGCTCGCGGATATTTTGTCTCGACCGTAGGGAGAAACGAACAGGTTATCCGGGAATACGTTCGAAATGAGGAACTTGAAGACGCAAGGCTAGAGCAGTTAAATCTATGGCGATAACGCTACGAGGCAGCCTTGTGGCGGCCATCTATAAATCGGGGCCGCGTTAGCGACCCCGCAGCCGCTATGAGCGGCTCTGTTTCTAAAGCCCCCGGCTTTGCCGGGGGATATTTACTGTTAGGACAGAGCTTCGCGTTTAAGTTTTGGTTAGAAACCACTGGCGAGAATTTCCGAAATAAGCTATAACTATTGTGAAAATAGTGTTTATAGTTACACTGATTGGACAAATTACGGGAAAGTTACGTGAAATCGCGGAATAAAACTTCGGGGAAGATTGCATGCTTACAATTGCACAATTCGTGTCCTCTGGAATCAAAGATGTCGAGTGCCTGAAGCAAGCTCTGCAACTCGCTCTAAGGCTCGAGTTTTCCACGATACCACCATATCTATGCGCAGAATGGTCTATAAACACAGAAAATGACCCGGATCATTTGGCGGGGTTAATAAAAAAAATCGTTATCCAAGAAATGAACCATTTTGCACTTGCAGGAAACATTTTAGCTGCAATCCGCGGGAAGCCGAGTGTTGGAAACTCAAATTTCCTAGTCAACTATCCAACCAATACTCTACCCGGTAATATAAAGCTAAAAAATCCTGTCGATCTTGCTCCATATTCAAAGAGCCAAATGGAAATATTTATGGAAATTGAGTATCCACAATTCCCACCAGTTGCGGTTGCTGATGTTACGCCGACGATTGGAGATTTTTATGATATTATTAAAGAAGCTCTTTTCAATCTCAAAGCTCAGATCAATATCGACAGCAACGCATTTTTTGTTCCTGTACGGGGGGCGCCACGAATATCAAGTGTAGAGGACGCCGCTCTCACTATAGACATTATAAAGCGTGAAGGTGAAGGTGCGCCAGGTAATCCATACCAAGGCCCCAGTGGAAGCGTGATCGCTCATTATTACACTTTTAAGGAGATGGCTCTCTCAAAAAAACTTCAGAGATCTGCCGATGGTACCTGGGGCTATAATGGTCCTGATATCCGCACTCCACAAATCTTTCAATTTAGCGCGAGTGATCCACGCGATGCCAAATCGATAGACTTCAATCGTAAGCTCACTCTGTTGCTCGAGCATTTAGAGGACGTGTGGACCAAAGGTTTGCCTGTTGATTATCAGCTCATGGGATCGCTTAGAGATGTGGGTGTTGCGCTAGTTACTTCTGGCTTAAGGCCAGAGTTTGCTTGGATGCAATAGTAGTTGTGAACTTTATCCTGTCTTTCTAGGAGACTGAATATGGCAGACTTTAAGCCAAGTGTTGTTTACAAGTGGATTGATACGCTCCTTGACGTTACAAAACAGGACGTGTCTCGAAGCTTAGCTCGACCAACGATCATCTCTAGGAATGTGTTCATCACGATTGCCGCAATGTATCAGTCCTGGGCTGCATACGATAGCAAAGCTATTGGCGCAATCCCGGGCAGTTTTGATCGGCGACCGCAAAATGAACACAGTGACGAAAACCGGACTATAGCGATAAGCTATGCCGCTTTCAGGGCAATGCTCAATGTTTATCCCAAAGATAAAAGCAGATTGATACGAGCGATGCAGGACCTATCGCTTGATCCAGATGACTCAACGACAGATCCTGCAACACCTCATGGTGTCGGCAACTTATCTGCAGAAGCAGTAATCGCAGCCCGCAGAAAGGATGGATCTAATCAGTATGGTGATTATCCTAATTCAACCGAGGAGTATTCCGACTACACTGGATATCAGCCGATAAATACACCTCAAAAAATCGTAGATCCAAATCGTTGGCAGCCCATTGAATTCACTATGCCTGATGGGTCGAAAAAAACGCTTCCTTACCTTACACCGCACTGGGGCTTAGTTAAGCCGTTTGGTCTGAAATCGTCCGATCAATTCCGTCCTGGTAGCCCTCCGAAAGTAGGGAGCGAGGATCTCGCTAGAGATGTCAGGGAGGTTCTTTTTGAAAATGCCTATTTGACTGTCGAGAAGAAGGCAATAGTAGAGTATATGCGTGACGGACCGGGGTCTACTTCTCAATCCGGACAGTGGTTGGGATTAGCTCAATACGTATCGCAAAGGGATAGGCATAGTATCGAGAGTGATATTAAAATGTTTTTCGCTCTAGCGATCACTGGATTAGATGCTTTCATTGCGTCTTGGGAAGCAAAAAGATTCTACGATTCTTCACGACCTTGGACACTAGTAAGGCACTATTGTGCAGGTTCTGAGGTTCTAGGGTGGGGCGGTCCCGGTATGGGTGTTATTACTCTACCTGCTTCGGAGTGGCATCCTTATGCACCTTCCAACTTTATAACTCCACCGTTTCCAGGATACGTTTCCGGTCACAGTACGGTTAGCGGAGCTAGCGCTCGGATTTTGGAAGCTTTTACTGGAAGCGATGCGTTTGGCTATGCTGTGGATTGGCAAACCGGCTCTCTCACCGAAGACGGCTTCCCTTGCTCTTTCATTCAAAAGGTAGAGGGTGAAAGTGTGCATAGTCCAGTTCTTAACTGTTACGTGAACTTAAGATTCCCAACATTTTCGTCTGTCGCCGAGGCCGCGGGGATATCGAGAATATATGGTGGCTTCCACGTTCAAATTGATAACATCGAGGGTTTAATCTTAGGGCGTAAAATTGCTGCTCACAATTGGGAAGTTGCTAAGTCCCTCTATGCGGGCAACAGCGCCGTTTTATCTGCATAAGCGCTTCCTCAAGGCCCTCAATTTTTTGAGGGCCTTATCCCCAAAATTTGAAAAAGAGTGATAAAAGATTATGCAAAAAGAATACTGTATAGATGAGGTTATTCAAAAGCTAACGAGTATAATCAATGACTCAAAACACAAAGGGTCGCGGGTCGGATATTTTGCAGCTCTTTATCGCCAAGTTACAATCACCGTAAAGCAGCGCATTGATGAAGGTAAATATTTCGATGATAATAAGCGCATGGAGCGTTTTGATGTCATTTTTGCAAACCGCTATCTTACTGCAATTGAGCAGTTAAGCAATGGATCCCGGCCGACTGCTTCCTGGGACTATGCTTTCAATGCTTCAGAGGAGTGGTGGCCGATTGTGCTTCAGCATCTTTTGTTTGGGATAAATGCTCATATTGGATTAGACTTAGGAATAGCCGCCGTCCAAACAGCCGGTCCGGAAAATTTGCCGGCAATGTCAGAGGACTTCAGCCGAATTAATGATCTGCTTGCCGACTTGGTTAGAAGCATCAGGGAAAAACTAGCTATTATCTGGCCGCCTTTAGGTTTTTTCAATTCGTACCTAGGTGATGTCCAAACTGGCTTTATCAATTTCAGTATGGTGAGGGCTAGAAATTCTGCATGGGACTTTGCCAAGGAGTTAGCCAGTAAGGATGAAAACGAGCAGTTGCAAGCCATTCTAAGACGCGATGCCGAGGTAGTTCAAATCAGCCAAACAATAAGACATCCGAATTTCTTGTTGGAGCTTGTCACTAAAAGCATTCGAGTTGGCGAGCGAGGTACGACCTCGGAAATAATTGAAACCCTCGAAAGGGAAGCGGCTATATGGAGCGCTCGACTTGAAAAAGGAGAGTTAATTCAAGTGTTGCCAGGACGATTGATTTGAACTGAATAAGGATACAACTAGGCTTAGGGCCTATTAATTTTAACTCGTTCATGATTCAAAGGAGTCCTCATATTCGCAGAGGCTTGCATGAGCTATCTGTTTTTATTGAGTGAAAACAGATGTCCCGCATCTCACCGTTCTTGCTGTGCATAACGAAATTTAGATCCGAACGTAATGATGCTGAAGTCCTCTCAATATGGGAACAGACTCGATCGCAAACTTCCGCTGTGGGCCGCAGGTCATCGACAACAAATTCTGGATGCGACAGCTGGGGCTTCGTTGTTATAGGATTTCCATTTCCACGGCAGCAGTTCCTCGAGCCGAGTTGCTGGATGATCGGCGATCCGCGCGAGGACGTCGGCGAGCCAGGCCTGAGGATCGACGTCGTTCATTTTGGCGGTGACGATCAGGCTATACATGGCGGCGGCGCGCGCCCGACGCGATCCGAGCCGCAGAACAACCATGATTTACGTCCCAGGGCGATCCCGCGCAGCTCGCGTTCGGCGGCGTTATTCGACAGACAGACGCGGCCGTCGGTCAGGAACAGCGTGAAGGCATGCCAGCGGTTCAGCATATACTGGATTGTTGATTTTCATTTAGAAGTGACCCGTTTGGGCTGAAATTTTCGTTGAGAATTGACCCATGTTTTGACCTCGACCCCGTCTGTCATGGCGGGGAGCG
>CAIQCB010000043.1 GCA_903870245.1 uncultured Methylocystaceae bacterium
ACGCCCGGCAAGAAAGACTAGCCTCTTCGGTAAGCCGACCTTTGGAGGGTCGACAGAGACGAAAAAGCCCGGTCCGTCGTTGCTTTAAGTCGCGATCCTCCGCAGAGACGGAGTTCGCCGGTTCGCCTCCGGCTGCCGGTTTAATTTCGACGTCTTTCCGGCCTCTTGTCCGGAGCCACGCCGACCGACACACGACCACAGGCACGTGCGATTTGGGCAAAAAGGTAGATACGCCTATTCGCGACGATTACAAGATTTTTTTTCAAGTTTGACAAGATTTCTCAAGACGATGCGATCAGCCGAAAAATCGCCGCCGCTTTGCCGTCGTGCGCACATGCGTTCGCCCGCCTTGCGCCACAAAGTCGATGTCGCTAGAGCTTCGCCCCCAGGATTTCCCCAAGGAATAACGCTCGGGTAGGTTCATGATCGTCCTGACACGCCGGAAGATTGTTGGCGCAGCCCTTGCCGCGGGCGCAAGCTCGATTCTGCCAGCGCGTTCCCAACCCGCCACTGACGCCCCACGCTTTGGCTTCGATGACGTCGTGCGTCGTGCGCATGATCTTTCTGTCGCGCCATTCGAGGACAAGCCCGCGTCGCCGCCGGCGCCTTTCGATAAGCTGGATTTTGACGCCTGGCGGGACATCAGGTCGAAAAAAGATCAGATATTATTGAACAATGGCGGCGAGTTTCGTCTCGAACCCTTTCACCGAGGTTTTCTGTTTCAGCGCGCCGTAACGATCAATACGATCCGGGACGGCATTGCAGCGCCGATTCCCTACGCCCCGTCACTCTTCGATTACGGACGCGTCAAGGTAGACCATCCCCCGCCCATCGACATGGGCTTCGCGGGGTTCAGGCTGCTCTATCCATTAAACGATCCGCATGTTCGCGATGAAGTGATTTCATTTCTCGGGGCAAGCTACTTCCGCTTTCTTGGACGCGACCAGAGTTATGGCCTTTCCGCTCGCGGCCTTGCCGTAGAAACGGGAACCAGCGCCGAAAGCTTTCCCTTTTTCCGGGAATTCTGGATCGAGGCCCCGCAAGCAGGCGATAATAGAATCACGATTTACGCGCTGCTGGATAGCGAAGCGGCGACCGGCGCCTACCGTCTGGAGCTTTCCGCCGCGCAAGAGAGCGCCCTCGACATTCAGGTAACGCTCTTCCCGCGGCGCAACGGCGTCAAATTCGGCCTTGCCCCGCTGACATCGATGTTTCTGAATGGCGAGAATGATCGTCGCGTTCTGGACGGCTACCGGAACGAACTTCATGACTCGGACGGGCTTCTCGTCCACACCGGCGGGGGCGAATGGCTCTGGAGGCCGATCAGCAACCCTGTTTTTGTGCGCACAAGTTCATTTCTTGACGAAAACACCCGCGGTTTCGGTCTTCTTCAACGCGATCGGACTTTTCAGTCTTACCAGGACCTCGACCTGAAATATGAGAAACGCCCCAGTTATTTTGTCGAGCCGGCGGGAGACTGGGGACATGGCCGCGTCGAATTGATCGAATTGCCCACAACCGACGAGACCAACGATAATATCGTCGCCAGTTGGACGCCGGCGGCGGCGCCGGAAGCCGGCAAGGCTTTCGTCTACGCCTACCGGCTCACGGCGGGGCTCGACATGCCGAGACTGCAGCCCAATGGACAAGCTGTGAACACGTTTCAGGCGCCGGCGCGTTCGCTGGGTTCCTCCGAGCGCGAGAACCCGAACGCTCGCCGCTTTCTCGTCGATTTCTCCGGCGGCGACCTCGCCTATTATGTCGCCGACCCCGGCAAAATCGAAGCGGTCGTGTCCTCGACGCGCGGGACCGTGACCCGCACAAATGTGCAGGCGAACCCCTCTATTAATGGACTGCGCGCGATGTTTGATATTGTGCTCAATCCGGGTGAGACGGCGGATTTGCGCTTGTTTCTTCGCGCCGGTGGACGGACTCTCACCGAGACCTGGACATTCCCGTGGACTGCCCCCGTCGGCTAATAGACAATAAATCAGCTTGTGCGCCGGCGTCACGTGACGGAAACTTTCGGCGTGAAGCGTAACCGTCTGCCGAAACTACTCTCGATCGCCGGCTCCGATCCCTCCGGGGGCGCCGGCGTTCAGGGCGACATGAAAACCTTCGCGGCTTTTGGCGGCTATGGCATGGCCGTCATTACCGCGCTCACCGCCCAGAACACGCACGGGGTGACCGGGGTCTGGCCGGTGTCCCCTGACGTCGTCGCCGCCCAGATCAATTCTGTGATCAACGATCTGGAGCCTGACGCCATCAAGATCGGCATGGTCGCTACAGCGGCGAACGCGCATGCAATCGCCGGCGCCATCCGCGACAGGGGGCGCCTTGTCATCTTTGATCCGGTGCTCGTTCCGACCCAGGGCGTGAGCCTCGCGGAAACCGGAGTTGAGGCCGCTCTCAGGGGTGAATTGCTGCCACTGGCCAATCTCCTGACGCCCAATCTTCACGAAGCCGCAGCGCTCACCGACACGAGACTCGCGTCGTCGCCCTCCGAGATGGTCGTGCAGGGGCAGGCGCTTCTTGCTTGCGGCGCGCGCGCCGTGCTGGTCAAAGGCGGCGATCTCGCGGGCGCCCCGATTGATGTTCTGGTCACTGGGGACGAAACCCGCCTCTTCCATGGTCGGCGGATCGCCACGCGACACACACATGGCACAGGCTGCGCGCTCTCTGCTGCGATCACGGCGGAACTGGCGCAGGGGGCGCCGATGATCGAGGCCATCGCGACGGCGAAAAGCTGGTTGGAAAATGCACTGGAGGCCGCCGATTCGTTGGCGACGGCGCTGGGCGTGAGTACGGGCCGTGGCCCGCCCCATCATCTGTATTCAACCCCCCTGAAGACGAGTTCCGCCCCTCAGGATTTACTGTGACTTCTGGCGCTTTTTCATTCGCTTGGCGACCGAAGAACGATCCAGCCCCCATGCCTTGGAAATGGCAGGACCAGCGCTCGCGCCGACGCCCGCGCCGGCGATGAGCCCGACCGGACCGCCAATCAGCGCGCCACCCAAACCGCCCAGAACGCCGTCGACCGTGCGGTCGATGACATCGTCGTCCGCCGCGCATGCCGGAGCGACGGCCATCGATAGCGCCAGAGAAGCGGCGACGAGACATTTTTTCATTTTGCTCTCCTGATCGAAAACCGGGACGAATCACTAAATACGCGGGGAGGCGAAAGTCAGGCTAAAACGTTTTCCTAACCGCTCAGAGCCGCCTTCACCGCCGAACTGGCCTTGGCGAAATCCATGCGGCCGGTGAATTTCGCCTTGAGCGCGGCGACGACCTTGCCCATGTCCTTGATCGAAGCTGCGCCAACTTCGGCAATTGCCGTTCTAACCGCCTCGGCGACCTCCGCCTCCGTGAGTTGCTGCGGCAGATAGGCTGAGATGACGGCGATCTCGCCCTTCTCCTTGTCGGCCAGTTCCTGACGACCGGCCTTCTCATAGATATCCACAGACTCCTGACGGCTTTTGATCATCTTCTGCAGCAGGGCGAGAATATCGTCTTCGGACAGGGACTTTCCGGCGCCTCGGGCTTCGATGTCCTTGTCCTTGAGCGCGGCGTTGATCAGCCTCAGGGCGTCTACCCTGGCGCGGTCGCCAGCCTTCATGGCGTCTTTGAGGTCCTGGGTGATCTTCTCGCGCATTAGATTTCCAATTCGGGGTCGGATGGATTAAATCCAGATAAGGAACAGGCAATAGAGCGGAACATGAGCCTCGATCAAGACACAGCCACGGCTTCGAGCATTGAAACGGCCTGGACCAGGCCCGTTCATACCGGCGTTCTGGTTCTCGCCAGCGGCGAGGTTATCGAAGGTTTCGGCCTTGGCGCCGCCGGGGAAGCGGTTGGCGAGGTCTGCTTTAACACCGCCATGACCGGCTATCAGGAAATCCTGACCGATCCCTCCTACGCCGCCCAGATCATCACCTTTACCTTTCCGCATGTTGGCAATGTCGGAACAAATGATGAGGATATCGAGACGGTCGATCCAACGCGCGCCGCCGCCGCCGTCGGGGCGATTTTTGGCGCGCCGGTGACGGAACCATCAAATTTCCGCTCCCGCTCTCACCTCGCCGATTGGCTATCGAAGCGCGGCGTTATCGCCCTCTGCGGGATCGACACCCGCGCGCTGACCACATTGATTCGCGAAAAGGGCATGCAGAACGCCGTTATCGCCCATGCGCCGGACGGTAAATTCGATCTTGACGCGCTCCGCGCCAGGGCGGCGGCGTGGCCGGGGATCGATGGCATGGATCTTGTGCCTGGGGTCGGCGCGAAAAGCGGCTATGACTGGCGAGAGACAACATGGCGGCTGGGCGAAGGTTACGGCGCGCGCAACGGCTCGGCGAAATTCCGCGTCGTCGCCATCGATTACGGCGTGAAGCGCAACATCCTGCGACTGCTCGCCGATCAGGGCTGTGAGGTGATCGTTGCGCCGGCGACGGCCAGCTGCGCCGACATTCTGGCGCTGAAGCCCGACGGCGTGTTTCTCTCCAATGGCCCCGGCGATCCGGCTGAGACCGGCAAATACGCAACGCCGGTGATTCGCGATCTTCTGGCGCATAAGGTGCCCACCTTCGGCATTTGTCTCGGTCACCAGATGATGGCGCTCGCCGTCGGCGCGAAGACCAGAAAAATGACGCAGGGACATCATGGCGCCAATCATCCGGTAAAGGATTTCACCACCGGCAAGGTTGAGATCGTTTCGATGAACCATGGCTTCGCGGTCGATAGCGACAGCCTGCCGGTCAACGCCGTCGAGACGCATCGCTCGCTGTTCGACGGCACCAATTGCGGAATCGCCCTCACCGACCGTCCAGCCTTCTCGGTGCAACACCATCCGGAAGCCTCGCCCGGTCCGCAGGACAGCCATTATCTCTTCCGGCGCTTTGTCGAGCTGATGGAAAAGTCCAAAGCGGCGTGACTATCGCCCGGCGTCGTCGCGCCAGGTAAACGCCGGCCGGACCAATGCTTCGCTCAATCGCGACCCTCGCCTTTGCCTTTTTCGCCGCAGCGGCTGTTGCGCTGATCGGGCGGCCGGTCCTGCGCACGGCCATCGTCGCCGCGTGGAACGATCCGGCGAGTTTGCCTGCCCTGTCGATCGATCCGCGGATTCATCATGAAGCCGCCGCCCGCCCTTGCGCCGAACGGATTGCCGATCTCCTGCCGAAGGCGATGGCGCAGATCGAAAGCGCGCATAGCCGCCCCTTCAGCAAATCGCCACGAATTGGCGTTTACGCTTCTTATCGCACATACGCCCGAGCCAATGGTCTGGGCGACGCCGGGATCGCCGGCGTCAGCCGCGCTGGCTGGGCCCTGCTCTCGCCGACGCTCTGCGAAGATGAACATGACCGACTTGCCGGCGTCCTTACTCATGAACTCTCGCATCTCCATTTCTTCGGCTGGCGATCCCGCAATGCGGCGCGTCCACCCCCCTGGTTCACAGAGGGTCTGGCCGTCGCCGCTTCCGGCGGCGGCGGCGCGGAGGGCGTTGACGACGACGAAGCGCGACTGGCGCTGCGCGCGGACATACGCGTGATCCTCGACGAAGCCGCATGGACTGACTTTTCCGCCATTCGATTTACGAGAGAGCCCGCTTGCGTCGCGCCCTGCGATCTCTGGACCTATCGCCAGCGTCTCGCCTTCCGGCAGGCAGGGCTGTTCATTTCATGGATGCGGGCGCGCAATCCGGAAAAATTCACGCTTTTGTTGCGCCGGCTCGAACAGGGCGAGATATTCGACGGCGCCTTCGATGAAATATTCGGCGAAACGCCAAAAAGACTCTGGCGATTCTTTATTGATGACGTCGCCCGCGTACAACCTGCAAGTCACTTGCCAGAATGAATACTGACGCCGCCATTCAATTTTTTCGGTAATTTTTTAGCCTCTACGCCGGAAACCTCCGCTCTGCGGGCGACGGCTTCCCCGCCCGCATCGTTTCCAGGGGAATTTTTGTGGGAATTTCTGCAGGCCGCCTCATCGAGAGGAGTTACGGAATCCGCGAGGTCAAATTCGCGAACATCGACATTCTCATCAAAAAGCACCCAGCCGATTTCGGCGGTCGGATATAAGTAGATATCGACAGTCGTCGACGCGTCTGGCGGTGGGTGCGACAGACAGATCGCGCGTCCCTTGCGTTGCAAGCGATATGAGTCAACTCCCCTTTCTTCTGTTTCGCCGTCCTCTGTATTTATGAGCGTGTTCATTTGACTCTGGAATTTTCGAATCCGCTCAAGTTCCTTGGAGGCAAATTCAAAAATCGAAAGATTATCCACCGCCAGTCCGGCGCGTTGGATGGCCACGATATCCTCAGGCCGCTTGACTCTGCGCAGCTGGAAGAGGCCGCTCGTCACCTCGCGACCGGACGGCTGCATGCGGATCGACAACTGGAGATCGTCAAGCATTGGCCCCATCCATTCGGGGGCGTTGATAGCAATCCGCACCTGTGACGGCTCCAGAGTCGCCAGATCGATCTTGAGGAGTTTCCAGATCGTTTGCAGCGATGCTCCATTACAGGCGGCAAGGAACAGGAAAACGAAAAGCGCAAGTGAAAAACGCGCGGCTATCATGGGTTGCGGTCTCCGGAGAGAAGTCCTGATCGAAGACTTTCGCGCCGTCGAATTTCAACGTCAGCGCGATTTTTTTTTGCTTCACGGACGAACGCTTACGATCAGTATCCGAAGCGATAACTAACGCCTGCCGTGATCAGGCCTTCGGCGCTCAACTGCCGCACGCTTACGAGCGGCGTCCCGACCGGCGTTGTTCTGCCAAAGTTGCCTGTCATAGCGCTTCGCGCCTCGACATTGACGTTCCAGCGATCATTGACGGCATATTCGATGCCGACGCCCAACGTCGGTCCCACAAATATGACATTTTGTTTGGTTGCGCCGTAAATCGAACTCAACTTGTTCTGCGACGAGGCGATGTTCAGGCCGCCAGTCACATAGAGGAGAACGGGATCGAATGCGTAACCGACGCGGCCGCGCACAGACCCTTGCACGCCGACATGGCTATAGCCATTGATCACTCTTCCGACGGCAAAAGTTGGAACTGTGGTGTTGGCTGACGCGCTCGCGCCGTTGATGTCGCCAAGCAAACCTGCGACAAAATCACCAAAACGCCAGTCGTAACCAATATGCGCGCCGCCGGCTAAGCCGCCGCCATCGCCCTTTGGACTCGCGTAACGAAAATTGGTTGGCGCGTAATAGGCGTCGGTCATGCTTGTAAAGCCGAGGTAGCCAGCCTGAACGCCTGCATAAAGCCCCGTGAAAAGCGGTTTCGGCGGCGCCGGAAGCGGCGCGGATTTACGTGACGGCAGATCAGCGGCGATAGCGGCTGTTGCAGTGAATAACGCTGTTACAACGGTAGATTGGAATTTCATTTGCTGTCTCCAAACAGTGTTAACAGTTTCGACTGCGCGGAACGCATGGCTTCCACGCTGACAGTCGGAGGATTTACGGACGTCGTTGCGATTCTTGTCAGGAGGGGGATCGAACGGGTTTCGTAACGCGCAGCCCCTAAAGTGGAGGAAGGCATATCGAGCAATTTAATAGACCGTTTTGCGCGATACTTTTAATGTTTGACATGAATTTTTTAATTTGTCAACGTATGTCAACAGACTATGGTTAATGGCAAATATTTCCCCGGACGGCAGCGTGTAACGGACAAACAGACCGGCACAGGGTCATTCAGGAAAAATACGGAAGATGCGCCGCTCAGATGCGGCGAACGCCATTCAGGGAGAAGAGCGCTTGGCTTTTAAACCTGCCAATGAAAATCTGATTGGCGCCGACGATGAGCGCCTTTCGGCATTGCGCAGGCGCATCGGCTGGATTTGTCACATCTTGCGTTTTGGTGCGCCGATCACTTTTATCTGGGGTGTCAGCGAAGATGTTATAAACGCCGCCGACACGGCGGCGTTATCGAAAAGCGTCGCCTATCTCTTCGGAGAAAATGTCGTGCAACCCATCGCGGACTGGCAGCGTCTTGCACTTTTCGCCTGCTCGCTGCCGTCTACAATGGCTCATTTGGCCCTGGCATATAATGCATGGCTTCTTTTTTCCGGCTATCTGGCGGGGCGAATCTTCACGGTTGACGCTGCCCGGCTGATTCAGCGTTGCGGCGTTTCCGGCATTGCCAGCGTCATTCTTAATCTGCTGATGCGGCCGCTCGTTGTGCCGATTCTCGCGGCGACGCGGCCGGCCGGGGCTCAGTTGGCGGTTTCTTCCATGCCTTATTTAGGCTCAGGCGATCTTCACTCTTTCATCTTTTACCTTGCCCTGATCGGACTTGCGCATATACAAAAAGTCGCTGCCGAACTTTACAGCGAAAACGGCCAGATCGTCTGACATGCCGATAATCGTCAATCTCGACGTCATGATGGCGCGGCGCAAGATGCGCTCCCGCGACCTTGCGGCTTTGATCGGCATCGCCGAACAAAACGTCAGCCTGCTGAAGTCGGGAAAAGTGAAAGGCGTGCGCTTCGATACGCTTGAAAAAATATGCGAAGCGCTTGACTGTCAGCCGGGCGACATTCTCGAATATCGCCCTGAGGAACAGGAAGATGCACCGGCTGTTGCGCCCCTCACGCAACGCGCGCGACGCAGGGCCTAGCGCCGCCTACTTCAGGAATACATAGATATCGACATCGACACTGGCGTCGTCGCCGTTGAAATCGCTAAGATATTCCTCGACGATGAGGTCTTTGGTGTCGAGACCCTTCTCGTCGAGATAGGCCGCAATGGCCTCATAGGTCGCCTCGATTTCGTCATAGGCGCCGCGATGCTGGAATTTCAGCGCCTTGCCGGAAGGCGAAGAACCGACCTCGACGCCGTTGGCGAACTTCGCCTTGCCCTCTGGCGCGGCGGCAAGCGGCAGCATCGCCTCGAAACTGAAACCTGAGTCGTCGGTCTTGGTGAAGACCGTCACCGGACGACCATTGACCGGCAAGCCGGCCTTCGCGGCGGCGTCTTTAAGCTTCTTGAGCGCCTCGGGGATCAGCTTTTCGGCTTCGTCCCATTTGCCTTGTCCCTTGAGAGCAATGGCTGGCCGCGCCTCGACCGCGACAGCCTGGCTCATGACGCTGGCGGCGGGATTGTCGGACCGGGCGGCTGTTGAGGAGTCCGTTTTTTCCTCTCTGGCGCCAAGGGCAGGGCTCATTGAGCCGGTCGGGGCGATGGCGTTCGTCGGCGGGCCCGCGTCATCCGTGCTGTCGGCAGGGATCGAACGTCGCAGCGCGATCAGGGCTACGGCGCCCATAATCGCCGCGACGATCAACATGACGCGCCAATAACGACTGAGGCCATCAATCAGACCGGGTTGCTCTTCCATGAATTTTTTCCTAGAAGCCTGAGATAAGGGCCAGAATTTCATGCCTGCGCCAGAGGCCGCCATTCAACGTCGCGCGCCGAAGGCTCCACCCCTTTTTTCCTTTAATGGTATATATCGGCCCGGAACAGTTCCAGCCTCGACCCATCAATCGCCGCGTGGCCCCATGACCCATCCGCTCGATAGACGACCGATCTTGCGCATGAATGGCGCCGGAAATGAAATTCTGGTGCTGGACCTGCGCGGTATTGATCACGACCTCAGCCCGGCCGAGGCGCGCGCTATCGCCGTCCAGCCCGATCTGCGCTTCGATCAACTTATGGTGATAAAAGATCCCCATCGTCCAGGCTATGACGCTTTCTTGCAAATCTATAATGTCGACGGTTCGTTGTCCGGCGCATGTGGCAACGGTACGCGGTGCGTCGCCTGGACATTGGCGCGCGAGGGCAAGAACCATCTTCGGCTTGAAACCGTCTCGGGACGCATCGAGACGCGGCGTGAGGGCGAAGCGCTTTTCACCGTCGATATGGGTCCGCCCCGTCTCGATTGGAAAGAGATCCCGCTTGCGTGCGCCGCTGACACAAACGCGGTCTCGCTCGACCCGCCTGTCCCGGGCGCGCCTGCGCAATTCAGCGCCGTTAACATGGGCAATCCGCACGCCGTCTTTTTTGTTGGTGACGTTGCAAGCGTCGACCTTGAAAGTCTGGGATCTGTTATTGAAAACCATCCGCTCTTTCCAAACCGGGTAAATGTCTCCTTCGCCCAGGTCTGTGCGCCGGACGATGTCCTGCTTCGGGTTTGGGAGCGCGGCGCAGGAGCAACGCAGGCCTGTGGCACGGCCGCATGCGCGACTCTTGTCGCCGGAGCCCGGAGAGGTCTGACACATCGACGCGCCCGATTGTGTCTTCCGGGCGGAAAGTTGACTATCGACTGGCGCGACGACAATCATGTGACAATGACCGGTCCCATTGAATTCGAGTTCGAAACACAGCTCGACGCAACTATTTTCGCTGGTCACGGCGCATGACAACTGACGCCATGGTAGTGGCCACAAGGCCAGAAGACGCCAGACCAGAAGACGCCGCGCCACGGGAAATAAGGTCGGAAGTCGAAGTCGTCACCTTCGGCTGCCGCCTCAACAGCGTGGACTCGGAAGTCCTGGCTCAAGCGTATCAAGGACATGAGCAAACGGTTATTGTCAACACCTGCGCGGTGACTACGGAAGCGACGCGACAGGCGCGACAGGCGATTCGCCGTCTCCATCGGGAACGGCCTGAAGCCCGGATCGTTGTCGCCGGCTGCGCGGCGCGCATCGATCCGAAAGATTTTTCCTCGCTCGGTGGCGTGGAACAGGTCTTGACCGAACACCCCCCGGCGCGAGCGCGTATTGCGACAGAGGGCACACGCGGATACCTGGCCGTGCAGAATGGCTGCGATCATGATTGCACATTTTGCGTTATCCCTCTCGGTCGCGGAGCGTCGCGCTCCGCCGGGCCAGAGGATGTGATTTCACAGGCGCGAAATCTTATCGCCTCCGGAAAACGGGAAATCGTGCTGACCGGGGTCGACCTGACAAGCTATGAAGCCGGCGGGCTCACGCTCGGCGCATTGGTGCGGTTGCTGCTGCGCGAGTGTCCCGACCTTCCGCGTCTCAGGCTCTCCTCCATCGACTGCGTGGAGGCTGACGCCGATCTCATCGCCGCCTTCGCCGAAGAAGAGCGTTTGTGTCCACATTTGCATTTGTCCCTGCAATCTGGCGACGATCTGATCCTGAAACGCATGAAGCGACGACATCTGCGCGCCGACGCCATCGGCTTTTGCAAGATGATCCGCGCCGTGCGCCCGGATATTGTTTTCGGAGCCGATTTGATCGTGGGTTTTCCGACAGAATCAGAGGAGATGTTTCAGCAAAGCTGCGCCCTGCTCGATGACTGCGGATTGACCTATATTCACGTCTTTCCATTCTCCGCACGGCCCGGCGCGCCCGCAGCCCGCATGCCCCAGGTTGCGCGCGGGATCGTAAAGCAACGCGGCGAGCGTCTACGCAACCTCGCTGACAAAACGCTGGCGCGCCATCTCGACGGGAAAATCGGCTCAACCCTGAGACTATTGACAGAAAAGGGCGGAACGGCGCGCGCCAGTGACTTCACGCTCGCATTGACTCCCGAGATTGCCGCCGGACGCATGATCGACGGCCGCGTGACGGGACATAACGGTCGAGCTCTTGAGGTTGCGCTCATATCCGGTTCATGAACGGGCTCGTAAGCGGGCTCTTCGTCCTATGTCCGAAAAGTCGACGGACAGGCTATGAGCTATGACCAAAACGGTATAAAATTAATTCGACGACAGGGGGCCGAACACATGATGCGTCGATATTTCTCGCATGGGTCTTTCGCCTTTTGTTTCCTGTTGCTGTCGGCAAGCGCCGCCTTCGCCAATGCCGCCATCAATGCCGCCTCTTCCCCCCCGCCCCCCTCCCGTCAACCGGAAAAGGGCTGTGAATGGCGCCCTTTCGACAGCCCCTCCCTTGGGGTGAGCATGCTCGTTCAGGACTGTGGCGCTGAAAACATGCATTACGTATTTTCAACAAACGGTGACTGGATCGAAGCCCACCGTCCGGCAAATGATGAAACCTTCGGCGGCCCACGCCAGATCAAGGTCTTTCGCAAGGCGGCGGATCAGCCCATAGAAAACGCGATTCGGGATTTTTTCATCAAAGAACTCCCGCCCGAGCCGGGGGCAAGCTGCGTGGTGCGCGCAATAGAGAAGAGTCCTGTCATTAATAAGGAAAAGATTATTCTGGAGATCTATCCTACGGGCGATTACGAACGCAAGATCCTGGAAGAATTGAAAAAGGAGCCCCGGGATTTTGGCTGCGGCAGATACGGCAAGGGTCAGGGCCTGAGCTATTTCGAATATCACCCTTCCGAAGACCCTACAAAATTTCTGTTTGTCGAATATGGTTTCGATCCGCCGTTATTCGATGAGAACAGTCTCAAATTATATCAAACGGCTCTGAATGCGGCCGGCGTTGACTGGGTCTTCGTATGGTCAGACGAATTATCCAAAATCTATTACAATCCTGTCTCAAAGAAGACGCAGGAGAACGACATCGTCTTTCTCGACGTGCTCACCGATTACGATCCGACATCGGGCAGCTGGGAAAATTTCAGCAAAAGAACCAATGGTCTTTCGGAAATTGAAAAGGTTTCCTTCGATTGCGAAAACAATAAATTCAGGGGGCTTGGCGGCAAATGGTACGAAGGCCGTGTCGGACGGGGCGAGATCAAGAGCGCTTATGGCCAAAAGGAGGAGTGGACGAGCGTGCCGGATTATTACGTGAAGGTTTTCGATACGGTCTGCCATCAATAAGCTGCGGCAGCCTGCCCCGCCGCCCGGATCGCCGCCATGAATGCTCCACAAGATGAATGCTCCACATAAAGAGGCGCCGCGACTTTTTGGTCATCCCAGAGGATTAACCATTCTGTTTTCAACAGAGATGTGGGAGCGTTTTTCCTATTACGGCATGCGCGCCCTGCTTGTTCTGTATATGGTCGATTATCTTTTGCGCCCCGAACGACTGGACATCGCTTTCGGCTTGCGCGATCTGAAATCTTTCCTTGAGAAATTTTTTGGCCCGCTTGATGTCCAGCCTTTTGCTTCACAAATCTACGGCCTCTACACCAGCCTCGTATACCTGACGCCGATCCTCGGCGGCTTTATCGCCGACCGATGGTTGGGACGCACAAAGACTATTGTCATTGGCGCGATGTTGATGCTCATCGGTCATTTCCTGATGGCGAGCGAATATTGCTTTCTACCGGCGCTGCTCTTGCTGATCCTGGGCGTTGGCGCTTTCAAGCCGAATATCTCGACACAGGTCGGAGAACTCTACGCCGTTCAGGATCGTCAACGCGACCGCGCCTATTCGATTTTCTATGTTGGAATCAACATCGGAGCCTGTCTCGCGCCACTCATCGCCGGAACATTGGGGGAGCGACTGGGATGGCATTATGGTTTTGCTTGCGCCGGCGTCGGCATGGCGATCGGACTTGCAATCTATCTCTGGGGGCTCTCTGATCTGCCGGAGTCCAGTTCGCCTGTGTCCCGACAGCCATTTCCGCATGAAGAAAAGACAATCGTCGATGATGCCTATGCGGAACATGGTCGTTACTGGTTAATTTTGCTTTTTGCGCCCTCCGTTCTTTTCTGGGCCTCGTTCGAACAACAGGGCAACACGATCGTTCTGTGGACGGAAAGTTTCACCAATCGCGACGTTTCATTTTTCGGTCGTCATTTCGAGATACCGACAACATGGTTTCAGGCCTTGAATCCGATGATGATTTTTTTATTCACGCCGCCGCTTGTCGCACTCTGGAGTCGCATGGCTCAATCTGATCGAGAGCCTCAAACCATCACAAAACTTACCGCCGGATGTTTCGGGGTTTCCTTGAGTTATCTGGTTATGACAATCGCTGCCTGGACCAGCGACGAGGCTCGTGTCAGCCCTTTGTGGCTGTTACTCTACTTCATCCTGATTACAGTATCGGAATTATTGTTTTCGCCGATTATTCTCTCTCTTGCGTCCCGAGTCGCCCCGCGCGACTCTCGTGGATTGACGATGGGTGTATGGTTTCTGACGATCTTCCTCGGCAATTTGCTTTCAGGCTGGATTGGCGGCTTGTGGTCGACACTGTCTCCCGCATCTTTCTTCGCACTGATTGGTCTGATGCCTGCGTTTGGAGGACTGATGATACTTATTTCACGTCTCTGGCAAGATGACGCCCTGGACTGAAAAGCTTATAGAAGACGATTTGGATAAAGGTTATTTTTCATTCAATGAATGAAAAACAAGTTCGTCAAAAGCTCTCGGGTTGATTGCGTCCCGGATCGCATATTCGCTACAGCCTGATTATGATAGACATCCTCCGTTGGCGAGTCGCGTAATCCCAACCATAAAGGCAATTCTGGACGCAGGGTCCACGCCATGACCAGGTTCCGGCCCCGTGGCTCAGGCGAAAGGCCCAACCGCCGCGACGGACCGGAGCAGCGCCAAACACCACAAGAGCGGCAGGGAGGGAAACCAATTCGGTTTCTTTGTCGCCTCCTTGATCTTCGCATAGTTGAGCGCGCGTCTGTCTGGCAAGATCCGCACGTATCCTCTGAGAGGCTCTGTTTGGTAAGCGGCTTGAGACCGTAAAAAGGCGATTATAATTTTTCGGCTTCGAATAAGATATCGCGTCCGACGGATTCGATATCCGTTTGGCCGCAAAATCCCATGGTCAGACTGAGTTCCTGTTCGATAATCCTGAGACACTGGCTGACCCCGACCTCGCCCATCGCGCCTAGACCATAAACATAGGCCCGCCCGAGCAGCACGCCACGCGCCCCAAACGCCACAGCGCGCAAAACATCCTGACCGGTGCGCACCCCCCCATCGAACAAGACCTCGATCCGGTCTCCGACTGCCTCAACGATCGAGGGTAAAACCTCAATCGTCGCCGGTGCGCCATCGAGTTGGCGCCCGCCATGATTGGACACGACGATCGCATCCGCTCCGACCTCCATCGCGCGTCGCGCATCTTCCTGATCCATGACCCCCTTGAGGATCAGTGGCCCGCTCCAGAGCTTACGAATCCAGACAAGATCCTCCCAAGTCATGGTCGGATCAAACTGACTATTGGTCCACGCTGATAATGAGCGCATGTCCGAGACGCCCGCGACATGGCCCGCGATATTGCCAAACCTGCGACGTGAGGTTTTCAACATCGACAAACACCAGCGTGGCCTGATCAACAAATCGCACACCGTGCGCGGTGTCATTTTCGGAGGCGTCGAAAGGCCATTCCGAGCGTCCTTATGTCGATCGCCGATGATCTGGAGATCGAGCGTGACGACCAGCGCGGAACAATGCGCCGAGCGCGCGCGATCAATAAGACGCGCGACGAATTGACGATCACGCATTACATAAAGCTGGAACCAGAAGGGTTTGGTCGTGCTGGCGGCGACATCCTCAATCGAACAAATGCTCATCGTCGAGAGACAAAACGGCACGCCAAAGGCTTCTGCGGCGCGGGCAGCGAGTATTTCACCGTCGGCGTGTTGCATGCCACACATACCAATGGGCGCCAGGGCTACGGGCATCGCCACTTTGTGACCAACCATCTCCGTAGCCAGTTTACGTGTTTCAATATTGACGCCAACGCGCTGGCGAAATCGAATTTTCTCCAAAGCTGATTGATTTGCGCGATAGGTGCTCTCACTCCACGAACCGCCGTCGGCGTAGTCGTAAAACATCTTTGGCACACGCCTTCTGGCCAGAAGACGCAGATCCTCGATACGAGCGATGTGCGTCATCGGCCAGTCCGTCGATTTACAACTTTCGACGACATCGCTCAGGTCCGTTTGTGATTAAGACGGGCGTGGCCGCCGCCAGACTTGTGACCGAGTTTCATTTTCACGGCCAGGCTCGAGCGCTTCCTTGCGTAATTGGGCGCGACCATCGGATAATCCGGAGAGAGGTTCCACCGCGTGCGATAATCCTCCGGAGACATGCCATAGGCTGCGCGCAAATGTCTTTTCAGCGATTTGAATTTTTTACCGTCTTCCAGACAAATCAGAAAATCGGGCGTGATAGATTTCTTGATCGATACAGCCGGAACGCGGTTCGGAGCTTGAATGCTGACGGTTTCACCGGCTCCGAGCCGTCCGAGCGTTACGTAGACAGTTTGCAAAAGGGCTGGCAATTCCGCGGCGGCAATCGTGTTATTCGACACATAGGCCGACACGATCTGAGCCGCATGGGACAGCAATTCATCAGCGCCCGGATGCGCCGGTTCGGTCATCTTGCGCCTCCGCCGGCGTTCGATTCGTCAAGACATTCATTTCATAAACGATTTTGTTCGCGTTCCGAAATCCGCCTTGTCAATCGATCTCTCTGGATTGCGGCATCATAGAGGATCGCCGTCCATTTATCATGGTTCTCTTTTGGAGCGCCGGGCGCAGCGATCGCTTGAAATCAACATCTCTGGCTCAGGTTGAAATAGAACGTATCATGAACAATCTTTCAAAAATTCTCTATCTTTCGAAATATCCGCAACTAAACCACTCAAAGCCCTTACCCCGGTTTCGTCAAATACCGCCGATTTACGCCAGATTTCTCGCTCTTTCGCTTCCTGTGTGCTTCCTGAAAAAGCTCAAAAAGTAGCAGCGCCAATTATGCCGCCACCAACTCACATCTTGATTTGAAGGCGCCGATAAAAAAGCGGCTAACTGACGGGCAGAACGCGTCCCTCGTGAACAGTGCCCCAGACGGAGATATCTTTTATTTTCCCCGCATCAACGGTCAGAGGATTTCCATCCAGGATACTAAAATTCGCAAGCTTGCCGGGCACAATACTGCCCAAGTCTTTTTCCATTCGCAATGAATGAGCTGCGTCGAGCGTTACTCCCCTGAGCGCCCCCAGTCTTGAGCAACGCTGATCAGGCCCAGCCGTCCGTCCCGAGACTGTAGTACGGTTAACTGCACAATGCATCAGGAACAGAGGCTGACCGGGCGCCATCGGCATGTCCGAGTGAAGAGAAAAGGAAATGCCGGCTCGTTCAATATCACCCAGTCTCACCATATTGTCGGCCCGTGTGGGCCCAAGGCCCTCCTTGGCGTAGGCGTCAGCCAGTGCGTGGACATAGTATGGGTTTCCGCTGACGATCACGCCAAGCCGCCTCATACGTTTGACTTGATCCTTTTGCGAAACAGCAAGGTGGATAGCAACAGTGCGGTGATCAGCACGCGGGTGACGACGCATGTTAGTTTCTACATTTGCGAGAACCATGTCCAGACCGGCGTCGCCATTCACATGGACGTGTATTTGGTAATCAGCGTCCCAGTAGGTCTTAAAAGCGCGTGCAAAGAATTCCGGATCCATGATCCATTCGCCATGGCCCCCGCCGAGATACGGTTCCCGGACCTGCATCGCTAGAGAATAGATGGCGCCGTCAGCGAAAAGCTTGACTGCTTGAGGTATCATGGCCGTCATGCCCTCGCCCCAACCGAGCACCTTCTCTGTCTCGCGGATCGTAGTTTTCGGGAAAGCCGCATTGATCGATTTCCCGTCAGGAATGAAATAGAAACGAAAAGGATTGTCGCGCCGGGACAGGACGGCGTTTTGAGCATCCTGCAGCTCTTTCGAAAATAATCCGCCAGGTTCGCATCCAAGTGTAACCCCATTGGCGTGATAATAGCGAACCACAAATTCAAGGCCGCGCCTGAGCCGATCGGGTGTGGCGATTGCAGGCAGCAGTTTAGGAATTACGCCGAACATCCCTCCTTCCCAAAAATGACCCTCTTCGAGGTTGCATTGCTTTTGGGCGGCGTCAGATAGGGTGGCGATGAAGGCTGCATCGATACCATAAGACTCTAGAGCCCTGGTGTTGACTGTGAACTCATGGGCGGATCTGTGCCAAACGATTATGGGGCGGGCACTACTGATACGATCAAGATCGGCGCGGGTTAGCGAGCCATGGAACACAGGGTGATAGCCCCATGTAATCAACAATTCTGAAGAATCTTTTAGCCTCGCATTGGCGTCTGCAAGCCTCTTGCGATATTCGCCGGAGTTATTCGCAGCTGGAATAACGCCCGACGGCAAAACCCAATTTTCGATGGCGATGATCTCCGAAACCATCGTCAAGCCTGTCAGCAGCGGGTGATCATGCTGTGCGATCAAGCCAGGCGTGATTACTTTTCCCGAGAACGTCTCGTCAATCACGTAAGGTTGGCTGCCGACCAATGCTTTTAAATCGTCAATGGAGCCAACGGCGAATATACGCTCTCCAACAACTGCGACGGCTGTGGCGGAAGGTCGATCGGGGTCGAGGGTGATAATTTCTCGCGCTCGATAGATCGTGATTAGCGGAGGCTTCTTCTGATCCAGCTTGTCAGCAAGATCCTGGAGCGATTCTGCCTTACCAAGCGCGGGGGAGGAACCCACAGCCTCGCAGATCAGAGCGCCAGCAGTCGCGGTAGCCGCAGATTTCAATATCTGGCGGCGAGAGGGAAAGGTGTAATTCCGGAAAGCTGCCGCAAACGCCGGGTTGCACACGATACACATATCACTTGCCTCCGATATTGACTGGCGCATCGCGGGACAGTTTCCCCAAAACGATACTCCCATCGGCATTTACTGCATCGAACGATGTCAGGTCCCTTCCTACAACAGGTCACCACTGTCGACCGCCAGGCAAACAACCTCAAGGTCTGGCAACTCAATCCGTGTCTTATCAGAAACTTAAGAAAGCCCCCTAAAAATCAGGAAGCAAGCAGGAAGCGTTTGTTAGAAAAGCGGCGAAATCCTAGAGTTTTATGAACAAACAGGGCGCTGATAATGGCTACTCAGCTTTTCTGACCAACGCTCACGACCACACTGATTTTCGCCCAGCTATTCTAAAGTAGTGAGTCTTCGAAATGGCAGAGCCTCCCGGGCAGTCTCGATGCCGGCTTCCACGGCCCGGGTCTCAGCGGTGAGATAATCGGCAACCGCGGCATGCAGCGCGGGATCGGCGAAAGCATGCGCGGAATAGGTCTGGACTGGCTCGTAGCCGCGCAAAAGCTTGTGTTCGCCCTGGGCTCCAGCCTCGACGCGACGATATCCGCGCTGAATGGCGTAGTCGATCGCCTGATAATAACAAACCTCGAAATGCAAAAATGGTCGATCCTCAATCGCGCCCCAATTGCGGCCGTAGATGGCGTCATCCCCGAGAAAATTGATCGCTCCGGCAATATAATTTTCGTCGCGTCTCGCCAGTATCAGCAGGATGCGGTCAGCCATTGTTGTCCCAACGCAATCAAAAAAACTTCGGGTCAGATAGGGGCGGCCCCATTTGCGCTCGGCCGTCGAGAGGTAAAATTGATAAAAGGCGTCCCAGTGCCGCTTTTGCAGATCGGCGCCGGTAAGAACATCAATTTCAATATCCTCGCCCAAAGCTGCGCGGCGTTCGCGCCGGATCGCCTTGCGTTTGCGCGCCGAGAGGCGATCGAGAAAATCCTCGAAATCCCGATAGCCCGGGTTCAGGAAGTGGAACTGTTCGCCCACGCGGCGCAGGAAACCGTCCGTCTCCAGACCCTCGATTTCTAGCCGCGTTGGAAAATTGATGTGGATCGACGACGCGCCGACGGCCTCGCGCAGGCGACGCAGGGACTGGATCAACGTCTCCCGGGCGCCCTCCGGCGCATCGGCCGCCAGCAACAAACGGCGCCCCGTCGCCGGCGTAAAGGGGGCCGCGACCAGCAGTTTGGGATAATATTGGCCTCCCGCCCGTTGGTAGGCGTCAGCCCAGCCATGGTCGAAGACATATTCCCCCATGCTGTGGGCCTTGAGGTAGGTTGGCGATGCAGCGACGAGCCGACCCTTCGTTGTCTCGACCAACACATGCGCCGGACGCCAGCCTGTGCCGGGTCCAACACTGCCGGACGTCTCAAGCGCCGATAGAAATTGATGAGAAACAAAGGGGTTATATCCTTCGCCGGCATTAGCGCCCGAGGTTGGATTGGCGCATGCGTTCCAGGCCTCGGGAGATATGGCCGCGAGGGAGGGCGCGAAACGCATGTTGAGGGAGCTGGAGGACATGTCTCTCGTATAAAAAGAGCGCGCAGAGACTTTGAACAGGTTGAGAAAGCCGATCCCCGCCCGATGTTCGAAGTAGGAGCCGCTGACCGAGGGAGTTTTCGTCTTGCCCCAGGAACTTGGTAAAAAAGTCACCCAGAATCAGGAACGAAGCCAAAAGCCCTTGTGGTTTGCAATCGCCGGACTTGTGGTGAGCGTGTTCAGCTACAGCATGAGCGACCTTATGGTCGGGGATGTGGTGTTCTGGATCGGGCTTTGCTTCGCCGCTATCGCGCTGATTTACTGGTTTGTGAACCCGCGCCACGGACTAATGTGAGCCCAGGGCGCTCGCCTCTCTTGTTTGGCGACAGGGACGAAACACATTAATGTCTCCTGTCCCCAGACCAGGAGATGGATCTGACATGGCTTTTTTTGTTTCCGAAATCACCCGTCGCAGCCTGCTGGCCACCGCCATGGGCGTCCTGGCCCTCTCTATTGGTCCCGCCCGGGCCGAGAAGGCCGGATCGGGGTCTTTTCCCATCGCCGAGTTGATGGCGCCCAACGCCTTGCCGGACATCGCCGAGGGCAAGGCGGACGCGCCTGTGACGATCATCGAATACGCCTCGATGACCTGCACCCACTGCGCGGCCTTCCACCAGAATGTCTTTGGAGATTTGAAGAAAAATTACATCGATACCGGCAAGGTCCGCTTTATATTGCGCGAATTTCCGCTGGACCCGCTCGCCACCGCCGCCTTCATGCTGGCGCGCGAGCTGGGCGAGGATAAACGCGACGCTGCGGTCAATCTTCTCTTCTCTCAACAGAAAAACTGGGCTTTCGTCGACAAGCCGCTCGATGGTCTGGCGAATGTCCTGAAACAAGCGGGTATGGGCCAGGAACGTTTCGAGGCGATCCTCAAGGATCAGGCGCTTTATGAAAAGGTGAACAAGGTTCGAGACAGGGCCGCCGAGAAATTCGGCGTTAATTCGACGCCGACCTTCTTCGTTAATGGCGAGAAATATACGGGCGAGGTCTCTCTCGCTGACATCGACAAAATCATCGCGGCCAGGACAGGCAAGTAAATTCGCTTTATCGGCTGCGCAGGCGAATTGGCCGGGCCCGTCCCGGCCAATTTCTTATGAACATCATCGACGCATTAAAAGCTGCTTCGCCTCTCCAGCGCCGCCGCCAGCGTGCCTTCGTCGAGATAATCGAGTTCCCCGCCGACCGGCACGCCATGCGCCAGTCGCGTTACTTTCACGCCATGCGGTTGCAGCAAGTCGGCGATATAATGCGCTGTCGTCTGGCCATCGACTGTAGCGTTGACCGCGAGCACCACCTCGCCGACCGCGCCGGCGCGCAAACGCTCGATCAGCGCGGCGATCGTCAAATCGTCGGGGCCGACGCCATCGAGCGGCGAGAGCACGCCGCCCAACACATGATAACGCGCATTGAGCAGTCCTGCCCGCTCCAGAGCCCAGAGGTCAGCGACGGTCTCGACGACCACGAGTATCGAGGCGTCGCGTCGGGGGTCGCGACAGATCGTGCAGGGATCGCTGGTGTCGATGTTGCCGCAGGTCGAACAGATCAGGATACGCTCACGCGCCGCCAGCATGGCGTCAGCCAGCGGCGCCAGCAATTCTTCGCGCTTTCGAATCAGATGCAGCGTCGCCCGACGCGCCGATCGCGGCCCGAGCCCCGGCAATCGGGCCAGCAATTGAACGAGCCGTTCGATTTCCGGTCCGGCGACACGGTCCGCCATGTCAGCCGAACGGCAGCTTGAAGCCCGGCGGCAATTGCAGCCCGCCAGTCAATTCCTTCATTTTCTCGGCCATCGCCTCTTCCGCCTTGCCGCGGGCCTGCAAATGCGCGCTGACAATCAGATCTTCGAGGATTTCCTTTTGGTCCGGCGCCAACAGGCCCGGATCGATCTCGACGGCCTTGAGCGCCCCCTTGGCGGTGAGGCGCAGCTTCACCAGTCCGCCGCCGGCCGCGCCTTCCACTTCTATATTGTCAAGTTCTAGCTGGGTTTCGGCCATTTTGGCCTGCATCTGCTGCGCCTGTTTCATCAGGCCCATGAAATCCATCATTTCAATGCTCCTCAGTCCTCTTCGATGGGGCTCGGGTCGTCCCAGACCTCGTCCTCCGCCGGCGTGACGACCCCCGACATTTCGGCGCCATCGGCGCGGCTGCGCACGGCGATGATCTGCGCTCCGGGGAAATGCGCCAGCACGGCGGCGACCATCGGATCGGCTTCGAGGCTCGATCGGCGCGCCTGCTCTTCGGCGGCGCGGCGCTCCTTCAGCGTCGGCGCGCCGCCAGCGGCGACAATGGACACGACCCAGCGCTCATTCGTCCAGGCCTGCAATTTTTGGGTCAGCGTCGAGGCAAGGTCGCGCGCCCCGCCCGGAGCCAGTTCGAATTCGATGCGGCCGGACTCAAAGCGCACGAGTCGCACATCGGAGTCGAGCGCCAGCTTCAGGCGCATGTCACGCTTCTCCTCCGCCAGCGCAACCAGCGCCTCGAAACTGGAGATCGTCGTTGTCTTCGCGACCGGCTCCGCGATGACTGTCGCCGGTAGCGTCGCCAGTTGCGCGCGCGGCGCGGATGACGCGATACGCCCCGTCGTGGTTCCCCCGCCCGTGCGCGGAGACACGCTGGCCGGGGACGATGATCCGGTCGCAACCGTCGGGCCACTGGTCAGCATGAGTTGCTTCAAGGCCTCGCCCGGGGTCGGCAGGTCGGCGGCGTAGGCGAGCCGCACCAAAACCATGTCAGCAGCCTGTAAGGGGCGCTGCGAAGCGCGCAGCTCGTCGACGCCCTTCATCAAAATTTGCCAGGCGCGGTTCAGCGCCGGGATAGAGAGCTTCTCAGCCGCCGCACGGCCGCGTGTTTTTTCCTCAGGCGTCAACGCCGACGACTCCGCCGTTTCCGGAGCCAGCTTGAAACGTGTTGCGAGATGCGCGAATTCCGCCATTTCGATCAGCGCCTGCGCCGGATCGGCGCCGCCATTGTATTGGTCCTCCAGCAGGGCGATGGCGGTCGCTACATCGCCGGCCATCGTCGCCTCGAACAGGTCGATTACGCGCGCCTTGTCGGCGACGCCGAGCATCAAGCGCAAATCATTCGCGACAATCGAGCCGTCCTGGCCATGCGCTGCGCCAAAGGCGATGGCCTGATCAAGCAGGGATAACGCATCGCGAACCGACCCCTCAGCCGCTCTCGCGATCATCGCAAGCGCATCTGGCTCGATCATCACCTGTTCGGCTTCGCAGATCCTGCGCAAATGGTCGGCCAGCAAACCGGCGTCGATGCGCCGTAGATCAAAGCGCTGACATCGCGATCGCACGGTCACCGGGACCTTGTCGATTTCCGTCGTCGCAAAGATAAATTTCACATGTTCCGGTGGTTCCTCAAGGGTCTTCAACAGGCCATTGAAAGCAGCCTTGGAGAGCATGTGCACTTCATCGACGATGTAGACCTTGGTTCGCGCCATGACAGGGCGGTAGCGCGCATTGTCGATAATTTCGCGCACGTCGTCGATGCCGGTATGCGAGGCCGCGTCCATTTCAAGGACATCGACATGCCGCGAGTCGATAATCGCCTGACAATGCACGCCCAGCGCCGGCATATGGATTGTCGGCCGGTTGATCGCGGCCTGCCCCTCAGACGCCGGCAATTCGTAATTGAAAGCCCGTGCGAGAATGCGCGCGGTCGTCGTCTTGCCGACGCCGCGCACGCCGGTCAAAAGATAGGCTTGGTGAATTCGGCCCAGGTCGAAAGCGTTTTCCAGCGTCCGAACCATCGGCTCCTGGCCGATAAGATCCGCGAAACTGGAAGGTCGATATTTGCGGGCCAGCACCCGGTAGGCGGGCGCTTCGCCTGCCGAAAACAGGACGGGAGTCTCCGCGGGCGGAATCGTTGAGCCCGGCGGGTCGTGCTCATGGTCCATGCTGCTGGTCAATGGCGATCCGCGATCGGTCCGCGCCGGGCGGTCGACGCGGTCGGATGAACCGACCGCCGCCGCCTGCCGATGGCAAGGAAAGTGGGAGGCTGAACGAAGACCCGCCCAAGCTCGTTAGGGCTGCTTCCTTCCGGACCTGACCCGGTTGGCGAGTGAAGCGTCCACCGCCAACCTCCCACTCTCTATCTGGCAGAGGCCGGGCCGGGTGGCAAGGGGGGCCAAACAGAGCCCGGGATGATGGCTTCGACGGCGTTAATGTTTTTGAGGCGGGAAGCGCGCGGGAGGATTTTGAAAAAGCGTCCGTTTGATAGATGGCGGGACTGAAAAACCAACACCCAGAATTGGCTAGGCGTGTCCTACGCCGGCGGACAGTCGGGCCGGATCGACGCCAATCGAGCGCAGGGCGCGATCATATTTTGTGTCGAGGCTTGAGTCGAACAATAGAGAAGGATCGGCCGGACAATGCAGCCAGCCATTGTGCTGCATTTCGTCTTCAAGCTGACCGGCGTCCCATCCGGCGTATCCCAGCGCCAGCAGGGCCCGATTGGGCCCTCTGCCGGCGGCGATGGCGCGCAGGATGTCTATGGTCGCGGTCAGCGACACCCTCTCGTCGATAGGCATGGTCGAGTTGTCGAGATGGAAATCCGGCGAGTGAAGGACAAAGCCGCGATCGGTCTGGACCGGCCCGCCCGTGAGAACCTGAATATTTTCGGCGCGGCGCGGGAGGCGAATGAGATCGTCGGGGGAAATGACGTTGAGCTGCACCAGCAGCTCGGGAAAGTTTTTGACGCGCGAGGGTTGATTAACGACGATACCCATCGCGCCTTCATCGGAATGGGCGCAAAGATAGATCACCGATCGGGCGAAACGTTCGTCGCTTATGCCCGGCATCGCCACGAGCAGCTGACCGTCGAGAAAACTACTTTCCCGCGCAGGACGATCAGACGCTTGTGTGTGCTTCGAGCCGTGCATAGATTTATGCTACGCCCGATGAACTCACGCCACAAGCCGCAAGGGCGTTATAATTTTTTGAAAACGCTGCCAGGTGCGACGTGATCGATTTACACTCCCGACAGGCCACGTTGGCCCCCGCAAGGGCCCTGCTGATCGCATCCCTCACGCTGACGATGGCGCTGGTTGGCGGAGCCGCCTGCGCGGCGCCAGCAGGCGCGCCGGAAGCCGCTACAGACGAATTCTCTTCGCCGCCATCGCGGGCGGCGGGCTCCTCGGCGCGTCTGTTGTCCAGCGGCCCGGCGACCGATGGGTTTTACCGCGCCGGGGTTGAGGTAGACCTCGATCCCGGGACCATCACCTATTGGCGATCCCCCGGTGAAGCCGGCGCGCCGCCGGTTTTCGATTTTTCCGGCTCCACCAATGTCGCGGCGGTCGATGTCGTCTATCCGGCGCCGAAACGCATTGAGGAGCAGGGAATTGTTGTCGCGGGTTACGACGCACAAGTCATCTTCCCGCTGAAAGTCGCGCCGCGCGATCCGAAGGCCCCGGTGAGCTTGAGCCTTTCCCTGCGCTATTCCGCGTGCGGCAAAATCTGTCTGCCGGCGCGCGCCGCTCTGTCGCTGGTTTTGCCTCAAACGGGCGTTTCGCCCTATGCCGCCGACATCGCCGAGGCGGCTCGCCGCGCCCCGCTACGCCTTGATCCGGCGCAATCGGAACAGGCCATCGCGCTCGACAAATCGGCATCGGACCGCTGGCGACTTGTCTGGCGCGGCCATGGCAAGGCGGAGGCGGTTTTCCTTGAGGTTGCGGATCCGCTTTTCGTTGAGAGCGTTCCACGCGATGGCGGCTTCGACCTCAGGCTTTACGCCGGCGGCGCGGCCCCCGCCCCTGTTGCGGCGAGGGTAACGGTTTTGACCGATGGCGACGCCTATGAAGCAACGGTAACGCTTCGATAGAAAATTATTCCGCTTCGGCTTCCGCCGTCTCGTTTTCCCTGTCGAGTTTGGGCGTGCGTTTAAAGGTCGATTTTCGGCCGCGAAGCGTTTGCAGAATTTTCGCGCCATTGGCGAAGGCCAGATAGATCATCAGCGGCGGCACCGAGGCCATGGTCTTAACATAGTCTGCGAGGGAGCCGCGCGCGAGAGCGAAATAGGGCGGCATCGTAAAGCCGATCACCACCAGCGCCGTCATGATCGCGACGAGTTGCACCACGCCCGAATAGGCGTCGAGAGAGCCGTGGAGGAATACGCCGATCACGCCAGCGACAATGCCGATGGCCGCCGCTGGAAAGAAAATCTGATGCGCAATAAGCGAGATAGCTGTGAGACGTTTTTCCAGCGGCCAGTGGGAGTTCCAGATCGGTAATATGGTTTTCTGAGCCACCTGGACAAAGCCATTGGACCAGCGGCGTTGCTGACGTCGGTAATCCCGTATTTCTTCCGGAACCTGACCGGGAATTGGCGGCTCCGATACAAACAGGCCGTGCCAGTCGCGCAATTCGGCGCGCACGGTGAGATCGAGATCTTCGGTCAGCGAATAATCCGACCAGCCGCCGGCGTCCTCCACCGTCGCGCGCCGCCAGATGCCGCCGGTGCCGTTGAACTGGAAGAGCCAGCCGGCAAGGGCGCGGCTGCGCTGCTCAACAAGATAATGGCCGTCCTGCACCAGCCCCTGCGCTCGCGTCAGCCAGTTGGTCCTGTAGTTCTGGAACTCGCAGCGCGACTGAACGAAACCGGCGCGCGGGTCGCTCAAAAACAAAGGCACGGTGCGCTTCAGCCATTCCGGCGGCGGCCGAAAGTCAGCGTCGAGCATGGCGATAAAGGGTTCGTCAGTGATCGAGAGGCCATGCGCGCACGCCCCGGCCTTGAAACCGGAGCGGTCGGTGCGGCGAACATGATCGATAAGGGCGCCCGCGGCTCTGAGTTCGACAATCACGGCGGCGGCCCGTTCAGTCGTTTCGTCGGTCGAGTCGTCGAGGAGCTGGATGCGCAGCTTGTCTTTCGGCCAGTCGATCTGGGCGACGCAGCGTAACGCCTGCTCGGTGACCATAGGTTCGTTGAACACAGGAATCTGGAGCAGAACCCTTGGCAAATCGGCGTCGGCGGGAACCGGGGACTGCGGATCCCGCGCGCCCCGCAGAAGGTCGTAAAAATAACGGCCGATGATAATCAGCAGGCCGAGGCCGATCGCCACAAGCGTGAGAACGGAGAGATAGACGACCGCATCGATCAGAAACCGGAGGATTGCGAGCAACAGCCTACCCTTCTTGTTCAGGCGCCGATGGCGGAGCGGCGCGGACGCGCACCCTGCCATTCGCCCAGACGACTTCTTCGGTTATCCAGGCGTTCACCCAGACGACCATGACGAGCGCCTCGCGCACGAGGAGGACCAGCGGCGCGGCGAGTGATAATTGCCATCCTTTGGCTATGGAAAGCAATGTCTCCGCCCCCAGCCAGAGGCCAAAGGTCGACACGACGGCCGTCGCCGGCGCCATTCCGGCCAGAGGGGCCGCCAACCCTGCGGCGACAACCGCCGGAAGCGCCTGACAGATCGGTTCGGCCAGGAAAGAAAGCAATTCTTCCTTGCGGCGGATGACGCTCCAGCGCATTTGACGCTGATATACATCAATAAAACTGCGCCGACCCAGGATCTGGCGGACGGGACGGTGGGAAAAGACGGCCTTCTTGCCAATACGACTCATTGCCTTGGCCATGGCGTTGTCCTCGCCGACTGTGTGGTCGATCGCCGAAAAACCCCCGGCGCGCTCGAAATCCGAGCGTCTGAACAACATGATCTTTCCGACTCCATGACCCTGACCCAGCGCCGAGGCAAGGTAGAGCATTCGCGCATGGGAGTTATTGATGATCGCCGATTCTACCTGCGCAGCAAAATTATCGAGCCGATCGCAATATGGAATGCCGCAAACGAGGCCGACGTCGTCATTGAGTTGGCGCATATGTTCGGCGAGAGCGTCGGGTTCAAGCAAAACATTGGCGTCCTTCATCAGGATCGTGTCGTTCGCGGCCTGTGTGAAGGGTGCGAAGAGATTATCGACTTTCGGGCTGGCGGCGAATTTCGCTGTAGAGTGCAGGATTCGTGACGGAACCTCGGGGCGCCGGGCAAAGATCGCCCGGATATGGTCGAGCGCGGGCGAAGCGGTCTCCTGCGCCGCCGCCGTCACGTCAATCTGCGGATAGTTTTGTGTGAATGCCGACTCCTGAGTCTCATCGAAGCCGTCCTCCATCGTTTTCAACGGCAAGACGATGGACACCGGCGGTTGATCCATGCGCCGCGCGCGCCTTTCGGCGAGCCATGGCTGAACGAGGGCGGCGGCGACCGACAGCAGCAGCAGCGCAATCGAGACGCACCAGAACGCAGCGGCGATCCAGCCGATGAGAGCATCTCCCGCGCTCACGGACTTTCGCCGCGCTCGCGGGTTTCCAGCACTGCGACATCGAAACGCCGCATGACGCTATCGACAACGCCCGACGGTAGAAAGCTGAACAGCCGCATCGCGGCATACATGTAATAGGGGAAAGCGATGACTCCGCGCCGGCGATCCAGTCCGCGCTTGACGATCCGCGCCGCCTCCGAATCGCTGATCGCGCCCGGTTGCCAGGCCTTGAGCGGCGCGTTCATCGGGGTTTTGACGAAGCCCGGCACAATCAGGCTGACCGCAACGCCGTAGGGCGCAAGCGATCCGCGCAGACAATCCGCCCACATGTGAACGGCGGATTTCGCTGCGCAGTAGGCGGGCGAGTAGGGCAGAGCGCGCACGCCGGCCATGGACCCGACAATGGCGATCTGTCCCCGGCGCCGACCGCTCATCGCCGGAATCAGAGGCTCCACGGTGTTGAAAACCCCGGCGACATTGATCGCCATCATCGCGCGCACAGCCTCGGGCGTCTCCTGAATCTGCCCCGACGAGAGTCCGGTGGCGACGCCGGCGTTGGCGACAAGAATATCAATAGGCCCCCGCCCGTCCGCCGCCATCAGCAGCTGCGCCATCTTTTCCCGGTTCCGCACATCGGCGACATGAGTTTCGACATTTTTTGCGCCGGCCTCGCGGCAGGCTTGCGCGGATTTCTCCAAACGCTCGGCGTCACGGCCAAAAAGCACGAGATCAGCGCCGTCCGCCGCATAGGCCGCCGCCAGAGCGCGACCGATGCCGCTCGATGCGCCGGTGATCAGAACCCGCTTCATGCGCCGCCCCGGGCGGCGCGCGGACGCAACGTCGCTTCGCCGATAACGCCCGGCAATCGCGCTGAACCATGCGCAAAAAGGCGAACGAACACTTCCTCGTCGGAAGCGCGAAGCACCCGACCCGACAGGATGATTTTCTCGCCGCGCAGAATCGGCTGCACGAATTTGCCGGACAGGGTTACGATGGCGAGATCGCTGCGCCAGTTGGCGAGCATCGGCTCGAAGGCGGCGAGCATTTTCATGCCATGAACCGGCGGCGCCGCAAAACCGACGCCCGCCGCCAGCGCCTCATCAAGATGCAGCGGGTTGGCGTCGCCCGAGACTTCCGCATAGCGCGCGAGCGCAGGCGCGTCGAAGGGGCCGATAATGGTTTCCGGCAGTTTATCGCCGATAGCGGCAAGCGCGCTCATGACGCGCCTCCCAAGGCCGTTTCCCGACCGTCAGCGCCTTTTGAACCGTCAACGCCTTTTGAGAATGCGTCGCGCGGCACGAGCCGCAGCATGGTCTCGATCCTGCCGACGGGCGCGCCGTCCGTCGTCGCGATCACCGCATCGGCGATCAGGCGCGGCGGCGTCTCTTCACGGCGGAGCGTCACCGTGAGATCGTAGCTTTCGCCGGCGGTCAACGATGTTTCATAGGCGAACGCCTGAGACTCATGCACTGGCACGACAGCAAGCGTTTCGCAGACCTCGGACACCACTTTGGACAAAGCGGGCTCGGAGAGCCAGACCGCAGGATAGGCGAGCGGAACGCGCCCGTCGTCGGCGCCGATTTCGCGCGCATAGGCCCCCGCGCGAACGGGGTCGACTGTCAGGCGCAGGGGGCCAACAGCCAGGGGGACGTTAATTTGCATGGGTGATGATTAGCACGGCGTTGATGCCGCCAAAAGCGAATGAGTTCGACATGACGGCCTTGATTTCGCATTGTTTCGCAACGTTGGGCACGGCGTTGATGGGGCAACGCGGGTCCGGCTCAAGAAAATTGATCGTCGGCGGCGCGATCTGTTCACGAAGCGCCGATATGGCGACGGACAGTTCGAGCCCCCCGCTGGCGCCCAGCGCATGACCATGGATCGGCTTGGTCGAGGAAACCGGCACCTGCGCGCCGTAATCGCCAAAAACACGCAGGAGCGCCTCCGACTCGGTAATGTCATTGGCGTGAGTCGCCGTGCCATGCGCGTTAACGTAACCGATCTCGCGCGCGGTCAGACCCGCATCCTCCAGCGCCTGCGCGATTGCCCTCGACGCGCCGTCAAGGTCCGGGCGGACGGGATCTTTGGCGTCGCTGGTCGTGCCGTAGCCGGCGAGTTCGCACAACGGCGCATGACCGCGCGCCTGAGCTGAGTCATAGGTCTCCAGCACGAAAATCGCAGCGCCCTCGCCCAGCGTCATGCCATTGCGGCCGCTGGAAAAAGGTCGGCACAGACCGGGCGTCAACACCCGCAAGCTTTCCCACGCCCGCATCGAGGAATTTATGATGCAGGCTTCAGCGCCGCCGACAATAGCCTTGTCGACCATCCCCGAGCGGACCATCTGCATGCCGACGCCCAGCGCCTGCGTCGCCGACGAGCAGGCGCTACCGATCGAAAAGGTCGGTCCCAGGCAAGAAAAGCGCATGCCGAGCGTCGCCGGCGCGGCGCTTGAAATGAGTTTCGGCACGCTCAGCATCGCCGGGCGCTGACCCTCGACGTAATAATGATAAATGCCATCCTCGATCGTCGTCATGCCGCCAATGCCGGTGCCGATGACCACGGCGGCTCCCGGGCCAGCGACGCCATTGCGGTCAAAACCGGCCTGGGCCATCGCCTCGTCGGCGGCGATTACGGCGAATTGGGAAAAACGATCGCAGAAGGGCAACACCTCGCGCTCGATGTGCGCGGCGGGATCAAATTCCGGCGCCTGGGCAGCAAACTTGATGCGTCCATCATAGGGGCGCTCGGTTTTCAGCGGCCGGATTTGCCCGACGCCGTCACGGGCGGCGGTCCAGAGACGGTCAGCGCCAAAACCTGCGGCGCTGACGACGCCCATCCCGGATACGACGACGCGGCGTCCCGCAGCTCGCCCGCGCGAGACGGTCATTTACTGCTTCTCGCGTTCTTTCTGGATGTGATCCGCCAGAGCTTCCATGAGGCTCTTGACGTCCTTGGCCTCCTGAAGGGAGCCGTCCATCGGGATGTAGACGTTGAATTTTTCCTCCAGGGCGGTGAGGATCATCACAATGTCCACCGATTTCAGGTCGAGACTTTCGATCGTCGCATCGGGAGTGATCTTGGAGATGTCGATCATCCCTTCCGTAGCGATAACCTCTTTAATTTGTTCAATGAGTTCGGCCGTATCGGTCACTCAAGCCTCCGTTCAGATGAGCCCGCCTTGACTATGCGACGGGCGCGTCGCCGTCGCCGCGCAACGCGCTCTGGCCCGCCACTTGCGGCGGCGCGCATAACAGGATGCGCCGGCGCCGGTCGGTTCGACTTGGTTAAGGGGTTTAGGGGGGAAAAGCAAAGGGCGCGGCCTTGTGATGCGGATTTCATGTGGCCGAAGACGGCGCTTCGTGCGAAAAGGCGCGAGAAACAAGGGGGATTGAGATAATTATGACAGCGCATGAGACAGCCATCGCCGGAGTTTTTCCACAGCCCCGGGAAGAGCAATGGCGAAAACTCGTCGATCGGGCCCTTAAGGGCGCGTCTTTCGAGACGCTGGTTTCAAGGGCTTATGGCGCTGTCGCCGTTGCGCCGATCTATCCTCGGGCCGCCGCTGCGCCGAAAACTCTGCGCCGAACGCCCGGCCGCTGGTCGATCCTCGGCCGGGTCGATTATGCGCCGCCTGAACCCGCCAACCGCCTGGCCCTCGACGATCTCGAAGGCGGCGCCGATGGCCTTCATCTTGTCTTCGCCGGCTCTCAGGGCGCGTGGGGCGGCGGCCTCGTTGATGATGACGAAGCGGCGTTGACCAAGGTCTTTGATAACATTCGGCTGGATTACGGCATCCCGGTCATCATCGAGGCTTCCCCGCGCGCCCCCCGCGCAGCGTCGACGGTGATCCGTCTGCTCGACAGCCAGCATATCGATCCCTCAATCACGCGCATCGCTTTCGGCCTCGATCCTCTGGGCTTGCAGGCGCTGCACGGCTTTGCGGCCGGTCCATGGCCGGAGGTCGCCAAAGCCTTCGCGGCGCAAGCAAAGGAGATTCTGCGGGCCGGTTTTTCCATCGGCGCGGTCGCGGCCGACGCCCGGGTGGTTCATGCCGCCGGCGGGTCTGAGACGCAGGAGTTGGCGTTTGCGCTCTCCGCCGCCGTCGCCTATTTGCGCGCCCTCGCCGATCATGGCGTCGATATCGAGACCGCGCGGTCATCGATATCTTTCCGACTCGCCGCCGACGCCGACGAATTTCTGGGCGTCGCCAAATTCCGGGCCATTCGCCGGCTATGGGCCCGGGTCGAGGAAGCCTGCGGGCTGACGCCGAAACCGACTCTGATCTCTGCCGAAACCGCCTGGCGGATGATGTCCCGGCGCGATCCATGGAATAATATTTTGCGCGGAACCCTGGCGACCTTCTCGGCGGCCGTTGGCGGCGCCGATACGGTGACGGTCCTGCCCTTCACGCTTCCGTTAGGCGTGCCGGATCCTTTCGCCCGACGCCTCGCCCGCGACACTCAACTCGTGTTGCAGGACGAATCGCATATCGAAGCCGTCGACGATCCTGCTGCGGGGTCGGGCGGCTTTGAGGCGTTGACACAGGCCCTTTGCGAAGAAGCCTGGGCGGCGTTCCAGAAAATCGAGGCCACAGGCGGACTCGCCGCGGCGCTCGAAAAGGGAGTCTTCCAGGGCGAAGTCGCTGAAATCGCCGGCTTGCGCGCCAAAAACATTGCCCGTGCAAAAGAGAAAATCACAGGCGCCAACCAGTTCCCCGACATCGCCGAGAAGCCTCTCGACGTACTCGCTCCCGCCGCCGCCTCAAACGATGCTTTCGCCCCGCCGGCTGAAGGGCTGAAGACTCCGCCGCTTGCGCCTCGTCGGCTCGCCGAGCCCTTCGAGCGCCTGCGCGACCTTTCCGACGCCATGCTGGCGAAAACAGCTCAACGGCCGAAAGTCTTCCTGGCCAACATTGGCCCGGTCGCCGCCTTCACCACTCGCGCCAACTTCGCCAAAAATTTCTTCGAGGCTGGCGGCGTTGAAGCCGTGTTCGGTCCCGAAGCCGAAACGACAGCGCAAATCCTGGAAGCCTTCCGCGCCTCCGGCGCGAAACTTGCGTGCCTATGCTCGACAGATCTCATTTACGTCGACGCCGCAGAGTCATTGGCGCTTGCTCTGAAGGGCGCGGGCAGCGAGCTCTACCTCGCCGGGCGTCCCGGCGATCTGGAGGAGACATTGCGCAAAGCCGGCGTCGCCGAGTTCATATATGCGGGTTGCGACATGCACAATGTGCTGCAAAGAGCTCTGGAGGCGGCGGGTTGAAACGCGCCGCCCCTGTGCTCGCGATTTTTCTGACGACGACGGGCGCTGTCGCCGGGTCCGGCCGGCATCCGGGTATCGCCGGTAAGCCGGGCGTAACGGGAGCCGTCCAAAATCCCGACGGCGAGTGGCGCGTAGAATCGTCGACGACTGTCGGGTCCTGCGACGCGCCGATCCCGGGCGGCCTTACCATCGCTGACCGCAGGATATCCGGCGCCTCGGGGGCCCGGGCGACCAGTTGGGGCTATGTGGACGAAAGCGGGCAAATGATCGCCCGCTTCACCGGATCGGGCGGGCGCGTTGTCCGCTTGAGCGGACAGCTCATCGGCGCGACAGGATCGGGCGCCTGGTCTTCGTCCACCGATCTATGCGGCGGGGTCTGGCGAGCAATGCGCGACTGACGCCGATGTTTTTTACGGCGGCGGGCGGCGGTCTCGCGACGTCTCAGTTTTCGTTATCATCGCGGACGCTGGCGGCCGTGGCCGCCGGCGTGGACGGGGTCATATCCGACGCCCGCGCCGCCCCAAGCCCGTCGCGCTGATAGATATCGTCACGAAACTGCGTGACGCCGTCAGGGGCTCCCCAGGCCGTGACATAGACCCAATAGACCGGCACCGCGGGCGTGATTTTTACGTCGACGCGTTCGCCTGAGGCGATCACCTGATCGATGTGATCGCGGTCCCAGCCAGGCGTTTCGCGGAGCAGGAAGGCGACATAGTCACGCACGTTTTGAAGGCGAATGCAGCCGGAAGATACGAACCGGAAATCGTCGCCGAACACGCCTTTGGCCGGGGTGTCGTGCATGTAAACGCCATAGGGATTGGCGATATCGATGCGCACCACGCCCAGCGAGTTGAAGTCGCCGCCGATGTCCTGACGAAATTTGTAGTTAAGCGCGTCGAGCGAACGCCAGTTGATTTGCTCGGGCTGCAACTCCTGCCCGTCCTTGTCGTAAACGCGGATATGATTGTCGTGCAGGTAATTCGGATCGGCCTGCATTTTTGGAATCAAATCCTTGCGAATGACAGACGCCGGCACCGTCCAGAAGGGATTGAAATTGACCTGGATCGCTCTGGTCTGCATGACCGGCGACTGACGGTCGATCTTGCCGACGCCGGCGATATGATGGGTGACGACGGCGCCGTTCTCCACGGTTTCGACCTGCGCGGCCGGGATATTCGCCGTGACATAGCGATTGCCGAGATCCTTTGAGAAACTGCGCAGCCGCACGAGGTTCGTCTCGAGCTGACGCAGCCGAGTTTCAGCCGGAACATTCAGCGCGGCGACCGTCTGTTGGTTAACGACGCCGGTTTCAATGATCCCGTGGCGGGCCTGAAAACGGCGCACAGCCGCTTCGACGTAGGAATCGAACACCTGACTGGCGCCTGTCTCCGGGCCGATGTCGCCAGAAACAATCAGACGCTTGCGCAGGATCGACACCGCCGGGCTGTTGGTCCCAAGCTTCAACTGATGGCCGCCCGGCACCTGCGGCCAGCCGCCATTGGCCACGATTTCCTGGAAATGTTCGATCGCGGACTCGGTCGCGGCCACGGTCGCCTCGGAGAGAATCGGCGTCGTCGAGCGGGAGACCGTCAGCCGCGCATCCGCGTCGTAACGTTGCGCCCATTCGGCCTGACCGGTTTCCTGGGCCTCCGCCGACATCCCCGCCAATGCCCCCGCGCCCGCAAGGGCGATTGCAAGGCCAGATTTCCACACAGGAAAGTTGCGCAATGGCGACTCCAGTCATTTCGCCGCCGATCTGACGGCGATACGCCGGAAGCATACGCTGACCCAGGGCCTGCGGCGTCTTCCGGCGATGGCGTTGATTCAAGAACGTCACAAACTCCGATAGTCCGGCTATTTTATGACTACACCGCCTCGCCGCCGGTTTCCGGCAGGGCCTCGGGGCCGATTTCTTGGCTCATGGAGTGAATCGCCCGCTGCGCGTAGCGCAGACGCGCCGCCAACCAGTCGCCGGGAAAGTTTTTCCTGACCCTGTTGTAGCTATTGACAAAGTTTGCGGACTGTTCGCGCGCAGCAACGATATCTTCCTGATTCTGAGCGATTTGAGAGCTCAATTCAGCGAAGACGGAGGAGTTTCGCAGAACCGGGGAGGTTTCCGCCAGCAACAGCAGCCTGCGCACCTCCCGGTCGAGCCTCGTCTCCGCCTGGAGTCGCGCGTCCGGCGTTGCGGCGCGAATGGCGGCGGCCCGGACGATCGACACGCTTTCTACGGCTTCACGGGCGTCGAGCGAGAAGGCGCGCAAGGCCTTGAGCAGGTCGAGCAACAGAGCATGGCGGCGAGCGTTGTGCGCGTAGAGCGTGGCGTTCGCCCACTCGCACAGCGCATCGAGTTCGGAAAGGCGCAGTAAATGCAGCCAGAGAATGCAGGCGAGGCCTAAAAGGCCAAGAATGAGAATGCTGGACTCTATCGACATGACGCGGCACCTTTTTTTCAGGACGTCGCCAGTGTCGCGCCAGTTTTTTGAAAGATGGTTACTATCTGCTAAATTTTGCCATTATGGTTAGCAGTTGGTTAACGCGGCGACGGCGCCAGCGTCCAGCCTGCTGGGCCCAGTCGCTCCTGGGGCTGAAACCTCGCCTTATAGTTCATTTTGCGCGATCCCTCGACCCAATAGCCAAGATAAAGATGCGGCAGAGCCAGCGAGCGGGCATGCGCGAGATGATCGAGGATCATGAAAGAGCCGGGCGAGCGGGATTCCAGTTCAGGCTGGTAAAAGGAATAGACCATCGACAGGCCATCGCTGAGTCGGTCAGTAAGACAACAGGCGACAAGTTCGCCGGCTTTCCCACCTTCGGCGTCGACAACAAGGCGATATTCAACCATTTGCGTATCGACATGGGTGTCCTCGATCATCATCTGGAAGTCCATCATGCTCATATCGGCCATACCGCCGTCAGCATGGCGGGCTTCCACATAGCGTCGGAACAGATCGAATTGCTCGGGCGTTGCTCTGGGCGGCCTGGGCGCGCTGCGAATATCCTGATTGCGTCGCTGAATTCGGCGCAGGTTGCGTGAGAGATCGAATTCATTGACGCACACGCGCACCGATACGCAGGCGCGACAATCCTCGCAGGCTGGACGATAAGCGATGGTCTGAGAACGACGGAAACCCGACAGGGTCAGCGCGTCGTTCAGGGCCGGAGCCCGAAGGCCGATCAGATGCGTAAACACCTTTCTCTCCTGCCGCCCCGGCAAATAGGGGCAGGACGATGGCGACGTAAGATAAAATTGCGGCGCACTTCTCGGTTCTTGAGTCACGCGCGGTTTATTCCCCTTGACATTGTCCCGATCGACAACCTCGCCGACATCAGACCGTCCGGCGCAAGACAATCACATCCGACAGCATATCATGCAGGCAGCGCTTGTCATGGGCGAAAAGAGACACAATCAGGATGGGCGGAAACAGCCAGCTCACATAGAACAGGACGGCATGAACGGCGGCCTGAAGAAACTCGACCGGGGCCCCGGCCATTGTACGCATCTCGAGATCCATCAAAGCCATGCCGGGCGTGGCCATGCGCGACCCGGAAACTGTGAGCCCATTGTAAAAAAAGGCGACCAGCGGCAGCAAAGGCGGCAGCAGAAGCGCCGACATACCGAAACTGAGCACAAACAGGCCGACGAAAATCGCCGCTGACATCATGGACACGAGAAAAAAATCGAGGCCGACAGCGATGACGCGACGGTAACGAACGCCCTCCAGAGCGGCGGCGGAAAAGCCTGGCGCCGATCTGACGGTTTGCGGGAGAGGAAAATCGCCTTCGGTCATGCCAGTCGCTCCGCGGAAAACCCCTGTCCCGTCGAAATTAGAGATGTCGTTCGCCGGCGCGGAGCTTTCAAGAGATTTATCCGGGAGGCGGCAGGATGGATAGCGGGGATTACTGCCTCCGTCGCCTTGACGAAAGCGCCGCCTGTGCCGCAAAGCCGCACCCTGAGCCGCCGCTCCGGTCCCGACGCCGGCTGATCCCACCCATGAGGCCTTCGCATGAACAGCAACGCCGTAGATGGCGGCCATCTCAACGCCTTTATCGAGCGGATCGAAAAACTCGAGGAGGAGAAGCGCGCCATTTCAGATGATATCAAGGATGTCTATGGCGAGGCGAAAGCTACTGGCTTCGATCCGAAAATCATGCGTAAGATCGTTTCTATCCGCAAACAAGACAAGCATAAGCGGCAGGAGGAAGAGGAGATCCTGGATCTCTATCTGTCGGCGCTGGGCATGGAGTAAAGAGGCGCTTTTTCGCGTGCTCAATTCTTGCCTTGGTCCGGCGGTCGGCGCTCCTGTTTTTCAGTGAAAGATCGTAGCCCTCAACCGGACGCCGAAAGCATGTCGCCATGACGGTCGACGCAAGCACTGTGAAGAACTCCGCCGCAGCGCAGGACGCAGCGGTGAAAGACTGGCTACTCTCTGCGGCATGGCGAGATCCGGATCAACTGCTGAGCGATCTTGAGACCTCCAATGAGGGTTTGACCAATGTGCAAGCGGCGCTACGCCGGGAAATATATGGACCGAACCGTCTGGCGACGGATGCGCGCGGCGGGCCCTGGCACGAATTCGCCAGGAAACTGCTGACGCCGCTCAACGGGCTGTTGCTTGCGCTCTCGGTCCTATCCTTCATGTTGGGAGATCAACACTCGGCAGGCGTGATTGCGACAATCGTCTTGCTCAGCGTGTTGCTTGCTTTTGTGCAGGAACACCGCTCCTGCGCGGCGGCGGAGGAATTGCGCGCCATGGTGCGCATTCACGCCAGCGTGCGGCGTCCAGAGGCGGAAGACGTCGATGAAGGCTTCGTCGAGACCAACATTGAGGATCTGGCCCCCGGAGACATAATTCGCTTGTCCGCCGGCGATATGATTCCTGCCGATGTTCGTCTGATCGAAGCAAGGGACTTATTCGTCAACCAGTCGACGCTGACGGGCGAGTCCCTGCCTGTTGAGAAATTCGCTCACGCAGTTGACGCGCCACCGGAGCCGATGGCCGCCCCCACCCTAGCCTTTATGGGCTCCAATGTGGTGAGCGGCTATGGACGCGCGGTTGTCGTTTTGACAGGCGGCCAGACTTTTTTCGGGGCCGTGGCCCGGGAACTTGCCGATCGGGACGACGAGACGGCGTTTGACGAGAGCATCCGAAAATTCAGCCTGCTGATGATACGCTTCATGCTGATCATGGCGCCGGCGGTGTTCCTGATCAATGGCTATCTGAAAGGCGACTGGTATACGGCGTTGTTGTTTGCGATTTCGGTCGCAGTCGGTTTGACGCCTGAAATGTTGCCGATGATCGTGACCGTCAATCTGGCGAAAGGCGCGCTGGCGATCTCGCGCGAGAAAGTCATAGTGAAACATCTCGACGCCATCGAGAATTTTGGCGCGATGGATGTGCTCTGCACGGACAAGACCGGTACGCTGACCCAGGACCGGATCATCCTGAAATGGCACCTCGATATCTTCGGAGATGACTCGACGTCTGTTCTGGAGTTTGCTTACCTGAACAGCCATTTTCAGTCAGGCTTGCGCAACCTGCTCGATGCTGCGGTGCTGGAGCACGTCGAGATTGAAGAACGTCTCAGGCCGCAACACGGTTTTAGCAAGATCGATGAGATTCCTTTCGATTTCGAACGTCGGCGCCTGTCTGTTGTCGTCGAGCGCGAGGATGGGCGACGATATTTAATCTGCAAGGGGGCCGTCGAGGAGATGTTCGCCGCCGCCTCGCGCTACGAGGCGGTCAAGGGCGAGGGCGCGCTGGACCCCGCGCATCTCGAGGTGGCGATGCGCGAGACTGCGGCCCTGAACGCCGACGGATTCCGGGTCGTTGCCGTCGCCTACAGGGAGGTGTCGAGGGATCAACAGGTCTTCTCGGCGTCAGACGAATGCGATCTAACGCTTCTGGGCTACATCGCCTTTCTTGATCCGCCGAAGGATAGCGCCGCCCTTGCGCTCGCTGATCTCATGGCGTCCGGCGTCACAGTGAAAATCTTGACTGGAGACAATGAGATTGTCACCCGAAAGATTTGTCGGGATGTGGGGCTAGAGGTCGAAGAGGTTCTGCTTGGCGCTGATATCGATCAACTTGATGACGACGAACTTGCCGATTTTGCCGGCGCGGTGACGGTGTTCGCCAAGCTCACGCCGGCGCAGAAGGCGCGCGTCGTGAGGGCGTTGCGCGCCCGAGGTCATATCGTCGGATACCTGGGGGATGGCGTCAACGACGCCCCGGCGTTGAAAGCAGCCGATGTCGGCATATCCGTCGACGGAGCTGTGGATATTGCGCGGGAATCCGCCGATCTGATTCTGCTCGAGAAAAGTCTCGCGGTGCTCAATGATGGCGTGATGGAAGGACGTAAGGTTTTCGCCAATATTCTAAAATACGTGCGCATGGGCGCCAGCTCGAACTTCGGGAATATGTTCAGCGTTCTGGGCGTCAGCGTTTTATTACCCTTCTTGCCGATGACGCCGATCCAGATCCTGACCAACAGCCTGCTCTACGATTTCTCCCAGACCGCGATCCCGACCGACTCCGTCGATGCCGAAATGCTGGCGCGGCCGCGCAAATGGGATATTGGCGGCATCGCCAAATTTATGCTCGTCGTCGGCCCTGTCAGTTCCGTGTTCGATTATGCGACCTTCATTCTTATGCTTGGTTTTTACGATGCATGGGACAAGCCGGCGCTATTTCAGACCGGCTGGTTCGTCGAGTCTCTTCTGACCCAGACGATGATCATCCACATCATCCGCACCAATCGCATTCCGTTCTTTCAAAGTCATGCGAGCAGCGGACTAATGGCGACGACCCTCATCGCCTGCCTGATCGGCGCCGCCTTGCCCTATTCGCCTCTGGCGCAGATCCTCGGCTTTACGCCCCTGCCCGCTTCCTACTGGCCGGTGATCGGCGGATTTGTTGTCGCCTATGCCTGCCTGGCGTATGTCGTTAAAAGCGCCTTCGTCTCTCGCGAACAGGAAAACAGTACGGAATGAGTGATTTTGGCGGGCGGCGGGAGCTTGTCGAATTCCTGATCGCGCAGGACGGCGGCCCGTGCGACATCGCCACGACCCATATTTCGATCGTGGTGCTTGGCGCTAGATTTGCCTATAAAATCAAGAGACCAGTGCGCTTTCCATATCTCGATTTCTCGACGCCTGAATTACGGTTCGAGATATGCCAGCGTGAGATGACGCTCAATCGTCTATACGCGCCCGAGCTATATGTCGACGTTCGCCGGATTACGCGTGCGTATGAGGGACGCCTTGCATTTAATGGCCCCGGCGCACTCGTTGATGGCGTTGTCGTGATGCGTCGTTTTCCAGACGACATGCTTTTTGATCGTATGGCGCGGGAAGATCGCCTGACACCGGACATGATTGAACGACTGGCGCATCGTATTGCTTCCTTTCACGATGTTGCAGCTCCTGATTTCCTGCGCGGCGGCGCAGCGGCGCTCCGGCACAGTCTGGATCGCGCCATTGAGGCGCTGCGTCAGAGCGGATTGGCGCCTGAGGCAGACATCGCCATTCTGGCGAGGAGGTTGACCGAGGCTTTTGAATCAAATCAAACGCTGATGGAAAGCCGGAGACAGGCCGGCGCAGTGCGACTTTGCCATGGCGATCTGTCGCTTCGCAATATCTGCCTTTACGGGGGGACGCCTACGCCCTTCGATTGTCTTGAGTTTTCCGACGACATCGCGACCATCGATGTTCTCTATGATCTGGCGTTCCTGTTGATGGACCTCTGGCGCGCGGACCTGGCCCCTTTAGCGAACACCGCCTTCAATCGCTATCTGGACATGCGCGACGAAACGGATGGTCTGCGCCTGCTGCCGTTTTTTCAGTCGTTTCGTGCAACTATTCGCGCCCATGTCGAGGCGTCCCAGGGACACGAAGGGATGGCGAAAGATTATCTCACGCTGGCGCACAGGCTTTTGGCGCCGCCCAGCCCGAGGCTCGTTGCAGTCGGCGGCTTGAGCGGATCGGGTAAATCAAGCCTGGCGGCAGCGTTGGCGCCGCGTCTGGGCGTAGCGCCGGGCGCTCGGGTTTTGAACACCGACCGCATACGAAAACGAATGTATGATAGTGCGCCGACGGCGCGCTTGCCGGCCGCCGCCTACGCCCGGGAGGTTTCCGAGGAGGTCTATCGGCGCTTGTTCAATGCCGCCGGCGAGACGCTTGCAAGGGGCTGGCCGGTAATTGTCGATGCCGTGTTCGACCGGGAGCCGGATCGCGAAGAAATCGAAAGGCTCGCCAGGAGACTTGATGTTCCTTTCCAGGGAGTCTGGCTTGATGCCGATTTCGATCAACGCGCCGCGCGCGTCGATCGGCGCTTCGACGATGTCTCCGACGCGACCCGGGATGTTTTGGCGCTTCAAATGGAAAAACCGATTGGCGAAATTGGTTGGCGTCTTCTCGATGCGACACAGGACGCATCGGCGCTAGCCTCTGGAATTTCTTAACCCGCAACTGGATCAGGGGATCAACACTGCTGCGCCCCGGACGCGGCCGGCGCGCAGATCGGCGAGCGCTTCATTCGCCTGCTCCAGCGGATACGGCGTCGTGTGTATTTTCAAGGGTAGCGTTGAAGCAAGCGCCAGAAATTCATGCGCATCGTCGCGAGTGAGATTGGCGACCGAAAGCAGGCGGCGCTCCTCCCAGAGCAGCGCATAGGGGAAGGCGGGAATGTCGCTCATGTGAATGCCCCCGCAGACAACGGCGCCGGCTTTTTTCACTGCCGCCAGGGCGCGGGGCACGAGCGAGCCGACAGGCGCAAAGATGAGCGCTGCGTCAAGGGGTTCGGGTGTAGGCTCGTCCGAGTCCTGCGCCGTGGCGACCCCGAGAGTGAGGGCAAAAGCAATGGCCTCTCGATCGCCGGGCCGCACGAAGGCGTGTACGCGCCGACCCTGCAGCAGCGCAACCTGCGCAATGATATGAGCGGCGGCGCCAAAGCCATAAATCCCGATGGTTTGCGCAGGCCCAGCGAGTTTCAAGGCGCGCCAGCCGATCAATCCGGCGCAGAGCAGCGGTGCGAGTTCTGTGGCGTCCGTTGTTTCAGGCAACGGAAAACAATACGAAGCGTTGGCGATGGCGTGCGTCGCGTAGCCGCCGTCACGGGTGTAGCCGGTAAAGAGCGGATTGTCGCAGAGGTTTTCGCGCGCGCTGACACAATAGGCGCAGTGACCGCAAGTGTGTCCAAGCCAGGGAACGCCGACGCGTTGATCGGGCAGGAAGCCCGTAACTTCCGCGCCAGCCTCCTCGACCCGCCCGACGATTTCGTGTCCCGGCACAATCGGGCGTATCGGGTCGGTCAATTCTCCGTCGACGACATGCAGATCGGTGCGACAGACGCCGCAGGCCTCGACCCTCAGCCGGATTTCGCCTGGGCCGGGCGCTGGCAGGGGGCGCGTCTCTTGCACGAGCGGCGTCCCTGGCGCGTAAAGCGCCATCGCCATCATTGTCCTGGAGGGGGCTGACGCGCTCATGAGAGAGTTTTGCTCAAATAGATGCGTTGGCCGCCGGGTGGAAAACCGATGATCTCACCGGCGCGCGAAAAACCTTCTCCTTCGTAATAGAGAGCGATACGGGAATCAAAGGTGTCGATATACACGCCGACGCAATTGCGCGAGCGGGCCTGTGCTTCTGCGGCCGCGATCAACCGTCGACCGAGACCGTCCCCGCGTGCGGTCGTCGCCACCCAGAGGTGACGAATATAGAGCCAGCGCCAGTGCACGACGCCGTTCAGTCCGCCGACAAGCTCCCCTTCGACGCTGCGCGCGAGAATAGAGAAAGGCGTCTCGTCGCGCTGCCCGAATTGCGCGGCGATCTCCGCGCCAAGCCGCGCCGCGATTTCGGTGGACTCACCTGCTTCGGTGTCCAGCTTCGGCTTTTCTTTGGACGAAATTTTCATCATAAGCGCAGCATGAAACGGTGTCTCATTTTATGGGCATTTTGCGCGAGCCTCGCCGCTCCGGCAATGGCGGGGGAGTCCTGCGCGCCGCCACGCCTGTCCGGCGCAGACGGCGTCGCCCGGATTCACGATTATACGCCGGTGTTTCTGACCTGTTCTGCGGAGAGCGGGGCCCGTCTTGCGACCCGGCGCATGAGCGTCGATGGCGACGATCTTCTTCTGACCGTCGATCCGCAAAGCCTCGAAACCAGCCTTGACCGCGCCGCCTGCCTGACCTGCGCCGAAACGACCGACGCCGCGCAGACGACGACGCGATTTATCCATGCGCTTGAGGCTGCGCCCGATCCCACCCGCCCGCCGGCGTTGGTCAACGCCGGTCTGATTCATGGCGCGGCGGGCGGCGTTTACGTCACCGGCGACCTTTGTCCGACCGCCAAGCCGCTGGATCGCGCATTTATTGAGGAGATCGCGGCCCATGCGCCGGGCGCGCCGTTGACGCTGGCGATTTCCGGCTCGTGGCTGGCGCATCACGCGGCCGATTTCACCTGGCTTCAGGAAAAAATCAACAGCGGCGCGATCGCCGTCACCTGGGCGAATCACTCCTATTCGCATCCCTACATCGTTGGCCTCGAAGACCGTCGTAATTACCTGCTGCGGCCAGGCGTCGATTTTGATCGGGAAATTTTCGAGACCGAGAAACTGCTGATCGCCCATGGCGAGACGCCGTCGGTTTTCTTCCGCTTTCCGGGGTTGGTCGCCGATACGGCCTTGTTGACGAAATTGCGCGAAAGGCATCTGATTGCTCTCGGGGCCGACGCATGGCTGGCGCTGGGCCCCGCGCCGCGCGACGGCTCGATTGTTCTTGTTCACCCCAATGGCAACGAGCCGGGCGGGCTGAAACTATTCTCGAAATATCTCGCCGCCGGGAAATTGCCGCAGCCATTTCGGCCGATCACGGCGGCGCCTTAAGAGTAGCGATAGCCGCCGCAGCGAAACTCCTTGCATTGACAAGGTTTGCGGCGCCTCTTATCTCTCCGGCGGAAAGACCGCGCCGAGAACGCGCCCGGCTGCCGGGATTCGTCGCAACCTTATGTTTTTCCATCACATAACGGAATATTCCGATCGCGCGTCCCTGTGACGGCCGCCCCCGGGCGGTTCTGGGCGACCGGTAATTTCATTCGGGAAGGGTTTGCGGGATGATCGGCGCGCTCGCCAAGAAGATTTTCGGCACGGCCAACGACCGCCGGCTCAAGACCTATGCGCCGAAAGTCAAGGCGATCAATGCGCTTGAACCGCAGCTCGAGGCCCTGAGCGACGACGAACTGCGCGCCCGTACGCAGATGTTCCGCGACGAACTCGCCGCAGGCAAAAGCCTCGACGATTTGCTCGTCCCCGCCTTCGCCACCGTGCGCGAGGCCGCCAAGCGCACGCTTGGCCAGCGTCACTTTGACGTCCAGTTGATCGGCGGGATGGTGCTGCATGAAGGCGCCATCTCCGAGATGCGCACCGGCGAGGGCAAGACTCTCGTGGCGACGCTCGCCGTCTATCTCAACGCTCTTTCCGGCAAGGGCGTGCATGTCGTGACCGTTAACGACTATCTCGCCCGCCGCGACAGCGAGTGGATGGGCCAGATCTATCGCTTTCTCGGCATGACCGTGGGCGTCGTGGTGCACGATGTTTCCGACGAGGAGCGCGCCAAGGCCTACGCCTGCGACATCACCTACGGCACAAATAACGAATACGGCTTCGATTATCTTCGCGACAATATGAAATACGAATTCGCGCAGATGGTACAGCGCGGACATAATTTTGCGATCGTCGACGAAGTTGACTCGATCCTGATCGACGAGGCCAGAACGCCGCTGATCATTTCCGGTCCCGTAGACGACAAGTCCGATCTTTACAATACGATCGACAGGCTGATGCCGAAACTCGCGCCGGAGGATTTCGAACTCGACGAAAAGCAGCGCACCATTCACCTGACTGACGCCGGCAATGAGCACATGGAGCAATTGCTGATCGAGGTTGGCGCATTGACAGAAGGCGCGCTCTACGAAGCGCACAATGTGACGCTGGTCCATCACGTCAATCAGGCGCTACGGGCGCACAAACTCTTCCACAAGGACAAGGATTATATCGTCCGGAAGGGCGAGGTGGTGATCATCGACGAATTCACCGGCCGCATGATGCCGGGCCGCCGCTATTCGGAAGGCCTGCATCAGGCGCTGGAGGCGAAGGAGCATGTGCAGGTTCAGCCTGAAAACGTGACGCTGGCCTCGATTACCTTCCAGAATTACTTCCGCCTGTATGACAAGCTCGCCGGCATGACAGGAACGGCCTCCACGGAGGCGAACGAATTCGCTGAAATCTACAGGCTCGACGTGGTCGAGATTCCGACCAATCGCGTCGTACAGCGCATCGACGACGACGACGAGGTCTATCGTACGTCCAAAGAAAAACTGCACGCCATCGAGCAGGAGATTCAAGCGGCGAGCGAGCGGATGCAGCCATTGCTGGTCGGCACCACCTCGATCGAGAAATCCGAGCAACTGGCGGAATTTCTGGTCTCGAAGGGCTACAGTATGATCGATTTCGCCGATCCGAAGGGATTGTCGAAGCTCTATGCTGCGGCGCGAGAGGGCAAGCCATCGAAAATGTTCGCGGTGCTCAATGCGCGCTTCCACGAACAGGAGGCCTATATCGTCGCCGAGGCCGGCGTGCCGGGCGCCGTCACCATCGCCACCAACATGGCGGGCCGCGGCACCGACATTCAGCTTGGCGGCAATCTCGATATGCGCATCGCCCAGGAGTGCGGCAACCTGGAAGGCGACGCACGCGCGACGAAAGAAGCCGAGATCCGCGCCGAGATCGCCGATTTCAAGGAAAAGGCAATCGCCGCCGGCGGTCTTTACATCATCGGCACAGAGCGTCACGAGAGCCGCCGAATTGACAACCAGTTGCGCGGTCGCTCAGGCCGTCAGGGCGATCCCGGCCGCTCGAAGTTCTTCCTGTCCCTGCAAGACGATCTGATGCGCATCTTCGGCTCCGAACGCCTCGATACGATGCTCGTCAAGCTCGGCCTTCAGGAGGGCGAGGCCATCGTTCATCCCTGGATCAACAAGGCGATCGAGAAGGCGCAGCACAAGGTCGAGGCGCGCAATTTCGATATCCGCAAGAACATCCTCAAATTCGACAATGTGATGAATGACCAGCGCAAGGTCATTTTCGAGCGTCGGCGCGAGATTATGGGCGAGGAAAGCGTCGAGGAGCAGGTCTCCGATATGCGCGCCGAAGTAATCGAGGCGATGGTCTCTCGTCATATTCCGCCCGACGCCTATGCCGAGGCGTGGGATGTCGAAGGGCTCGAACATGAGGTACGCGAGAAACTCAATCTCGATTTGCCCGTCGCCGACTGGGCGAAGGAAGAAGGCATCGCCGACGAGGAAATCCGCGAGCGTCTGCTGGAGGCCGCCGATGCGGATTACGCCGAACGAGTCGAGCGCAACACAGCGCCAATGTCGCGTTTGATCGAGAAACAGGTGGTTCTGCAGGCGCTTGACACATTATGGCGCGAACACCTTGTCGCGCTCGATCATTTGCGTCAGGTCATCGGCTGGCGCGGGCTGGCCCAGCGCGATCCGCTCAACGAATATAAATCCGAGGCGCTGGAGCTGTTCCGCAGCCTGATGACGCATTGGGATGAGGCGGTGATCTCGCAAATGAGCCGCGTCGAGGTGAGTTTCGAGGCGCCGCCGGCGCCGCAGGCCTTGCCGCCGATGGAGATGCTGCACCCTGATCCGGTCTCGGCGACGGCGCATGCAAGCGCCGAACTGACGGCGCTGGACGATCTCAACGCCCGTCTGGCCGCGACCGATTTCTCCCCGCAGTCCTTGGCCGTGCCCGAAACGCAGCGCGATCCTGAAAACCCCGAGACCTGGGGCAAAATCGGCCGAAACGAGGCCTGTCCCTGCGGCTCTGGCAAGAAATATAAGCACTGCCACGGGCAGCTGGTGTAGTGCTTTTCCTGCTCTGATGGAAACGAGACCAAGGCTCTGGTCCTGCTGAATTTATCACGCTTACTTTGCGCCCAACCTGTCACAAGATTGGCGTAAACAGCTCCGGACACGAACTCGCGCACCAGCAGTTGACGAGACCTGCCCGGCCGCGCCCTGTCGGACGACACGAGGCGCCCAGACTTTGCTTGGCCAAGGCTCAAAATTGAGCGATCAACCCCTTCGTTGTCTGGACCATCCATCGGCCGTCTCTCCACTGGATGACCAGCACCCTGCCGCAGCCGGGCAGAAAAGAGCCGGGGGAGACGCGCAGGATGCGTCCGTGCGAAGTGCGAATCGTCGCAACGGCGGATGTCGCGTCGATCAGATCGAAATCCAACAACAGAGCGTTCGATCGCACGGCAGTCAGACTTCCGATAGGCGTAAAATCTATCCCCTTCGCAATGGAAGAGCGGCGCGCATCGAGTGGCGGCTTTTTGGGTTTTGCATAAATTGATAAAAATTCACGGCCATTGATGACCGGCTCTGGCGAGGACGCCAGGGTCATGCGAATGGCAAGATATAGGCTGCCGCCAGCTAGACCGATACCAGCCAGCCTCAGAAGAAAATCAATGAATTTGGTCGGGGCAAGCAAATCGCACTCACAGCGTTGCAAATTGTGATTGGCCGCAGATAGCCGCCAGAGCCTGTTTCATACTTGCGGAATATATAGATTGGGGCGAACGCTCAGATCTTGCGGCAGCTTCGAGAAAGCATAACCGCCTAATGATGGAGAGATACGAAACACGGAGAGCGCCATGACTCATATGAATAGATTGGAAGAAATGCGTCACCAGATGATCGAAGAATTAACCCAAATCCCCCAATACCGCGCCCTAAAATTGATGGAGCGGTTCATCGGCGAACTGAACTCGATTTACGAAGAACCTGCAACAACAGAAGTAGAGGTATTAACTAACACGGAAACAAAAATTGCGCAGGCGATCGAAAAGCATATCCGATCAGAGTCCCCTTTGATTGTAAAAAACGCCTCAAGCTCTGGCGTTCAGAGAGTCGCCTGATCGCAGTGCAGATAACGCCGCTGGGGGCGATCCAGAAAACGACTAATTAAATGCTTGCTCGCGCGGCACATAATGGAAGCCGCGAACATGAACATCCTGTATCGCCTCTCGATTGAGACGTGTGTTGACGCGTAATTTGATATCGGCTGTCAATCGATTGAGATCGGTTTTTTGAATGGCTTGAAAATCTAAGCCATTATCCGCGTAAATAAGACGATAGGCCTCATCAAGAACATAGCTATCGATCTCAGGATTTTCCTGGTGCGGATTGATTTCAGCGGCAATTATTGAAAATTCGGCGGAGACATATCCCCTGATATGACCATCCCGTATCATGGGCACGGTAATTGTTTTGAGTTCCCGGGCTTTGGACTGTTGTACTGGCGTCGCGGCCGCTGAAGGGGTGGGTCGCGTACGATAATAAAATCCACCGTAGGTTGAAGCAAGAGCAGTAAGGCATGTCATCACGCCAATAATGAGGAGTGGCGCCATCGTCATGGCTCAGTCATACGAGCAGTAACCGGTCGCGCATATGTGCCATCGGAGTCTTCTCTGCGTAAGAAATCCAGAATCATTCGGTTGAGGTCTTCCACTGCCCGAAGATATATTCCGAGCGCTTCGAAATTACGCTCGGCCTTACGACGACATGAAGCGAGTCGATTGTCGAGTTCATTGGAATATGCTGGAGCGACACCGGGAGAGAGGTGGGCGAATTCCGCAAGCAAATGCGTTTTACGTATATTTACACGTTCGAGTTCATTGAGAGCTCCTTGATCGATAAAACGTATTTCCTCATCAAGAAGTTCTTCGATACGATGAACACAACTTAATATAGTATCTGAAATATATGAAGAATTCTCACTAGGGGACGCAACAGTGTGCAAAATGTTCATGACAGGTGGTTCCTTGGCTGGAGAAGGGTAGAAATCATGATTTATCCCTGCTAGAAACAAAATCGATCCTGTTTATAAATGACTCTCCATCGTTATTATCGACGCCATGACGCGCCAGCCTCTCGATTCCTAGAGAATCATTTTTTGATAGTTGCTCACCAAGCTGTTCGGCCATTAATGAACGCCATATGCCGCTGGCCTGATCATGACCGTAGGCGCAAAAGCCAGCTTTAGGCAGCAGAATTTCAAGCCATGTCTGAAGGATAAAAGCCTCAAATTTCCTGAAGGCGGTGACATGGGCGTCTTGACGTTCAGGAGATGCGCTTGTCGGCATCGACTGGTTTGATTTCGAGACTTGAAAATTTGTAGGATTGCTTCTGGCAACAGGTGGCATTAACGAAGCGCCCGAGATCGATGCAGGTACGCCGGAGGGTAAGGAAAGTCGTTCGAGGCGCGTGATGGCCCCAGCCTTCCTGACAGGATCCGCAGCACGCCCGACATCAAGAACCAGATCATTCGCGGGAAAAATGGACATGTAAAGGTGCTACAAGATTATCCTTGCGGCGAACTTGCGTAGAAGCTCCCTCACTTACTTAATATTTATTTTTCTATTCTGGAGAGCAGTTTTTCGATGCGTTTGAGTTGAAGCCCAGAAATTCTTGCTTTGGATGAAGCGAGCGATATATTTTCAGTCAAAAGGATGCGTTGATAACGCAAAATTTCAAACCTGGATAAAATAAATTGATAAGGCATATTTGAGGAATAATGATCAATGAGCTTTGATTCCACCCTATCGAGATCCTTTAGTCTATTTTCGAGCACTAAAACTTGACCTAGCCGAAACCGCCATAAATGATCAATGGCTTTATGAATACGCGACAGCCTAGTAATACGATTAGTCATTCAGGACTTTACAATGAGCTGGCGAAGAGAAAGAATAAGGGATGACAGGAATTCATTTGATGAATTTTTGAAGAAAGTCAGTCCTAGAAAGACAACAATTGGTCCAGATATAAAATAAATTGGAAAATTGGGGGAAAGCCTCGAGAAGAAAGCGAAAGAAAAATTAATTATGATCGCATATATCAGAAATGGGCTCGACAATCTCAAAACCACCAAATATGATTGAGATATTGCGCGAACAATGTCATTGAGAGCTGATGACAAATGTATATTTCCACCAAAAGAAACCATGCTATACGAGTGAACAATTCCTTGAATGAGGACATGATGAAGATCCGTGATAAATAACAACTGAATGGATGCAAGAATGACAAAGGTGGAGAGCGCCGGCGACGCATCATGCTCTAATAATTCTGAGGTAAATATATTTGAAAGTCCGATTGTATAACAAAACAATGTGATTAAACTCTCAATAGCAAATATAAACACCCGACTTATAAATCCCAAAATAAGTCCTGCAAAAACTTCATGGACAATCAATGCGGCCAGGATAATCTGGCTATATGCTCCTAAGGGCACAGAGGAATTATCCTCCAGGGTAAAGCCAATAATCAATGAAAGAGAAATTGATAAGTAAAGACGAGAATGTCGAGGAACTCTTTCACTGGAAAAACCAGGCGCCATGAGGAAAAAAATACCTACGCGACAGAAGACCAAGAAATAGGCTATTACCGCACTATGCAAAGTCATGAGATAGAGCCAATATAATTAATTTTAACTCCAGTGCTAATCTCGATATGCGATAATACAGCCTGGCCCGGATGTATACGACCAATAATTAAACGAACGTATGAACGCGCATCCGGGGATGTAAGAATTATAAAAGCTTCGCCGCGATCCATATGGCGACGTATCACAAATGAACTCTCGTTTGAAAATAATTCAATCATACCTGGCTCTGCGTCAAATCCTACTATATCTCCTTTGATATCCCTTTTAATGGATTCATGAAAAAATTGATCCCATCTGGAACCCAACCGAAGAATATGTAGTGACCCGTCAACAGATAGATCACTGCAAATCTGAGAGGCGAGCCGTATTCGAACATGTTCAACAATTGATTCAGGCTTTCTTGCAAAAGGCGCAATTTCAGCGATTGATTCTATAATAATCTCAAGATTACGTATAGATACCCTCTCCGACAGTAAATGCTTTAAAACAGTATGTAGTGTGGAGTAGGAAAGGTGACTTGGTATGATTTCATCGATCAATCGTCGATATTCAGGATCGAGTCTATCAATCAAACCTTTCATGCCCTTGTAGGTAAGCAGAACAGATAGATGATTGCGTAATGTTTCGGAGAGATGTGTCAGGAGTATTGTGATTGGATCAACCGGGATATATCCAGCCATACGAGCTTCTTCAACAATTGACTCCGATATCCATAAGGATTTCATTCCAAAAGCAGGATCTATGGAGTCTTCGCCGATAATATCTGGTTTTTCGGCTGAACCATAAATAATGAGTTGACGACGGAGCTGTATTTCGTATCCAGAAACATAGGCTCCCTGAAGATAAATATGATATGATCTTGGAGGTATATCGATACTATCGGTAAGTCGAATATCAGGGAATATAAATCCGTATTGGACTGCGAAGTTCCTCCTCATTTTATGAACACGATCAATTAATTCGGATCGATTCGATGACATGCCAGCCCATAGTTGTTTTCCAAGAATAATTTCAACAAGAGATGTTCGCAGGAGATGATCCGGTGAATCTTGAATTTCCTGATGAATTCTTTGATCAATGAGTTTTTGCTTTTCAAGATTTGAATTTTCAATTTTGCGAGCCTGTAAAGGTATAAGATAGGCGATAAGGCCCATGCTTGCCCCCAGTGAAAAAAAGGGCGCAAAAGGCAACCCGGGCATTAGTCCCAGAATTACGAGCAACCCAGAGGAAACAGATAATGCTCTGGGATACATTCCAAATTGGCGCAGTATATTTTGTTCAGCAGAACCTCGCATTCCCCCTTTTGATACAAGCATGCCAGCCGATAGCGATACAATCAAAGCTGGAATTTGTGAGACCAGACCATCGCCAACCGACAATTTTGTATACACATCAGCAGCGACTTCTAATGACATATTATGTCGTGTTACACCTATTATAATCCCTCCGAATATATTGACGGCCAGAATTATTAATCCAGCAATCGCGTCCCCGCGAACAAATTTGGATGCTCCATCCATAGAACCGAAAAATGCGCTTTCTTCTTCCAGCTCTCGACGCCTAAATTGGGCCTGACCTTCGTCAATAAGACCAGCTGACAAATCAGCATCTATAGCCATTTGTTTCCCAGGTATAGCGTCCAAGGTGAATCTGGCCCCAACCTCGGCAATTCGGGTGGCTCCTTTGGTAATTACAAGGAAATTAACAGTTATAATAATTGCAAAAACAGTGAGACCAATTACAAAATCACCACTCATAATCATCCTGGAAAATCCAGCTATAATATAACCTGCCGCTGCCTCTCCCTCAGATCCTTGAGATAGTATAAGACGTGTAGTAGCAATGTTAAGAGCAAGTCTTAAAATCGTAGCAAATAGTAGAACAGTCGGAAAAGATGAAAATTCCAACGGTTTCTGTATCCATAATCCGACCATTAGTACAACAACAGAAATGGCTATGGAAAAAGCAATGCCTATATCGAGCATGAATGGAGGAATAGGCAGAAAGAAAACACATAGTATAAATACGATTAATAACGCTAATCCGATATCTTTTGAATGATAATGTGATTGATTGCTTGGCTGCGCATTGGAAGAATACATAGTTCGCTAACTAGGCTCCATTAAATTTCCAATTGAATGAAATCAGAAACCGGTAGCAATGCGAGAGTAGACGTAATTTGATAGTGAATTGATTATAGAACCAATAAAGGTTGAAGATAGTATTAAGGCCACCAGCATTGCTATCATTTTTGGGACAAATGTAATCGTCATTTCCTGAACCTGTGTAAGAGCCTGAATGAGCGCTACAATAACGCCGGCGAACATGGCTGCCAAAACCATTGGAGCCGAAACAATCACAACAACGGCAATTACACGATGAACGATGTCTAATGCATCCGCCTCATTCATCGGTAAATAGAGTAGTATACGCTGAGGGAATTACCATATGCATTCCAGACTTAGTAATTTGATTTCAGGATAAACAGAACTATGATACACTTTTATCCTCACCCAACAGTTTCACATGTCAATAGGGTAACTGATTCCCGGCAAGTGAAGTAGATTGGTTTTTGGATGAAATATCGACCAGTTTGGAAAGGAGAATATTTGTTTTAATCGCCTGCTCTACCGTCGAAAAGGTTGCCAACTGCGTGACGATCTGCGTCGGTTCAAGGGGCTTTAACGGATCCTGATTCTTTAATTCCGTCGTTAAAAGCTTAATAAAATTATTATAATTAGAATTCTCCTTTGCATATTCATTCCCTTGGGGACTTATAGTAGCATTTCCACTCATCATTGTTGATTGAGTTGATAATATCATTTTGACTTCTCCTTATTTACAGCCAATGCCGAGTAGTTCATCCCATTTTTTGGCGCGGTCCGATTGATCCTGAAAGATATTTCGCAGGATTTTTAATGCATCATAATACCGACTAGATGTAATATTATTACGAACATCTATCAAATATTTGATGAGATCTTTATCCTCAGAGATGACTATAAAGTTACTAATTAAACCTAAGCACACAAGCACCGCGCCATCACTTTTCGTCGGCGCCATCAGGATAGTTTGTATCGCAAGATACAGTTGTTTAAGTGGTGAAATTGCCTGCTCTGGATGGATAATGTGGTTTTCTAGCAAAAATGTTGCATCATTCATCAATTCAATACTTACCTTGCGATCGACCCGTAGAACAGCTCCATTGATATAAACTCGCTCACCGCGTCTAAGCGATAGGTGCATGATTCAGGCCAATCCATCCGCAATAATCTGATTTATCTCTATCAAACCCTTGAAATTCATCGACTTCCCTTCAGAAAGGTCTTTTAATTCCCGCTGAATCCAGACACCTATCGAAATAAGATTCGCTCGCAAATCATTTGGAAGATGATTATCATCATTGATAGCCTCAGCCAGAAATATTGACCAAATATTCTGGATTAATGCACATGCTTTTACGGTCTCTACACTATCGGGCCCTACTTCAAGACCTTTTTGCAAATCACTAATTGCGCGCGATATCACATATTTCTCTATTTCACGGCAATGGCGCTGAGAGTTAATGGCGATGTCATGATAATATTTTTGATACATCATTAGTCTCCTATTGATTATTCATAGAAATCTGGCGAGAGATAGATTTGATATTCTGGATGCTAGTGTCATAGTTGCTTCTATTCTTGAGAGCAGATCAGCTGTTATTGTCGCCATTTCAGTCTGATCAACGCCCTCAATTTCATTTATATTAATCTCTAATATATTTGATTGCTTCTGTAATGAAATATTCGTTTCATCAATAGTTTGTTGCATGACTCCAATCCTTGACCGGGTCGAATTTAAAAGCTTAAGCCCCTCATCAAGAATTTCTGTGGCCTTACGAGAGAGGGTTTGATAAGTTGTCGCGTTCATATTTTCAGCCCCAAGATTACATCCAATAACATATGCCATAGCGATCTTGCGCATAGCTGGTTCATTTGTTGTCGTTGAAGTATCAATTAGATGTCCTGGCGATATCATGTTTTTTAAAGGTTGATTACTTGCGCTTGACCAACTTTTTGACCACTCATTTGCAGTGAATAACTGACTCAGGGACCCATTTATGAAATTCTCTAACTGCTCTGGCGATATGGTAGGCACCAATGATGAGGTCTGGGAAAACCCGAACCCAATCGGCGGGTTTCTTGAGAAAGCATCGTTAATGGCTAATTTTATTGGAGACGCTTGTTCAGAAAGAAATTCGTTTAAAGGAGGAATATCTGTTCTCTCTCCTCCAAAAATGTATTTGTTGTCGAATGAACTGTTAAGTGATGAAGTAAATAAATCAAGTTTTTGTTTTGCCATTGCAACAATAATCTTTTGATCTCTCGCATCATTGGCCGCCATCATCAGTGATGATCTATAATCATCTGCGTTTTCATAGATATTCGACAAGCATGTTTGCGTAATTTGAAGCCTTGATTTCACGATATTATTATATTCTCGATATTTGTTGCAGCTATTCAATAGTGAATGTGCATTCAAGCTCCGTCTCATTCCCGCACCAAGACTCAGCGCCAAATCTGATTTTCGACCCGACGCGATTTCACTTTGCCGAATATTCAATTGGTTTTTTTGAGCTTCTATTATCCTTAAGATGTCAAACCTCTGCGAATAGGTTGAAGCGATATTCGTCATAACAAGTTCACCGATTGATAGCAGCAAACAGAGAATCGTAAACTGAGTTGATCGTCTGGAGTAATTTAGCTGATGCCTGAAAAGCATTTTCAAGCGTCAGCATTTGCGTCATTTGCTCGTCAATATTCACGCCTGTTGTATCGGAAAGCGTTGTCGATGTTTGTGAATGAATAGCATTCTGATATGTTTTTTCCCGTAGAGCGTTTTGTCGCTGCGCACTGATCCAGCTTGTTGAACCTTCCGTGAAGCTCTGTAGAGATCCATTCGTATCAAGGCCAGCTCGTGCATCAAAGCTCAGTTTAAGGGATATGTTACCTGAAAGTTCGAGTAGTCTTTTATTATATCCTTGCAGATGATCCCTGTTATACATATAGTCTGAGTTATCTGATATTCCACCATCTCTCAGCAGAGTAGCATCTCCGCCCTGATCAGGATCAACTGAAGGATTGATCATGATTTGATCAGCGAGGCCAGAGATCAGTATCGTATTCGGAACTGAAGTCGCTCCGGCAAAAGTGAACAGGCCAGGCAATGGCGATGCTCCGGAACCTGTTTGATCTTGTTCTGCAAAGGCAACAATCAACCCACGCGCTATTTCGTCGAGTTGAGCCTGGTAGGCTACCGTCAAATTATCACGAACATTTACATCTCCTGCAATTGACCCGGATTTGACAGGAAATGGCGCACCAGCTCCTGTCGCCTGAAGGCGATCAATATAGACTGAGTCGCCAGCAATCCCGGCCGATAAATTATCAGTTTTCTTAAAAGAAACATACCTAGGCGTTGTTTCAAAAAGTGTTGCGCCATTATCTGCATAAATCACGATATCCTGATTGGGTCTCAGGACAGTTTTGATCCCGATATGTTTTGATAATTCCCGCACAAGACTGTCACGTCGATCAAGCATATCGCTTGTTTCTATTCCCGAAGCATTTATAGAAACAATTTCTTTATTGACGCTACTTAATTTCAATAACAACCCATTTATTTCCTCTACACTATTTGAGATATTTTGATCCGCTTCTGTTCTTATTTTATTTATTAATTCAGAACCATTCTGAATGGATTTCAATACATCTCGTGCAGCCTGCACACATAATTCAGCCGATAATCTGTCGTCAGGATTTGTGCTATAATTCAACAATGAATCAGATAGCTTTGATATCTGCAAAGATGGCGCTCGGCTTTCGCCAGGATTTGATAAATTCAGGAAAATGTCTATATTATCGAGAGCATCAACTATTTTTGTGCTTCGTTCGAGATCAGAACTTGTCGAAAGCCAATACTTAAAAATTGATAGGTTTGTTTCTCTTTTTATCCCCCTGAATGAGCATGCGCCATTTGGATCTGTCGCCAGGATCGCTGTTTTCTTGGTTGCTTCATCCGAACCAGCTCCCGATAGATTCCGGGAAACGAGGTTTATTTGACTGGTAATCGTCCCAAGCGATTGCGACGCTATCATCAGCGCATTGGATAGACTCATTTTTCACCCCCACCTTCATTTCAGATTGTTCAGAATTTGTAGAATTTCTGATGCAACCTGGAATGATTGGGAATTAGCGGCGAACGATCGCTGGGCGATGATCATAGAAGACAGTTCGGTCGCAAGATCGACCGTTGATGCTTCCAGGCTTGATGATTGAATTAAACCTAACCCGCCTTTTCCCGGTTCACCTATCATCATTTGGCCAGATTCGCTGTTCGTAATAAATGCATTCCCTGTATAATTTTTTAGCCTTGAGGGAGCGTTAACCGTCGCCAACCCGAGCTTGTAGGCGTTGATGGATTGTCCATTATCAAGACGATAAGCCATCACACCGTCTTCGCCTATTTCAACCTCTTTGACCCCAGCCGGCGCATTGCCATTAAAATTAAGATTATTCACCTCAAATGAAGAACCAAGTTGAGTTGTTTGACTGACATCAACTACAACTGATTGACCATTTGGGATCGAAAAGTTGATCGGAGAACCATTTATTATTTCGCCATTGTTTGGACTAAAGGATAAAGCCTGGACGCCCAGGGCTGCGCTAGCGTAAGGGAAACCTCCAGAGGTGGCGTCCGCCGAATTATATATAGATGCTTCCCATGTATTTGCTGCCGATTTTGCATAATATATGTCGAGATCGACCTTCTGACCCAGATTGTCGTAGACGGATACTGATGTCTTTATAGTTGCGTTCGCGCCTGGATTGTTAGTCGATGGAAGCAGGGCAGGCCCCACTATCGATGCTCCGGCCGGAAGGTTGACTGAAATGACGCCATTCGTGGTCGGATTCGAATAAAGTTTGTTTTCTTGTATCGCCACCTCAGTCAAGTTTCCGGACGTCATATTGGCTGCCGATATATTCTCATTTGAATTTACAGAGAATCCCATAAGAGTATAACCTGCCGAGTTGACAAGTTTTCCGTTCACATCCGGGTTGAAGGACCCGGCTCGTGTCAGAAATATGTTACCGCTATTGTCCTGAACGACGAAGAAACCATCTCCTTGTATCGCCAGATCTGTTGATGAATTGGTGGAAATTAACGCCCCTTTTCCTTCAACATCGTATCGTGTGTATGTTGATACGCCGCCGCCAGCCTGTTGTGGACCCTGAAATCCACTCAAGATTGTTTGAAAATGCGTTGTCGCTCTTTTGAATCCGACTGTATTATTATTAGCAATGTTTTCGGAAATATTCGCCAGAGCGTCCGTTTGTGCGCTCATACCCATCACGGCCGTATTAAACAGTTGAAAATTCGAGCTCACATCTATCTCCGGGCCAATTCTATGGGCTGATTACACCGGATCAATCTTGTGTGAAGCTTGCTTTATGCCGTGGTCATTCAAAACGGCTCTAAATTTCATTGCCCCGAGTGGCAATTTATTTTAGCCTACATCATCGTTAAATATCGTTATTGATACGATTCTTGGTTGCTTTTTATAGTGAGACGCTTGTCAAAGTATCATTTTTTATACATTCTACTTTGATAAATTCTCATATTTTCATCGCCGAAGCCTTGCTCTTAACAGAAAGCATCACTTCATTTTTTCCAGAGGAGATCTGAAATGCCTCTTGATGATTTAATAGACCGGGCTGATAAGCGCGTCTACGAGCGTCGCGGTCAGAAACGTCGGATATATCGTCTCAATTGGGGTAAACTGTTATCTCTCGAACGTGAATTTCTTAGCGAAGCTATAATGGCTAATTTCTCAACAAATGGCGCGTGTTTGCGCATTGCCCGGCGTATCGTTATTCCTCCTTTTTTTCTGCTTTATAACGATAATTCGGGGGATATCTTCGAAGGTGAAGTTATCTGGAGAATGGGATCTGATCTGGGCGCCAGGTTGGCGACAACGACACACCGAGATCGGAGTGCTGTCGCCAGACGTATGCGTGAGAAGTTTTATATTCTATGAACGGTGTTCCAGACGAGTATTCCTAATTCGCTCCTCACCACTGCGCCTTGCAAAATTCATTCTTTATCCACTCAATCGCAAGGCATTGGATGATTGAGCGACCAGACCTGGCTAATATTGTTCACAGCGCCTGTCTCGATTGACGATTATTTATCCAGATGGCGACGTTATTTGCGCGAGCAAGAAATGCGCCTATATCGATTCGACCATAGCTATGACTATTTATCCCAGTGAGCGTTGCGGCGATGGAGAGCAGCACTGTCGAAGACGCATATGAAAATTTGGTTTCATCACCGCCTGATTGTATCGTTTTGGCGCTCATCCGTGCGACAATGCTTCTGATTTCATCGTCGAGACTTTGCAGATCGGATCTCATCCTAGAATCTATGCGACGACAGTCTTCAATCGTGGCTATTCCTTTAAAATTATCACGAACATCACTCATAATACAGCCCTCCAACACTTTACTGTTGATACAGATTGCATGTCCATCATGTGTTAAAAGCGGTTTCTTGCGCGAAACCGAATTGATTTATGCTTTGCTCGTCTTGCTAATATTTTGGTAAGGCTACAACTCCGGTGTTGTTGAACGCGATACACCCTGAGTGCTGTAGTTGTGTATTGATCACCAGTGAGTCTGCTTTTGTCTGCGCCGTTTTTGGCGCCTGATTATCGTCGAAGAGGGAAGCCATGGGCGTGGGAACGCCGAAGGTTCGCGTTCGGTCGTCGTCATATTGCCTATCCTGCGACAGCTCAGCATATATTCTATCGCGTTGCGACTTCATTTTCATATCGTCGAGTTCGCGACAGGTCGCTGTCTCATAGGCGTAGGGATTCATGATTGCCGGCATGATCTGGCTTGCGCGCGGTGCGCATGCGGCCTGGGCGAACGCCAGAATTCCGCAGTTGATTGCCATGATCCGCCATTTGCAACGACGCATATTCTCTCCAGCCCCGCCGCCAGCCGGGAAGCGGCGGCTTCAGCAAAGCGCGTGAGCCTTATGCGAAGCCTGCCCGAGCGTCGGGGCGCGACATCTTGACCATGGGCGAGTTGAGCCCCCGGAATTACTAAATATTTGAAAATAAAAGATTAATTATCGAAAACTTCCTGGCGATGGTTACCCCGGACGGGTTTATTCCCTGCGATCAAGCGTGTAAATCATATGCAGACTGAAGAGCTGCGGGCATCCGGTTTTCGCCGTCGCGGCGTCTTTGTGAGACTGGAGCAGGACTGCATATGACCGCTGATCGTGAGTCTCCATTGACCGCCTCCCCCGGGAAAAAGCGCAATAAACGCAAGACGAAATCGATCGCAGGCGGCGGCAAAACAATGGCCTCGCCGTCGAGTGGTTCGAAGGAAAACCCTGCCCCTGTCGCGTCCCACCGCGGCAAAAACCCCTCCGCTCCAAAACTTTCCGGCGTTGAGAAGAGCGAATCCAAAAAGACTCCTGGCGACAAGAGAGCGCCAGCATCCGCGAGCGCCGCCGAAAAACCTGTTGAGAAACCTCCCTCAGCAAGTTCTGACCCGTTGAAGACCCCCTTAATGGCCGGTGCGGATTTCACCATGATGGCCGAGAACATGGCGGAACTTGTCGATCAGGGTCGTAAAGCGCTGGCCGTCGCCATCGGCGGTGTTGACGCCGGGGATACGCGCAGCGAACTCGCCGCTAGCGTCGCCGACGCCACCAGAACTCTGGGTCATGTTGCAGAATATTGGCTTGCCAAACCTGATCAGGTCGCTTTGGCGCAGGCGGAGCTTTACGGTGGCCTGTCCGAAATCTGGCGTCAGACCATGCTGCGCTATGTGGGAGAAGATGCGCCGCCCATCATCCCGCAGGATCCTTCAGATAAGAGGTTCGCAGCATCGGAGTGGCGGGATATCCCTTTTTTTGACTGGTTACGGCAGTCCTATCTCTTCACTGCGCGCTGGGCGGGAGATCTCATCGACAGGACGGAGGGACTGGATCCGCAAATGCGGAACAAGGCGGCGTTTTACACCCGTTTGATCTCAAGCGCCGTGTCGCCGTCGAATTTCGTGCCGACCAATCCCGAATTGTTGCGCGCCACTATCGAAGCCAAGGGCGAGAATCTTGTGCGGGGTCTCAAAATGCTGGCGGAAGACATATCCGCCGGACACGGGATGCTGAAAATACGTCAGACCTCCGATCAAAAATTTGAGCTGGGCGTCAATATGGCGACGACTCCCGGCAAGGTGATCTGGCGTAATGACGTCATGGAGTTAATCCAGTATTCGCCCACATCCGATGAAGTCTACGCCCGGCCCCTGCTGATTACGCCGCCATGGATCAATAAATTCTATGTCCTCGACCTCAATGCGGAAAAAAGCTTTGTGCGCTGGGCGGTTGAGCAGGGTTTGACGGTCTTTATCATCTCCTGGATCAATCCCGACGAGAGCAAGGCTGAGAAAGGATTTGAGGCCTACATGCATGAGGGCGTGCTGACGGCCCTCGATGTCATCGAAAAAGCCACCGGCCAGCGCAAGGTCACGGCTGCAGGCTATTGCGTCGGCGGCACTCTGCTCGCCGTGACGCTGGCCTATATGGCCGCGACCGGCGACGACCGGATCGATAGCGTCACTTTTTTTGCGACACAGGTCGATTTTTCCGACGCTGGCGAATTGCAGATTTTCTTCGATGAAGATCATCTTGCTGCGCTCGAAGAGAGCATGGCGAAGACAGGTTATCTCGAAGGCGTTAAAATGGCCAACGCCTTTAACATGCTGCGGCCCAACGAACTGATCTGGACCTATGTGGTTGATAATTACATGAAGGGCGTCGAGCCGGCGGCGTTCGACCTTCTGGCGTGGAATTCAGATTGCACGCGCATTCCTCGCGCCAATCATTCGTTTTACACGCGCAGTTGTTATGTCGAAAACAGACTCGCACGCGGCGAAATGCTCATCGACGGCGTCAAGCTCGATCTCGGGAAGATAACGATACCAATCTATGAATTGGCGACGAGGGAAGATCACATTGCGCCGGCGCAGTCTGTGTTTCGCGGGGCCAAGCTTTATGGCGGCGAGGTAACATTCGTGCTTGGCGGCGCCGGACATATCGCCGGGGTTATCAATCCGCCTTCCAAGGGAAAATACCAATATCTAACCAATGGTCCCGTCGTCGGCTCCTATGAGGACTGGGTCGCCGGGGCAACCGAGACAATGGGGTCCTGGTGGCCGGATTGGCTGAAATGGGTGACGGCTCAGGCTCCGGAAAAGGTTCCGGCCCGTCAGCCCGGCGACGGCAAGGTGAAGCCAATCTGTGATGCGCCGGGGGAGTATGTGCGGGTAAAAAGTTAACAGTCTCCGGTTCGCGGCGCCAGTCGCGCGCTGCGAATCTTGCGCCGGTTATCGCTTTTCGATCCTGTCGATTACGTCAATCAGCGGCTGCGGACTGATGGCGTTGGGTGGGGAGAAGGGCTGTTCGATGGAGGCGACCAGCGAAATCGCCGTCACCGCGCCGGCGCCGAACACAAGCTGCGCAAGCAGTTGCGCGCGTATGCGGTCAAGATGAGTGGCCGCAAGGCTCATTTGCGTAAAGAGGCATAGTAAAATGACCGCCAGCCATTTGCGGTCATCTGGAAAATCGTTGGCGATGGCGAGACGTCTTTCTCGTGCGGCGCGCAGTTTCATCGCCGTATCGAACACCGCCTGGGCCAGACGCGGCTCGACCGGCGCCTCAGCAGCAAGGCGTGTCAAGTCGTCCAGCGCCATCTCGGCTTGCGGCGCGCCCAGACCATTCTCCATGCTCGGCCATTCGTAGGTAACGACCGCCTGAACATAATTTCGAACCGCCGCCCGCAAATTTTCGTCGGAGCCGCCCGGAACCTCATCCAGGGCCAGCATTGTGACCAGTTGTTCATGCTCCACGCCAAGACTGCGTTTGGCCTGGCGATTCGCCTCCCAGATATCCTGAGAGAGAAAGGTCAGCATCAAACCGAACAGGGTGGCGCCGATGTTGACGAAAGGCGGCACGACGCCAGCAGCGTGTTGAATGGCGGGAGCATAGCGCGACGCAAAGCAGAGCCAGGCCAGCAGGGTGGCGAAACCGCCAAAGAGCAAAGCCAGCGTGATGATTGTGGCGGTTACGTTGAGGGAAAGCCAGAGAGACAATAGCACCGCGTGGCTCCGTGGTCCGGTTGGGAGGGTTAGTTATTTGGCGACGGCGTCTGGTGGAGAGGATTGAGTATGAGTCGCCTGGGCTCCCCGGTCCAGAGCTTTCAGATAAATTCCTGATGCCGTAGGGCCCATAATCACCTTCGAACAGCGAGCAAGGTATTATGGAGCAACGACATCGGCGCGATGCGTTTTGCAGTTGTCCTACAGCGATCCCTGCCACTTGCTGGATAAGTTTGCGCTAAGCCCAGAGATCAACGCCCCGGGCCCGAACTCAATCAAGGCATTGATTGAGATTTCAGCCTAGGGCGCGGGATTACTGTGCAGCTGATGGATCTCGTCGATCCGGCGTTCAATTTCCGGCGTGATGACAAGATCGCAGGAATCGATGTCCGTTTTCAGCTGCGACATTGTTGTCGCGCCGATGATGTTAGAGGTCACGAAGGGGCGGGAGGTTACAAACGCTAGCGCCAGTTGCGCCGGATCGACGCCCAGATCGCGCGCCAGCCGCAGATAGGCGTCGATCGCCGCCTCTACGCCCGGTTTCTCGTAGCGCTGGCCCCTTTCGAACAACGTCGTGCGCGCGCCTGGCGGCCGGGCGCCGCGCTGATACTTGCCGGTGAGATAGCCCTGCGCCAGTGGTGAATAGGCCAAAAGGCCGACCTGATCGCGTTCGGCGAATTCGGCGAGACCAATTTCGAAGGTGCGGTTGAGAAAATGATAGGCGTTCTGGATCGAGACGATGCGGGGCCCGTGCCCCATCTCGGCGGCGCGCAGAAATCGGGAGACGCCCCAGGCGGTTTCGTTTGACAGACCGATGTGCCGGATCTTTCCGCCTCGAACGAGAGCGTCGAGAGCCGCCAGCGTCTCATCGATTGGCGTTTCCTCGCGTCGAGAGGGGCGGCGATAGATTGTGCCGCCGGCCCCAAACAGCGGGAGCGAACGATCCGGCCAATGGAGTTGATACAAATCAATATAGTCAGTTCGTAGGCGCCTCAGCGATTCCTCTACCGCATAGGCGATGTTTTTGGCGTCGAGACGGGTCGACGCGCCATCCGGACGCAGCCAGTTCATGTCGCCGCGTCCGACGACCTTGGTGGCGATGATCACCCGATCACGATTTCGCCGTCCGGCGATCCAGGAACCGATGATTCTTTCCGTAGAGCCCTGCGTTTCCGGGCGCGGCGGGATCGAATAGACCTCCGCCGTATCGATGAAATTGACGCCGCGCTCCAGCGCATAATCAAGCTGCGCATGACCCTCCGCCTCGGTGTTTTGCTCGCCCCAGGTCATGGAGCCGAGACAAATCGCCGAAACCTTCAGGTCCGTGCGGCCTAGCGAACGATACTGCACCTTGCGATCAACGCCCTCTTTTATCGACAGCGAGAAGATCGAGAATGCCCGCCTTCTCGAAAGACTCATCTACTCGACTCATCCATGAACGGACCTTGCCCTTCAGGACAAAGGAATAATGCGCCGGTTGGCCATCGGCCGTTTTATTGGCCACGAAGGTCGAAAACGGCGTTGAGGCGACCTCGACTTTCTCATAGGCCTGCGCGTCAAGTTGCGGCACGGTGATTTCGCCGGCGGCGCGGACATTCTTGAAATATTTGCTGTGAGTTTGCGGGTCCCACTCGAAAAAGGTCGAGTCGTTCACATGGTTTTTGACAATAAAATAATCTGCGTCGTGGACATAGGGCGCGACTATCTCAATTTCATCCAGCGAGGAGAGCGAAGGCCCCAGCACATGCAGCAGGATAAACCCGAATTCGCCGGCTTTCACGGCGTCGAAAAAGCCGATTTCCTCCAGGGTCGCGAGCACAGGCATCAGGCCGCCGGCCCGGACGTCGATCAGGCTGACGCGCTGCGGCGATGACATCAGCGTGTCGAAGATTTTCATCTGATCAGACGTGGAAGTGAGATCGACAATCGTCGTTTCTGCGGGGTGAAAATGATACAGTGTGCCCCTGGGCGCTTCAGTGTCGAATGCACGGGCGCGGATGCGGTTCTGGCCGAGATAATCTAGTATGAACCGAGCCACTGTGGACTTGCCGACGCCGCCCTTGTCAGCGCCAACGAGGATCACGATCGGTTTGACGGTCGGCGCAGGCGCAGGCTGGCGCACCGGATGACCCGGAGCCGTAGCGGCTGCCCGACGCTCGGCTGCTTTGCGCGCCGGAGCGGTCTTTTTTGAGGCGGTGGTCTTCCTGAAAGGTTTTACCGGTTTTCTGGCCATGCGAACTCCTGTCCGGTTTCAACGGACGCGGCTGCTGGCGACCGTCGTCTCAACGCAGTCGCCGCGTCGCGTTACCGAGCCACACGTTCTGTCAAATCCTGTTACATCTTTAACGGAGCCAATATGACGATGGCTACTGGAATTCGCGCTCCACAGGTCGATCACGCCTGATTTCACATTAAATAAAATGTAATATTTTAAATTCATCTCTTTTTTTTGGTGAATTGACTTCTCCCGACTTTTGGCTAAAGAACCTGCTGAATACGGAAAGCCGCGCCGCTTGCGCGCCTCACGGCCGCAGGCCCCGGCGACCCGGCGTTTTCCAAGCGAGCTCAACCCATGACGACAGCCCTGGATTCTCCGGCGAATGGCGGTGCGCCGCCCCCCCTGCCCGAGCCCGATGCGCCCTTCATTCGGGTCGAGGATCGTAATGGCGCGTCCCATACCCTCGAAGCGGTCGAGGGCTGGCGGTTGATGGAGATCATCCGCGATCACGGCCTGGGCATGGAGAACACCTGCGGCGGCGCGCTGGCCTGCGCCGAATGTCATGTCATACTCGACGCCGCCGCCGCCAAACGCGTGCCGCCGCCGCGAGAGGACGAACTGGAAAAACTCGACGAATTGCCGATGCTCTACGAAAACTCCCGCCTCTCCTGTCAGATTATCTGGTCGGACGAGATGAGCGGACTATCGCTCAAGCTGGCGCAGGAGACATGATGGCTGCGTTCAAAAATCCCCAAATACTGCTCGCCTCCGATCTCAGGGACGGCGAAGTGATGTTTCTAGGCGCCTCGGGTTGGGAACGCGACCATCGCCGCGCGCGTGTCGCTCTGGACGCCGCCGCCGCAGCGGAACTTGAAAAAATCGGTCATGCCGAATACGCCAGCAACCACGTCGTCGATGTCTATCTCACTGATGTCGAAATCGAACCCGATGGCGTCCCGACCCCCCTTCATTATCGCGAGAAAATGCGGATCAAGGGGCCCAGCGTGCGCCGTGATCTCGGCAAACAGGCGACCGGAGCGTGACTCATGAGCGTCCATGATCTTTCGGCCGCGGCTCGGCCCAACGCCCCGACGACGACCTATCGCTACGACGAGTTCGACGCCGACTTCGTTCGCGAACGCGTCGCTGAATTTCGGGAACAGGTGCGACGACGCCTTGAAGGGTCGTTGACGGAAGATGAATTTCGTCCTTTCCGATTGATGAACGGCCTGTATCTGCAACTGCACGCCTACATGCTGCGCGTCGCCATCCCCTACGGCACGCTGACGGCGCGCCAAATGCGCTGTCTCGCGGACATCGCCGATCGCTGGGACCGGGGTTACGGCCATTTCACCACACGGCAAAATCTGCAGTACAACTGGCCGAAGCTCATCGATACGCCGGATATTCTGGATGCGCTGGCTGACGTCGAAATGCACGCCATACAGACTTCGGGCAACTGTATCCGCAACGTGACCGCCGATCATTTCGCCGGCGTCGCCGCTGACGAGATCGAAGACCCCCGCGCCACCGCCGAATTTCTGCGCCAATGGTCCAGTCTGCATCCCGAGTTTTCGTTCTTGCCGCGCAAATTCAAAATCGCCGTAACGGGCGCAACGCATGACCGCGCTGCGATCCTGGCTCATGACATCGGCCTGCGCATCCTGAAAAACGACGCCGGCGATATTGGCTATCAGGTGATGGTGGGCGGCGGTCTGGGACGCTCGCCCTTCATTGGCAAAATCATCCGGGACTTTCTCCCACGGGCGGATTTGCTCGCCTATCTCGAAGCAATTATGCGCGTTTATAACCGCTATGGCCGTCGCGACAACAAATACAAGGCGCGCATCAAGATCCTTGTGCATGAAAAGGGAATTGAAGCGATCCGCGACGCGGTCGAAAAAGAATTCGCCTCCATGGATCGAAGCGTCTTCTCCCACGATCCGGAGGAGTTCACACGCATCGCCGCCTATTTCGCCCCGCCGCCCTATGAAAGTTTGCCGGCGGTCTCAGCGACGCTACGGGCGGCCCGTAACGATAATCCCGCTCTTGATAACTTTGTCGCCGTCAATGTCAGTCCGCATCGGGAGCCCGGTTATGCGATCGTCACCGTTTCGCTGAAACCCATCGGCGGCATACCTGGCGACGCGACTTCGGCGCAGATGCGCACGTTGGCTGACGCCAGCGAGCGTTTCGGTTTCGGCGAATTACGCGTGAGCCACGAGCAGAACATCATTTTGCCGCATGTAAAACAGGACGATCTCCCTGCTTTGTGGCGGATACTCGACGCGGCGGGGCTCGCCACGGCCAACGCCGGCCTCATCTCGGACATCATCTCCTGTCCCGGCCTTGATTATTGCTCGCTGGCAACGGCCCGCTCGATCCCGATCGCTCAGGAGATTTCCAAACGGTTCTCCGACATGTCGCGTCAACGTCGTATTGGCAAACTCGGAGTCAAGATATCCGGTTGCATCAACGCCTGCGGTCATCATCACATCGGGGCCATCGGCATTCTTGGCCTCGAAAAGAAGGGCCAGGAATCCTATCAGATCACGCTTGGCGGCGATCCGACCTTTTCAGCGGCGATCGGCGAGATCGTTGGACCCGGCGTCGGCGCCGAACAGGTGCCGGACGTCATCGAACATCTCGTCGATTTCTATTTGGCTGAACGCGAGGAGAAAGAGACCTTTATCGATACGTGGCGGCGTGTCGGTCATGCCCGTTTCAAGGACGCGCTACGTCGGGAGGGTGAAGATGGCGCTTATATCTGACGGCCGCTTCGTCGAGGACGGCTGGCGTCGTCTTGCCGACGAGGAGGATTTGCCGAAAAGCGGCCGGATCATCGTTTCGCTGGCGCGTCTTCCGCATGCGCTCGAAAAACTGACGCCAGAGACCTCTCTGGGCGTGTTGGCGCCCAACACCACAGAAATTGACGCGCTGGCGACGGCCTTGCCCCGGCTCGGTCTCATCTCTATCGCCTTTCCGGCCTTCGCCGACGGACGCGGCTTTTCACTGGCGCGCCTGTTGAGAAGCGCGGGCTTCACTGGCGAATTGCGCGCCAGCGGACGCTTGCTCGCGGATCAATACACCCATGCGCTGGGTTGTGGGTTCGACGCCATAGAAATCCCCGATGACCTCGCCGCGCGGCAAGACGAGACGCAATGGCGCGCCGCGCGCGACGCCTACTCTCGCACCTACCAACGCGGCTATATCTCTCGCGGCTCGATTCTCGACGCGCGTCGAAAGGCCGCGCAATGAGCGCGTCTCTCGTCGACATTCTCGCCCCGCGTCTCGCGCCGCTCGACCTCGATCATCGCCTGCGACTGGTGCGTGAGGTAATTCCCGGCCGAATTATCTTCACGACAAGCTTTGGCGTCGAGGATCAATTTATCACCCATTCGATCTTCACGCAGGGATTGGACATCGATGTCGTAACAATCGACACCGGCCGTCTGTTTCCCGAAACCTACGCGCTTTGGGAACGCACAGAAGCGCGCTATTCGCATCACATCCGCGCCGCCTGTCCGCAGGCTGCGGCGACCGAGACTCTGGTTGCCGAACAGGGGATCAACGGTTTTTATAAATCAATCGACGCGCGCAAGGCCTGTTGCCATGCGCGCAAGGTCGAACCGCTGGGGCGACTGCTCGATGGCGTCTCGGGCTGGGTGACGGGTCTGCGCGCCGATCAATCTGACGCGCGCGCCAAAGTCGAGATCATTGCCTTCGACGCCGGTTACCGGACCCTCAAGATCAATCCGGTCATCGATTATACGCGCGACGCCATCGTCGCCGCGACCGAGGAATTCTCCGTGCCGGTGAACGAGCTGCACGCCAAGGGCTTTCTCTCCATCGGCTGCGCGCCCTGCACGCGCGCGATTGCGCCGGGAGAAAGCGAACGCGCCGGCCGCTGGTGGTGGGAGCAGGACCAGAAGAAAGAATGCGGCCTCCATGTTACGGCTGACGGCGTACTGAAACGCGGCCCGGCGCCGCAGGAGACATTGTAATGAGCGCCCTGCCGACACGAGCGCTTGGTCACCTCGACCGCCTGGAGGCGGAAAGCATTCACATCATGCGCGAGGCGGTGGCCGAGACGGAACGCCCGGTGATGCTGTATTCGATCGGCAAAGACTCCGCCGCGATGCTGCATGTTGCGATGAAAGCCTTCTATCCCTCCAAGCCTCCGTTTCCGTTGCTGCACGTCAACACGAGATGGAAGTTTCGCGAAATGATCGAATTTCGCGACAAACTTGTGAAGGATTTGGGTCTGGAGCTGCTGGAATATATTAATCCGGAGGGTGTGGAGAAGAATATCAACCCCTTCGACCATGGGTCCAAGCTGCACACGCAAATCATGAAGACTGAGGCGCTGAAACAGGCGCTCGAAAAATGGAAATTCGACGCCGCCTTCGGGGGCGCGCGACGCGACGAGGAGAAATCCCGCGCCAAAGAACGCGTGCTTTCCTTCCGCACCGCGCAACATCGCTGGGATCCGAAAAACCAGCGTCCCGAATTCTGGCGGCTCTACAACACCCGCAAGTCGCAGAGCGAGTCGCTTCGTATCTTCCCGATGTCGAACTGGACGGAGGCGGATGTCTGGGACTACATCGCTCGCGAGAATATCCCGGTGGTGCCGCTGTATTTCGCCAAGGAGCGTCCGGTCGTTGCGCGCGACGGCACGCTGATCATGGTCGACGACGACCGTATGAAATTGCGTCCCGGAGAGAAGATCGAAAACAAGATGGTGCGTTTCCGGACACTGGGTTGCTATCCGCTGACCGGCGGATTCGAAAGCTCGGCGGCGACGCTCGAAGACATCATCGCCGAAATGCGCGCAAGTCGTTCTTCCGAACGGCAAGGACGATTGATTGATCATGACGGCTCCAGCTCCATGGAGCAAAAAAAGCAGGAAGGGTATTTCTGACATGTCTGGCGCCGTCGCCTCATTAGCGCCGACCCGCGCGCCCTTGCGTCACAGTGGCGTCGACAAGCCATTGCTGCGTTTCATCACATGTGGCTCTGTCGATGACGGCAAATCCACCCTGATTGGCCGATTGCTCTACGACGCTGATCTGGCGCCCGACGACATGCTGGCGACGCTCGAGTCCGACTCCCGCAAACACGGCACGCAAGGCGAGGATCTCGATTTCGCCCTGCTCGTCGATGGTCTTGCCGCCGAACGCGAACAAGGCATCACAATCGATGTCGCCTATCGTTATTTTGCAACCGATAAGCGCAAGTTCATTGTCGCCGATACGCCCGGGCACGAACAATATACGCGGAATATGGCGGTCGGCGCCTCGACGGCCGAGGTGGCGATTCTGCTTGTCGACGCGCGTAAGGGCATTCTGCCGCAGACCCGCCGACATAGCGTCATCACCTCAATGTTCGGCGTGCGGCATGTTGTCGTCGCCGTCAACAAAATGGATCTTGTCGATTACAGCGAGGATGTGTTCCGCAAGATCGAGCAGGATTTCCGCGACTTCGCAAAACATCTGCGATTTTCTTCGATTTATGTCGCGCCACTTGTCGCCAAGGATGGCGAAAATCTGGTCCATGCCGGCACAAAAATGCCGTGGCACAAGGGCCCGCCGCTACTCGCATATCTCGAAGGCGTCGCCGTGGAGGATACGACGCGAATTGCGCCGTTTAGGTATCCGGTGCAATGGGTCAACCGGCCCAATCTCGATTTTCGCGGCTTCTCGGGCTTCATCAGCGGCGGGAATATTCGTCCCGGCGATATCGTTCGCATTTTGCCGGCGGGACGCGATACGCGCGTTGCGCGTATCGTCACCTATGACGGCGACCTCGAAAGCGGCGTCTCCGGCCAGTCGGTTACCCTGACGCTCAACGAGGAAATCGATATCTCGCGCGGCGATATGCTGTGCTCGCCGGTATCCCCGGCCAAGGTCGGCGACCGATTGACGGCGCAGATCCTGTGGCTGGTGCGCGAACCGCTCGTTGTCGGCAAAAGCTACCTTCTCAAGATCGGAACAAAGATCACCCCGGCGGCGATTTCATCTGTCGAGTCGCGAATTGAGATCGAAACCGGCCTCGACGCGCCCCTTGAACCGGGCGCGACACTACAGTTCAACGAGATCGGCGAGGCAAGCCTATCGCTCGAAACCATGATCGCCTGCGATCCCTTCATCGAAAATCGCGAAACCGGCGGCTTTATCCTGATCGACCGGATCACCAATGAAACGGCGGCTGTCGGCATGGTGAAAACCGTGGCGTCTTCACTCAGTCGTCCGGCGCCCTCGCTGACCGATCTCAGCTACGCCTCGATGGAGGGAGTCGCGAGCGCCGCGAACGCAAATGCCTCCGGGACGTGGCGTTTAGGCAAATCGCTGGTCTTTGGCGGAATTGCGGGCCTGACGACCTTCGGGATCGCCGCCGCCTTCGCGCAGGACGCCGGTTTGGCGACCAGGATCGCGCTCGCGGAAACCGGCGCAATCGTCATCCTGCATTATCTTTTCGAAAAACTCTGGCGCACGCCGCAGGAAACGAAAGAGTCTCATAATGAACCGCCGCCCTTCGAGGGCGAGGGGCTCTAGAGCGTTTCCCGGTCTGATTGGGTCAGACCGGTTATCCGGTTTTTTTATTGTCACGCTTTCTCCGGCCCCACCGGTAGCCGCTTCGGCGGAAAGCGCTTGCCTCAGATATCAGATGGCGCCGTCAGTGCGCCTCATCCCAATTAGCGGCGGCGCGCGCATCGACGTGCAGCGGCACGCTTATCCGGACAACGGGCTCTGGGGCCTGCTCCATGATGCGACGCGCGACAGAAATAGTCGCCTCACTTTCGTCCGCAGGAGCCTCGAAGACCAATTCGTCATGCACCTGCAGCAGCATTTGCGTCGAGAGACCGGCGTCGGCGAGCGCGGCGTCCATTTCCGCCATGGCGCGACGAATGATATCGGCAGCGGCGCCCTGAATCGGCGCGTTGATTGCGGCCCGTTCGTAGAAAGCCCGATCCGAGGGATTGGCGGAAGCCATACGGGGGAAATGACAGACGCGGCCAAAAATGGTTGTCACCGCCAATGTCTCTCGCACCTGTTTTTTCATCGCTTCCATGTAATCGCGAATGCCGGGAAAACGCTCGAAATAACGCTTGATGTAATCGCTGGCCTCCTGACGCGAAATACCGAGCTGATTGGCGAGTCCGAAAGCGGAAATGCCGTAAATAATCCCGAAATTGATCGCCTTGGCCCGACGCCGAACATCGGCCGGCATTTCCTTTGTCGGCACGCCGAACATCTCGCTCGCCGTCATCGCATGAATGTCGATGCCGTCGGCGAAAGCTTTTTTCAGCTGCGGAATGTCGGCGATATGCGCCAGCAGACGCAACTCGATCTGGGAGTAATCGGCCGAAATCAGCACATGTCCCGGCGCGGCGATAAACGCCTTGCGGATTTTTCGTCCGGCCTCGTTGCGTACCGGAATATTCTGTAAATTCGGCTCAGAAGACGAGAGCCTGCCTGTCGTCGTGGCCGCCAGGGAATAGGAGGTATGCACGCGTCCGGTTTGCGGATTGACAAAACCGGGTAGAGCATCGGCGTAGGTGCTTTTCAGTTTCGCCAATTGACGCCAATCAAGTATTCGCCTTGCGAAATCATTGCCATCGGTGGCGAGGTCCTCCAGCACGCTGGCGGAGGTCGACCATGCGCCGGTCGTCGTCTTTTTGGCGCCGGGCAGACCCATTTTACCAAAAAGAATATCCCCAAGCTGTTTGGGCGAGGCGAGATTGAAACTCTCGCCCGCCATATCAAAGATAGCCGCCTCCAGCCGCGCCATATCTTGCGCAAATTCGCCGGAGAGCCGCGAAAGAATGGCGCGATCAATCATCACGCCGCGCCTCTCCATCGCCGCCAGCGTCGCGACCATCGGCCGCTCCAGCGTCTCGTAGACATGGGCGCGGCGTTCGATCGGCAGGCGCGGCTTCAGCAAACGCCATAGACGAAGCGTCACATCTGAGTCCTCGCCGGAGTATTCTGTGGCGGGCCTCAGCGGCACGCGCGCAAAACCGATAAAACTTCGCCCCGAACCGGCGACCTCCGAAAAAGGAATATTCTCGTGACCCAGATGTTTTCGCGCCAGCTCGTCGAGACCATGATTGTTAAGCCCTGCGTCGAGGGCGTAGGAGATCAGCATGGTGTCCTCAATCGGCGCGACGGACACGCCATGCCGGGCAAGGACGAGCAAATCATATTTCATGTTATGCGCGATCTTGAGAACCGCATCGTCCTCGAACAAGGGCTTCAATCGCGCCAATGCCTGATCGAGCGGAATTTGTCCGGCGACGAGCGCGGCGCCCCCAAAAAGATCGCCCGATCCCGGCTCACGATGCTGAAGCGGAATGTAACAGGCGCGGCCAGGCGCCACCGCCATTGAGACGCCGACCAACTCGCATTGCATGGCGTCGAGCGAGGTGGTTTCGGTGTCGATAGCGATGACGCCGGCGACGCGCGCCTGCTCGATCCAGTCATCGAGTTGCGCAAGAGTCAGCACGGTCATATAGGCCGAACGATCGATAACCGTCGCCTGCGCCTCGATCTGTCGTGAGGCGACAAGCGCCGCAGGCGTCATAGATTGCGGTTCTGACAATTTGCCTCGGGACGCAGGTTTTGCGTCGCCCGGCAGGGTCGGCGATGGCGCTTCGCGCATCTCGCCGTCGCGCGCGCGCCATCCGGCGGCGCCCACGAAAGCCGGATCGGGGACGACCTCCTGCGCCTCCACGCCGTATAGTTCGGCGACGCGCCGGGTGATGGTCGTGAACTCCATCGCCTGCAAAAAGGCGACCAGCGCTCTTGCGTCCGGTTCGTGAAGGCGAAGCTCGTCGAGCGACGTTGCGACAGGCGCGTCGCGCACAAGTTCGACGAGTTTTTTCGACAAGCGAATCAACGCCACGGCGTCGGGATCGGTCAACGCTTCACGGCGTTTTGGTTGTTTGATCTGCGGCGCCTGCGCCAGCAGCGTTTCCAGATCGCCATATTCATTGATCAGTTGCGCGGCGGTTTTGACGCCGATGCCCCTGGCGCCGGGCACATTATCGGTGGAGTCGCCGGCGAGCGCCTGCACATCGACTACCTTGTCCGGCGGCACGCCGAAATAATCGACGACCTCCGGCTCGCCGATCAACCGCTCCTCGCGCGCGCCTTTCGCGCCGGCGACGCCGGAAGCCGGATCATACATTTTTACGCCCGGACCAATCAGCTGCATCAGATCCTTGTCGGCGGAAATGATCAGCACATCGGCGCCCTTCGCACGGGCCTGAGTCGCATAGGTGGCGATGAGATCGTCGGCCTCGTATACATCCTGTTCGACGGGCGTCAGACCAAATGCGCGCACGGCGGCGCGCATCAACGGAAATTGCGGGATCAGATCTTCCGGCGGATCGGCGCGATGCGCCTTGTAGTCGGGATAAAGCTCCTTGCGGAAGGAGTTTTCGCTCTTGTCGAAAATAATCGCGAGATGGGTAGGCCTCACGCCGGCCGCGCCCTCGCGGATAAACTGCAGCAGCTTCGCGCAAAAGAGCCGCACCGCCCCGGTCGGCAGACGGTCGGAGCGATAATTATATTTCGCGTCCTGACGGATCGACTGAAAATAGGCGCGAAAGACGAAGGACGAGCCATCAACGAGGAAAACATGGCTATCGGGGCCAACAGGTTTATGCGCGGAAGTCATGGCCGCATCATAACCTGTCGCCGCGCGCCTGTCCTCCTGCAAGCGACATCCAGCCGCGCCAACCTACCCCAATCGCGCCAGCGCCGCATTGAGCTTGTCGATCCGCGCCCGCGTTTCTTCAAGCCGCTCACGATGCTCGTCGATCACCTCTTCTTCCGCCTTGGCCAGGAAGCCCGGATTGGCGAGTTTGGCGTCGAGTTTCTTCGCCTCTCCATCACATTTGGAGATTTCCTTCGCGAGGCGCGTCTTCTCTGCGGCGAGATCAACGACGCCCTCAAGCGGAATCGCCGCGACGCCGCCGCGCACCAAAATCTGCGCCGACGCCCTGGGGGCAGCCTCGGTAAAATCGATGCGCGACAGTCGCGCGAGCTTGCGCAGCGTTTCGTCCCAGCGCCGGGCGCGCGCCTGCAACGCATCATCGGCGCCAATCAGAAGAAGCTCTGTTTCGCCAGTCAGCGCCATCTCGGCGCGCAGCGAGCGGATTTCCGAAATGAGTTCGACGACCCAGCCGATTTCGCTTTCGGCCTCGGCGTCTTCCAGCCCCTCCAGCGACGGCCATTGCGCCAGCGCCAGCAGGCTCTCGCGCTTCGGGCCTTCCGCGCCTTTGATCGCCCACAGCTCTTCGGTGAGGAAGGGCATGAACGGATGCAGCAGGGCATAGATCTGGTCGAGCACGAAAGCGGTCGTCGCGCGCGTCTCCGCCTTTGCCGTCTCATCGTCGCCGAGCATCAGCGGCTTGGCGAGTTCGACATACCAGTCGCAGAAGATGTTCCAGACGAAACGATAGGCGGCGTTCGCGGCATCGTTGAAGCGATAGGCGTCGATGGCCGTCGACACATCGGCGACAGCGCTCGCCGCTTCACCGACAATCCAGCGATTGAGCGTAATCTTGTTGGCGCGCGGATCGTAGCCGGCGACGCGCGCGCAGCCATTCATCTCGGCGAAACGCGACGAGTTCCAGAGCTTCGTCGCGAAATTTCGATAGCCTTCGACGCGCTGCGTCGAGAGCTTGATATCCCGCCCCTGCGCGGCCATAGCCGCGAGCGTGAAGCGCAGCGCATCGGCGCCATAATCGTCGATCAGATGCAGCGGATCGATGACATTACCCTTCGACTTCGACATTTTCGCGCCCTTCTCGTCCCGGACGAGCGCGTGGATATAGACGTCACGGAAGGGAACTTCCTTTTTGAAATGCAGGCCCATCATCATCATGCGGGCGACCCAGAAAAAGATGATGTCGAAGCCGGTGACAAGCACATTGGTTGGATAGAAGCGCTCCAGCTCCGGCGTCTCGTCCGGCCAGCCCAGCGTCGAGAAGGGCCACAAGGCCGAGGAAAACCAGGTGTCGAGCACGTCTTCGTCGCGCCACATTGGCTCCCAACGACCTTTTCCTTCGATCTCGTCATTGATCGCTTGTTGAAAAACGTCGTCTACATCGGAGCGTGGCGGTTCCACGATGCGTACCGGTCTACCATAATGCTTTTCAGCTTGGGCGATTGCATCACGTTCATTTTCCGCGACGAAAATTTCGGGGTCGTCCAGTCCTGCCCATTGATTGGACCCAACTTCTTTTCGGCCATACCACGCCGGAATGCGATGACCCCACCAGAGCTGACGCGACACGCACCACGGCTGGATGTTTTCGAGCCAGTCGAAATAGGTTTTTTCCCAGTTCTTCGGCACGAAGCTTGTCTTACCCTCGCGCACGGCCTTGAGCGCCGGCTGCGCCAGGGTTTTGGCGTCGACATACCATTGGTCGGTGAGGCGCGGCTCCAATACCGCGTGTGAGCGGTCGCCATGCGGGACCATATGTTTGTGATCGTCGATTCCGTCGAGCAGTCCACGCTCCTCCATCATCCCGACGACCAGCCTGCGCGCGGCGAAGCGATCCTGCCCGTCCAGCGCAGCAACAGTCGCAGCGAGTTCGGCTGAATTTTCCAGTCCCTCGTGGAAGTCGCTGTTGGCCGCGAGCGCAACGCGCGCTTGCGCGTCCAGCACATTGACGAGCCGCAATCCGTGTCGCTTGCCGACTTCGAAATCGTTGAAGTCATGCGCCGGAGTGATCTTCACCGCGCCCGTGCCCTTTTCGGGATCGGAATAGTCATCGGCGACAATCGGAATGAGACGCCCGACCAGCGGCAGGCGCAGCTTCTTGCCGACCAGCGCGGCATAGCGTTCATCTTCCGGATGTACGGCCACCGCCGTGTCGCCGAGCATCGTTTCGGGGCGCGTCGTCGCGACCACGATGAACTCGCCCGTCTCCTTGCCGGCGTCGTCGACCACCGGATATTTGAAGCGCCACAGATGGCCCTTCACCTCTTGCTGCAGCACCTCAAGATCGGAGATCGCCGTGTGCAGCACCGGGTCCCAGTTTACAAGGCGCTTGTCCTTGTAGAGAAGCCCATCACGGTAGAGTTGCACAAACACCTTCGCTACCGCGCGCGACAAACCCTCGTCGAGCGTGAACCGTTCGCGCGACCAGTCGCAGGAGGCGCCGAGCCGCTTCAACTGTTCGACGATCTTGCCGCCCGACTCGGCTTTCCACGCCCAGACGCGCTCAAGAAATTTCTCGCGGCCCATCTCGCGGCGGCCGGGCTCCTGGCGCTCCGCCAACTGACGCTCGACCACCATCTGCGTGGCGATGCCGGCGTGATCCGTTCCCGGCTGCCACAACACATCTTCGCCCTTCATGCGATGATAGCGCACGAGAATATCCTGCAAGGTGTTGTTGAGCGCATGGCCCATATGCAGGCTGCCGGTGACGTTGGGCGGCGGAATGACGATAGAATAGGATTTAGCGTCGGCGCGATCGGGCCGACCGGCGCGAAACGCCTGCGCCTCCTCCCAAAGGTTGCGGATGCGGCTTTCGATTGCAGCGGGTTCGAAGGTTTTGTCCATCGTCATACGGCGCGAGAAAACTCTCTCCCCATGCGGCAGGAGGTTGGCCGCGAAGCAGCCGGGTGAGGGGTCCCTCCACCGCAGGGGTGAAGGGAGTTTTTTACGCCAGCGCCTTTAGCGCGTTTTTGCCTGCGTAGATCGCCGCGTCGCCCAACTCCTCCTCGATGCGGATGAGCTGGTTGTATTTGGCCGTGCGGTCGGAGCGCGCCAGCGAGCCGGTCTTGATCTGACCGCAGTTTAACGCCACGGCGAGATCGGCGATGGTCGAATCCTCCGTCTCGCCCGAGCGATGCGACATCACGCTGGTGTAACCCGCGCGATGCGCCATATCGACGGCGTCGATAGTTTCGGTGAGCGAACCGATCTGATTGACCTTGACGAGGATCGAATTCGCCGTGCCGGTTTTAATGCCCTGCGACAAACGCGTAACATTTGTCACGAACAGATCGTCGCCGACAAGCTGGATCCTGTCGCCGACGGCCTCGGTCAGCTTCTTCCAGCCCTCCCAATCGTCCTCGGCCATGCCGTCCTCAATGGAGACGATCGGATAGGCGGTGGCGAGTTTGGCGAGGTAGGCGACCTGCTCGTCGATCGTGCGGGTCACGCCTTCGCCTTCATATACATACTTGCCGTCCTTGAAGAATTCGGTCGAGGCGCAGTCGGCGCCGAGCATCACGTCGACGCCCGGCTTGAAGCCCGCTGTCTCAATCGCCTTGATGATGAAGTCGAGCGCCGCTTCGGCGGATGGAAGATTAGGCGCAAATCCACCCTCGTCGCCGACCGAGGTCGAATGTCCGGCCTTCTTCAATGCGCTTTTCAGCGTGTGGAAAATTTCCGCGCCCCAACGAATGCCCTCGCGCACCGAGCCGGCGCCGGTCGGCAGAACCATGAATTCCTGAAAATCGATCGGATTGTCGGCGTGCACGCCGCCGTTGACGATATTCATCATCGGCGTCGGCAATACGCGCGCCTGAACGCCGCCGACATAACGATAGAGCGGCAACGCCGCCGCTTCCGCCGCCGCCTTGGCCGTCGCGAGAGAGACGCCGAGAATAGCGTTGGCGCCGAGACGCGCCTTGTTTGGCGTGCCATCGAGTTCGATCATCGCCTTATCGATGCCGATCTGGTCTTCCGCATCAAGACCAAGCAGCGCGCCGGCGATTTCGTCGTTCACATTATCGACCGCTTGCAGGACGCCCTTGCCGAGGTAGCGTTTGGGATCGCCGTCTCGTTTCTCCACCGCCTCGTGCGCGCCCGTCGAGGCGCCTGAGGGCACCGCAGCGCGGCCTGACGATCCATCCTCGAGGGTGACCTCGACCTCGACGGTCGGATTGCCACGCGAGTCAAGAATTTCGCGGGCGTGAATGTCGATAATCTCGGTCATGAATGGCCTCTGTGGTCTTGATGCGGCGCGGGAGACGCGCGAGTTTTAGCTCTAATGGGGCGCCGGGGAAAGTCTCGGGCGCAGGTTTGAGAAGGTTTATCTCCACAGGGCTCGAAGGTTGACGGAGCCCGACCGAGTCATAGTTTCTGGTCAGGCCAACACGGCGCCTACCGAAGCCTTCCCTTTGATTTCTTTAGAAATTCACGCTGGAAGCCCGGAAACGCCGCCATCCGTCGGATGTCCGGCGACCGGGAGCTCATCATGTTCGCTGTCAAATCGCCTCTCTCCCCCCTGTCCCGAGCCATGGCCGCCGGCGCCTTCCTTTTCCTCGCCGCGCCGGCGACGGCATGGAGCCAGACCCCGGAGCATGTCGCGGAAGCCAGGGCGGCGCTGGAAAAGGCTCCAGTCCGCTCGGGGACATGCGCCCCGGCGAGCGAGCCGCTGGAGGGATGGCCGGCGGATTCGCTTCAGCGTTGCGAATATAAACGCGCCGACCTCGCCGGCGTCGCCTATGTGCTCGACGTCAAACCGGAAACGATGGCAAAGTGGATTGAGACAAGCTGCAAGACCTTGATGGTCGGGATCGACAGTTGTTTCGAGCGCATGACCAAATGCCTGGGTGAGAAATCCGGCGCGATATTTATTGTTGGCGGCAACGGCGTCAGCGAACGTCAGGGCGCCGTCCAAAACGTCTTTTATCGCAATGGCGTCGCCTTCGCCGCTAAACCCGGGGCCGCATCGATCGAGGAGCAGGAGCAACTCGCCCGAACGCCCGAAGCCGGCGTGACGACTATGCTGGGCGGCGGCGGCGCCAGCTTCTGGCACACCCTGCCCTATCAATTCGCCGTCAAAGCCCAGGAACTGGGCGTGCCGGCGGAAATGAACACGCCGGATCGCCGTCAGCGGTGGCTGGAGGTCATTCGCACCGAAATGCTTGCCGCCCTGAGCAAGCCCGAGAACCGTTTCCTTTCCGGCTGGATGGCCGCTCACCCCATCACGCTGCGCACCGGCGAATGCGCCGACGACCGCGACCCCTGACGCCAGCGCCGGCTTGACGTCGCCGCCACGTCGGCATTGTAAGAGACATGACCAAAATTCACGAAGGCGCCGCACTGCTCGGCAAACAGTCGGCGCTGCCGGCTTCGCCCGATGAGGCCGAACTCGATCTCGTGCCCAATCCCCATAAAGGGGTGTCGTATCTGGTGCGTTTCACCTCGCCGGAATTCACCTCGCTGTGTCCGGTGACGGGCCAGCCGGATTTCGCCCATCTCGTAATCGATTACGTTCCGGCCGACTGGCTTGTCGAGTCGAAAGCGTTAAAACTTTATCTGGGAAGCTTCCGAAATCACGGCGCCTTTCACGAGGATTGCACCCTGCGTATTGGTCGCGATCTGGTCGCCGCGACCAGACCGCTCTGGTTGCGCATCGGCGGTTACTGGTTTCCGCGCGGCGGCATTCCAATAGACGTATTTTGGCAGACCGGCGCGCCGCCCGAGGGCCTGTGGCTCCCCGAGCAGGGCGTGCCGGGCTATCGCGGCCGCGGATAAGGCAAGCGAATAAAACGGGTCGGCGCTCTCGCGAGACGATGCTTGAGCGCGATTCAGGTCCAACAAGACCACTTCCACACGACGCCCTTTCCAGAAAGACGCCTCTCCACCGGCAAGACGCCTTACCCGGACATCTATCTCAGTGCGACAGCGCCCAGACCATGCTGACCCGTGCGCTGATTCTCTGGAGGCCGGGACGCATCGGGGGCGCGCTATCGGCCATTGGCGCAGCGGCGGCCTTCATCGCGTAGGGATGCGGAAAGGGCGACGTTTCGTCGGCCGGGCGAATTTCCAGCACGCGCGACAGACGCAAACCCGCCGCCTCGGCGTAAACGCGGGCGCGACGTTCAGCGTCCTTCACCGCCCTGGCGCGCAATTCATCCATCTTGGCCTCGGGCTGGGAATAATCATATTCGACGCCCTGGAGGCTATTGACGCCCTTGTCCATAAGTCGACCCGCAATCTCCCCGGCGCGCTGAATTTCTCGCACGCGCACGCTGAGATCGTTGCGGGCGACATATTGTTTTTTGATCCCGATGGTTTTGCCCTTGAGATCGCGCTCCTCCGTGGTGACCGGGGTGAGCGTCACCCCCTGCGTGCGCACGTCGGCGTCGACGACGCCCAGGGTCTTCAACTCATCGAGAATCGCCGCTGCGATGCGCGCGTTCTCTTTGGCCGCCTCAGCCGCCGCCGCGCGCTCGGTGACGACTCCGAAATTCAGCGTAGCCTGATCTGGCGCGACATCCTCTTCGGCCACGCCGATCACCGAGACGCTCGGCACAGAATCCTTCAAAGGTTCGGCAAACGCCGGCTGGACCGACTCACCGCCGAAAACGCCCCCCAGGCAAAGGGCGAGAGAGAGTGCGAAAACCGGACGAATCATGCCATATCCCTGATTCTCAAGACCGCAATCGGACGGCCGCCGTCTCCGCCCGCGAAGCGGGCGGCGATTTTACAGTTCTCATCATAACCAAAGCGGCGGCCCGCGTCCCGTCCAGCGAACGAAACAGCCCAACGAAACAAACTATGCCCGTTCTCCACCATCACCCGTTTTGCCCGCAATCGCGTTTCGTGCGTCTTGTTCTCGGCGAATATGGCGTTCCGGTCCAACTGGTCGAAGAACGCGTCGCCGAACGTCGCCCGGAGTTTCTGGCGCTCGACCCCGCCGGACGGACTCCGGTGTTTGTCGACGACGATGGAACGGTCGCGCCCGGCGCAACCGTGATCATGGAATATATCGACGACATCGCCGGCGCGGCGCTCGGGGCGCGGCGTCTCATGCCGACCGACCCGCGGCAGCGAGTCGAGGTGCGCCGGCTTGTCGACTGGTTCACCGTCAAACTGGACGCCGAAGCGACAAGCTGGCTGGTGCAGGAGAAAATCTTCAAACGTCACGCATCGCAGGGCGGCGCGCCGGATATGGACGCCGTGCGGGCGGCACGCGCCAATTTGCGTCATCACATGCGCTACATCGACGCCCTCGCCGGCCTGCGCCGATGGCTCGCCGGCGATCGGCTGAGTTACGCCGATTTTGCAGCCGCCGCGCATCTTTCCTGCGCCGATTATCTTGACGACGCGCCCTGGAGCGAGCACGCCTCTGCGAAGGAATGGTATCAGCGTCTCAAATCCCGGCCGGCGTTTCGGTCGCTGCTCGCAGACCGTGTTCCGGGCATGGCGCCGGCCTCTCAATACGCAGAAATAGATTTTTAATTCGAAAACCTGGGCCCGGGTGGAATATTTTTGCTACGCTTATGCGACAGCGCCCGTTGCCGCCGTTGAACTCACAGAAAACTAAATTAACTATCAGAGACCCTCAGAAACGATACAGCAACAAAATCCCACTAATGTTAACTCGTAGTTATATAAGCTAATCAAAAGTGGCCAGAGTTAAACACAAGTTCACCTCTGGATTGGAACTAACGTGCAAGTGCTAGTTTGTGGCTCCAGAACCGTCGGACAGGTTAGCCCGGGCCTGACCGGCCCCGCTGCCGCCAAAGATCTTTCGAGAGCCAGTTTCGAACGCAAATTCGTGACCGGTTATCTCTCCCGGCTCCATGAAAAAACGCCGATCACGCTGTTAATCGGTGGTGAAGAAGGCGGCGCAGGAAGCGTCGGCCTGAACTGGGCCAGAGCCAACAATATCGAGACTATGGGCTGGCGAAGACTCAAGTTTCCTAAATCAGCTCTCTTGGCCTCGTTGACGTCGTTTGGGAAAAAAAAACGTTCGTCGGACTATGTCATGGAGACATTCGAAGCCCGAAACGCACGCATGCTTGAGGGTTGTCAGCCGGAGCTGATTCTGGCCTTCGGCGGCGGCGAGTCGACCCGACTGATGCTGGAACTCGCGAGAGAAAAAGGCGTGAGGGTCATCGAAATCGAGATTCCGGAATTTGCGCAAGACTCGGACTAGCGCCTGAGTTCCAAACCGTCGCGCAACCACCGCGCTTCCGTGGGCGGCGGGACAGGAAGCGGTATAACTTGCCCGCCGTCCGACGCTCGCTGCGTCCGGGGCTTTCCCATGCGCTCCCAACAACGCCCAAAGATACTGGCGTTTAGCGATCAACCCCGGCGTGCGGACGGGATCGTCTCCCAGAGACTGGCGCGTTCATGGCGCGAATTAAGACGCAGGGCCTAGAGGCAACCGGTACAGCCGGGGATTCGCTCCATCTCATGGCGGCGGCGTTCGGCCTCGCGCCGGCCTTCGCGTCTGTAAAATAGAGGAAGTTGTGGGTTGCCGGGGAAACCAACGACATCGTCGCCGGGTTTCTTGCCAACCCGCAAGGGGCAATGGGCCCGACAAGGGCGATGCGGGTTCAATCAGGCGGAATTGGATTTGCAGTCGATCTCGGGCGCGTGGTGGGGGAAGTAGGACTCGAACCTACGAAGGCTTAGCCAGCGGATTTACAGTCCGCCCCCTTTGCCGCTCGGGACATTCCCCCATCCGTCGCGCGTGACCGGCGATCCGCCGGTGCGCGCCGCGGCTCCGGGTTGAAGCCGACGGTAGCGGCATATGCGGCGGTCACGGCGCGGCTGTCAATATCAAAACCCCCGACCCGGCCTGGCTATTTTATGACTTCGGCGGGGCTCAGGGGCCGCCAGAATCCCTGGCGGTAAAACCCGCGGAAAATCCATCCCTCCGATTTGCGCGCCGAACGCGCGAAATAGAGGAAAACGCTGTCTTCCGCGTCACGATATTCATAGACCTTGCAGTCCTGTGGCGGCGTTTCGCATCTGCCGTCCTCAATGGCGTCCGGCTCCCGGCCCATCTTGTGGGCGACGGTTTTTTCGTCGTCGCCGGCGACCAGCTTTTGCGCGCGAAGATCGAGCGCGCGCGTTATGGTGTCGTAGGCGTTCGACTGGCCCATGGCGATCGGCGCAGGCGTCACGGCGAACAGGATCGCGCCCAACGTCAGACCCGGCGAAACTCTCATCTCGGCTCTCCTCTGCCCGTCATAATGCGGATTTTTGCGCGATTGTCCGGTCTAATCCCGCCGCCCGTTCAAGACCGGCGCCGGGCTGTCCGGACCCAGATAGACAACCAGCGCGGCGCAGACCAGCGGCCCCGACGCCAGCGCCAGCAGCGCCGGACCATAGCCGCCGCTCGCCTCCTTGATCCAGCCGACCATCCAGGGTCCGAAAAAGCCGGCGAGATTGCCGATGGAATTGATCAGCGCAATGGCGAGAGCGGCGCGGGCGCCGTCGAATGACCCGGTGACGAGCGCCCAGAACGGCGGCAGGGTTGCAAAAACGCCGATGGCGGCAAGGCATATGGCGGCGGTGGCCCCCATCGGCGATGCGGCGGCGGCCCATCCCGCAGCAGCCAATCCCGCAGCGGCCACGCATGCCGCCAGCGCCGTGTGCCAGACCCGTTCGCCGCGACGATCCGAGCGCCGGCTCCACCAGAGCATTGCGAAGGCTCCGCAAAGAAACGGGAGGGCCGTGACAAAGCCGGCGACGAGCGGACCGGGACCATAGCCATCAACGATCTGCGGCAACCACATGCCGAGACCGTAAAGCGCCAACACGACGCCGAAATAGGCGACCCCCAGCCAGAGCGCGCGCCGGTCTTGCAGGGCTGCAATCATGGCCGCAATCATTGCTGGAAGAAGCCCCTGCAAGACTCCGGGCTCGTCCGCATCCGCTGTCTCTCCGGCGACCTGCGCCGTCAACCAATCGCGCTCGGCCGGCGCCAGCCAATCGGCGGTCTGGGGGCGGTCGGTAAGATAAAACCAGGCGACGACGCCCAGAACGATCGCCGGCGCCGCCTCGATTATGAAAAGCCAGCGCCAGCCGCGCATGCCGCCAACGCCTTCCGCATAAGACAACACCGCCCCGGACAATGGCGCCCCGATCACCGTGGCGAGCGGCACGGCAAAAAGAAAGGCGGCGAGGATGCGCCCGCGCTGCGCCTGCGGAAACCAGTAGGTGAGATAAAGGATAATCCCCGGCATAAAGCCCGCTTCGGCCGCGCCCAGCAAAAACCGCAGGACATAAAAGCCGGTTTCATCGCGCACGAAAGCCAGCGCCGCCGACACGACCCCCCAGGTCACCATGATGCGGGCGATCCAGATACGGGCGCCAATATGATGCAGAATATAATTGCTCGGCGTCTCCAACAGCGCGTAGCTCATGAAGAATATGCCGGCGCCCCATCCATAGACAGCGGGCGAAAACTTCAGATCGCTATTCATCGTCGCCGCCGCGAAGCTCAAATTCACGCGATCGAGATAGGCGGCGAAGTAGCACATGATCAGAAAGGGAACGAGCCGGCGAAATACCCGCGCCTGAACCTCCACGCCGTCGATTGGGTCGTCCATTGCGCCCGGGCGCGGCAAATCATGCAGGCTCATACGCGCTCGAACACCATCAGCCGATGCCAGATTTGCGGCGTCGTCACTGACGCCGGACGCAAACCCGCATTGGACGCCATCGCCTCAATCTCGCTCCAGGGTTCGGGAAAATCATTGTTGACGATGTGTTCGCAAATCGCTTCGTGTTCGGCGCCGTCGAGTCCGGTCATCGTGGCCCGCAGCCAGCGGGTATAGGCGAGATGATAGGCGTCGAGCGGCTGGTTTTCCTCGCGCACGATATCGACCAGCATCATTGCGCCATCAGGCGCAAGCTTCTGAGACGCGGCGCGAAAAAACGCCGCCTTCTCGTCGCGCGTCAGATGATGCAACGCAAAGCTGGAATAAATCACATCAGCCGGCCCCGTCAGACCGATGAGCGCGTCGCGCATGTCGGCGTGGCGCAACTCGACCGTGCAAGCCAGATCCGAAAGGTTTTGTCTGGCCAACGCCAGCGCCGGCTGAGAAAGATCGGCGCCGAAATAGGCTTTCACCGGCATGTCCAGAAGAATGGGCGCCAGCGTGGCCGCATCGCCGCAGCCCAGATCGACCAGCGAGAACGGCCGCCCCTGAAATCGCGCAACCAACGCCGCGCGCAAGGCCGCGCCCAGCTCGCGGTGAAACATGTAATTCCCGCCGACAACGCGCGCATAGGTGTCCCAGACATGAAAAAAGCGGATCGCCGAGGGTTCGTTCATGACTCAAATTCCGATGCGTCCTGCGGAGAAGCCCGGAGCGCTAAGCAGGCGCGCGGGGGGATCTGCGACCCAAAGTTCATTTACGGAGAACAATAAACAGTCGCGGATAACGCAGCAAGACGCGCCCGTCCGATTGAAGCGGATAGGCGTCGGCGAGTTCATCGCGATAGCGCGAGAGAAAAGCCTTTTGTTCAGCGTCACCGAGCGCATCCAGAAACGGACGCAGCGCCGATCCCTCGAACCAGCGGACAATATCGTCGACGCTCTTGAGCGGATGGACATAGGTGGTGCGCCAGATATCGAGTTGCGCGCCGCAATCCTTCAGCAATTCATAATAGGATTCTACTGGCCCGACCAGCATCCGGGTTTTTGCGATCGGCACCAGCCTGTCGGCCCAGGGGCCGTCAGCAGCGACCATCCGCATCAGCGCATGCGAAATTTCATGAATATTGTCAGGCATCTGCGCCGCCAGCACGCCGCCGTCGGCGAGGCAATCGACAAACTGGAGCAGGCGCTCCCGATGATCGGCGACAAATTGCAACGAGGCGTTGGCGAAAATCAGACCGGCGGGCGCCGATGGACGCCAGGTTTCGATATCGCCTTCGACAAATCGTGCGCAGGGCAGCCGGATTCTCGCCGAGGCCAGCATGTCGGTGGACAGATCGACGCCGACAACATCGGCGTTTGGAAAGGCCGCGCACAGTAATTCGGTGCTGTTGCCGGGTCCACATCCCAGATCGAAGACGCCGCCCCTCGGCGTTATTGAGATATGCGCCAGCAGATCGCGCGCGGCGCGGGTGCGCTCGCGTTCAAATTCCAGATAGACGCTAGAACTCCATTCCGCCACGAGTCACTAATCTCCATAATGATGATCCCCGTGGAGACAATGGACGAGCCGGGCCGAATGCACAAATGATTTTCAAATCGGCGAGATTGACGCATTGGCGACAGGAGGCTCAAATGAAACGACGCGTCACCGTCGCATTTTGCGCATAAAATTTCCGGGCAGTCTGTGGGCGCCCCGAATAATGCTAGGATCAAAGGCAAGAATCGTACGCCGACCGGGGGACGCCGTGAAAGTCATCGGCAAATTTCTGATGTGGGCTCTGGCCTACGCGATGGGCGCTGCGCTGATCTTCTTTCTCGCTCAAAGCCCAGCGCCGCCGATCAACATCGCCAAACCTGCGCCCGTCGCCGAAGCGCCGCCGGCGCAATCGGTCGCACCCAAACCGACCGAGCCCGGCGAAACCACGCCGCCGCTCGCAGAGGAAGCCGCGCCGCCGGCTCCCGCCCCCGATGCGATGTCGACGCCTGCATCCACGCCGCGCCGCGTCAAGGCGGTCCGCATCCCCTCGCGGTAACGCGCGCGCGCAGCCCGCAAAAGCGGTGTGCGATCTTGACAAGCCTGACCTCTGCGAGACCATAGACCCAGTGTGCGCGTCTTTGCTGATTCTCTCCTTCCGGGACGGCCATGCATCAGCCCAGAAAATGGTGGATCGGATTGCCGATCCTTGTCGCCCTCGTCTATGGCGCGGTCAATGATCTGACGCCCCGGATCGAAGCCAATCTCGCCGCCCGCGCCACAGCGCTGATTGCGCAACATTCCGACATCATCGCGAAGGCCCGGATCGAAGTCCATGGACGCGACATGCTTGTCGGCGGACTGACGCTCACAGACAAGCAAAGCGTCTTTGCGAAACTGCGCGCCGATCCCGGTCTGCGTAGCCTGAGCGACGCAACCACGACCCTTTCCGCCGCGCATCCTTTCGCATTGAGCCTCTCGCGACGCGGCGATCAGGCCGCGTTGTCCGGCCACGTCCCGCTGACGGAAGAAAAGGAAAAACTTGTCGCGCGACTCTTGGCCGAAGGCCTGAGCGTCGAGGATCTCACCTCCTACGCGTCGGGAGCCCCCGCGGCGTTCGACACACTGGCCGATTTCGCCGCCGATCAACTGGCGCGTCTCGATCCCGCGCAAGCGACCCTCAGCGACGCGACGCTGACGATCAGCGGCGTAGCGCGTGACGACTACGCCTATGAAGCAGCGCTGAACGCGCTGAAGGCGCCGCCTGCCGGCGCGCAGTCTTTCAGCGGCGAAATTCTGCCGCCGCGCGTCGCTCAATATGTCTTCTCCGCCAGCATTGGTTCGGGCGCGATCTCGCTTGGCGGACACCTCCCGGACGCCGATCTGCGTCACGCCGTCGTTGCGCGCGCCGCCGGGCTCGGACAGGGCGCGACCGTGACCGACTCCCTGCGCCTCGGGTCAGGCGCGCCCCAGGGGGATTACGCCGGCGCAGTCGACGCCGCGCTCGCCGCACTCGGGCGACTGGCGACGGGCACGGCGACGCTGGAGGGCGCATCGCTGAAGATCATAGGCGAGGGACGCGCGAATATCGACGCCGAGGCGGTGACGCGAACCGCGCGGGAAAAGCTCCCAAAAGGCTTCCTGATCGCGAAAGTCGACGTCGAGTCGGGTCCAGCCGCCCCCTATCGTCTTACTGTGTCGCATGCGGAGGAGGCAGTAACTCTCGCCGGTCACGCGCCCAACGAGTCAACGCGCAAGCGGATCGTCGATCTTGCCCGACGCAGCTTCCCCGATGCGTCGATGAACGACCATCTGAGCGTCGCCAGAGGCGCGCCAGCGCATTACATCGAGGCCGTCGACGCCGCGCTCGATCAATTGGCGCGTCTGGAAACCGGCGACGTCACGATTAATGACTCCGCCGTCGCTCTTTCCGGCGTCGCCCGTAACACGCAAACGCAAAGCGATGTCGTCGCAACCCTTGCCGGCGCACTGCCGCCAGGCTTTCGCGGCGAAAGCCGCGTGAATGCAAAAGAACTGGACGCGCCGCTGACGGCGGACGCCTGTCGGGCGGCTTTTGTCGCATTCTCCCAATCAGACTTCCGATTCACGCCCGACGACACTGCGCTGGCGCCGGAGTCGACGCCCATCCTGGAAAAACTGGCGGAAACGACCTTACGCTGTCCGGACGCCAACCTCGAAATCAGCGGACATCTCGACGCCAACGGCATAGAGGAGCTTACACGTGCGCGCAGCAAGCGTCGGGCCCAGGCGATCGTCGATCGTCTGGTGCGCGCCGGCGCAGATCCATCGCGGCTGTCGGCGACGGGGTATGGCTCGACACGGCCTGTGGCTCCCAATGATAGCGAAGACCACCGCGCGCGTAACCGTCGCATCGAATTCGCCATGAAATAACTGGCCGGAGGCAACGGAGTCATGACCTATTTGCTCACGCTCGGCTGGCCATGGTTCGCCGGCGCCGTCGCGCTTGGCGCGCTGATCGGTTTTTTTACGTTTCGTCTTGATCGCAACGTTCGTTTCTCCGGAGGTTGGATCATTGTCGCCGGCGCAATGATGCTTGTTGTCGGCGCCGTCGCCACTGGCGCCGGCGCGCTTCAGGGACGCTCGGCGCTGACGCTCGATATCACGCTGCTCGCCAGTCTCGCCTGCGCGCTGGGGATCGCCCTGGGGGGCGTGATCAAACCTCTGGCGAAAGCAACCTTTGACCCCGAGGCCCGGCGGGGCGCGGCGCGGGGCGTCGCGCCGTTAATCGTCCCAAGGGAGGAAGCGCCGCGCGACATTCCCGGCGCCTCCGCCGAACTCCACGCTGTCCTTGCGGAAATGCGTCGCGTCGAAGCCACGCTGCCGCCGCCGAAATCCGGCCGCAACCGTCGTCAGCCGACCCGGACCGGCGTCGCGCCGACGCTGCTGCCTGCGCCGCGCAACGGCGTCGCCGATGATCTCGACCGCATCAAGGGCCTTGGTCCGAAGAGCCGCGAAAGATTGCATGCGCTGGGCGTCTTCCATTACGATCAGATCGCTGTCTGGAGCCTCGATAATGCGCGCTGGATCAGCGCTGCTCTGGAGGCGCCGGGGCGCGTCGAGCGAGGCAAATGGGTGCAACAGGCTCAGGCTCTTGCCAACGAAAGGCGCCGGGCCAATGTCGCCTGAAGGCCTGCGAAGGCCAGGAGGAATGGTCTGATGTCCGGACGAATGCGGGCCGCGTTTCTGACGCTCATGCTGCTGGCCCCGCCATTGCGGGCGCAGGATATGTTGCAGGGCGTCGATCTTGCGCAGCCCGCGTATTCGCAATCCGAACTGACCCGCGCAGACATTGAGAAGGCCATCGCCGCGCGCCCAGCCGGCGCGACGCTCGATTTTTCCGGCAAAAGCCTCAACGGTCTTGATCTCTCGCATCTCGATCTCTCCGGGACAAATTTTCGCGCGGCGCGCCTCAACCGCACCCAGCTCCGGGGCGCGACGCTCGATGGCGCCATTCTCGATCAGGCGTGGCTGATCGAAGCCGACCTTATTGGCGCCTCGCTCAGGGGCGCGCACGCCTTCGCCGCGCAGATGCAACGCATGAAAGCTGACGGCGCGGATTTTTCGCAAGCGCGCCTCGCCGGCGATCTTACGGGCGCCTCGTTGAGAGGCGCGCTTTTCGACGGCGCCGATCTCGCTGCGGACATGAAAAACCAGTCTATGGGACTGATGCGCGCCGTTCTGCGCTCGACGCAACTCCAGGGCGCCCGTTTTCATCACGCCAATCTGACAAGCGCCGATCTGCGGTTCGCCCATGCCGCCGGCGTCGATTTCGCGGGCGCAACGCTGGTCAACGCAGACGCCGCCGGCGCCGATTTCACCGGCGCCCAATGGCGGGACGCCAGAACGGAGGGGCTCGACCTCGATTCGGCGCGCATTGACGCCGACGCCGTCGAGCATCTTTCGACAGCCCTGCATCTCGATCGCGCGCAGCGCCAATGAGCCTGAACTCATGAATAATGCGCCGCTGCGCATCGGCGTCGATCTCGGCGGCACCAAGATCGAAGCTATCGCCCTAGACGACAGAGGCGAGATACAAGCGCGGCGGCGCGTCCCCACCCCTTCCGAAGATTACAACGCCATCCTGCGGGCGATTGGAGCGCTCGTGCATGAGATCGAACTTGAAACCAACCGGTGTGGCCGCGTCGGGGTTGGCGGCCCGGGCGAACTGTCGACGCATAGCGGCCTGATCCGCGGCTCAAATACCGCTGTCGTCAACGGCAAAGCGCTCGACGCCGATCTCTCCAGGCTGCTGGCGCGTCCTGTGCGTTTTGAAAACGACGCCAATTGCTTCGCCCTATCGGAGGCGGTCGACGGCGCCGGCGCCGGCGCCGGCATGGTTTTTGGCGTTATTCTTGGCACCGGCGTCGGCGGAGGCTTGGTAATCGATGGGAAGATCGTCGAGGGACGCAACCACATCGCGGGGGAATGGGGCCACACGCCGTTGCCCTGGATGATGCGCGACGAATATCCCGGCAACCGCTGTTTCTGCGGTCATGAGGGGTGCATCGAAACCTTTCTCTGCGGTCCGGCGCTGATGCGCGATTACGCCCAACGCGCCGGCGCGTCGGCGAGCGGTCGCGAAATCGCCGAACGCGCCGCACAGGGAGAAGCCGCGGCGCTGGCGGCCCTCGACGCCTACCGGGACCGCCTGGCGCGCGCGCTGGCGATGATTGTCAATATTCTCGATCCCGATACGATCGTGCTCGGCGGCGGGGTCTCCAATATCGCCTGTCTTTACGATGGGCTTGAAGAAAAAGTCGCAGAGCACGCCTTCACCGACGTTCTCGACACCAGAATTCGGCGAAATGTCCACGGCGATTCAAGCGGCGTACGCGGCGCCGCCTGGCTGTGGCGCGACTAATCCAAACGGCGCCTCGGCGACGCTTTCCCAGACCGGCGCGGCTGGTGTATGCCATGAAACGTCGGCGCCCCTTCCGGCCCGACAGGGAGACATCGAACGATCATGGGCGCTTCGGGCGACGCCGGCGGCACGTTCAGGAAACTCGCCTTCATCTCCTCCGGCGCACCCGAGGCGGAGGAAGCGCGCCAGCGACTGATCGAAAAATACGGCGACACGCCTCCAGAGGACGCCGATTGCATCGTTGCGCTCGGCGGCGATGGGCTGATGCTGCGAACCCTGCACCGCTACATGGGCTCCGGGAAGCCGATCTACGGCATGAATCGCGGCTCCGTCGGCTTCCTGATGAACCAGTACCGCGAGAGCGGCCTGCGCAAGCGCATCACCGATTCAAAGGCCTCGATCATTCATCCTTTGCTGATGCAGGCCGTGAATGTGCGCGGCGACGAATTTACCGCTCACGCCATCAACGAAGTGTCGCTGTTGCGGCAGACCTCGCAGATCGCCAAACTGCGTATTCTGGTCAATGGCCATGAGCGCATGGCGGAACTTGTCACCGACGGCGTGTTGGTGTCGACGCCGGCCGGATCCACGGCCTATAATCTCTCCGCCAACGGCCCGATCCTGCCGTTGGATACGCGCCTCATGGCGTTGACGCCGATCTCGGCGTTTCGCCCGCGACGCTGGCGCGGGGCGCTGTTGCCGGACGACGCCAAGGTGCGGATCGAGGTGCTGGAGGCGCCGAAGCGGCCAGTCTCCGTCGTCGCCGACCACGACGAATTTCGCGATCTCGCCCACGTCGACATCGCAACGGATCACGCAGCCAGGCTCATCCTGCTGCACGATCCCGGACATTCTCTGGAGGAACGGATCCTGCGAGAGCAGTTTTTACATTAAACGCCGGGTTGCGCAGGACAAACAAAAAGCCGCGCTCCGGGGAGCGCGGCTTCAGGATTTTTCCAAAGGATTTTACTTTCCAGAGGATTTTACCAAGCGATCCGCCTAGCGGATCACATAAGGCAGCAGCCCCAGAAAACGCGCGCGCTTGATCGCCTGAGCGAGTTCGCGCTGTTTCTTGGCGGAGACCGCCGTAATGCGCGAGGGCACGATCTTGCCGCGCTCGGAGATGTAACGCGACAGCAGACGCGTGTCCTTATAGTCGATCTTCGGCGCATTCGGGCCGGTAAACGGACAGGACTTGCGACGCCGAAAGAAGGGACGACGAGCGGCTCCGGTGGTCATTCGATCTCTCCCTCAATGCGGCCTTCCTCACGACGCGGGCGACGCTCGGGACGATCGCCACGCGGACCGCCCGCGCCACGGCGCTCGCCGCTACGCTCGTCATCGTCGCGCTTGCGCAATTGCGCCGAGGGACCCTCTTCCAGCTCCTCGACGCGCAGCGTCAGGATGCGGAGAACGTCCTCGTTGATGCTCTGTTGACGTTCGAGTTCGGCGATCGCCGCCGGCGGCGCGTCGATGTTGAGAAGGGTAAAATGCGCCTTGCGGTTCTTCTTGATGCGGTAGGCGAGCGATTTCACGCCCCAGTATTCGGTCTTTCCGACCGTACCGCCCAGCGAAGTGATGATATTTTTGAATTGCCCTGTCAGCGTCTCCACCTGTTGGGGAGAAATATCCTGACGGGCGAGATAAACATGCTCGTAAAGAGGCATGGTGGCTGGCCTTTCCGTTGTCGCACAGCCGTTCCGGCGCAAAGCCCTTCGAGCCCTCGGAAAGGCTCGACAAGCAATATCGAAGGCGGAGACACGGGAAGTCGGGAAATCCCTCGCCGAAATTACGGCGCTTCCGTTCAGCCCCCGGCCGGGAACGTCGCGATGGCCGGTTTATACCCGGCTTTCCGCCGGATGCAAGCGCGGCGCGTTATCGCCTTTTTTACGCCCGGTCGGACATGTAAAGCCCTCTCCGGCGGCTTGCGGCAAGCCGGAACAACGATGGGCGGCATCACCGGCGACCCCAAAACAGCCCAACGTGACGCGCTGGGGAGGAAAAATGAGCGGTAAAATCGGAATATTTGCACTGATCGCCGCGCTGTCGACCTTGCTCGCGGCCTGCGATAAATGCACCGGGACTCTCCAGGACTTTCAGGTTCCGTTGCGTCCGAACGCCTGCAAGGCCGCCCCGGCGCAATAATCCGCGCCGTTCGGAGTTTGATGTGCCCGAAGCCTCCCATTTCTCCCGGATGAAACGCCGGGGCGACCGGATCGCCGTCGTCACCGCCTATGACGCCCCGACCGCGGCGATTGAAGCCGGGGCGGGCGCAGACATTATTCTGGTCGGCGACAGCGTTGGCGTGAATATCCTGGGCTATGCGCATGAATGCGAGGTGACTCTCGATGACATCGCCCATCACCTCGCCGCAGTGCGGCGCGGCGCCCCGGACCTCTATGTCATCGCCGATCTGCCCTACGCCACCTATGAAGCGCCGACGCAGGCGATCGAGAGCGCAAGGCGCTTGCGAAGCGCCGGCGCCGATTGCGTTAAATTCGAGGGCGGTCGCCCTGACATCGCAGCGGCGCTGACGCAGGCCGGTTTCGATCTCTGCGGCCACCTGGGTCTGGAATCCCAGCACCAGGCGGTGAAGCGTCGGCAGGGCCGAGACGCGGCGGCGGCGGCGAAAATCTACGACGACGCCCTGGCGCTCGACGCCGCCGGGGCGAAATTCCTGGTTCTCGAACTTGTGCCTCAGGAGCTGGCGGGGCGGATCGCCCGCGACATCGGCGCCGTGACCATCGGCATTGGCTCCGGACAGGAGACCGACGGTCAGGTGCTGGTCGTTAACGATCTGGCGGGACTGACGCCCCGGGATTTCAAACATAATCGCCGCTATGGGGCGGTCGGCGCGGCTATGCGCGACGCCGTCGCCGCCTATGTGCAGGATGTGCGCGCCGGCGCCTTTCCGGGACCCGAGCACGCTTTTCAGATGCCGCCGGAAGAACTGGCGGCTTTTAAGAGGATTCGCCCTTGAGTTCGCTTGAGTCGCCGGTCGGCCTGTTGCTCGTCAATCTTGGCACGCCCGATGCGCCCGATCCGCCCGCCGTGCGCCGTTATCTCGCGCAGTTTCTCGCCGATCCACGCGTCGTCGATCTTCCCCGCTTTCTGTGGTTGCCGGTCCTGCATGGCGTCATTCTCAACACCCGGCCGAAGCGCTCGGCAAAAGCCTATCAGTCGGTCTGGAACCACGAATTGGGCGAGGGACCGCTTAAAACCTTCACCCGCCGCCAGGCCGAACAGCTTGCCGGCAGGGCCGGGGCCCTCGCTGGACGCGCGCCGGTCATTATCGATTACGCCCTGCGCTATGGGGCTCCGTCGATCCAGAGCCGGATTGAAGCGCTAATGGCGCAGGGCTGTGCGCGCATCGTGCTGCTGCCGCTCTACCCGCAATACGCCGCCTCGACGACCGCTTCGGTTGCCGACGACGCTTTTCATGTCCTGGAGAAGATGCGCCGACAGCCGGCGATCCGCATCGGCGCGCCCTATTACGACGATCCCGCCTACATCGGCGCGCTGGCTGCGAACATTCGGCGCGAACTATCCGCCTTGTCCTTCGCGCCGGACGTTATCGTCTGCTCATTCCATGGCCTGCCGCAGGCGCAGGTCGACAGGGGCGATCCCTATCGCGATCAATGCGAGACAACCTGGCGACTGTTGCGCACGGCGCTCGATCTGCCGGAGGAGAAACTTCGCCTGTCCTTCCAGTCGCGGTTTGGACCGGCGAAATGGATCATGCCCTATACCAGCGACATGGTCAGCGAGCTGGCGGCGAGCGGGGTCAAAAATCTCGCCATCGTCGCGCCGGGCTTTTCCGCCGACTGCCTCGAAACGATTGAGGAGCTTGGCGTTGAAATCGGCGATCTGTTCCTTGAGAAGGGCGGCAAAAATTTTGCCAGACTGCCCTGCCTCAACGACAGCCCCGAGGGCATGGACCTGCTCGAAACCCTGTCCCGTCGCGAACTCGCCGGCTGGGTTTGATCCGCACTGGCGAAGCCGTCAGAAATTGTTAGTATCGCGCCACGCTCCGAACCGACCCCCGAAAGCCCATGACGGATTTTTACCGCATCAAACGCCTGCCTCCCTATGTCTTCGAGCAAGTGAACCGACTGAAGGCGCGGGCGCGGGCCGGCGGCGCCGACATCATAGACCTGGGCATGGGCAATCCCGACCTGCCGGCCCCAAAACATGTCATCGACAAGCTGGTCGAAACCGCTGGAAGACCGCGCACTGACCGCTACTCGGCAAGCAAAGGCATCGCTGGGCTGCGCCGGGCGCAGGCGAATTATTATCAGCGTCGCTTCGGGGTCGCGCTGAACCCGGAAACCCAGATCGTCGCGACGCTCGGCTCCAAGGAGGGGTTCGCCAATATGGCGCAGGCGATCACCGCCCCGGGCGACGTGGTCCTTGTGCCCAATCCCTCCTATCCGATTCACGCCTTCGGCTTTTTGCTGGCGGGCGGCGTTATCCGTTCCGTGCCCTCGGCGCCCACGCCACAATATTTCTCGGCGCTGGAGCGGGCGATGATCCACTCGATTCCCAAGCCGATCGCGGTCGTCGTCTGCTATCCGTCCAACCCGACGGCGGAAGTGGCCACGCTCGATTTCTATCGTGATCTCGTCGCTTTCGCCAAGAAGCACGACATCTTCGTGCTTTCCGATCTCGCCTACGCCGAAGTCTTTTTCGACGACGATCCGCCACCCTCGGTGCTCCAGATTCCTGGCGCCATCGACGTGACGGTGGAGTTCACCTCAATGTCGAAAACCTTTTCGATGGCTGGTTGGCGCATGGGTTTTGCTGTCGGCAATGAACGGCTCTGCGCAGCGCTGGCGCGGGTGAAAAGCTATCTCGATTATGGCGCCTTCACGCCGATACAGGTCGCCGCAACGACGGCGCTGAACGGTCCCGACGACTGTGTGAGAGAAATGCGGGGGATCTACCGCAAACGCCGCGACGTGATGGTCGAGAGCTTCGCGCAGGCCGGCTGGCCAATTCCGGCGCCAAGGGCCTCAATGTTCGCATGGGCTCCGTTGCCGGAGCGCTTTCGCGGGATGAGCAGCCTGGAGTTCTCGAAATTGCTGATCGAGAAGGCCGAACTCGCCGTCGCGCCGGGCGAAGGCTTCGGTGAGCATGGCGAAGGCTATTTGCGGCTGGCCCTGGTCGAAAACGAACAGCGCATCCGTCAGGCGGCGCGCAATCTGCGGCGTTTCTTCGACACCGTTGACGAGCGGTTGCATAATGTCGCGCCGATCGCGGCGCGGAGGTGATCGCCCCGCGCTAGCCGTGTCCGCTGATTCGCTCGATCAGGGCGCCGCAGGCGCGGAGTTTGTTTTCGAGCCGCTCGAAGCCCCGATCAAGGTGATAGACGCGATTGATCGTCGTCTCGCCGCGCGCAACCAGCCCGGCGATCACCAGCGACACGGAGGCGCGCAGATCGGTCGCCATCACCGGCGCCCCTTCGAGATGATCTGTGCCGGTGACGATCGCTGTATCTCCTTCAAGCTTGATATGCGCGCCGAGCCGGGCCAGCTCCTGCACATGCATGAAACGGTTTTCGAAAATCGTTTCGGTGATTCGCGAAACGCCGGCCGCCCGCGTCATCAGCGCCATGAACTGCGCCTGCAGATCGGTGGGAAACGCCGGAAAGGGCGCCGTTTCGATATCGACGGGGGCGATGCCGGCGCCGTTGCGCTTGACCCGCAGCCCCTCGGGGGTCGAGATGATCGTGGCGCCGCTCTGCTCGAGAACGTCGAGGGCGGCCTGCAAATCCGCAGCGCGGGCGCCGGCGAGCAGCACGTCGCCGCCGGTCATCGCAACCGCCATCGCATAGGTGCCGGTCTCGATACGATCCGGCAGAACGGCGTGATGCGCGCCATGCAACGATCCGACGCCCTCGACAATAATCGTCGACTGACCGGCGCCGGAAATTTTCGCGCCCATCTTGTTGAGGCAATTGACGAGATCGACGATCTCGGGTTCGCGGGCTGCGTTTTTGATCGTCGTTGTCCCGCGCGCCAGAACGGCGGCCATCAGCGCCGTATGCGTGCCGCCAACCGTAACCCTGGGAAATTCGATTTCGCCGCCGACAAGACCTTTTTTAGCCGTGGCGACCACATACCCGTTTTCGATCTCAATACTCGTGCCCAATCTCTCCATCGCCATGAGCAACAAATCGACCGGACGCGTGCCAATGGCGCAACCGCCCGGCAAGGACACGCGTGCTTCGCCAGTGCGGGCGACTAATGGCGCCAGCACCCAGAAACTGGCGCGCATCCGCGACACCAGATCGTAGGGCGCGGTTGTGTCGACGATGTCGCGCGCCGTGAAATGCACGGTGCGGCCAGCGTTTTCGGTTTGTCCGGAACGCTTGCCTGAGATTGCGAAATCGACGCCATGATTGCCGAGAATGCGCTCCAGCTGCGTGACATCCGCCAACAGGGGCATGTTAGACAAGGTCAGCGTGTCCCGCGTCAGCAGGGCGGCGATCATCAACGGCAGCGCGGCGTTTTTTGCGCCCGAGATCGGGATCACGCCTTCGAGCGGTCCGCCGCCGGTGATTTTTATCCTGTCCATCAATCCTCGCTGTCGTCGGGTGCCCCGGTATCCCTCAGGGCGCGGACGCGGGCCTTGCGCCGCGCCAGATTGGCGCGCAGGGCCGCCGCCAGCGCCTCGGACTTTTTTTGGACCGGGGAGTCGGAGGCGCCGCGCGCGCCAGAAGTTACTGTCGCCGGTGTCCTGCCGGATTCCGCCGGATTTTGGGCGCCGGACCCGCTGTTTGAGTCTTTCGGGGTCATGAGAGAGGCGGCTGGGTCATATTGGCCCTAAAGCCCCCGCACGACCAGCGACGCGTTGATGCCGCCGAAAGCGAAAGAGTTCGTCAAAGCCACCCGTATCGGCAGTTTTCGGGCCGTATTGGGGATCGGATCGACCGGGCATTTGGGGTCCAGTTCCAGAAAATTAATGGTCGGCGGCGCGATTTGTTCGCGCAATGCGTTGATCGTGACGACCAGCTCCAGACCGCCGCTCGCGCCCAGCGCATGGCCATGGACCGGCTTGGTCGAGGACACCGGCGGCGGCTTGTCGCCAAACACGATACCCATCGCCTCAGACTCGGTGATGTCATTGGCGTAGGTGGCGGTGCCGTGGGCGTTGAGATAATCGACCTCGCCGGGCGCGATCCCGGCGCTCTCCAGCGCCAGCTTCATGCTGCGCGACGCTCCCTTGGCGTCAGCGCGCAAGGGGTCGAAGGCGTCGCTTGTGGTGCCGTACCCAGCCAGTTCGACAAGCGGCGTCGCGCCGCGGGCCAGCGCGGCCTCAAGCGTTTCAAGAATGAATATCGCCGCCCCTTCGCCAAGGGTCATGCCGTTGCGTTTGATCGAGAACGGCCGGCACAGGTCCGGCGTCAGCACCCGCAACATCTCCCAGGCGCGAATCGAGCCGTTGGTGACGCAAGCTTCCGCGCCGCCTGCGATGGCCCTGTCAGCCCGACCGGCGAGAAGCATCTCGAAGGCCTCGCCGATCGCCTGCGCCGCCGAGGAACAAGCCGATGCGAGCGCGAACGTTGGACCGCGCGCGCCATAGCGCATTCCCAGAGTGGTCGGGGCGGCGCTGGGGATGAGGCGCGGCACGGCGAGCGGGTCGCCGCGGGTCGCCTTCAGCTCGTATTCCAGATAGGCGTTGTCGTCGATGGTCTTGGCCCCGCCAATGCCAGTGCCAATGATCACCGCCGTGCGATCGCCGCCAACCGCCTCGGGCGCAAAGCCGGCCTGGGCGACGGCCTCATCTGCGGCGACGATGGAGAATTGGGTGAAGGGATCGCAATAGGGCAAAAGCTCAGCGGCAATGTAGGCGGTCGGATCGAAATCCGGCGCCTGGGCGGCGATCTTGATGCGTCCGCTATAAGGCCTTTCGCTGCGCAGCGGCCGGATGCAGGACACGCCATCGCGCGCCGCCGCCCAGAGCGGCGCGGCTCCAACGCCAGCGGCGGAGACGGCGCCCATCCCGGTGATCACGATCCTGCGCCGCGCGCCATGATTTGTAGACATCAACCCTCGCCCTGAATGGATTTGTCCTGGTTCCGTTAGCATACCGCGCCGGGGAGACAAAAAACGCCCGTGCGCTCGCTGGAGTCCCACGCCAGGGAAGACTCAGCAAGCTCACGCTGAAGCATGGAAAGCCCTGCGCGCGCATGCCTTGCGTTCACATGCCCGGCGTTCCGGGGCGCGGAAGGCGTTCTTGCCTCGCCGCAAGCCCTCCCCTATAAGCCTGCCCGAGCGCCTTGTTTCCGACACCCCTGGAGGCGAGCGGCGCTCTTTTCTTTTAGTAAAGGACACCGATCATGGCCGAGACCAAAAAGCTCGCGGCCACGGTGCGCAGCGGGACCGGCAAGGGGGCCGCCCGCAGCGTTCGCCGTGAGGGCCGTATACCAGGAGTCGTCTATGGCGGCGGCGAAGCGCCAACGCCGATCTCTCTGGACAAAAAACACGTGACGCAACTTATCTTCGCCGGTCACTTCCTCACGACGATTTTCGAACTGGACATCGATGGCAAGAAGGAACGGGCGATCCCGCGCGACTACCAACTCGATGTCGTCAAGGACTTCCCGCTGCATGTGGATTTCCTGCGCCTGAAGCCGGGCTCGCGCTTGCGCGTCAACGTGCCTGTTCACTTTATCAATCAGGAAGCTTCCCCGGGCCTCAAGCGCGGCGGCACGCTCAACATCGTCTATCACTCTGTCGAGATGTTGGTGCCGGCCGATAACATCCCGGAGGCGATCACTGCGGATCTTACCGGTCTCGAGTTCAACGACTCGCTGCAAATTTCGGCGATCCCTCTGCCTGAAGGCTGCAAGCCGACCAATCCGGACAAAAACTTCACCGTCGCCAGCCTCAACCCGCCTTCCGGCGGCGCTGATGAGCCGACGGCCGCCGCGCCCGCGAAGGACGAAAAGAAGAAGTAAGCGCCTCTCCGCCTGTTGTGTTAATGGCCGGGCTGTCCCGGCCATTTTCATATTCTGGGGTTTTTCATGTTGCTGTTTGTCGGGCTGGGCAATCCGGGCCGCGGCTACGCCCGCAATCGCCACAATATTGGCTTCATGGCGATTGACGCCATCGCCCGTCGACATGGTTTTCCCGCGCCTCGCGCCCGGTTTCAGGGACTTGTCAGCGAGGGCCACATCGCTGGACAGCGGGTGATGCTGCTCCAGCCCCAGACCTACATGAATGAGAGCGGCCGAGCAGTCGGTGAGGCGGCGCGTTTCCACAAGATCGGTCTCGACGACATCGTCGTCCTGCACGACGAGCTGGACCTCGCGCCGGCCAAATGCCGGATCAAAACCGGCGGGGGAGTCGCCGGGCATAACGGCCTGCGGTCAATAACGGCTCATGTCGGCAATGATTACAAGCGTCTGAGGCTCGGCATCGGTCATCCCGGCGACAAGGCGCTGGTTCACGGCTATGTGCTGAACGATTTCGCCAAAAACGAGGAGCCCTGGGTCGAGACGCTGTGCGACGCCATCGCCGACAATGCTGACCTGCTGGTCAGGGGCGACGACGCCGGTTTGCAAAACCGGCTGCATCTTTCGCTGGAGGCGAAGGGCTTCGGCAGTGTGAAACGCGTCGGCGAGGCTTAAGGCCCCTTTCGCAAAACCACGCAACGGCCTATATTCCATTTGCCGGCGCAAGCCGGCTATGGCGATAAACGGACATCGTAATAAACCATTCGGACCCGGGGGCGGTACCCGGCGCCTCCACCCCAGCCCATGAATGCTGTTGCCGGCATGGGTTGCGGCGGGGGCGAAACAGGATCGACGAGGGTGTAAAGGGTGATTTTTCGCTCGGCATGATACCGCCGTTATCGGGTCAAACCTTATAGTTGCCAATGACAACTATGCTCCGGTGGCCGTCGCCGCGTAATGCGGCGCCCATACCGGGATCAAAGCCCTAGGGGTTAGCACTTCTAGGCGGGGCCCGGAGGCGCCTGGCAACAGAAGCCTCCACTTCATTTGCGCGCAATCGGCGTTGGAGCCTTCGCGCGACCCACAGACAGGCGCAGCGTCGATGGCGGCAGATATTATTCGCTACGATCTCCTCGTGCAGGACGCGATGCGCGGCGTCATGCGCAAGGTGCTGAGCGATGTCGCCGAAAATGGCTATCTGCCGGGCGAGCATCACTTCACCATCAGTTTTCTTACCCATGCCCCGGGAGTCGAAATCTCACGCCGACTCGCCGAACAATGGCCGCATGAGTTGACGATCATTCTTCAGCATCAATATTCCAATCTCGAAGTTGATGCTGAGGGATTTGGCGTAACGCTGTCTTTCCGCTCAATGCCCGAGCATCTCTACATACCCTTCTCGGCTGTGACAGGCTTTTTCGATCCTTCCGTCGAATTTGGCCTTCGTTTCGAGACAGCGGACGAGGCGACGGCGGAAGAAGCCGAGAGCGAGCAGCCCGCCGGCCCGGGACTATCCGCCCCCGACTCAAAGATTGAGCGCGCACCGGAGCCGCTGCGCATACCTGCCCCCGAAAGCGGCGCAAGCAAGAACACTTCGGATGAGGAGTCGCCGAACGAGGCCAAGGTCATCTCGATCGACGCCTTTCGCAAAAAGACCTGATGGACAAGCAGGAAAGGACGATGGGAGAAGTCGTCAATCTGCGCCGCGCCCGAAAATCGCGCGATCGTCGCGAGGCGGAAAAGAAAGCGCAGGAACATCGCGCCGCTTTCGGGCGCCCCAGGGCCGAACGCGACCTGACAAACGCCCTTTTGCAAAAAGACGCCATAAAACTCGAATCGCACCGGCGGACGCCCCTGGCGGACAACGATAAGTGAACGATGCGGTATCGCAGGGCGCTGCGCCGCCCTTATCGGCGCGAGTCGTCAAACGCTCCATCGTCATCGCCGGCCATCGCACCAGCGTGTCGCTGGAGGACGCCTTCTGGCGCGCGCTCAAAATCATCGCCGCAGAAACAGGTCTGTCCATCGCAAGGCTTGTCTTGCAGATCGACGCGGCGCGCGGCGAGGCGAATTTATCCTCGGCGATACGCGTCTATGTGCTCGATCATGCGACAAGAACAAGACAACTATCTTGACCTCGGGGCAAGGAAAGTCACCGGCCTGGCCGGCTTGAACGCCGCATTCAAATTTCCGCCGATGTCCTCGTCGCCCTCCAGGGCAATGCTGCGAACGCCGGAACCGGGCGAGAAATCGAGCTTCGAGAGATTAACCCAGACGATGTTCGGGCTCAGCGCAGAGTCGAAATAATAAACAAGATTGTTCTGATCGATGATCGTGCGCCAGTAGGTCGGGGAAAGATTGGGATGATCGGGGTCCGGCTCGCCCCATGGCACGGATACGTTTCGCATGACGCTGATCACGCCGGCGATCGCACGACGGGGATCGCTGGTTTGCGGCAGTTTTTCAAGGTAATAGGACGCGCGCACAAAGCGATCTTGCGACTGGATAGAGCCAGGCAGCACCTGATCCCGGTTCAGGCGCCGCCAATAGGCGTTAAGCACGAGTTGTTCGTTATAGGTCGGACTGTTGGTCATCACCTGATGTTCGCGGCCGTGATGAATAACCGGCGATCCCTTGAGATATTCGATAATCGCCGAGTCGCCGGAGGCGTCGGAAACGGCCATGTGGATGCTGGCGTGCGCCGCGCCGCCCGGCCCAAAATTGACCGGAGCGATATAAAGCGGATTGGAACTGAAAAAGTCGACGACCTCATTCACTGTCGCGAAATTCGCGAGCACATACTCAGTCCACGCTGCGAATGAAAGGCGCGGTTTGTTATCTCGAGGCGCCGGGCCGAAGTCGGTTTCCGCCAGATAAAGGAGGTTGGCGACAAGACCCTTTTCATTGACGCCATCGAACACGCCGTTAATCGGACCGCCGGGATTGAGCGCGCCGGCGATTTCGACCACGCCATATTTGGACACCCATTCAATCGAATTCTTGCCTCCGGCGCCATTCTGGGAAAGGCCGCGGGGAATGAGATAGAAAGTCGAACCGAAACTGTAGGGCCAGTCCATGGAGCGTCCCGTGATCACCGCGCCTTGCTGTCCGAGCCAGGTGACCCGGGAGCAGGCGTTTACGCCGGGAATGCAGAAAACACAGGCGACAAAAAACAGAGCCGGGGCGATAAAAAAACGACAACGCACGCGCAGGGCTCCATTTGAAATTTCTCTCGGGGGCGAGACTCGCGTAAAATAAGGCCTTTGACAACACCCAGCCCTGCGCCGTTGCGTGATTCCAGACCGGCTCTCCTGTATGTTGGCCAAGAATCATCAGGAGATCTTGTGTCCGCATTCGACGACCACGCCCCCCGACAAGACGGCCTCGCCGCGCGCGCCGCTGCGCTGGCGCGGCGTCCGCGATATCTTGAGGGGCTCAATCCGGAGCAGCGCGCCGCCGTCGAGACTCTTGACGGCCCCGTTCTGGTGCTGGCGGGCGCCGGCACCGGCAAGACGCGGGCGCTGACAACTCGCATCGCTCATATCATGGCGCTGGGGAAAGCCCGGGCCTTTGAAATTCTCGCCGTCACCTTCACCAACAAGGCGGCGAGGGAAATGCGCGAGCGCGTTGAGACGCTGGTTGGCGAAGGCGCGCAGGCCATGCAGTGGCTCGGCACCTTTCACGCAATCAGCGCTAAAATTTTGCGCCGTCACGCCGAGTTGGTCGGACTCAAGCCCAATTTCACCATCCTCGACGCCGATGACCAGATCCGCCTGATCAAACAGCTTCTCCAGGCGGAGAATATCGACGACAAACGCTGGCCGGCGCGCGCCTTCGCCATGCGTCTGGATAGCTGGAAAAATCGCGGACTGTCGCCCAAACAGGTTCCCGCCGGCGAGGCGGAAAGCTTCGCCAATGGCAAAGGCGCGACGCTTTACGGTCTCTATCAGGAGCGACTGAAAGTGCTCAACGCCGTCGATTTCGGCGACCTGTTACTGGAGACGCTTCGCTTGTTTCGCGAACATCCAGACGTCCTCGCCGACTATCATGCGCGATTTAAATACATTTTGGTTGATGAATATCAGGACACCAATGTCGCACAGTATCTCTGGCTGCGACTCATTTCTCAGGGACGCGAGCCGGGGAAGCAAAATCTTTGCTGCGTCGGCGACGACGACCAGAGCGTCTATGGCTGGCGCGGCGCCGAAGTCGAAAATATCCTGCGCTTTGAGCAGGATTTCCCGGGCGCGACCATTGTTCGTCTCGAACGCAATTACCGCTCGACCGGCCATATTCTCGCCGCCGCCGCGCATCTGATCTCCCATAATGAAGACCGTCTCGGCAAGACTCTGTTCACAGATGGAGAGGAAGGCGAAAAACCGACGCTGACCGGCGTCTGGGACAGTCAGGAGGAGGCGCGGGTCATCGGCGAAGATATCGAGCAGTTGCAGCGTCATGGCCATTCGCTGGAAGAAATCGCAATTCTGGTTCGCGCCTCGTTTCAGATGCGCGAGTTCGAGGAACGTTTTGTCGAGATCGGTCTGCCCTATCGGATCATCGGCGGTCCGCGTTTCTACGAACGCATGGAGATACGCGACGCAATCGCTTATCTACGCTGCGTCGCTCAGCCCGCTGACGACCTGGCGTTCGAACGCATTGTTAATACACCCAAGCGGGGTCTCGGCGATGCGACGTTGAACATCCTGCACGACTATGGTCGCAAGACGGGCGTCCCGCTCACGCAGGCGGCGCGCGCAATGATCGAAACCGAGGAAATGAAGCCGAGGCCGCGCGCGGCGCTGAAAGCCCTGATCGGCGATCTGGATCGCTGGCGTGGACTGATCGATACGAAGCCGCAGCATGAACTCGCCGAAATGGTGCTTGACGAGTCAGGCTATACGGAGATGTGGCGTCAGGACAAAACGCCGGAGGCGGCCGGACGGCTGGACAACCTCAAGGAACTCGTGCGCGCGATGGAGGAATTTCCGGATCTCGCGTCCTTTCTGGAACATGTGTCGCTGGTGATGGAGGCCGAGGAAGCGAGTGGCGCTGAGCGCGTCTCAATCATGACTCTGCATGGCGCCAAGGGGCTGGAGTTCGAGACAGTATACCTTCCCGGCTGGGAAGAAGGGCTGTTTCCACATCAGCGCGCGCTCGACGAACAGGGCCGCGCCGGGCTCGAAGAGGAGCGTCGCCTTGCCTATGTCGGCGTCACCCGCGCCAAACGCCGCGCCAAAATTTTCTTCGCCAGCAATCGTCGCATACGCGGCCTTTGGCAACCGACGACGCCCTCACGCTTTATTGATAATCTGCCCTCGGCGCATATCGATGTGGTCGAGGCGCCGGGCGGTTCGCAATACGGCGCCTATGGAGTATCGCGTTTCTCTGCCTTCGACGCCTATGATTCAGATTACGCCTCGCCGGGCTGGAGCCGCGCCCGGGCCCATGCGGCGGCCGGAACGACGCCGGGCAAACCCACGCGAAGCAGACAACCGACCACAATTGAAGGCGAGGTGATGGCCCGCGCCTCGACAACATCGCGATTTCGCGCCGGAACGCGCGTCTTCCACCAGAAGTTTGGTCCGGGCACCATCGCCGCAGTCGATGGCGGCAAGCTCACAGTGGATTTCGACAAGGCTGGCAGAAAAATGGTGCTCGAAAGCTTTGTGCAGTCAGGATAAAAAATTTGCCAGCCTCGCAGGAGGCGTTTTCGGTTCATTACGCAGAGAAGGCCGCTATCGCTATGTTGTTTTTTCCCACGAACGGCGGCTGCGGAAAACTTCAATGCCTGCGGCTTCCGCTTCGTTGAAGATGTCGGGCTTCTGAATGCGAATGGAGCAAGCGTCGACTTGATTGTCGGCAAAGCATGTGGCAGCAATGCCGTCGGCAATTGTCTCGAGTTTGGCGATATGCTCGCCGTTTTCGAGCGATTTCAGATAAGCCCGCAGCGGATCATAGTCTATGAAGCGCTGTCCCGAGGTAGGGCCGCCGGCCAATCCGGCGAACATTTTCACCGTGACAAGCAGTCGTGTTGGACGCTCTGGATATTGCTCCCACTTGTGCATGCCACACTTCATCTCGATTTCGGCTCGAAGAATGAAGGAGCATATTTGATCATCCGGTAGTCCGACCGCCCAAGACATTATCAATGTTTCCGTTCAATGAAACGCCATCTTGCACGATAGCTTGCCATTGGAATGATTTGTTGGCAACAAAAGATACCGGGACGGCGGAACCGCGCGGCATGTCGACCGGGGTCGGAGTTCGACATCCAATCAGGGAAGAAGAATGCAGGGATAAAACATGAAGGTATCTCAAACGTTCAGATTTGAATCGGCTCATTATTTGCCTCACGTTCCCGAGACGCACAAATGCCGAGGCATGCATGGACACTCCTACCGCGCCGAGGTTATTCTTTCGGGCCCCGTAGACAAAACCACCGGTTTTATCGTCGATTTTTTCGAAATCGAAGACAAGGCGGGAAGCGTCATTTCCTCACTTGATCATATGTGTCTGAACGAGATCGAAGGATTATCAAACCCGACTGTTGAAATTATCGCCAAATGGATTTTCGACCGTGTTGAAAAACAAATACCGCTTCTTTTCGCCGTTCGCGTCTACGAGACATGCGACTCCTGGGCGGAATACAGCCGGGATGACGCCTGGAACATTTCCTGATCTGATGGAATCAGATCGGGGCTCTGGTTTATTGTCGCGCTTTCTTACATCGAACCGGTTTCCGCTTCGGCGAAAAGCGCCCTGGACCGTCCCAGACAGTCTTTAGAGTCGTGAGCCCGCTGCGAGAAGCTCGCGGCGAGGCTGTCCGCGTTGCGCGTGCAGATCGTCCATGGCGAGATTTAGAATGCTCGCAGATCCGGGCCCTGTCGATTGTCGCCTGAGCCGGCGGAGTCAATTTTCTCGACAATGGCCAGACCCACGTAATGCTGTGTCTCTCTCGGCGAGACGGCGACTTCGGCGGCGAAACGCTCGAACATCTCATCGACGCGCGCGCTCGTGTCTCCGGAGGGATCGAGTTGCGTCCTGACCACCGGAGCAAACACCGCTTTCATGAAGTTTTTCCAGTTTTCTCCAAATTGACTGGCGTTTTGAGTCTTCTGAAATGCAGGCCAGTAGGGGTCAGGGGATTGTAAGATCTCTGCCCGCAACAACCGCAAGCCGGAAAAAACGCCCTCCTGATCGAAGGGCTGGCGGATGGCGTCGAGGTCCCTTGGCCCCAGCGGCAGATTGATCCGCAGTTTCTCCTCATCGGAGAGAAGGCCCTGACGCCACATGTCTTGAACGACATTCCACAAGACCTCGGGGATCCATTCCCAGCCGAGCGTCGAGTCGCCTTTGGAGCCAAAAAGGCAAAGCATCCGGCCGCCGGGCGCCAGCTCGATCGAACGCAGGCTCAGGAACGCGCGCCAGTCCTTTTCCTGTTGTTGCGTGACGGCCTCGCGCACCCATTCATGAGGACTATTGGGCCCAAACAGAAAATCAGGGTCTTCGACCGGATTTTGGCTCATCCATTGCAGCGTCCAGGAATTCCAGGCGATATCGACGCTGTTGGCCGGGAGGATTTGCTCAAAATAGGAGCGGCCGATGGCTGAGGCGTAAATCTCTGCGCCCTTTTTTTGATAGCTATCATCGCTCTCGATCAGCGTGCGAAACAGCGTCGAAAAATCATTGCCGGGCAAATCCGTGTGAATGACGGACACCGGTATTTGGGCGCCCGCTCGCGCGCGCACGATCTCAATCGCCGCGCTGATCGGGGCCATCGAATTGCGCCCCTCGGAGGAGCCGTAGTCGGCGATTGTCACAAAACGACCGGCAATCGCAACGTCCTTGAGCGCGTCCCGCCACAGCGGCAGAACTTTGCGGATGGCGGCGTCCTGCAGGGTGGAGTGAAGATTGTAGAAACCGCCGCCCGTCATGCCGGGCAAGGATGCGCCGGAAAGTTTTGACATGCCGTTTGCTCCTGCTCGCCCTCGCGGAAGTGCGCGGCGCGTATATTGCCCGACGAAGCCCAGAGGGGCGCACAAAAAAAAAACGGACGCCTGGCGGCATCCGTTTTTCTCCTCCCCGACTTGGGCAATGCCTGGTTAGGTCCAAAGTCTCTAACCCATGTGGGCGCTAGTTCATTACACGACTTCCGCCTGCGACAAAAGGTCCATGCGAAAATTTTTTCGGGCGATAGCTAAACAATATATTTAAATTATATCAGATACTTATACAACATATGCCGCCCCTGCGCCACAGATCGGCGGAATCCGCCGTCGCGATCGAATGGGCCTTGATCATCTCGCGACGCAGGATCAATCTTGTTTCTGCCCTCCTTGGGCGTTTCCTCCCCTCCTCGAACCGCAGGCGTCGCCGGCGGTTCTTTTTTTGACTCCGACGTTTCAACAAGGCCGGGCGGAGGCTCAATTATTAACCAATTGATAAAATTGTAACTATTTTCAGAATTAGAAAATTTATGCGTTCCCGGAGCGGATAACGGGGAATACTTCCAAATCCCGGTAAATTTAGAATACTAAAACTATAGACTTTTAGGCTTCGCCGGCTCTAATGCGGCCACAATCGAGCGTCAGGAGTTGCCGCCATGCGCGCCCTTAAACAAAATTTCATCCCCATAATGTCCTGGCTGGGCTGTCTGGCTTTTGCGTTCGCAACCTTAAACGAAATTCGCAGCTACAGCCGCAACGAGCCGGGCGTGTTGATCAGCGCCGGACAGGCGTTGCGCAAATCCTCAATGGCGGCGCAGGCGGCCTATGACCCCGGCGTGGACCCGCGCCATCTCTCGCGTAATTGAGCTGACGGCAGCATGCCAAACATTTGCATGTAATAATTTGCAAAGCGGCCCAGATGATCAAATTCGTAAACTTGGGCGATCATTGAAATATTTTGATGTCGATCCGTTTCGTTCAACGCCCTGAACGCCTGATGCAAACGAATGCATCGTTTGAGTTCGGTGAATCCCACTCCGAAATTCTCCAGGACAGCCATTTGCACCTGTCGCCGGGAGCAGCCGAAAATCGAGGCGACCACATCGAGAGACAATAAGGGCGTCTCCGCCGTCTCCGGATCGCTCCACAAAAGCTCTTCGATTCGTGAGGCAAGCTCGTATCGGTTCGCTTGGCCCTTGCCGGGCCAGGGCTCAATTGCGCCCCCGGCGATATCGTCGATCACGCAGGACGCCAATGAGAGAAGATCCTCGTAAATCCAGGCGGAAAGCTTCTCACGGTCGCTATCGTTGTCGTTGTTTTCCATGATTTGCAGGGCTGAGCGGATCGCGCATTCGAGTTTTGCGCCCATCGCTGTGGGGCGAGACGCATAGGCGACGCGCGCGCCTGCCCGTGCGCGCCCGGCCTCCATGAAAAACTCATGCGCGCGCGCCGACATGATCGAACGCGCCGGATTTTCAGCGAAATAGACCACGACCCCGCTGGCGGGCGCCCGGCTCACGGCGTCCCAGCCGCAGCCGTTATAAGCGATCGCCATGCGCTGTTGATCGAGGGCCCGGCCGCTGAGTCGCGAGACCTGCGCGCTGCGATAGAAGCCGATGGTAAGACAGCCGGGCGCGATGGCGCCGCCGACCTTGATATGGCCTTCGAGAAAGTCCGTCCCGACCAGAGACACCTCTTCGGAGAGACGCAACTCCTTGCGCAAGAAGCGAAGACGATTGAAAAGCCGGTAAAATCCGCCAGTCCAGCTTTGCGGCCTCCAGGCCTGTGGCGATGACTCGTCAGAGCGCAGGAATTGCGGATTGGAGCTTTGCATGACTCTCGCGGGGAAGAATAACGGCACGACGCTCGCGGCGCTGTCGGAACGCGACAATCTCCTCCGATAATATCCGACCGGCGACAAGGCCCGGGCGCAAAAAATCTCGCGCGAACTGAGTCAACGCCCCGCGGTGGCCGCCACCGGCAAGGGAACACGCGCCGCCGCGCGCGTTGACATAAGCCGCCGTTGCGCGCGACCTGCGCGCGACCGATAATTGACCGGGAAAATCCCGCGCGGCGGCGACGGCTCATCGTTGCGGGTCATGATTCATCGGGGAGAGGCCAGTTTGTCATCACATGCTTCGCAATCGACGCCATCCGTCCACGCGCCGCGCGCGATGTGGCTTGTGTCGCTGGCCCTCATTATGTTCGCCACGCCGCTTGTCGCTCAGGAGCCGTTGCCATCCTGGAACGACGGCCCCGCCAGACAGGCGGTCGTCGATTTCGTCCGCAAGGTCACGACTGAAGGCGGTCCGGATTATGTGACGCCCGGGGCGCGCATCGCCGTCTTTGATAACGACGGGACGCTGTGGACCGAGTGGCCGGTCTATACGCAATTGCAATTCGCGCTCGACCGGGTGAAGGCGCTCGCGCCCAAACATCCCGAATGGCGAAAGAAACAACCGTTCCGGGCGGCGCTCGACGGCGACGTCAAGACGCTCGCCGCCGGCGGCGCCAAAGAACTGATGGCGCTCATGGCCGTGACCCACGCCGGCCAGACTCAGGAGGAGTTTCGCGCCGAGGTCGAGGACTGGCTCGCAAAGGCGCGTCACGGCGCCTTCAAGGCCCGCTATGATGCGCTCGTCTACCGGCCGATGCTGGAGCTGCTCGGCTATCTGCGCGCCAATCAATTCAAGACCTATATCGTCACCGGCGGCGGCGTCGAATTCGTTCGGACCTTCGCTGAACGCGCCTATGGCGTGCCTCCTGAACAGGTCGTCGGCTCGACCATCGAAACGCGCTTCGAACACGCCGACGGCAAGCCGGTGCTGCGGCGCAAGCCCAAAATCGTTTTCGTCGACGACAAGGAGGGCAAGCCGGTCGCCATCGATACGCATATCGGCCGGCGGCCTATCGCCGCTTTCGGTAATTCGGACGGCGATTACGAAATGCTGGAATGGACGACCGCGGGACCGGGACCGCGTCTTGGCATGATCGTGCGTCACGACGACGCCGGGCGCGAGGCGAGCTACGACCGCGCCACGCCCATCGGCCGTCTCGACAAGGCGCTGGATGCGGCGGACGAACGCCACTGGACGGTGATCAGCATGAAGAAGGACTGGAAAACGATTTTTGTTACGCCGCCGTCGCCCTGAACAAGGGACGGCGCGCCGGCTTTAATTACCAGACAGGCGCATGAACGGCAGCGCGCTCAAACGGGATCATCGGGGACGCATCATATGATCGACACGCTGTTGCTCACGTCGGCCCCGATCCGGACTTTTCTGCGACAGCAACCGCTGACCAATGCTACAAGCTTTTTTTTCGAACGCGACGCGCGACTGTTCCTCGTGACCAGCCGGCATGTGTTGATCGACGAGCCAAGCCAACATTTTCCCGACCGCATCGAGATCGAGTTGCACGTCGATCGCGACAACATGGCCAGATCGACCAACTTCTCGATCCTGCTCTACCGGGACGGTCAAGCCATCTGGCGGCAGGGAAAGGATCGGGCCGGAGAGATCGACGTGGCGGCCATCGAGATCGACCGCAACGCCCTGCCCGTCCCGATGATCCACCACGCCTTTACGCCGGACCGCCTGCCCGGTCCGCAGGATCACGTCGACATCGGCAGTTCCCTGCTTGTCGTCGGGTTTCCGCTGGGGTTTCACGACACGCTCCACCACCTGCCAATCGTGCGTCAGGCCGTGATCGCCTCGTCATTCGGCCTGCGTTTCGACGGTCGCGGTTATTTCCTCACCGACGCGCGCACGCATCGCGGCACGAGCGGTGCGCCGGTCGTAATGCGCGAGGACGCCCGAATCGGCGCGCAAAACATTTTGCCCTGGCGCCTACTCGGGATTCACTCCTCGCGACTCGACGTCGGCGGCCGCGACGTCGTTATCGACGAAGCCCTCGGCCTCAATTGCGCCTGGTATTCGGACATCCTGCTCACGCTGACCGAAAACACGTAAAAACCGGCAGCGCAGGGAGAAAGGCGCAGCGTAACGACGTGTCCGGATGAGCGGCTGCGTTGGCGGTCCGATAGGGTTTGGGCCGACGCATGAAGCGCGCCCGGCGGCGGTCGGCGTCGAAAGGCCGGAAGGATGCTGCGGAAGATCGACAGCGCGGCCGTTTGGCGGCTCTTCCGGCCCGGGGGAAACCGCGGACGAGCCACACGGGAGGCGATGGGCAGGAAGAATGGCTGGAAAATTTTCCCGTCAAGCCTGGTCCCGGGCGACGCAAAGCGGGATCCAGCCGCATACGCCGGAACGCCTGATGTTTGCGATTTCGATGGCGGGCTGTTGTCAAATGATAGCATGTATTGCAAAATTACACTCTGAATATGAATTAAACACATAATCGCCAGAGGGAAATTATGAATCCTGATGTTCGTGGCGGCATGAATACGCCGGCGAGGTTTCTGCTCATCTGGATTGTTTTCGCCTGTCTGATTGGCTCGCAAGCCGCGTGGGCTGGCGCCGCCGCCGACTATGTGACAGGAGCGCAAATCGATCGTTCGACGCCGGAAAGTTCTCTTGCCTTCTTTATCAAGGCGACCAACGAAATCCGGGACGATATGGAGTTCTTCAAAAAGAAACGTGAGGAGACAAATAGCTGGTGGTATCCGCAACCAACCGACGAAGAGAGAAAGCGGATCGATTTCCTGATGTATGAAATCATCGACAGCATGGATCTCTCCGGGGTGCCGGAATGGTCGCATGACACAGTCGGCGCCGAAACCGCGTTGATGATCCGAACTATTATGAGATTGGCGAAAGTCGACCCCACTACGCCATTGCGCAAGCTGAAGGACGATTTATGGGTCGTGCCCGGCACATATTTGCAGATTGGCAAGATCGCTTCCGGCATGCGAATGGGCGATTACACCTTTACGGCCGAGACGGTTGCGAACACGCCCTATCTCTATGCAAAGGTCATCGACCGGAAACCGAAAACGGAATTCAACGCCTATAAATTTTACACGGAAAGTCCCGGCGGAATCATGCCGCCAGCCTTCGCCGGGCCGATTTTCAAGCTACCGTCTTTCTGGCACGAAGCCTATGACACCAACACTGTATGGCAATGGTCGCTATTTGGCCTGACGTTGATTCTGCTGTTTCTGGCGCCCTGGCTGCTCACAAGGCTCATGCCGGAGGGCCCCTGGCGCGTTTTTATTTTCTCCGCATTGACAATGTTTTTCGCCAAATTCGGCAATGTCGCGGCGATTGACTGGGGAAGTCTGACCTCCCGGGGCGCTGTCGTTGGTTCGATCATCTATTCGATTGTGTTTTACCTTTCTCTCAGCCTTGCCGTTTTCATGCTGAGCGAACTCGTAGCGAATAACTACTCGAATTTCTCCCGTCTTAACCCGAAGAACGTCGACGCCAGCGTCATCCGTCTGCTCTGCCGCGTTGTCGGCGTCTGCGGCGCGCTGGGCATCATCATCATGGGTCTTAATACCGCCGGCTTCCCGGTGATCGGCATCGTCGCCGGCCTTGGCGTCGGCGGTTTGGCCTTTGCGCTTGCCGCGAAGCCCACGCTGGAAAATCTGCTGGCGGGCGTGATCATCTACATGGATAAATCGATTTACGTCGGCGATTATATCGAGTCGAAAGATATCGAAGGTCGGGTCGAGGAAATCGGCATGCGATCAACGCGCCTGCGCGGACGTGATGGAACGTTGATCAGTATCACAAATTCGGAACTCTCCGAGAAAATCATCCGCAACAAAACCCGCAAGATTTCGCATCCGGCGGAGACGGAAGACGCGCCAGCAGGCTAGACGCCCGCAAGGACGGGCGGGGATGCGGAGGCGCGCCAGAGAATGGCGCCGGGGAGAGGGACTGTAAAATGATTTTGTCTTGCCACGAGGGCGATATCGTAAGGCGCAAGACAATCATCACAAATTTTTACCTGCTTCAGACCTGGATTCAAATTTTATGCGCAACATGGATTAACTGATTGAGTTGACCGAGGTTGTCCGTACATCTCAGCTTGTTTCACATACCAGTCAGTTCTATGGCGAATTGAGCCGATGGTCGAAGCAGACGATCCGACACTTCGCCTTGCGCCTCGCGCGAAGCATATTTATCCCCCGTTCGTCATCGCATGGTCATTATGGCGACGGCAGCCTCCCCTCACCGCCAGTCCGAAATCCCAAACACCGCGCCTTTGTCGCCAAACTGTTCCTGGCTCGTGACATACAACGCGCCATTGGAAATGACCGCCGCGCGCGCCTTGAACGGCCCGGTCGACAGGTCGATCACGGCCTGAATTGAAAGGTCCTTCGGCGACAAAACCCAGAGCCGTCCCTTCTCGCCCACGGCGACAACGCTCTTTTCATCGGCGGCGAGCGCGACGATCATCTGATCGACCAGGCATCGCTGACGTTCGACGCCAGATTTGGGATCGAACGACGCAACGACCCCCTTGCTCCAGTCGCTGTTGATCCGGCCGCCGGCAATCAGGCGATCCCGCCCGGCGACGACAGCCCAGAGCGAGAGATCATGCGGATCAAACGTGCGCGCGGAGAGTGTTTTGCCGTCGACGATATCGAGCGCCGGCGGTCGCGCATGGACGACATAAACGGCCTCCGCGCCCGCCGCCAACGCCTCTCCCCATTGGCCGAGAAGGGCGCTTGTCGTCTTCGCGCCGCTTTTGGGATCGACTCGCACAAGTTGCGCGCTGTCGGAGGAACAGGCCGGCATCGTCAAAACCCAGAGCGCGCTCTCGGCTTGCGCGATCGCATTGGGACATCCCGGCAGGTCCGCAATCGCCCTGCCGCGCCCGCGCGCCGGCTGACGCCAGATCGCGCGATCCGTCTGGACCAGCGCCGACACCACGCCGTCGGCGGCCGCGAGCATACCCACCGGCAGGCGGCCAACCGCGACGCGACGGCGAAGCTCGCCGGTTTTGGCGTCTAGCAGCGCGATGGCGCGGGCGCCGCTCTCCGCCACCCAAAGGCCCTGCGGCGTCGCCGCGATCCCTTCCGCCCATTTGCCGACCGGAAAAACCTTCGGGGTCAGGGTCTTTGTCGCGGGCGGCGCATCGCCCGCCAAAGCCAGCGGTCCACAGCTCGCAAGCAGCGCGAGAGAAACGAGCAGCCTGGCGAAAAATCTGCAAATCATCCCGATGCCTTTCTGCGTTTGGCGGCCTGTGCGCAAAAACTACTTCCTGCGCTCCATCTCCAGAATATCGAAGCGCGACTCGAACTGCGGCATTGGGAATTCAAGGCGCAAACGGTTCGGCCCCGGACGCACGGCGCGCGCGATCTGGTTTCTCTCGGGCGCGGCGCCATAAGCGACCTTCGGATCGCCATCGACGCTCAAAACGCCGAGGTAATACATTTCCTTGTCGCCATTATCGTAGAAACGGCCTGAGGTGCGCTGCGAACCTGTGCGCTTTTCGAGAAACCAGCCGGCGCCGTCGTCGGTTATGCGGCAATCGAACCAGTTGTAGACAACGATGGGCGCGACCTTGCCGAGCTTGATGGCGCGGCAGCGCCAGGCGCCGACCGGATCGAACCCCTCGCGCAGCGACAGCAGATCGCCGGCGAGCGTTTGATCGAGGATATCGAGATATTCCCTGTTTCCGTCAGCGCGGGCTTCTGCCAACGCCTGTTCGCGTGTTTCGTTCAATTTCGTCAGTTTCTCGCGATCGGCCGGCGTGACGAGTTGCAAAAAAACGCCATCGGCGCGCGCCGGCTCTGCGAAGGGAGACAGGGCGAAGAGCGCAAGGGCGCATGCGACTTGGACCGAAGCGATCATGGATTTCGACAGCGTCATGCGGTTCCTCGCAAAGGCTTGGGGCGCGAGCGGAAAATAGCCTGCGGCGCGCGCAGCTCTATGCGCTTTTCTGCGCGAGGCGACAATGTCTCAGCTTTGTTCCGCGCGACGGCGATATTGTCATGCTCATGTATGCCGGAGCCTCGGTAAAGGGGCGGCGGCGCTTTACATTCTACAATCGTCGAAAGACAAGTCTCGTTGCAGCAAACTCAAGGGCAATCATCAAGGCCAACGTTACGTCACAGAAATTTTATATAACAGGTTATCACTCTCGCGAGCTGTAGCGCGCGCGATGCGGCTTGGCTCATCTCTCGCGGCTTGGCTCATCTCTCAAGCAAGGCCTTTAGGATACACGCCAGAACCGTCATGAGTTCCCAGCCATCGTGAAAATCGATCGTCACATTCGCCGCATGCTCGCTTCGATTTGCGCCGTCATGCCGCTGGCCTGGGGCGACGACGCAGCCGCGCAGACGGCGCCCGCCTTCCAATGGGATGGCCTGTATATTGGAGCGAGTCTCGGCGCCGGCATCCCCTTTCCGGGCCAGGAGACGATCCACGCAGGTCCGGGCTTCACGCCCGGACTTCACGATCTGCAACCTGTCGCCTCGAACCGCGCCGGCGCTCTCACCGGGGCGCAGGTTGGCTATAACTGGCAGGCTGGCAATCTGGTTTGGGGCTTTGAGACGGACTTCGGCCTTCTGGATGCGGCCGGCGGGCCGAACGGCGTCTTTCCGGGCCCTGTCAGCCCGCTGGCCAGATATCCCTGGTTTGCAATCGCCTCGCACGACGCCGGCAAATATTTCGCCAGCATTCGCGGCCGGGCGGGCCTTGCGATCGGCCGCATGCTGATCTACGCCACAGGCGGCGTGGCCTCCGGAGGAACGCGCGGCGCAACGGATATTTCACTGCCCGGCGTCGTTCCCGCGAATCTCGATGAAAACGTCAATGCCGTATTGACCTCGCAATACGCGTTTTCGTCTCGCATGAAATACGCGCTGGGCGGCGGTCTGGAATACGCCTTCGCCGATAACTGGTCCGCGCGCGCGGAGTATCTTTATTACAATCGCGCCGGCGGCCAGCAATATTTCAATAATGGCGGCGGTTTTGGCTACACGACGCGTCTGCGCAACGAGACGAATGTCTTGCGTTTCGGCCTCAACTATCATTTCGGCGCCAAAAACGAAATCGACGATCCGGCCGACCACTCTGGCAATCATCACGACAAGGCCGAATTATACAGCGTGCATGGCCAGACAACGAATGTCGCGCAGGCCTATCCGAAATTCCGCGCCGATTATTCGGGAGAGAACAGCTTTCCTCCCGGCGGAAAAGCCAATGTCGGCTCCACGACCAACGCTTTCCTCGGCATTCGTCTGTGGGAGGGCGGCGCCGCCTATTTCAATCCCGAGGTCGACTGGGGCTATGGTTTGAACAATTCCGTGGGCGCCGCGAATTACGTTGACGCAGCGGTCGCGAAGGTCGGCGCAGGGGCGCCCTACATGCGCTTCCAGAGATATTTTCTGCGGCAGATCATCGGCCTCGGCGGCGAACGGGGATTCGATCCAGACCAGGGTTCGCGCAACGAGGTGCTTGAATCGACGCAAAATCAGATTTCAGGAAAGGTCGACCGCGATCGTTTGATTATCACCCTCGGGAAATTCGCCGTCGGCGACGTTTTCGACGACAACATCTATGCGCATGATCCGACCACCGGCTTTCTGAACTTCGCGTTCAACACCATGGGCGCCTTCGATTACGCCGCGGACTCATGGGGCTACACCTATGGTCTTGCGACGGAGTGGAAGCAGGACTGGTGGACCTTGCGCGCCGGCGTGTTTCAGCTCTCGCAGGTTCCCAATGGCGAGACGATCGAACCGGTCCTGTTTCGTCAATATATGGCGGTTACGGAGCTTGAAGCGCGCTACGAACTTCTGGGCAAAGCCGGCGCGATTAAATTTCTGCTTTTTGGCGACAACGGCTTTATCAGCAAATCGCAGGATTCGATCGATTACGCCTTCGTGACCGGGGATTTTCCGCCCCGCGTCGACTCGGTGCGCAAGCGCGGCATGAAGACCGGCGGCGGCATCAACATCAAACAGGACCTCACCGAAAACACCGGCTTCTTTCTGCGCGCCAGCATGGCCGACGGCCGCTATGAAATCGTCGATTACACGGATATCGATCGTTGTCTGGCGTTCGGCTGGGTGGGCCATGGCGCCCTCTGGGGCCGTGAGCATGATGAAATCGGCGCGGGTCTCGCCTTCAGCGGTCTCTATGGCGCGAAGGCCGATTTCTTCAAATATGGCGGCCTCAGCGTCTATATCGGCGACGGCGCCTTGTCCTATGGCGGGGAGAAAAACCTCGAAACCTATTACAAGCTCGGCTTCTCCAAAAATCTTGACGTGACATTCGATTACCAGTTGCTGGTCAATCCCGCCCACAATCTGGCGCGCGGGCCGATCAACATTTTCGGCCTGCGTTTGAGAGGCGCGTTCTAGAAACCTTCCCGGCCTGCCCGAACCAGGCCGTGGCTGTCGTTCTCTGCCTTGTCGCGCTATTGACGCCGCTGCGCAAAACGCAGACTCTGGCGTGATCTCGACGGGAGCATGCGTCATGAAAAAAGTTGTCGCGATTGTCGCCTTCTGCACTCTGGCGTCGGGCAGCGACGCCGCGCCGTTCGAGAAGACTCTCGCCCTTCAGGGCCTGACCTTTCATGTAACGAGCGCCAATGAGAGCGGCGCCGGCGCGCTGAAAATCATTGTCGAGGGGCTGAAGGAAAAGGCCGCGCCGATTGAAAAGCCCATCGACGGAACGGTCGTCGACGCCGAGATCGAGGACCTCGACGCCAACGGCTTTCCCGAGATTTACGTCTATACGCAATCGGCAGGCAGCGGCTCCTATGGCGCGGCGATCGGCTACGCCTCGAACCGGAATATCTCGATGAGCGAGATTTATCTGCCCGAACTCTCAAAACGCGACGCGCGCGGCTATCAGGGCCACGACGAATTTCATCTCGTGGAGCAATATCTCGTGCGCCGCTTCCCGATCTATCGTAAGGGCGACACAAACGCCAAAGCGACCGGCGGCTTGCGGCAAATACAATACCGCCTGCGGCCGGGCGAAGCCGGCTGGATTTTACGCCGGACCAAGGCGCTGGATTTTTCGCCGCAGGGGTGAGGGGGCGTCAGACGCCCGCGCCCGTAACATGCCGGCATTCACTCCAGCCATGGGTCTGTTTGTTTTCAGGCGCCGCCGGCTTTGACAAGCTCGATAAAATCCCGAAGCTTGATCCAGTTGCGGTTCGGCGGCGTCTGAACCTCCGTGTTCACCTGATAATAGCGCTCCGCCCATTCGTTGTTTTTGACATCCTGCCTTACGCCTTCGGCGCCCGAGAAGCGGCCGACGATGTAAAGGGCGATCTTGTCTTCAGGTAGCGTAACAAGTTCTTTGCCTTGCATGAACTCAGTGCTGTTGGCCGCATAAGATTTGCCGCCCTCGTAGAGACTATCCGCCCGAAGAAGAACGGGATCGTCCTTGAATAACTCCAGAGTCAGGTCTTTCCAGGACACTAGACAGTTAAAATCTTCGGAATATTTGCCATTTAATTTATCGATATGTTTACTTGACGCCAGTCCAACCAAAAGGGTCCGCGCGCCCGTTGATTTCGTTACTTCGCATTTGTCTTTTTTGAACATGTTAAACTGGGATATGTCCGAGTCGAACCCCTGCTGCGCCTTTGCCTCGATGATAACAATCGTTTTTTCGGAAAACAGACACAGGTCGAAGGTGCGCTTTGGCGAAATCAATTTGATATCCTTGGTATCTTTGTTCAGAAACCACAGGTCCCGATAGAAACATACTTCATAGGCCGGCTCCCATTCGACATCGGGGTCGAGGGCGATCGTACTTTTGCTATTAAGCAAAGCGATAAATTTTTTAAGATTGTCTCTATCCCTCAGCAGATTGAAAAAATGTTGACAGTAATAACGCTCATCCCGTGTGACTTCCGCCCACAGTTTTCCATTCAGATACGACCAGCCGCTCATGCTTGCTCCCTCTCGCCCGCGATGCGTGTCGTCTCTGCAACGCTCTGCGGGCGGATAGCGTACTCAAAACCGGAATGAGTATTCCACCTTGGCGGCGCCGGGGAAAGTCTCTTGATGTTGAATGCTGAAGGAAGAGTTGAACGAAAGCTTGAGCTTGCGCTCTACTGGTCTGATCAAATCCGGATTTTTGATTGCCTCTCACCGCCGGACGTTCGACATCCTTACCGTTCAAGTTGACGATTGCTCAAAACCGGTTTCCAGTAAGCCTGATCCGTAAACGTCAACACTGCGCGCGAGCAGCGAAAGCTTTACGGCCTGAATGTCAAGCACAGGACTCAAATATCGCTCTGGTGACACAGGCGCGTTTTTTGCGCCCTCCTGTGGCTCACCAAAAGTTTGAAAATAGCATGTTTTCTGCTGCGACGAAGAGCTGCGTGAGTGATTTTGGGAGTGATCGCTGTAATGCAGAGTCCAGGCCGTTTAGATATGATGCTAGTTGCGCTTCCTATCCAAGGCTGACTTTCTATCATGTCATCCATTCTATAGTGCTGTGGGGTACGGGACGAACACCCTACTTCAGGGATCAGCCATTCAGAGCAGCCAGCACAGACGTATTCCGCTATAGCTGGTTACGCAGCGCCATCTGAACGACCAATTCTCCGACGGAGAGGCTGACCAAAATGGTGGCTGAGAGGAGAACTGGCCGAGATTTCGCGAAGAAAGCGACTATCGAAAAGCAGATGATAACTATAGCAGCGAAATTTTGAATCGGGCTGACATTCAAAAAACGCCAGTAAAAAGGTTCTGTGAGTAGCGTGTAGAACGCAATGAACAGCGTCGACCAACGGCCATTCAGATCGTACCAATCCCTCAAATCTCCGCCTGATTGAGCCTCTGTGTTCGGCAAAATCAGGACTGCTGCAAAAAAAAGATTGAAGACAAGGACCAGCAGCATGAGGAACATTGAGAAGTTCCAGACCTTAACCTGAGCCCCCAAATGCACGAAGTTCCAAGAGAGCTCCAGGAGCAGGAGGAATATGGTTACCGACCAGACAAATGGAACCCAGTCGAGGCGCACCTGACGGCGGGCTATGAACATATTGGCAATCGACAGGACAAGACGCGTCATACTGAGGGCGATGATGACCCCCAGCGCAGATTCAACCCACTCGAACGAATGCATTGCTTGGCTTACCTATCATGACTTTGGTGAGGCTATATCTTCAGTTTTGACGGTTTCAGCCGGTTTGTAATGTCCCCGCTCAAACCGGCGTCATAGGCGTCCACATCAAGGACTGTTGCGCCTTCAGCCGTATTCACCGTGCTTAAGTCTATCCAGAAGACATTGGGGCTGCGTGTCGATTGGAAGTAGTAGATGTGATGGGTCATGTCGGCTACAGATCCCCAGAGCGTCGGCCAAGCATCCGCAGCATCTCCGCCTGAAGTATCGTGAGCCCCAAACGGCACGGCGACATTCCTCACGACGCTATAAGCGCCGGCAACGGCGTCCAAAGATGACTCTGGCTTGGGCAGTGTCTTGAGATAGCTGGAGGCTCGAACAAAGCGGCTTAGCGGATCGATATCGCCGGGCATGGCCTTCCTGCCGCCGAACAGGCGATATTTAAGAAGGTTCTTCCTCTGAATTTCGAAAGACGGTTCATTCGTCATTACAACTGTCTGAGGCCCTCGGTTCACCACCAGTTTGCTATTAACAAACTCAAAGATGGCGCTGTCGCCCGTGGCGTCGGCAATCGACAGATGCACAGGCCATTCGCGCCCACCTGCGCTGATGGAGACAATCTGAACAGACTTCATAGCTTCAACAGCCTGGGCGACAGTTTCGAAATTATCGAGGAGATACTGTGACCAGAGAGTATTCCCTACGCCAGGCCGGCTGTCGCGCTTCTCATACTTGCTGCCGTGCAGATAGAGCAGATTGGCGCTAAGGCCTTTCTCGTTGAGCCCATCGCTAATGGCGACATCCAAACCACTCACGGCAACACTGGCGTATTTCGATTTCCAACTGAACATGTTTGGCGCACCGTCCGGGCCGCCACGACTGATGCCGCGCGGGAAGACGACGATCCGCGCCTTATCCGACATGTAGAGATCCATCGTTCGACCAACGACGACGGCCTTGTCATTATCCCAAAGCAGGCGGGAACAGGCCAGAGCGCTTGTAACAAGCAAGCTAGCGCCTATGGCGGAAGCGAGAATAAGCTTCTTTTTCAGCATTATTTTTGGCCTTGTTCAGGGTTCTTTTGATTGAGCCGCCTTTGCGCCCCAAGACATGAATCAATGATGTTGTTAACGCTGCCGATATTACCTGACTGCTGATCTGGCCGGATAATCCAGAACCCGGTCTCGCCGCGTTCGTTGGGTTGACTATATACCCTCAGCCCATTCTCATGGCTCTACTCTTCTGCGCTATTTTTTCAATGGTTAATGACGATGATCATCTGCAGATCAGCTGTTTGGCGTCTTTGGCATGTGATGCGGCCCTGTCGATCCCTGCTCCATGATATATGTGCGGCGACTCCTGACAGAGACAACGACAGCCGAGAACCTCTTCCCCATCTTGCTGGCGATCAACGGGCTCTCTGGGGTCGGCTTTATGGGTCGGGAGGGATATAGGCCTCCAGCTCGCTCCTCAACTGACTGCCGACCAAAACTGTTCTGGCCGAGCTTCCCTTGGTCTGGTCTGGTCGAAGCTGGATTTCCGGGCGTCTCCACATCCTCGACGCTTGGGGCCGCGATTTCTCCGACCCGCATGCCCGCCAGTCCGCTCAGCATCGGTCAACAATGGTTCGTGACGGGTAGGCGGTACGGCCCACATGCTGGAGCGCCCGCTTCATCTCCCGCTATTTTAAAACCGGGGCTTGTTTCACTGCGGCCTCCTTTGGCTCACAAAAAGTTTGAAACAAGCATGTTTTCTGATGTCACAAAGAGCAACCGAAGAGATTTTGGCAATGAACGCTGTATTTTCAGCGGTTTATGCGCCAACATCACATAATATGTATTTTGTGATGCAAAGCGAATTACCCGGTTTAGAGCCTTATGCGCGCAACGCGCTGTTGAGATAGCTTGTCTTTGGAATCTGCGCGGTACCGCAGTGATACCGCGCAAACCCCATAAAGAGTAGAAGCTTACTATGAAAAGCCCTTGATCTTACTACCAAGAACCCGTCGGATATGCGTTACCATCCAGTATCTCGGCATCACAGCAGTGGTTAATGCCTCGGGCGATATAGCTTTCTCGAAGTCTGATGGGTTCCATTTTGGTCTATTTTGGAAAGACAGAGCGCCAGCTACACACTCTGTTAGCGCCTGTTCAAAGGCCTGTTTGACCTCATCTTCAATCACGCTGGATACTTCAGGCATGTTTGCGTAATTCTTCGAAAAATATTCGATGAGATCTCGCAATCCCTGAAAATCCTTGTTTGCTAATATCAGGTTTGACGTTTGGATATATTCCGCGGCCCGATCTAATAGCGCCTCGTTTTCTTCGGGAGAGGCGTGCACCCATTCGACCCTCGGAAATGGATCTGGCTGAGCATCGGCAGCTTTGACGCCGATCGTTTTATCAACGAGTGCAGTGAGTAGGGCCGTAGAAAGCGATCCAAACACTGTACCGCGACCAGAAGAAGAGGTTCGCGGCGGTTCCGCAGTACGATCCCCGGCCAGAATGTGGCCGGTGCCAAAACTTGCCTCTGAGTTCGGGTCTGCAAACAAGGTACCCTTAGGATTGGCTTTATATCTGCTGAGTTTATAGAGTTCCTTTATACTTTTTAGCCGCTCTTTAATGCTGTCCGTGTGTGAATCCGCAGCATTTTGTTCAAGCAGATCATCAAGAAATCGCTTTAGCTCAGATGGCATGTTGCCACGGAATTCGTCAGCCCATTTATCCCAACTCGGAACAGACCCGTCTGGGCGGACTAAATTTGTCCTTGCAGTGTTTTGAACCAGGTTTTGAGGTTCGACGTAAATTATGACGCGGTCACGCCCCATAATGACGCCGAAGAATGCCGCGCGGTTGGATCTCGCGTCGCTGACGTCAAAAATTTCATTTTCGTTGATTAGCGCAGTATGACCCTTGAGTTGTTCGCGCCCGTGCCCATCAATGCCTTTTGGCATAACCCACCAATAGACTTTGGCGTCCGAAAGTTTGACCTCGCCTTTCAATTCTGACTTGTCGTCCAGAATCGCTTTTTGTCCGCGGATCGCGAGAAGGTAATTATGGCGGGGATTGTTATCTCGATAGTAGCCGATACGGGCTGAAATTTCGATTCCGTCTGGGATCTGAAAGAAGCGACTGTTTAAATACAGAGCTAGCCACGACTCGCGTATCCCAGGCACACCCTCGGGCGGCTTCATCGTATCTTGTTGGTCTTCCATTCCCCATAGTGTGACGCAGGTTCCGTGCGCAGAAATCTCGCCCGGCTTCTCCTCATCTGTAAGCGGAATCGCATAATAGCTGGCTCCGTCCTGCGCCTGCGTTCCCTGGATTCCATAGATGCCGTCTTCAGAATTGTATCGAATATACACGCGATGACCTTGGCCATCTTTCCACGAATCGTATTGGATACCAGCATGATTTCTAGTGAGTGCCGATATTTTGGCACCAACACCATAGTTGGCATGCTCGTTCTTCGCTCCTGAAGCCGATAGATTATTCAGCAGGTGGATCATTTGCTCACCGGACATTCCGTCTCCGGTGTCAATAAAACATATCTTATGCAATTTGAGCTGGGCATACAGTCGTTGATCGTAGTCAATCACCAACTTGGACGAGGGTGCGCCCGTCCTCTGGCACGCTTCTATCGCGTTCTTGGTAAACTCTCTAAGAAATTGAGTTGGAGAACAATCTCGACCTAAATTAACGATCAAGTTTGTTAAACCACTTGGGTTTACTTCGGTGGGCAGAAATTTCGGACTAGACATGGGCTTCTCCAATTCATGGGGATCGCCCTCGCTAAAGACAGCAAATAAAATAACCGCGTGGCCTTATTCGTTGCCTTTCAGGGGCGAAGCCGCGGAAAGGGTGCCCTCGCGTAGCGATAGCGTGTGAGGTTTATCCTGGGACGCAGTTCGCTGGCTTGGACAGCTTTTAAATAGTTTTGAAGGCGAACAATTTCAATGCGACTTACGCGGAGGGTGTAGAGCAATCTTCATCCGTCTGCTGAGGCCTGTGTAACTTCTGTGTAAACCGACACCCGTTCGCAAGATCTCTCCGCGCCAACATACATAGCAAGTCATTTAGCTCATGCTTCGTTCTGTGTAACATCCGCGCAAAAGAAAAGGCGTCAACATACCGTATGCTGACGCCCAATTCTTCGATTTTAAGAACAATATATTGAATATATTGTGCTTTAAGCCTTACCGCGAATAGAACTCGATCACGAGGTTCGGCTCCATCTGCACCGGATAGGGCACCTCGGTGGCGTGGGGCACGCGCATATATTTCGCGGTCATCTTGGAATGATCGACCTCGTAATATTCCGGCGTGTCGCGCTCGGCGAGGGCGATGGATTCGAGCACCGTCACCGCCTGTTTCGAGGCTTCCTTCACCTCGATCACATCGCCCGCCTTCACCAGATAGGAGGGGATGTTGACGCGCTTGCCATTGACGCGGATGTGGCCGTGGTTGACGAACTGGCGCGCGGCGAAAACGGTGGGCACGAATTTGGCGCGATAGACCACCGCATCGAGACGGCGCTCCAGCAGGCCGATGAGGTTATCGCCCGAGTCGCCCTTCATGCGGATCGCCTCTGCGTAATATTTGCGGAACTGCTTCTCGGAAATATTGCCGTAATAGCCCTTGAGCTTCTGCTTCGCCTTGAGCTGCGTGCCGTAATCGGAGAGCTTGCCCTTGCGGCGCTGGCCGTGCTGGCCGGGGCCGTATTCGCGGCGGTTGACCGGGCTCTTCGGGCGGCCCCAGACGTTCTGGCCGAGGCGGCGGTCGAGCTTGTATTTGGCTTCTGCGCGTTTGGTCACTGTCTTTTTGTCCTGTTCTGGCCGCGCGCGCCAGCAGGACGAAAAACGCTTTCACCGCGCCGTCTCCGGCGCGGGGCGTTTTCTCGCGTCGCTGCGATCCCTTCCGGGGAATGGCGAACGCGCCCTCCTCTGCCGGAAAATCCGGCCGACAGGCGACGTCTCGATCCGAGCGTCGCCACGGGTGCAAAACTCGCGGCGCCGGGGCGTCGCAAGCTACGGTTTGGCTACCGGACCCCGCCGCCCCTGTCAAGCAAGGGGCAGGACCAGGAGAGAACTAGAAATCGTCTTCTGTCGGACCCTCGAAGGGGATGCCCGGCGCCCAGTCGTTATACCAGCGGCGCGGCAGGGTCTCGCCCATATACCAGCTGCGCTGGTTGGCGTAGACCGGGTCCTGGCTGGAGAAGGTCTGCTGGGTCATGTAGCGGTTGGTGCTGCCGACGATGACCTTGGTGCCGGGATCGAGAAAGCTGCGGCGCTCGACGTCGATCGGCGCATGCGCGGAGCCGCGCGGTTTGGCGAACGCGTCCAGGGGCGCCGCCAGCGCGATCAGACAGGCGAGGCCCGCCGAAATCCGAATTTCTTTCCGCATCTGCGTCCTCGTCTCGTTCAAGCTTCCTGGTCAATCCTTAAACGGCGAGGCCGGTCTCGCACAAGCGCAAAATCTGCGCTCCCCCGCACCGGGAGGGCTCCCCGGCGCCGCTCGCCGGCGCGCCGGCGCGCTGGCGCGTCGATCCTTTAGCCAGCCTTGCCGGATTTGACCGGGGGGACGGATGATTTGGCCGTCGGCGGGACTGTCGGCCGGCTTGTCTGCATGGTCGAAGATTTGGCCGCAGATTTGGCCGTTGATTTGGCGGTCGGTCGGGCAAGGTTATTGGCGGGCGTTTTGGCGGAGGCGCGGCCGGGCGGAATCGAAGCGGTCACCTCGTCTCCGGCGCTGTTGGGGCAAAGGGCGGCGTGGTCGTTATTCGCCTTTTCGAAGAAGGCGGCGGCCTCGTCATTGCCGCCGGCTGGCGCATAGGCCAGCGAGTCGATCAGGCAGCCGACGGTGGCGCGGGCGAAGGGCGCGGCGGTGGCGGCGGGGCAAAAAAGTCCGGCGATTTCGAGCGATCCGCTCCTGTCGACGAGGCGCGCGCCAACGCAGGGGCGCGGCTCTGCGCCGGGCGAGCCATCGGCGGCGGCGATCCGCATGTCGGCGGCCTCGAAGGCGCCGAATTTGGTGTTGAGCGACGCGGGATGGACAATTTTATTGACCGTCAGGAACTCCCGGTTGGCCCGCCGCGTCATGTCGAGGAAGAAATCCGGATTGGCTTCGACCGGCCCAAGACCGCGATGCACATCGATCCGCACGAACGGCCCGCCATGCGCGAAATCGCCGATGGTCAGGGTGTCGATACGGCCGTTTTCGTCGCTGGTGTCGCGCGAGGACAGCGTCTTTTTCTCCTGGACGAAGCCCGGAGCGGCGAGATCGAAACGGCTGTAGGATTTGACCAGCGCGCCAGCGGAAAGGTCTGGCGGCGCCATCGACGCCTTGGCGGTGAATTTCGCCACCCGCGTCACCTGCCCGGGTTGCGGCTCTTGCGCCGGGCCCCCCGACACGCCAGCGACCGGCGAAAGACCAAGGGCGAGCTGTTGTGCGCCCTCGGTCGAGGGACTGTCGCTGGTTCGCGCCGCGACACAGAGAAATACGCTGGCGGCAAGTCCCATTCCCAACGCCGCCCGCTCGCCGGCGCGGCGCGCCCGTCGCGGCGCGGCGTAAAAGGCTTCGCGGTAGTCCAGATCAAAAGAAGTCGCACGCATTGTTACACTCCGCAGGGCGGCGTCGCATGCGCGCCCCGTTACGCTGGCCGTTCTTCCGGCCTGTCACATCCGCGCAACATGCCAAGGGAGTTGAAAACCAAGGTTAACGACCGGCGCCCGTTTTTGGACATGGTTAACAATGCTTTGTGCGCCGCGAGGAGGCTTTGGCGCTTTGTGCGCCGCGAGGAGGCTTGGGCGCTTTATGCGCCGGGAGGCTTGGGCGCAGGCCATAAAAAAACCCGCGCCGTCGCCGGCGCGGGTCCTGATGATGTCGAGACGATGAAGAGGCTTATTCTTCCGTCTTCTTGCCTTTCTTCGGCGTGTCGTCGCGAGCCTTCAGCGCCGCGCCGAGAATATCGCCAAGCGAGGCGCCGGAGTCGGCCGAGCCGTACTGGGCGATCGCCTCCTTCTCCTCGGCGACTTCCAACGCCTTGATCGAAACGGCGACCTTGCGCGCCTTGCGGTCAAACAACGTGACGCGCGCATCGACCTTCTCGCCGACGGCGAAGCGCTCGGGACGCTGATCGCCACGGTCGCGGGCCAGTTCGCTGCGCTTGATGAAGGTGGAGAGATCAGTGCCGGCGATCTTCACATCAATGCCGGAGTCCTTCACCTCGATCACTTCGCAGGTGACGACGGCGCCCTTCTTGACGTCGCCGCCCTCATCGCCGCCGCCCACCGAGGCGAAGGGATCGCCGGCGAGCTGTTTCACGCCAAGCGAAATGCGCTCCTTCTCGACATCAACGTCGAGCACCTGCGCATTGATCACATCGCCCTTCTTGTAGTCGTCGATAACCTGCTCGCCCGGACGGTTCCAATCGAGATCGGAAAGATGGACCATGCCATCGACATCGCCGTCGAGTCCGATGAACAGACCAAATTCGGTCTTGTTCTTGACCTCGCCAGAAACGGTCGAACCGACTGGATGCTTCTCCGCGAACGATTCCCACGGATTTTGCAGGGTCTGCTTGAGGCCCAGCGAAATGCGACGCTTCGAGGGATCGACCTCAAGCACCTGCACGTCCACTTCCTGGCTTGTCGAGACGATCTTGCCGGGATGCACGTTCTTCTTTGTCCAGCTCATCTCGGAGACATGGACGAGGCCTTCGATGCCCGGCTCCAGCTCCACAAAGGCGCCGTAGTCGGTGATGTTGGTGATGCGGCCATGGAATTTGGCGCCAAGCGGATATTTCGCCTCGATGCCCTGCCACGGATCTTCCTGCAACTGCTTCATGCCAAGCGAGATGCGGTGCGTGTCGTGATTGATCTTGATGATCTTCACTTTCACGGTCTGGCCAATGGTCAGCACCTCGGAAGGATGATTGACGCGCCGCCAGGCGATGTCGGTGACATGCAGCAGACCGTCGATGCCGCCGAGATCGACGAAGGCGCCGTAATCGGTGATGTTCTTCACGACGCCGTCGATCACCTGCCCCTCTTCGAGGTTGGCGACGATCTCGTGACGTTGCTCGGCGCGGCTCTCCTCAAGCACAGTGCGGCGGGAGACGACGATATTGCCGCGACGGCGATCCATTTTGAGAATGTGGAACGGCTGCGGCACGTTCATCAGCGGGCCGACGTCGCGGATCGGACGGATATCGACCTGCGAACGCGGCAGGAAGGCCACGGCGCCGTCGAGATCGACGGTGAAGCCGCCCTTGACCTGATTGAAGATGACGCCGTCGACCTTTTCATTGGTCTCGAACGCCTTTTCGAGCTTGACCCAGCTCTCCTCGCGGCGCGCCTTGTCGCGCGAGATAACGGCCTCGCCGAGCGCATTCTCGACGCGCTCAAGATAGACCTCGACCTCTTCGCCGATCTGCGGGGCGGGATCGCGGCCATAGCCGGTGAATTCCTTGAGGGCGACGCG
>CAIQCB010000044.1 GCA_903870245.1 uncultured Methylocystaceae bacterium
AAGTAGAGAATCACAGCGCGGCACAAGGATCAATTTGCAAGAAAACCACGCCAAACATCGGCAAAACTTGCAAAAACCACTACTTCAGCGTGGCACAAAAATATACAACTTCAATGTCTTCCGAGTTCTTCACGGACGACGAAATAGATAGACGCGCTTGGCCTCGCGTCAAAGTCCGACCACAGGCCCCTGACGCCCGTGCGTCCCCCTCAGTCTTCGAACGGAAATGCGATTATCGCGCCGCCGCGCGTGAAAACGAACGCGTCGTCGTCCGAGCCGACTTCCATCGTCCACAGGTCGCCGTCGACGCTCACGACAATCGATTCATCGTCGGTGAAAGTCACGTTGATTTGGGCATTGGGAAAGCGTCGTGGGAATTGAGCAATAATATAATCCATGTCTGAAGTCTCCTTCGACATGAACGTAAGACGAGTAGAAAAGCCGAAGTCAGGCAAAAGCCCGCGCTCGGCTGGATATGCTGAAGTCATATGCGGGCGAATGACCCCAAAGAAAAAGAGCGAGGTCACCCTCGCCCTTGAAAAAGCATTTCGGATTGTCTGATCTAACTTGCGAGCGCCGTTCGCGCCTCTTTCTCTGCCTGCGAACCCTTCGCCCATTCCCAAGCCGACCTCGGCTTATGCGCCTTCGCCGGCTCGGGAAATTTTTTCGCCTCGCGCGCGGCGATGCGCAGCTTTTCGCGAGCAAGTCGCGGATCGAGCTTCATTTCGGCGCAGATGGCCTTGAGCGGCACCATCGGCGCGGCGTCCTTCGCCAGCGCTGGCGTCGCGGTCTTCGTTTCGGGGGCCTTGGCCGCATCAACCTTCGCGTTCATGATCGTCCCTCCTTCTTCGGACGATCATCTCAATAAGACGATGGATGCAGACGTGTCAGGGGAAAATGATATCCGTCGCCATTACACTCAAGAAACGTTCACGGGAAACTTTGGCATTCGAGCCCAGCATTCTTCGATCGTGCCATCGAAGCACGTTGTCGACAGGCACTACAAAAACATCGACAACAGGAAAGCCAACGATATCGGAGAGAATAAACCCATTAATACTTGAGAGTTTCTCCTGAAACCGATCTTCGTTGAATACTCGTCCCGAGCCGACTTGGTTGCTTGGATTGAAATACACGCCTTGACGAGTGATAGAGCGAACCTCCCACATTCCGCCGTCGGGGTCGAGCAAGTCATATCCGGCTCCTTCGGAAGGAGCCAGTTTCCAGCCAGGGTTTTCCCACATCAAGCGCCGCTCGATGATAAAAGATACGCGTCTCCCGTCAGTGAGATATTCTCGAATATCGTGAGTTGTAACCTTGAAGGCGCGGGCAAGTTCCTCTTCGTCCCAACGCAATTGAAAACGACGTTCCATGAATGCCGACTCCCTGCCATCTATGGGGAGTGCCACGGGCGAGCGCCGTCTTCAAGGAAGGAGATGTGAGTGCGGTCGGTCAGCGCCTCTGCAACAGCACGACTCGATTGGTGTTAGTGCCTTTAGAGCCATTGTCGACGCCCCAGCAGTTAGCTGTTTTGGTGAACTCTTGATCGTTCACCAAGACGCCGAGACGTTCAAATGGCAGACCGTCGGCGGCGCGCCAGACAAGCTTTTCGAGCAGCACCCGGCCATTTCGCACTTCGCCGACCTCAAACGCAATATACCGCCTAGGACGCAGTATTCGAGCTTGTTCTTTCAAAACACGCCGAACCATTTCGGTCCACGCTTCTTCAGTTCTGTGCATATCAATTGCAACAGTATCCGGATCGATACGCGCAAACCAGCAACGCAGCCAATTGTCTGTAGCGTATTGCACAATATCCAAAAACGGAGGGGAAGTAACAACAAGATCTACCGATGAGTCTGCGATGCCGGAGACGTCCCACGCACTGCTTGTATGTAAACTGAAAATATTTTGATGGCGTGCGCCGCCGTCTCGTAAAAGAGTTTTTGATTTTTTTAGGATCACCTGAACAACGTCACGCTCTGGCGGCTCCACGCCGAGTTTCTCGTTGATCTTGAGTTGTGACTTCACGGATACCGCTTGATTAGGCGGCATTGAACGCCCGGAGAAGAAACCTGGTGAGTGGCCCGAAAGTCGATTAATGGCCACCATCCTGATCCAGTCGGCGACCGGGTCAACATCATTAGTCCCGAGCGGCGCGTGTTCCGACAACCATAAGCGCAGCGCTTCAAGCCGACGCAAAGTCATGGGGTGATAGAACGCGAGCAAATCTTCACGCTCAATCTCGCCTTTGGACCAATCTATGGAGCGCAGGGCGGTAGCTACAGCCTGCAACGAAATGGGCCGAAGCCGAGGACGAGCCAGTAAAATTGAAAGCGGGTTCACGTCGCTGCCAAACGCCCGTCGTCGCATGAGCGCAGCTTGCACGGGGGTCGTGCCGCGCCCCATGAACGGATCAAAAACAGCCTCTCCTGGTTGCGTTAGGCGCGAGATAAAAAATTCGGGTAATTGCGCCTTAAAGCACGCGCGATACGATATCTCATGGATTGAGTGCGCTTGACGTTGTCCAGCGGTCCAAAACTCATTTATGAAATATGGAATGCCATCGCGTTTTTCGCATAGCGTGTTTTTTCCAAACTCTTTGAAGGCCATGAGGTCGGCAATCAACGTCTCCGATGTATCAGCAAACTGTAATTGGTCGAAGATCGACAGTTGGTTCATCCTGATCCTCGTTTGGACGGACAGTCATAGCTTGCTGGAGAGCTGTCGGCCGTCCACGAGAGCCGAGTGGTTCAGGCACGATAGGGATTGACCGTTTTTCTGGCCCGCACACGCGTAGCACAAGGGCTAGAGTCGGTCAGGCCGCCGGTCATGCTCGCGACGCTTCTGAAGCAGCAATCTGATGCGTCTCCATTTCCCCTGTTCGAACGCGCCGCTACGATACCATGCCGCCTCTTCCTCAATGTAGGCCCGGTAATCGGGATTATCGGGATACTTGTGGATAATTTCCTCGGCCAGTCGCTCGATTTCCTGCCGTGGGAGGCGGCGCGGGAGAATGTGAAACTCCCATGCGTGCCAGAGGAACGCACCCACGGCCGGCGCTGCGCCGAGGAACGCGCACACTCACCAAGTGATTTCCATCCAGTCCATGCCGAAGCCCTCCCTTCGGCATGATGATTATCGTCTACAAGGCGCTCTCGAAACCAAAATGTTGACGATAGTCCGTGGACGATAAGTCCACATCCGGGCGCATTGCCTGCTATGGAGGACGTTCGCAAAATCGTCGGGAAAAACGTGCGGCTCGCCCGTCAAGCGATCAGGCTGAGCCAAGAGGCGCTGGCCGACAAGGCGGAAATCGATCGCACCTATGTCTCAGGCGTCGAGCGCGGCGTGCGCAACCCCACGGTGACAATCATCGCAAAATTCGCAGCGGCGCTCGACACGACGCCGGCCCTGTTGCTGACGGCTGACGCCGAGTTTCCGCCCCGCCCTTGATCGGACATCGTTCGTCATTCTCTCCCTCGCGACCTGACGGAGCCGGAAGGCAGCGCGAGAGCGGACAGCATCGAGGGCCGGAGGAGGTTACGTAAGCGTCAGCTGTCCCGGTGTAATCTCCGGGAGCAATCGCCTGTAGTTTTTGCGCGGCGGCCGTTCGGTTTATTTATTAGCTGTATAAATCTCGTGGTACCGCCACCCCGGCTCGAACGGGGGACCCCCAGATCCACAATCTGGTGCTCTAACCAACTGAGCTATGGCGGCACGGCGGCGCGAACCTAAAAGCAAGCGCCGGCGATTGCAAGGCTTTCTGATTTCCTTCCATTTTTCCCCTGATTGCCGCGAATTATCCTGGACCGGGCTCCCGATCGGCCCCGGTCTTTGGGCGGAGGGCGTTTTCTCCGAGTCTCAGCAACGCCGACTGCAGCGACAGATCGGCGATTCCCGCGACGACAGCTTGCGCGCGCGCCCGCGCCGCCGGATCGGGCGGCCGTTGAGACGGTCGCGCCAACAGACCCGGGTGGTTCGTCGACAACGACGACGCGCCCTGGCGCTGGACGATTCGACATACGCAGCGCCAGCCGAGATGCGCGTTGACCCGGTCGACGATTGTCTGCGTCATATGCTGAATGTCCAGGCCGAAACCCGGCTCCACCCGCAAAATTAGGGTCGCCGGTTCGGGATGGCGGGTCCGGTCGACGCGCGTTTTGTCGCCCGATGGGACTTCGACCCGGCGGCGCGGGCGCGGCGGCCATTGCAGCCGCTCGGGGGCGCAGAGGGAAGCAATCTGTTCGCCAACGATCTCTGGCCATCGAAGGATCAGCGCGGCTTCGCCAAAGCCCCTTCTGGCGACCAGCGGATCGATCTGGCGCAGAGCGTATTCCGCCAGCGGCCTGGCGAAGCTCGCAGGAGGTCGGCGGGGGGCGTTCATTGCCCCGTCACCCTGCCCTGTTGGCTCCAATTCATGAGTTCTTTTCCGCTCGGGCGCTTGCCGGCGGACGCGTGCGCCGCCTATCACATGATCCGCATGATACAATCCGTCCTTCCGCCGCGAAAGGCCCGTAAGGCCGGGCGGGGCCGGCGGCCCGTCCTTGGGCCCGCCGCCCGGGCGACGGCGCTGCTCGAATGGTACGACGCGCACCGTCGGGATTTGCCATGGCGGGCGTCCCCCGGCGCGCGCCCGGATCCTTACGCCGTCTGGTTATCCGAGATCATGCTCCAGCAAACTACGGTCGCGACGGTTCGGCGTTATTATCGCAAGTTTCTTGCGCGCTGGCCAACAGTCGATGCGCTCGCCGCAGCGCCGCTCGACGACGTGCTGGCGGACTGGGCCGGGCTCGGCTACTACGCCCGCGCCCGCAATCTGCACGCCTGCGCGGTTCGCGTCGTGCGCGATCATGCGGGTCAATTTCCCCGGGACGAGACCGCCTTGCGCCAGCTGCCCGGGGTTGGACCCTATACGGCGGCGGCGATTGCGGCGATCGCATTCGACCAACCCTGCGTCGCCGTCGACGGCAATGTCGAAAGGGTCATGGCGCGATTGCACCTCATCGACATACCGCCGCGTCAGGCCAGCGCGCTCGTGCGCGGCAGAACGCAGGAGATGGCGCCGGCAACCCGCCCCGGTGATTTTGCACAGGCGCTGATGGATCTCGGGGCCACGGTTTGCACGCCGCGCGCGCCCGATTGCCCAGACTGTCCGCTTGCTTACGCTTGCAAGGCGTATCAGCAAGGCGTGCAGGATCATTATCCCGTGCGCGAGAAGAAGGTCGCCAAGCCAAATCGCAGAGGGGCGATATTTATTGTTGTCCACGACGGTCGCGCATTCTTACAGCGACGGCCGTTACGCGGTCTGTTTGGCGGCATGAGCGCTTTTCCGGCGTCGCCCTTTACGAGGGATGTCGAGCCGCAAACGCAAATGCATCATGCGCCCTGCGCGGCGCGTTGGCGGCAGATCGCGACTTTGTCGCATGTTTTTACGCATTTCAGGCTGGAGGCGGCGGTTTTCATTGCGCATATCGGGTCGCGTCACAAGTTTTTGGAAGATTGCCCGTCCGGCCGCTGGGTCGATTGCGCTCAATTGACCGTCGAAGGCTTGCCCACTTTAATGCGCAATGCGGCGGCGGCGGCAGGATTGATTGGAGATTGAAGATGGGACGTCGCATCGGCGCAATTGAGGTTGAGGTAACGGAGGGCGCCATTCGGGTGCGGCTGAATGAGCGCACCCTCACCATTCCGATCGCGCCGCCGGACGCCGACTCGCCAGAGGAAGAGGATTTCCTGGTGCGTCTCGACGATATCGAGAGCTGGGACGCGCCGGACGATGAAACGCCAATGGAGATCGAGGAGTTGCAGCGGGTTCTCGACGCCATAGAAGCGCATCTGGAACGTCAGGGCCTTGTGGTCGATTTCGACTGAGCCTTCTTGTTGTTTCCGCCACGCGACAAAACGCCCGACCGGTCTGCGGCGCCAATCCGTCGGCCCATAGTTCGGCTTTGCATGGTTCGGCGCAAAAAAAGCCCCCGGAGGAGCGGGGGCTTGAGTTTCTGGGCGCGGGAGGAACGCCTCGTGATTTCAATGGTTGCGCCAAATGGTTAACAGACTCTTAAGAAACGGTTTGATCGCAAGCGTTACGATAAGTTTTTTTGCCTGCGCGCCTGCGCCCATCGGTGGGGGCGGAAGCAGGATTGACAAGACAAGGGAAGGTCTCCCGGCTCGCAATTGAGAAGCTTTCCGGACTACATGCCTTGAACACATGCGTTATTAGTATAACTTACTGATATACATAGTAGTTTGAAACAATTCCAAACTGGTTGCCGTGATGATCGTCTGTTCCTGCAACGTCCTGTCCGATCACGAGGTCCGCGAAATGATCGGCCCTCGACAAGACCGCCCATCGGTCGGGGCCGTCTTCCGACACATGGGCTGTGAGGCAAAATGCGGCCGCTGCGCCCGCACGATCGTCGCTATTGTCGACCAACACGCCGGACACGCCCTCAAGGAGCCTGTCAGCGGCGATTGCGACAGTTGTCGCGGCGACTCACTGGCGGCCTGACCGCCGGCGCGCTATTCTTTCCCTCTCGGCGGGCATGACCGCGCCGCTGGCGGAGAGGAATAAACAGATGCGGGGCGACGCCAAGGTAATCGAATATTTAAATCGTGGATTGCGGGCCGAACTTACGGCCGTGAACCAGTATTGGCTGCATTATCGTATCTTCGAGAACTGGGGCTTGAAGGATCTCGGCAAAAAATGGCGCGAGGAGTCCATCGAGGAGATGCGCCACGCCGACTCCTTCGCGGAGAGAATACTCTTCCTTGAAGGCTTCCCGAACATGCAGGTACTCGATCCGATGCGGATTGGACAGTCGGTCGAAGAGATTCTTCGCGCCGATCTTCAGACCGAGATCGAGGCGCGCAACAATTATATTGAAGCCGCCTCCTATTGTTTTTCAGTAAACGACCGCGTGTCGGAAAAACTGTTTGAAAGCATCATCAAGAGCGAAGAGGGTCACATCGATTTCCTTGAAACCCAGCTTGAACTGATCAAACAGCTTGGAGTGCAGCTCTATTCTCAAAAACATATGGGCGGGCTGGAGTAGGACGACCTACTCCATCACTGCCGCCTTGAGAATGCAGACCATGTTCGCTTGCGCCGGAAGCGCGCCGGAATTGCGGATGATATGCGGCCGGTCGCAACGATAGCGCAGCGTTTCGCCGGCCTTTACGCTTTCTTTCACGCCGGCGACCTCGACTTCAAGAACGCCGGCGCGCACGGAGAGGCATTCCACAGATCCGCGCTGATGCGCTTCCGACGCCAGCACCCCGCCGGCGTCGGCGGACAACTCATAACATTGCAGCCAGTCAACCGTCTTGATCCAGCCGATGATCTCCAGCCGACACTTGCCATCGTCGGAGAGAAGTATCGGCGTATCGGTGCGTGAGGTTTTTTCTAGGAAAGGCTCGTCCTCGGCGGTTTGCAGGACTCGCTCGATCGAGACGTCCAGCGCCTGGGCGAGACGCCAGATCGTGGCGAGCGTTGGGTTTGTCTCGTTGCGCTCGATCTGGCTGATGATCGATTTCGCGACGCCCGATTGTTGAGAAAGTTCCGAGAGCGACAGATTATAGGCCTTACGCAGGCGCTGGACCGTTTGACCAAGCTGGCCGCTGAGCGCCTGCGCGCCAGCTTCAAGTAATTTCTGCTTTTCCCGTCCTTCGACGCCCATGTGAAATCAACTTTGTGCGCTGGCCGGCGTTCAGAAAACGCCCGATAATCATATTAATATTCCGAACTGATAAAATAAACAATTTTGTTTGTTATAACGAACTTGTCGCGCGCCAAACCCAAGCCGGCCGTCATCTGTCGAATGACTTCGGCGCCAAGACCGGCCACGCTTGTCAAAAAAACCTAACATAACTGTCATCTCCCGGCGTTTTGGGCGCCGCATAAGTCCTGTGCGGCAAAAAAGAGAGTCCGATTCACAAGCGGCCACAAACTCGCTCATCCTCGGGATATCCATCGCTCGAAGCCCAAGCCGAAACATCTGCCGGTCGCGCGCCGTCAGCAGATTTTACAGAAGGGATCAAGGCTCCCAATGATCATTGCGACATTTCTGGCGTGTCTTTGCGCCTTCATTATCATGATGAATCTGATCAGCGTGGCGATCATGGCGAGGAAATGCCGCGCGCGTCCACGAAATCTGGCGGTTCCGAATGACGCTCCGCCGGTGACGATCGTGCGTCCCTTAAGGGGCCTCGAAGCGTTTAGCGAAGAAATTCTCAGGGCGTCATTTGAACTCGATTATCCGCAATATGAATTGATTTTTTGTGTTCAATCCGAAGACGATCCGATTATTCCTCTGGTCAACAGAATGATCGCCGGGCATCAAGATCGCGAAGCCAGGTTGCTGATCGGCGATGATCGCATCAGCGTCAATCCAAAACTCAACAATTGCGTCAAGGGGTGGGACGCGGCCCGTTATGATTATGTGATTCTCGCCGACTCGAACGCCCTGCCGCCAATCGATTACATCCAGACGATGCTGGCGGCCTTTCAGGAGGACACGGCCCTCACGGTTTCCATGCCTATCGGCTCGCGCCCGGCAAGTTTCTGGGCCCTCGTCGAATGCGCAATCCTGAACACCTTTCAGGCCCGCTGGCAGTACGGCGCCGAGGCGATCGGCATTGGTTTCGCGCAGGGCAAAAATATGATGTGGCGGCGGGAAGTGCTTGATCGCGCCGGCGGCCTTGCCGCATTGGGCGCGGAAGTCGCGGAAGACGCCGCTGCGACAAAAATCGTGCGAGCCCGGAATATGCGCGTTCGATTGGTCGATATGCCGTTCGAGCAGCCGTTGGGCGCGCGAACCGCGCAAGAAGTGTATACGCGTCATGCGCGTTGGTCGAGATTAAGACGCGCTACATTCCCGGCCTATTACGCTCCTGAAATCATGAACGGTAGTTTTGTCGCCGTTTTGAGCGGCGCCATCGCCGCGCAGGGTTTTGGATTTGATCCGCTCGTTGCAGCAGCGATAATTATTTCGCTACTTCACGGGTCAGAACTAGTGCTGGCAAAAATATGCGGATTTGTCCTTGAGTGGAGAACGCCATTTGCGCTGGCAATTCGTGATCTGCTTTTGCCTGTGATTTTTATCGATGGATTGATTTTCGATAATTTTTCCTGGCATGGCGAGGCGATGACGGTGCGGGAGCCCAGAGACGCGCTCAAGACCAGTTGAGCAAGCTCTTCTGTGATTAGTGATTGCACGCCAGCGCCCGTCCGATCCTTGAGAGACGCAGTCTGTCATAAATGTGCATTAGAATTTGTTTAACTTTTCACCAATGGAATCGTGGAGCATCGAAAAATGACTCGATCCGTGATCGATGTTGAAGATGAGAGCGTATCGCGATTTCGAACTATTTTTCTGTCCGATCTGCATCTAGGCGCCAAATCAGCGCAGGCTGATCTGCTTCTTGACTTTCTCAAACATCATGACGCCGAAACAATTTACCTTGTCGGCGATATTGTCGATGGATGGCAATTGAAAAAGGGCTGGCATTGGCCCCAGGCTCACAATGACGTCGTACAGAAAATATTGCGCAAGGCGCGCAAGGGCGCGCGGGTAATTTATGTTCCGGGCAATCATGACGAATTTGCGCGCGGGTACACCGGGCTGACATTTGGCGGCATTGATGTCCTTCCGGAAGTTGTTCACGAGAGCGCCGATGGACGCAAATTTCTCGTCATACATGGCGATCAATTCGATATCGTCGTTTGCAACGCCCGTTGGTTGGCGTTGCTGGGCGATTGGGCCTACCAACTCGCCATCGCGGCCAACACCTGGTTCAATCGGCTGCGTCGGCTGTTTGGCGTCGGCTACTGGTCGCTCTCGGCATGGGCCAAAATGAAAGTGAAAAACGCTGTCAATTTTATTGGAGATTACGAAAAAACCCTTGCCTCCGAAGCGGCGCGGCGTGGCGTCGATGGCGTCATCTGCGGCCATATTCACCACGCTGCAATACGGATGATTGACAATATCCTTTACGTCAATACGGGGGATTTTGTTGAAAGCTGCTCGGCGATTGTCGAGCATGCGGATGGTCGATTGGAAATCGTTTATTGGCGCACCACCGCAGCCGAACGCGTGATCGCGATTCCGGGCGAAAAATTCAAGGCCCTGCCCTCGCCACGGGCGAAGGCGGCCTGATGCGCATTCTTGTCGCCACCGACGCCTGGCGGCCACAGGTGAACGGCGTCGTCCGTTCACTCGAGGCTCTGGCGGCATCGTTACGGAACAGGGGGGTCGAAATTGATTTCCTGACCCCGCAGGATTTCAGATCTTTCCCCTTGCCGGGATATCGCGAAATTTCCCTTGCGCTGCCGTGGCCAAGCCTCGTGCGTCGTCGTATCGAGAGAGGCTACGATCATATTCACATCGCCACCGAGGGGCCTATCGGACAGGTGGTTCGGACAATTTGCCTGCGCGAGGGAGTGTGTTTCACAACGAGCTTCCATACGCTGTTTCCAGAGTATATCCAGGCGCGCTGCGGTTTACCCCCGTCAATCGCCTATGCGGCGCTCAGACGTTTCCACAATGCTGGCGCCGGAACCATGGTCTCGACGCCAGGTCTGGCGCGTCATCTCGACGGTCGGGGATTTCGACGTCTATTGCGTTGGTCGCGCGGCGTCGATCACACATTGTTTTCACCCAGGAAGGCCGCGACGCTCGGATTGCCGCGACCGATATTTTTATATGCAGGACGATTGTCGGTTGAAAAAAATCTTGAAGCTTTTCTCGCCCTCGATCTGCCGGGTTCGAAGGTGGTGGTCGGCGACGGTCCAGCGGCGCCTGGACTCAGGACACGGTTTCCTGACACGCATTTCATGGGACTAAAGACCGGCGAAGAGCTGGCCCCCATTTACGCCGCGTCCGATGTTTTTGTTTTCCCCAGCCGCACCGATACTTTTGGCATGGTCTTGCTGGAGGCCCTCGCCTGCGGCTTGCCAATCGCGGCGTTTCCGGTGATGGGACCGCTCGATGTGATTGGCGCGAGCGGCGCCGGCGCTCTCGACGCTGACTTGCGCGCCGCAGCGCTTGCGGCGCTCGATATTTCCCGCGACTGCGCGCGGGCGCGGGCGCTGACTTTCAACTGGGACGAATGCGCGGGACAATTTCTTGACAATGTCGCCTATGCCCATGGGGCGATCACGCTCGGCGCCGTAGGCGTCGAACCCTGGTTGAAGCCCGTGGAAGTAGCGGGACGGCATCGTTCGGCGCCAACCTGACGGCGCATCCCATCGCGCGACATTATCGGCTATAATCGGACCCGGAATTTGAGAGAACGGGGTTGCGATGAGCCTGAGCGGGGATGAAATCGAACGATATGCGCGGCACCTGGTGCTGCGCGATATCGGCGGCCCCGGACAGCAACGACTCAAAAACGCCCGGGTGCTCGCCGTCGGCGCCGGGGGGCTTGGGGCGCCGCTCCTGCAATATCTTGCCGCCGCCGGGGTCGGGGTGATCGGAGTCGTCGACGATGATCGGATCGCGTTGTCGAATCTGCAGCGACAGGTGATCCATTCCACGGAAGATGTCGGCCGACTCAAGACGGATAGCGCGCGTGAGGCGATAACGCGCCTGAATCCGAATATCCTAGTTGAGACCCATCCGCTGCGTCTTGACGAAACCAACGCCCGCGCTTTGATCGCGCGATACGACATTGTTGCGGACGGGTCGGACAATTTTGCAACCCGATATCTGGTGTCAGACAGTTGTTTTTACGAGAAGCGGCCGCTTGTGACCGCGGCGCTCGGTGGTTTCGACGCCTCTCTGACGACGCTCCGTCCCTTTGAAGTCGGCCCGGATGGGCGGCCAAATCCAACCTATCGTTGTCTGTTTCCAGAACCTCCGCCGTCCGGAGCTACGCCCGGTTGCGAGGAGGCAGGCGTTTTGGGCGCGCTCGCCGGCGTTGTCGGCGCCATGATGGCGCTGGAAGTTGTGCGCGAGATCGTTGGATTTGGGGAAGGGCTTGTCGGCAGGCTGATTCTGATTGACGCGCGCGCCATGCGTTTCGAAACCCTGCGCTATGCGCAGGATCCCGACAATCCCTTAAATGGCGTCAGCGCGCCGCGATGACTGCGATCTCGACCTTGTAATCCGGGGTCACGAGCTTCGCCTCAATGGTGGCGCGCGCCGGCGGGTTTGTCTTATCAACCCAGACATCCCAGACGCTGTTCATCTCGGCGAAGGTCGAAATGTCCGACAAGTAGATCGTCGCTGACAGGATTTTGGTTTTCTCGCTGCCTAGTTCGGCGAGAATGTCGTCGATCAGTCCCAGGATTTCACGCGTCTGGTCAGCGACGGGGCCGCCTTTGGTTTTCTCAGCTACCTGGCCGGCGGTGTAGATTGTCTGACCGTGGATGACCGCCTTGCTCATGCGGGGACCCACGCCTATGCGCCTGATGTCGTTCATTTCTTCTCCCGGAATCAGCAATGCTTTCGTTATCTGTCCTTTTCGCGGGCGAATGTGAAATGACATCTGCACAACAGCGCGAAGAGAATTCAGACCGGACCACAGATCAGTTTCCGTATGAACTGCTCTAGGCGATGCGTCGAATCGGAGCAAGATCGGGGCAAATCAGTTCAGGCGACAGCTCCGGTCCAGCAAAATCTCCTTAAAACGGACGGCCTTCCCCGACTCTTTTGCCGCTGGTCGCGGCGGCCGGAATTTAAATCAATTTTTATCTTTTGGACGAAAAATGCCCGCATGTTTGGACCTGCGAACTTCGCTAAGGAATAATGGCAATAAAATCAACTAATTGCGGGAATGCTCGACGCTTCTCGCGGCCACATAACCGGCCCAGAATCGCCCTAATGCGGCGCGAACAATGCCATCAATGGGTGATTTGCTGCTTGCCTGTGGCGGTTTTGACACGGTTTTGCTGCGGGGATGCGCCCGTGGTTAACAAAGAATTTCATGTGAGGGGCGGATGACAAAAGCAATTGAATCGCAACTGGCGTCGCTGACATCCGGGCGCCTGCCGCCGGGCAGGAAAACTCAACAACTTCTCTTGAGCGGTTCGGCGATGGTGGCCTGTCTCGCAACGGGCGTTTGGTTATTGCAGACCCGTCCCGTCGCGACCGTAGAGGTCGCCGACGCGCAGCAAGGCGTCCTGGCGACGGCGGCCAGCAACGCCGCCGGCCCCGTGCTGGTCGACGTTCGCGGCGCCGCTAATCTAAGGCCCGTCGCCCAAATCAAGACAATCCGACCCGCCGGAAAAATTTCGGTGGCTCCGGTCACGCCGCCGCCTATCGCAGGGGCGGCTTTCGAGACTGCGCCGCCTCAGGCGACGACGGCCTCGGTTGAGGGCGAAGTTACGCTGACGCCGATGCCGCCGCGACGTCCGAGCGCCGCCGAGATTAAAACCCTCGCAGAAAGCAATCGCCCGGCGTTGCCGACCCGCGTTTCCGGTCTGCCCTTCCGCCGCACGCCGGTCGCGACTGCCGCACCGGTCGACAATCGTAACTTCCTCGAAAAATTCTTCGGTATTGGCGAGCCTTCCGGTCCGCCCGCGCGCGGCGGTCAGGCGCTGGCCTACGCTGCCCAGGAAACGATCGCGACCGGACGCTCGCTACTCGGCAATATACCGACAGGCTCCTCAACCGGCGCGGCGGTCGCGGCGGCGCGTTACGACAATCACACCGCCGTTTACGATATCTCCGCCAAGACCGTTTATCTGCCGGATGGCACGCGTCTGGAGGCGCATTCGGGTCTCGGAGATCGGCTCGACGACCCGCGTTTCGTCAGCGAACGCATGAAGGGGCCGACGCCGCCGCATATTTACGAGCTGACTCCGCGCGAGGCCCTGTTCCATGGGGTTCCCGCCCTCCGTCTCAATCCGGTTGGCGGCGGCGGCGCAATCTATGGACGCGCCGGCCTTTTGGCTCATACCTACATGCTGGGTCCGAACGGCGACTCAAATGGTTGCGTGTCTTTCCGGGATTATTACGCTTTTCTGCGCGCGTATCAGAGCGGAATGGTTAAACGCTTGGCCGTTGTGGCGCGTCTGTGAAGTTAAGACACGTCCGGGCCGGCCCACGTCGGCGGCCCGGACCATTTCGTATAACTGGACCAATATCTTAAAATATCCGGCGCCGGAGATTGAACGCGCGGAGCCGATATTTTCCCAGGACGCTCAGGCGAGCGACGTCGGCGATAATCCACCGATCTCGCGGCAAGAAGAGGTTGTTACGCTGGTCGATGTTTCCGGCGCAGGAGCCTCGACGACAGATTGCGTAACGCCTCGATATTCACTCCAGACCCAGGCCATGGGCGTTGGCGACAAAGCGTCGGAGCCTGCACCGGAAACGCTGTCGACGGCTGACGGCGGGTTGGTTAACTCTTTGAAAAAGGATCCCAGGCGATCCTTAAAACCGGTCATCAAACGCATCGCCGGCGCGAGCCGAGCCGACAGAGCCGATGCCGACAACAACGCAGTAATCGCCGGCAAGGCCAAGCGATCGGCAACCTTTGAATTGAGCGAAGCGACGTCCGATTCGTTCGTTAGCCCATCATTTCCAGACAGAAGGCCGCCTCTGACAGGGCCCCCGGCCGTCCCGCCCGCGACGGCGTCGAGAGCGTTTGCGGTCGTCGACAGGCTCCCCGCGCTTGCCGATGCCGTCGCATTGGAGGCCCCGTCGGCAGGTAGTTGAACGCCGCGGTAGTTAGTCCAGACCCAGGCCCGGGAACCAGGCAAGGCCTCGCCAGAACCCGATGGGGTGGCGTCGATAACATCCACGGTCGTCGGCGCGGCCGTTCTTCTCCTCTTGAACAAGCCTGACAGACGATCGCGCAAACCGGGCGCAAGGCGCAAAGCCGCCACCGCGCCACCCGACAGGGCGGCAACTAAAAGCAGCGCCGGAATGGCCCAGGAGGAGGTAACATCGGCTTCGCCGGAGGCAACTGCGGCGGCGTCCAACTCGCCCATAGGCCGGGCGGCTCCCGAGAGAACGCCACTATTGATCGAGCCCGTCGCCAGGAAGGCGTCGGCGTTCTTCTGCACGGATTGGTCGGTGCCGCCGGCTGGGACCGGCCCGGCTGTCATTTTATGGATGTTTTGTCGCACGGACGCAGACAATTGCCGCGACCGGTCAATCGGAACCGCCTGCTTCCCTTGGTAAACGAAGGCCCCTTTTTGTTCGACAACGATGTCTCCGGAATGGGCGGTCGGGTCATTTTTGACGATTTTCAGCGAATGTTGCTGGGACTCCTCCGGCGGATGACACGTGCAGCCCGCAGACACCTTCTCGCGGAATTTGAAGGCCATTGGCAGCGATGTGTATTTTTCTCCATCCAGATTGCGAGCCGTCTCTATGGAGGAGCCGTGATAGTAAGCCACTGGCGCAGAGGGACACGCATATTCGCAGGATGCCTGTTTGGTTTGTTGCGCCGATTTGATCAAAGGAAAGAAGTAACCATCGCAGGTGCGAACGCAGAACTCGGTTCCGTTGCCCCACGAGGCGCCATCATCCTCGTGACGCGTCGCGGCAGCGGAGGCGCGAGGAGGTCTCGCGCTCTCGTTTGAGCGATTAGATCCCTCAGCATCGTCATATCTTTCGGAATGCACTCGCGAAGCATGACCTCCGCGGCTTCTGTATCGTTCGTGATTAGCCCCGCCGCGAGAAAAATGTTCGGCGTTCCGGTGACCGTAAACACGATGCGAGTTGCTCGAAGGCGCATCATAGCCAAAGAGTTCCTGCAGAAAATCCTGGGCGCTGGCGCCATATCCGCCAGACAACAAACAAATGAGGGCGAGCGCAAGGGAAGCGGTTCGATATTTAATCATAAGCTTGGCCATTCCGGGCAATGGGTATTCCCCGTCCCAAGACGGTTTTGTCGCCCGCACCCAAGTTAATCAATAAAAATTTAATCATGATAAAAACAAGAGATAATTTTTATAGTCACAGAAATTACCACACGACTCCAGGCTGACTCATTGTCTTCGTTTCCGCTGTTGCAGAAGCCAGTTTGCATTTACCGGGATCATCGATCTATCGCAGTGATTGAAAACTTGCTGTGGCTTTCGACACTACGCAAGGATGGAGAATGCAATGTCCATTCGTACACATTGCTTCTGGCGCCCGGCAACCCGCGGCGATCTTGCCGACATCGTTGCCATCGCAGCGGAAGTTCATCCGGATTTGCCGGAGCGCGCCGCCGTTCTTGAGGAGAAATGCGCTCTCTTTCCCCAGGGGTGTTTTTGTCTCGAGGGCAACGGGGTTGTAAGAGGATATGCGCTGTCGCATCCCTGGCGCCTTTATGAGGCTCCTCCGCTCGACCATTTTCTGGGCGCATTGCCGACTGATGCGGATTGCCTGTATCTGCACGATATCGCAGTTCAGGTCGTGTCCCGAGGCAAGGGCGCCGCGCGGGCGATCATACGCAAACTCGATCTCGTGGCCGGACACGCTGGATTGCCGGCCCTGGCCTTGACCTCTGTCAATCACTCTCGCCAGCTCTGGGAAACCTTGGGCTTCGCGGCGGTTTCCGATAAAAGGGTTGGGATCGATACCTACGGCGGCTCGGCGACTTACATGCTTAGACATCCCCTTCGATTAATCGAAGGGGCGGAACAAAGCCCATGATTGCCCGTCGTTCGCAATAACAGGAGCAAGGCCCCCATGATTTTTCGTAATCTATCCCTTCTTTCCCTTGTCTTTGCGGGATTGCTTCTGAGCTTCGGGATGCGGACGTCGGCGACCGCCGCCGAACAGGCGTATCTTGAGCAGGCGATCAGCGAGGCGAATGAAGCGATTCAGGCCGGAAAGGCGCAGGAACCGGGTTCGTTGATCGAGCACATCGATCAATCTTATGATCGCGCACGCAGCGCGGTGTGGCAAAACCCGACGGATCATATCCGTCAAGGCATCAAATTGTTGCGCAAGGCGTCTAAGGTAGCCAAGGGCACCAATTCTCCGGCTCGCATGGCCAAGGCCGTGGGCTATGTCGAGGGGGCCAGGACGCATTTCGAAGCCGCGCGTTAGGGACCCCGGCTCATTCAGCGACCCATCCAGAACACGCTGCTGCGGAAGGCGAGGCGCCTTCGTATCCCGTGCGTGTCCGCTTTGGCGTGACGACAGCCGGCCGAAAAGGCGTCAAGATGTCGGTCGCAGATAATCGGAACTGGCGAGGCGGACATGCTTGCCTGATCTCGCCCAACTGAAAAAGCGTCGCCATGCAAATCGATTGGGCTCATTTCACGCCATTGAGCGCGCTCTCCGGCGGCGCGCTGATTGGCGTGTCTTCCGCCATGATGATCCTCGGCGTTGGCCGGGTTGCGGGGATCAGTGGCGTTGTCGGTGGTCTTTTGCCGCCCAGGCTCAATGACGCCTTATGGCGCGTCGCTTTCCTCGCCGGGTTGCTTTGTGCGCCTGCCGCTTTGTTCTTGTGGCAGTCGCCAATCGCCCCGTCGTTTTCGACGTCCGGAAGCGTTCTTGCGGCGGCGGGCGCGCTGGTCGGTTTCGGTTCGCGCCTGGGCTCGGGCTGCACCAGCGGACATGGCGTGTGCGGACTGGCGCGACTATCGCCACGCTCGTTCGTGGCGACGGCGACATTCATGTCCGTCGGCTTCGCCACGGTTTTCGTTGTCCGCCATCTCCTGGGGTAAATCCGGATGCAGGCGATTTTTATCTATTTCAGCGGTCTGATCTTCGGAGCGGGTCTTTGCGTTTCCGGCATGAACCGGCCAGAGAAAGTTCTGGGATTTCTCGATCTAGCCGGTTTGTGGGATCCCTCGCTCGCTTTTGTCATGATCGGCGCCATTGGCGTCGGCTTTTTCGCCTTTCGGGCAGCGTCCTCACGTCAAATTGCATGGCTTGGCGAACCCATGCGCTTGCCGACCAACAACTCGATTGACCGCCGATTACTGGCTGGCAGCGCGATTTTCGGTTTGGGTTGGGGGCTGGCTGGCGTGTGTCCCGGCCCGGCCATCGTCGATCTGGGCTTCCTTGATCCACATGCTGCAATCTTTGTCGGCGCCATGCTGGCGGGCATGACGGCTGAGAGATTCCTCTCGCGCGCGAAAAATTAGCCCCGCGATCCGGATGATGCGACAGTCTCCACAGACTGGCATCTCGATCCGGAACGACGATTATAGGCGGATCGTCAATCGATAGCTTTAGCAGATTCGCGGCAATTGTTCGCCGGAAAGCCAATCAACGATGCGCCGACCGCCGAATTTTGTTTCCATTTGAACATAACGATGACGATCCTCAATGACCGTTCCGATCGCCGCCGCATCCTGGCCCAGCGGGTGCGCCCGCATGGCCTCGATCAGCGCCGGCGCGGCGACCGGGTCGACGATCGCGACAAGCTTGCCTTCGTTGGCGACGTTGAGCGGATCGAGACCGAGTAACTCGCAAACGGCGGCGACAGCGGGTTTGACGGGAATTTCAGCCTCGCTGATTTTGAAACCGACCTGCGATTGCTGTGCGATTTCGTTAAGGGTCGCGGCAAGCCCGCCGCGCGTTGGATCGCGCATCAGTCGGATCGAGGGCCCGGCGACCGCAATCATGGACGCGGTCAATTCATGCAGGGCGGCGCAATCCGACGCGATCCCGGCGCCGAACCCGAGATTCTGTCGGGCGATCATCACCGCGACGCCATGCTCTCCCAGACCGCCGGAGAGAATAACGCAATCGCCGGGCCTGGCGCGCTCTCCCGACAACTCAACCTCGGGCGCGACGGCGCCGACTCCCGTCGTTGTGATAAAGACCCCGTCCGCTTTACCGCGCTCGACGACCTTCGTATCGCCCGTGACAATCATCGCGCCGGCCGCTCGCGCGGCGGCGCCCATACTTTCCGCGATGAGGCGTAAATCGGCGAATGGAAAACCCTCCTCGATGATGAAACTCGCCGACAAATACAGCGGCTGCGCGCCGCCCATGGCGAGATCGTTGATCGTTCCGTTAACGGCGAGCGCGCCGATATCCCCGCCGGGAAAGAAGAGGGGCGACACGACATAACTGTCCGTGCTCATGGCGAGGCGTGCAGCCGGCGAGGCAAACACCGCCTGATCATTGCCGGCGGCGAGCAGATCATTGGCGAAGGCGGGATAAAAGATATCGTGCGCCAGCCGGGTCGTGGCCCGGCCGCCGGCGCCATGCGAAAGATCGATCCGGCCCCGGGCGACATCGAGTTTGCGGTCGAATACGATCATGCCGCCCCGGCTGGTTCGAGGCGCGGGCGATCAGCCGGGTCGCGAAAGCGACCATAGGTCCAATGCGCGGCGCAAGCGCCTTCAGAAGAGACCATGCATGAGCCAATGGGAGTCTCCGGCGTGCAGACCGTCCCGAACAATCGGCACTCCGCCGGTTTACGCGCCCCGCGAAGGACGTCCGCGCAGGCGCAAGCCGGATTGTCGGACATTGTCGGAGTCGACAGAGCAAAGCGTTTTTCGGCGTCGAAACGGTCGTAATTTTCGTTCAGGCGCAGGGCGCCGTTCGCCACGACGCCAAGACCACGCCAATCGAACCGCTCTCGCAGGGCGAAGACTTTCGCCGTCGCTTCTTGCGCCAGACGATTGCCACTCGCCGTGACAGCCCGCCTGTACTGATTCTCGACCACGGCGCGACCGTCATTGATCTGATGCGTTAGCATCAGGATCGCCTGCAACACGTCGAGGGGTTCGAAGCCGGCGATCACAACGGGCTTCGAATGTCGGGCGGCAACGGACTGGAAGGGCGTAATACCGGTTACAGTGGCGACGTGGGCGGGTCCCAGGAAACCGTCGAGCCCGGGCGGACCGCCGTCGGTCGACGTCGCCATGATGGCGTCAATTGCCGGCGGCGTCAGAACATGGTTGCAAATAACGCTGAAGTTACCGAGACCCTTGCGCGCCGCGTAGAGGATGGTTTGCGCCGTCGCCGGCGCCGTGGTCTCGAAACCGATGGCGAAGAACACCGTCTCTCTCGCCGGATTTTGCTCGGCCACACGAGCGGCGTCCAGCGGCGAATAAACCATACGAACATCGGCGCCGTCGGCTTTGGCCGTCAACAGGCTTTGACCGCGCGCCGTGGGAACCCGCATCAGATCGCCGTAGACGCAGAGAGTCACGGGTTGCATGCGGGCGAGATCGATAGCCGCCGCAAGACGGCCGACAGGCAGCACGCAAACCGGACAACCGGGGCCATGGATCAGTCTTATGGACGCCGGCAATAAATCCTCAACGCCGTAACGTGAGATGGCGTGCGTGTGACCGCCGCAGAACTCCATGAAGGCGTAGCTGCGGCCGGGCAGGACTGTATCGGCGATCAGGCGCGCCAGCGACCTTGCCAGATCACCGTCACGATAGTCGTCGACATGTTTCACGTCGCCGTCCCGTCGTATTTTGTTGAGGCGCCGCGGATCAACTCGAGCGTTCGCCGGGCTTCGTCGGGATCAAGACGCGCGATGGCGTAGCCGACATGTTGGACGACGTAATCGCCAACCGCGATATTCTCAATCATCATGACGCCGATTGTCATGCAGACGCCGTCCAGTTCGGCGCGCGCCATCCCCTCAGGCAAAATTTCGGTCACCCGGACCGGAACAGCGAGACACATGCCGGCTTTTACCTCCCGGCAGGAAGAATACCAGAAATCACCGCCCGCCGCGCCAGCAGCGCCTGACCAAGCGACAGGCCGCCATCATTGGCCGGCGCCTGCCGTGACAGCAGCGGCGTCCATCCGTCGGCGGACAATCGCCGGCACAGTTCCTCGACAAGAATGCGGTTCGCCATGCAACCGCCGGCAAGAGCAATGCTTTTAACGCCGAGGGATCGCCCATTTCGGGTTATCCATTCGGCGAGACCTGCTGCGACCGTGCCGTGAAAAAGATCGGCGCCTTCGGCGACTCCGGGACGGGCGTCCAGCAAATGCGCCAGCAGCGGCAAGAAGTCGAGCGTTCCCCCGTCGAGCCTGTAGCCGTCGGGCAGAACACTCGGCGCACTGGTCAAATCCTCAAGCTCCATCGCGGCCTGCGCTTCCTCTGTCTGTTCAAGGCGCAGGCCAAGAATGGCGGCGGCGGCGTCGAAGAGTCGCCCGAGACTGGTCGTTTGCATTGTTCCGGGCTCAAGCGACAGACGCACGACGGCCCTGGCCAGACTGATGTCGCCGGCCAGTCGGCGAAGGATGGCGTCGTCCAGACGTCCGGAAATTGCAGCGACAGCCAGCCCCATACGCCAGATCTCCCGTGCGGCGCGATCGCCGCCCGGCAATGGCAGGGGCGCAAGATGTCCGATACGTCGCCAGCCGACGCCGGACACCAGCATCAACTCCCCGCCCCAGGCGCCCCCATCATCGCCATAGCCGTACCCATCAAGGACAACGCCCGGCAGAGGGCCCTCCAGACGATATTCGGCGGCGACAGCGGCGATATGCGCCGCATGGTGCTGGACGCGCAACAACGGCAATCGGCTTTCCTCCGCATGCCGCGTTGAGGGGAAATCGGGATGAAGATCGCAGGCGGCGGCTTCAGGTTTGATATCGAGCAGACCCAGCAGATGACGCGCCGTCTCTCGATGACGGCGCCGCGCTTCGGGGCCGTCGAGGTCGCCAATATGCTGGGAGATAAAAGCCTCACGGCCGCGTGTCACGGCGATTGTCGTTTTCTTGTGCGCCCCGAAAGCGATCACCGACGGGCCCTCGTCGCCCAGATCAATCGGCTCTGGGACAAACCCGCGCGCCCGCCGCAAAAAGGCCGGCGCGCCTCCGACTATGGCCATGACGCTGTCGTCGACGGGCGTCACGATAGGGCGATCATGCGTCACGATGAGATCGGCGATGTCCGCGAGGCAGTGACGCGCCAGGTCATTCTCATGAATGAGCGGTTCGCCCGGAAGGTTGGCGCTGGTGACGACCAGAGCCCTGACCGCCTCTTTGTTCTTCGCGACGGCTGCGAGGCAGTAAAACAACAGATGATGAACGGGCGCATAGGCCAAAAAGACGCCGATGCGCGCCAGTCCCGGAGCAATTTCCGGCGCCAGTCCCGGTTTTGACCGCATGAGGACGATGGGCGCCGCCGGATGGGCGACGAGTCTCGTCTCCTGCTCTGTCGGAAAGGCAATGCAAGACAGCGCATTGGCATTGGCGACCATCACCGCGAAGGGCTTCGCCTCGCGTATTTTTTGTTGGCGCAACCGCGCTATGGTTTCGCTCCGATGCGCATCGCAGATCAGATGAAAGCCGCCGATACCTTTCAGGGCGACGATGCCGCCGTCACTGATCGTCTTCGCGATTTCCGGCGTCCCGACGCTCAGGCGGGGGCCGCAAACCGCGCAGGCGAGAGTCTGCGCGTGAAAGCGACGATTATCCGGATCGGCGTATTCGCCGGCGCAAGCGTCGCACATCTCAAAGGAGTCCATTGCCGTGCGTCGACGATCAAAGGGCAAGGCCCCGGTGATCGTGAAACGAGGACCGCAGCTGGCGCAGGTTGTGAAAGGATAAAGATAAAAGCGGCTTTGAGGATCGAACAGATCGGCCAGACATTCCGGACAGGTGGCGACATCGGGACCGATACGGGTGCAATTTTCTTCGCTAGCGCTGGAGACGATCCGGAAACCGGTCTCCGGACCTGGGGGAACAGACCGCATGTGGAACTCATCGATCCGGGCGCCTGCGGGCATGCCGAAGACAAGCTTTTCCTTGAAAAACTCGATATTCCCGCCCTCAATCTCGATGGTAACGCCGCCGCCGTCGTTGCGAACAAAGCCCCGAAGTCCGAGGGCGCGGGCCAATCTGAATACATAGGGTCGAAATCCGACGCCCTGGACGGTTCCCTTAATCTTGATCCTTGCCCTTGCTGGCGACCGGGGGATCATTGAGCCGGGAAATTGGCGCCGGTTCCGTGAGGCGTGCGCGCTTCGATCCACGCGCACAGCGCAGCGAGACCTTCACCCGTGCGGGCGGAAACCATGAGGATTTGTAAGCGCGGATTAACGCGCAAGGCGTTCGCCATGCATTCGGCGACATTGAAATCGAGATAGGGCAACAGATCGGACTTGTTCAAGACCATCAGATCGGCGGCGGTGAAGATATCCGGATATTTGAGCGGCTTGTCCTCTCCTTCCGTGACCGACAGCACAACGACTTTATGCGCTTCGCCGAGATCGAACCCTGCGGGACAGACGAGATTACCGACATTTTCGATGAACAGGACTCCGCTGGCGACGACCGGCAGCGTCTCTAGCGCGTGGCTGACCATATGCGCGTCGAGATGGCAACCTTTTCCCGTGTTGATCTGGATCGCTTGGACGCCGGTCGCCCGGATACGTTGCGCGTCGGCGTCTGTCTGCTGATCGCCTTCGATGACAACGATCGGCAGAGTGGCGCCCAAACGTTCGATCAATCGCGTCAGCAAAGTTGTTTTGCCCGAGCCAGGGCTGGAGAGGAGGTTGAGCGCGAGGGTTTGCGTTTGCGCCAGTCGCTCGCGATTGCGACGGGCATGAACGTTATTAGCCTCGTAGACGTCGCGTTCGATACGGATCAATCGGGTCTGAAACGGGTTGGCGTCCGGTTGGCGAGAGGGGGGCGATATCGTCTGCCCGGGAATCCCATGCACATGCGACGGCAGGTGGGAATGAGCACTCGTCTCTGGAGGCGGGTGGTCATGATTGTGGGTGGGGCCGCAGCCGCAAATCCCGCACATTATTCAATCTCCATATTGACGATGCGCAATTCGTCACCCGCGACCACATCGAGTTTTACGCCGCCGCACCGGGGGCAGGGGGACAGTCGGGTCTCAAGAATTACGGTATTTCGGCAATCCTGACACCATGCCCGCCCGGTTGTCCGTGAAATCTCGAGTCCCGCGCCTTCGGCGATGGTGCCGTTGGCCGCCGCAAGCAAGGCAAAACGCAGAGACGAGTCCTCGACGTGACCGAAGGCGCCCAGGGCCACGCGTATGACCCTTACGCGATTGGCGTTGTGACCTTCGGCCGCCTGCTCGACAATGGCGATGATTTCGCGGGCCAACGCCAGTTCATGCATGGGCGCAAGGGTACAAGGCTGGCTATTTTGGAGACGAGACGCGATCGAGCCGTTTTTTATCGTCTTCCAGCAATTTGACCAAAGTTCCGCATTTCTCCTGTTCGCCGGGGTTCTCCTCCGTGCAGAGTTGGTAGGCGTCAAGAGACTGGTATTTGGCGGCGTTGGCGTAGCTGCGATCCTCCAACCGTCCGCCGGTAGTCGAACTGCAGCCCGCGCAAAGGGTCAGTAGGCATATAATCAAATAATTGCGGGAAAATAGCATCTAATGCCGCCCGGAATGCGCCCGGTCCCTCGTTCTATTGATGATTTCTGCGGATCAAACTCTTAGACAATCGGAGTGGAAAAGTCATTTAGGATCTGTGGGATAATAGACATATCCGCCCTCCCCCAGTTCGGTTGTCGCGTCGGATAGCGCCGGGAACCGACGCGACAGCTTCAGGAATGCTTATCTGCGATCCCGGTTTTTATGTTTGGGCGCTGATTTTTGTCGGGGCTCTATTGCGGTCGACGGCGCAAACTGATCATGCGCTTTCGGCTCGGGGTAGTAGAACAAATCAGCAAAGGCCCCTTCTGTGACGCTGCCCGGGTCAAGGTCCTGGAGCAGGGTTTGCGCATGAGATGGGGAGTTGCTGACAAGAAGTCCCCCGAACACAAGAAGACAGAGGGGCGATAATCGGAAAGGACGACGCATGTTTCCTCGCGGGTCAAGATTGCGATCCTCTTCTTAGAAGCGCAGCCGGATCGATTGGTCAATGCGTCCGTTTGCGTTTAGGAAGATCATTGTGTTGACCGTCAGGCCCCAGAGCTTGTCACGACGGGTGTTGACCCCAGCGAGGACCAACAATGCCAGACCCGGAGGCCGCAAGAAAGAGCGCGCCAGCTATCGCGCTGATATCATTTGCGTTTTTTGGGATTCTTCTGTTTATTCTCGCTGCGCTGGCGCCAGCCTATGCGGGCCTGCCGAGCGATAGTCTCCCCTCAGTCATTCTTGTCGTCCTGGGAGCGCTCATGTTTAGTCTTTCAATAATCGGGGCGCTATTGCTGGGGCTTCTCGGACACAGGAAACGTCAAAACTGAGCGCCGATCAGGAGGGTCGCCGCTTGCTGAGCTCCGAAAAGTGGGTGTTTTCAAGCTGGCGCCACTCGTCGCCAAAAATCGGATGATAAACGAGTGTTGCGGATGAAATCTCCCGATTAAGCAAAAGGATGCGGATCTCGCTTTCCTTCAGTGGACCGATGGCTGCTCCGGCGCGTTCGTAGTACCAGTTGTCGACGGGCGCAGACGCTGTTGGACTATTCATATCGGGATTGCCGGCCCCGGCGGGCGACTCTTGTCTCGGCGTCCTTGCGTCAGAACTCGGCCCGGCTCCAATCATCGAGATCAGCCGCTTTTCAAGTCCCGCATAGGCGGCTCTATTCTTGATGTAAAAGAATATCCCTGCAGCGATCGGCAGAAGACCAAACAAAAACCTGCCGGAAAGTATGAGGCCGAGGCCAAATGAAATAAGGCCAACGATAAGTTTTTCTTGCGGCAGATCCGACTCCATATCTATCCGAACCTCAGCTGAAAGAATTCCGTGATACTTATTCTCGCACGATCTGTAGATAAAGCCAATTTGGGAAGTTTAGACTGAGGGATTTAGCGGAATTTACTCCTGAGCAGGAGTAGAGAATATGATTAATAGGAAAATATATTATTATTATTATGACGATTATTTTATAATTTACCCATTGTAATAATATTTATGAAATAATTCCTTTATTAGTGGCGTTTTCAGTTTCTCGGCGTATCTGAGTGAGCTTTCATCTCTCAGAATTCACATGTCACGCATAATATAATAGCCAACCGTCGCCGCAGCGATAGCAAACACCAGAACCGCCAATCCATATCCAGCCATGACGCCCTCCCGATCTATATATTCAATTAGGGCCGCGATCGAGCAGGACAAGTTCCTCTTTTAAGGCCAGGCAAAGGGGCAAGCTCTTGTTCTCCTTGTCAAGCGCCGCCCCTCTAACCGGCGCGGGACTGAGGCGCAGTCGGCTGATGAAGCTCTGGCGGCGCGTCTTGCTTTGAAGCCGTCATGAACTGGGCGGCCGCCAGCCGGGCGAACCGGCCATTCAACTCCACCAGATCGTCAAAAGAACCGCTCTCCACGATTTCCCCCTGATCGAAGACAAGAATCCTGTCTGCGTTGCGGATGGTCGCCAGACGATGCGCAATAACGAAGGTCGTTCGTCCGCGTGTCGCAGCGTCGAGGGCTTTCTGGATGAGCTTCTCGGTGGTTGCATCGAGCGCAGAGGTCGCTTCATCAAAAACGAGGATTGGCGGATTCTTGAGCAATGCTCTGGCGATGGAGAGTCTCTGTCGCTCGCCGCCCGACAGTGTCCGGCCGCGCTCCCCGACCTGCGTTCCATGCCCATCGCTCTGACGTGAAACGAATTCTGTAGCCTGCGCCAATTCCAGTGCGCGCTGGATTTCATCGTTAGTTGCGTCAGGATTGCCGATACGCAAATTTTCTTCAATTGTGCGCGCGAATAGCATCGGCTCCTGAAATACAACGCCGATGTTGCGGCGAAGCGAAACCAGCGTGAAGTCGCGGATATCCACCCCATCGATTTTGACGCAACCCGCATCAGGATCGAAAACGCGATGCAACAGGCCCAGCGTCGTCGATTTGCCGGAGCCGGTCGATCCGACCAATGCGATGGTCTCCCCGGGTTTTGCGATAAAGCTGACATTTTTGATCGCTGGACGTCGACCATCATAGGAAAACGAAACATTTTCGAAAACGACCCCACCCGATAGCCTGCCGGCGTCACGCGCATCGGAGCGATCACGCACCGCCGCCTCGGTGTCGAGAATATCGAAAAAGTCCCTGATTTTGGCCGACTGCATGAAAAGCACATTGACGAAACCGACGACTTGTTCGAGCCGACCGATCAGCATCGTTGCGAAATTCATAAACGTGATGATTTCCCCAATCGTCGCCTGCCCGCGCATATGCAGCCAGGCGCCAAGCAGGAAAATCGAAAGAATGGTGATCGTCGACGCGGCTCTGCTGGCGACGACGACAAGCGCCCACCACGAAAGGACGGGAAGCTGCGCCGCAAGCACATCGTCGATAATGCGATTGAGCGCTTGCGACTCTCGCTCGATACGCGTGAAGCTCTGTACGACTGGAATATTCCCCAGCGTGTCTGAAGCGTGCTCGGCGAGCGATGAATTATAGCGTTCGACCTGACCCTGCAGGCTTTCCGTTCGCCGCAGGACATAAGAAGTTGCAATGTAAAACACCACGACCAAAAGGATCAGCAGGCCGCCGAGTCGCCAATTGATAAAAAGCGTCATCGGCAACAAAACGAACAATGCGACAAAAGAGGCGCAGTTTTCCCTGAAAAAAGACAACCATAAACCGAACATGGCCGCCGCGCCGTCGAGCATCGTCTTCAGGATGCGTCCGGAGTGAACGTTGGTGTGAAACGTCAGGGGAAGACTGAGCACATGATTGAAATATTCTGACATAACCGCCAGCCGGCGGCGATGCGCGAGGCGATCAGCATTGAGCCCTACCAGAATGGCGCCGCCGATGGAAAAAAGTCCAAAAGCCGCCCATGCGCCAACCAGAGGAAGCAGTTTCTCCCAGGTCAGGCTTTGGCTCGAAACCTGAGATTGGGTCATCAGGTCAATGATACGACCAAACAGAATAGGCTCGGCGAATTGTGCGGCGGCAAGCGCCAGATTTGCCGCAACAAGAACCGTCACAAGCCTCGATTGGGGACGCAACAGACCAAGCACGCGGATATAGATTTGCATCACCGACATGGCGGCTGTCCGGGTTGGAGATTTTATTCGTCTTCGCCGAAGCGATTGGCCACAAGAGCTTCGAGCGCGTCGAGCGCCTCCACGGCCTGGGGTCCTTCAGCTGTCACGGTGATGGTTGAGCCTTGTCCCGCGCCGAGGGTAAGGATGCCCATAATCGAACTGCCGCCGACTGTTTCGCCGTCGCGCGCCACAGTGATCACAGCGTCAAATTTCTCGCAGCATTGTACAAATTTCGCTGTCGCGCGGGCGTGAAGCCCCTTGCGATTGACAATCGGAAGATCGCGGGAAAGAGGGGTTTCGGTTGTCGAGTCCGTGGGAATATTCATCAATCAAATCACTTTGCGTTCAGAACTTTGCTGGCGATGTAGACATATTTCCGGCCGGCGTCCTGGGCTTGTTGAACAGCCTGTTCGAGCGTTGCCGCGTCGCGCACGGATGCGAGTTTGATCAGCATGGGAAGATTAATCCCGGCCAAAACCTCGACTTTGCCGCCATTCATCACCGAAATCGCCAGATTAGACGGGGTGCCGCCAAACATATCGGTGAGAACGACGACGCCCTCGCCGCTGTCGGCTTCGTGAATGGCGCTGATTATGTCGGCGCGCCGGCGCTCCATATCGTCCTCGGGGCCGATGGAGATGGCGATCAGTTGTTTTTGCGGCCCGACCACATGCTCAAGCGCCGCGCGAAATTCAGTCGCGAGGTGCCCGTGGGTCACAAGGACCATTCCGATCATGCAATCCCACCGCACTTCAGGGCGTCAGGTTTCGTATCGACGTTTGCTATGCCCATAACAGTCCAAACACCAGTCTGGCCCGCGTCAACACACTGTCGAGAAGAGGTGCTCACGCAAAATCCACAAAATCCACATGACAGAGGTTCGCAACGACTGGCAACAAGTCACCGCCGGATTGGCGCGAATGATCCTCGCCGCCGCCGCTTTTCCCGACGGCTGATCGGGGCGCCATTTTGTGCGTCGCGGGCAAATTGGCAAGCGAAAAGCGCACGGGCCCCCTAAATTTGATTAAGTCTTTGAATAAAATCAATAATCATTATAGCGGCGCGCGTATTTTCGATTGCGACGCATCGCCGGGGCAGGACTATGTCGAGAAGCGTCGCCGTCGATGCTTCATCTTCGGGAATGCGCGCAAGCAGCGCGGCCGTGGTCAGGTCGACCAGGGCGTGGATCACGCCGCAGGGTTCAAATGGAGTGGGCAGCACGCCCATGCCCCTGGCCTCTATCATGCCGGCGATCTGTGGATGCGGTCGCGCCAGCAATCGACCGCCGCATGACTCCACCAGCACACGATCGTCGGCGATCAGGCCGGCGAAACCGCCGCGCAAGCGCGACAAAGCGATCAATTCCATGCTCAATGCGCTCTTGCCGCTTCCAGAATCCCCCCGAATCAGCACGCCAGTGTCCCCGAGCAAAAGCGCGTTGGCGTGAATTGACTCGCTGCCCGGCGGCGATGGGCTCATCGCGTGGCAGGCAGCCAGACCACGAAACGCGCGCCCAAAACAACATCGCCGGGCGGCGCATCGTCGGTGCCTCGAGGTCGCTGGCGTGTGCGGTTCAGGGCGCGGATGCGTCCCCCGTGAGCCTCGACGATCTGGCGCGAAATGGCCAGTCCAAGTCCCGAGTTTTGACCAAATCCCTGTTCCGGGCGGTCTGTGTAGAAACGTTCGAAAATCCGTTCAAAGGCGTCGGCGGGAATACCGGGTCCATCATCATCGATGATGATTTCATATCCGTCGATTTGCTGACCGCCGGCTCCTTTGGCGCGCTCTGGCCATAAAAGAACTCTCACGCTTGCTCCCGGCCCGGAAAACGACCGGGCGTTGTCAATCAGATTATTGAACACCTGCCCAAGTCGCGAGTCATGTCCATAGACCCGCCAGGTTTCCTGAGGGTGCTGGGGCGATGGTTTGATCGTGAGTTCTATGGAGACCCTGTCGCCACGCTCCACACTGCGCGCAATATCGACAACGGTTGTCAGAACCGCCGACAATTCAACAAAATCCATATCCGAACGCGCCAGCTCGGCGTCGAGCCGTGAAGCGTCCGAAATATCACTGATGAGACGATCCAGACGCCTGACATCGTGCTGAATGATGTCGAGCAGGCGTTCGCGAGCCGTATCGGTTTTCGCAATGGGAAGGGTTTCAACAGCGCTTCGCAGTGACGTCAGCGGATTTTTGAGCTCATGGGCGACGTCCGCTGCGAAATGTTCGATGGCTTCAATACGGTTGTATAAAGCCGTCGTCATGTCACGCAATGCGCCGGAAAGGTGGCCGATCTCGTCCTGGCGATCAGAAAAATCCGGAATTTCTTGCCTTGCCTTGACGCCGCGCCGCACGCGGTCAGCCGCCTCGGCAAGGCGTCGCATCGGTTCGGTGATGGTATTGGTGAAGAAAAGCGAGATTAACAGCATCACGCCGGCGGAGACGAGGAAAATACGAATGATGCCCCACCGCTCCTTTGCGATCACGGCATCGAAATCCCCACCCATGGTCGAGAGCAGCAAAGCGCCGCGCACAGAGCGAAATCGCTGCACCGGCACGGCGACGGAGATAATTGTCTCGCCGGTCTCCGTGACGCGAACAAGCGCAGTAGCGTTGCCCTGCAGGGCATTGCCGACTTCCGGATAACCCTTGCCATTGCCCATGCCAATTTCTTCGTACAGCGGCAAGGTGTTCAGACGCAAAAAACGTCTTGCTGAGTCGATGGACCTGTGAAGAAAGGACGAGGCGTCAAAGGTTGTCTGTCGCGCAGAGCTGGCCGGAAGATCAAATCTCAGGATGTTGGATCGTCCCGACACAGAGCGTGAGTCGAGCAGTAAGTATCCATCGCGATCATAAATTCGAGCGCGCAACCGGGTTGGAGACACAAGCCGCCGCAAAAGAGGACCAACACGCTCGGGATTGAGAGAGAATTCCAGCGCCTGGGAATTGTTGTCTCCGGCGGTGGTGCTTTCGCCCGGGGCCAGCTTGAGCAATTTTTCAGGATCGAGGGTGATGGCGTCCGTATCCACTGTCGCCGAGGAAGCGATGGCGGCGGCGATGATCTCTCCCTGTGTCTTCAGGCTTTGGACCCTTGCGTCAATCAATCCCTCGCGAAATTGATTGAGGTAGAGAAACCCCGCAAGAAGCGCAACAAGCCCACCCAGATTAAGTACGATGATCCGGCGGGTGAGCGATGAGGAAACATGGGATTGAACCGTGCGCGCCAGACGTCGCGCTCTGATCGAAAGCATACGCAGCACACGGCCAGGTCGAAAGCTCCAATCGTTGAGGATACGGGTTTCCGGCTCTTCTGAAGCCTCCATTCCGACGGGAGCCGCCGAGTCGTTGTCGATAGAATCGATCAGACTCTCAGCAGCATCGTCGATACTGGCGATCTGCGTTGGCGGCGTCGAGCGGGAGTCCTGCGAAGCCATTGACCGGGCTTACGCTTCCTTGAAGCGATAACCAACGCCGTAGAGGGTTTCGATCATCTCGAATTCCTCGTCGACGACTTTGAATTTCTTTCTCAACCGTTTGATGTGGCTATCAATTGTTCGATCGTCAACGTAAACCTGATCATCATAGGCGGCGTCCATAAGGGCATTGCGGCTTTTGACGACCCCCGGTCGTTGCGCGAGGGATTGCAGGATCAGGAACTCTGTGACGGTCAGCACGACAGGGTCGCCACGCCAGGTGCAGGTGTGGCGTTCAGGGTCCATCACCAGCGCGCCGCGCTCAAGGGTTTTCGCCTCCGTCTCCTTTTGGGCGGCGGCTTCCTTGGGACTTGAGCGACGCAAGATCGCCTTGACTCTTTCCACCAGCAACCGCTGCGAGAATGGTTTGTGAATGAAATCGTCGGCGCCCATTTTAAGGCCGAAAAGTTCGTCGATCTCCTCGTCCTTGGACGTCAGAAAAATCACAGGAATATCCGATTTCTGTCGCAGGCGGCGTAAAAGCTCCATGCCGTCCATGCGCGGCATTTTAATATCGAAGATCGCCAGATCCGGCGGGTTGGCGCGCAATCCGTCAAGCGCCTGAGCGCCATCGGTGTAAGTTTGAACACGATACCCTTCGCCCTCAAGCGCAATGGAGACCGAGGTCAGAATATTGCGATCATCGTCGACAAGAGCGATTGTTGGCATGATCACCCTAACATAATCATGAGGCAGTGAACTGAGCGAAGTCGGGACAGATTGCTTCTGGTCGCTCCGCACAGAACAACCGGAACGCTTTTCTTGCCGCTGCGTTCATCACCTTTCAGAATGTGAATACACCCACGGAACCTCAGGACGAGCGCCGGTTCTGTCTGTATATACTGTTTTTCGCAGTTTAGCACCCTGATCGGGATCGGCCAGGAAAGATCATTAGAATCATGAAGATAGAAGATGAAATGGATCCCGCCGGAACTCTCGGGCCGGTCCGCCGGCAGGATGGCTCATACGACCCGGTCGCCGAATCGCGGAAAATATTACGAATGACCCGCGTGGCGACGCTGGCGACCCTGACCGACGACGGCGCTCCCTTCGCATCTCTGACGACGGTAGCCACGGCTCCGGACGGAACGCCAATACTCCTCTTGTCGCGCCTTGCCCATCATACGCGCTTTCTGGAGCGAGACGGTCGCTGCTCGCTTCTCCTCGCCAGCGGCGGCCGAGGCGATCCGCTGGCGCATCCGCGTCTGACGCTCGTCGGAACAGCTTCGCAAGATAAAGACCCTGCGGCGCGAGCGCGATTCCTGCGGCGCAACCCAAAAGCCGCGCTCTATGTCGATTTTCCGGATTTCTCATTCTGGCGCGTGTCGCTACATCACATACATCTCAACGGCGGTTTTGCGCGTGCGGCCGATTTTTCCCCGCAAGAGCTTCTTATCGATATGCGCGCTTGCGGGTCTTTGATCGCCGCCGAAAACGACATACTCGACCATATGAACGCCGATCATGCCGACACGCTGGCTCAATATGCGGCGCATTTTTGCGCCGCCAGGCCAGGCCCCTGGCGCGCCAGCGGCATCGACCCCGAAGGTCTCGATCTCATTTGTGGCGATCTGTGCGTGCGCGTTCCTTTTCCTCAACCAATCGAAACCGCCGAACAGGCGCACGCCGTTCTTGTTGAAATGGCCAGACAATCGCGCAGGACGACAACATGACTACCGATAATCTCGGTATGCATCCGTTTTTTATCGAGACAATCGGTTATCTCGCTTCAGCCGCCAGCGTTCTTGTGTTCTTTTCGAGGACGATGGCCCCCTTGCGCGCCGCAGCTGTGGTGTCAAATGGTCTTTTTACAGCCTATTTTTTACTGAAGGGCATCTATCCGATGGCCGTTCTGAACTTTCTGCTCATGCCAATAAATATATTCAGACTGAAACAAATTTCTCAGCTTGTGCGCAATATTCGCAAGGCCGCCGCAGAGGCGACATCGCAGGAATTCGATAGTGAAGCGCTTATGGAGCGGGGCCGACGCGTGGTTTTGCCAGCGCACACCCAACTTTATCGAAAAGGCGACGTCGCAGATGAGGCATTTTTGCTACTCTCGGGACGGGTCTTATTTGTTGAAAAAGATATTACGATTTTACCGGTGTCAATGTTTGGAGAGATGGGAATGTTTACTGAAAAAAGTCTGCGAACCATGACAGCAAAAACGGTGAGCCCGGTGGAGCTATTGGTGATCAGATACGAGGAGATTATGGAAATTGCTTCATCTGATTCTAAATTCTCATTTTATCTTATGCATTTGATGGTGCGAAGAATGATGCAGAATATCGACGCCACCCACGCAAGTCACAGACATTAGCGTCTACCGGCGTCAGGCCAACCCAAGGGCTCCAGCATTAATTGAGTTTAGTCGTTAAAACTTGAAATAATCGTCGAAAAATAAATCTGGATTATTACCGGCAATCATCACAGGAAAGATACAATCTAGCTTTCATGAATCGCGCGGGAGCTTCTGTAAATTCTCTTAGACTCAATCCCCGCATCGGCTCCAAGTTCATAGACAATGAGATCAGCGGTAGAGATTTCAAGCGAAGCGACTTCATCCGGCGTTAATTTTTCGAGAGCCATGGAGAGCGCCCGAAGCGAATTGCCATGGGCTGCGATAATGGTGGATTTGCCCTCAATCACGCCGGGGAGAATGTCCTCGATAAAGAAAGGCGATACTCGCGCTACCGTATCCCTCAAACTTTCTCCTCCAGGCGGCGCAATGTCGTAGGAGCGGCGCCACAGTCGAATTTGCTCGTCGCCCCAACGTTCTCTGGCTTCCGCCTTGCTCATGCCCGACAACTCTCCATAATCTCTCTCATTAAGCGCCGAATTTGCTACAATGGGAATATTGGGGCGATCAAGTTCGTTCAGAATCAAGTCGAGCGTATGACGCGCCCTCACGAGAGCGGAACAGAAGGCGCGTTCAATATCGAAGCCAAGCATCAAAAGCTTGCGACCTGCATCCTGCGCTTCCTGAACGCCTGCGGCAGTGAGATCAGGATCGCGCCAGCCGGTAAAACGCTTTTGTTGATTCCATTCGCTTTCACCGTGTCTGACAAGAGTGAGTATTCTTGACATGGAATGATCCAAGAAGGAAAAAAGATAACCTGGACAGATCGCTTCATAAACTTGTAAGACGCATTAACTATCGTCACAAGCTTCCCGGGCGCGCATGTCAGCTTGCTGACCTTTATAGTTGATTCGAAGGATTCCCCATTCGCTTGCGCCTGTCTGGTATCCATCTGATGTTTGCTTCAATACGCCGGAATTAACCTGAAAGAATATTTTAAGATCCGGCCCGGTCCAGGTTTTCGCTTTTCTGGAAAGCGAAAGAAGCTGGATCGGAATAATTTGTCCGCCGATTTTGACCTTCGTATCGATAAGATAGCGGCCATTCGTTCCAATAATTCCGCAGCCGGGACCGCCGTCAGTTTCTGTTTCTGTAAGCGGCTGCAGATAAGCAATACTGTTTGGCGGGGTCTGTGCGAACGAAGACAGGCAAAACAGCGCAGAAAACGCAAGCGTTGTGGAGGATCGAATCATTGGAATCATGATTTAAAGTCTTGCTATGATCACAAGCAGAGTATTCTACCTGCGCCGATACCTGGGAATTGGATTATCAAGTTTAATCAAATTCCATGAAATATCAAGAGCCGAATATGGTCGCATATGCGACCAATATCCCAAATAAAATGTATTTACCCAATGTTTCAAAGATAAGTAGAGGACTTTTGTCCTTGGAAAAATATTCGAGACAAGAATGGCTCGATTGATAAGGGAAGATATGATTCAGGCCCCTAAAATAATTAGTAAATTATGATTTCACCCTTTAAAACAGAGGTTGGAAGTAAATTTTCCAACGACAACTCAATCGCATAAAACCCATTACTCAAACGCATGATACTCATGGCAAGTTTGTATTTTTAAGCTAATAGAGATATAGGTATAGTCGTACGCCATATATTTTTACTGAAAAATTTATCCGTGGAGCGAATAATAAAAGGGCTTCATGCGACAAATATGAGCGCGTGCAGGCTGAATTGCGGATCATATCTTTATTCATTTCGCACAATTAGTTATTTGAGAGCTTGTTTTCTATGAAATGATTTTGATTGACGAAAACGCAAAATAACATAATAACAACCTTAACATACAAGCATCAAGCATTATGCATCTATTTAACCAAAATAAAGGTCTCAATTATCGCTACGCTTTTGCTATGGCAAGAATAGCACTGCGTAAATTGACGTCATTGACTGTAATTTGTTTTGTGCACTTACCCATCGAAACGCTGATTGCGCAAGAACAGCAAATAGACAAATCGATGGGGGAGAGCTTGAGCGATACGCCCGGAGGAGCCAGGGAAATCGCCCGGGGCTACGGCGTTGAGACCCAAATATGGTCAACGCAAATATTCCAGGCCATTACCTCAGGGGATAAAGGCGGGGTCTCGCGCTATGGTGGCAAGATGGACGGATTTTTAAAACTGCGTCCGGAAAAACTCGGCCTATGGCAAGGATTTCAACTCGATGTACAATATGAGCACTATTTCGGTCTCGATGTTAATCGTCTGGATGACGCCCTCCTGCCCGTAAATACAGCACAAGCGTATTTGCGCGCCGGAGGATATCATTCTGCATTATCCATCACGGGCTCTCAGCAAATAAACAATGAACTTTCCGTAACGGTCGGTAAATTTAACTTGATGACGCTCGCCTCCAGAACGCCTCTGATTGGAGGAGGAGGCCTCAATACTTTCATGAATCGCGCATTTGCGTTACCATCAACAGGCGTCTCCTACACTTCGGGAGTTGGTGGAGCAGGAGACAGGGTTGTTTTGTCTTCACCCTATAGCCTGGGGGGGATGATTGAATATTCTAAAGATCAACTGATTGCCGATATATTTCTAACCGATCCGAGAAGCGCGCAGGACCCGCGAGTGATTCAAAGACCTTTTGAACAAGGCGTTGCGATCGGTGGCGGCATTGGTTTAAAGACCAGTGTAGCTACCCTGAACGGAACACACATGTTCAGAGCAGCCTATAGTAATGCAACAGGTATAAATCTGGCGAATATATCGGACTTTACCGGTCGATTAAATTCAATCAATAGCGTTGGCACTAAAAAAGGGTATTGGTTTTCATCATACTTCTTTACGCAAAATCTTTTTCAAAATCTCCAAAATCCTGAGCAAGCATGGGGTATATTTGGCTTATATACACTGTCCGATGGCAATCCGACACCGATCAAATGGAGTATGCTTTTCGGCCTCGCAGGGAACAATCTTTTGGAAAACCGCACAGATGATCGATGGGGGATCGGGCTCTATCACTTTGGCGTCAGTCAGCAACTTCTTACAAGCTTGCAGCAATTGAACGATCCTCGAAAAAGCGAGGGGGGTATCGAGGTTTTTTACAATCTTTCTCTAAACAAATGGTCATACCTGAGCGCCGATATGCAGGTGATTGATCCATGGAATCCGTCTAAACCATTTGAAAGCCTCATGTCTCTTCGCATGCAAACGCGATTCTAGAGCTAAATGATTCTTCCATTAGAAACTCTATAAATATATTCTTATGGATATGATTTCATTTACCAAAATAAATATTCATGCTTAATGCGTAAATTTATGCAATAACCCATCTCCTGAATTAAACGACAGGCGATAACGAGTCACTTGATATTGCAAAACGGCACGAATTTTCATATTCTCAACTTGCAACAGGACCCTTAAATGACACGAGTGATATTGTGTTAGAAACATATGGCGATCAATGAACGGGGTCAGAACAATGCAGGAAAGCTCTCCTTCAAGATCTCCAAAATCAGTCTTAAAGGCTTTTATGCGCGCCGAAGTCTTGTTGGTTATCGTCTCTGGTTCTTTTGTAATTTGCTTTTGGATTTGGTTCCTTTTTTTTCGTACGCCACATACGGATAGTGAACAGGAAATCGTCCAGGGCATGGCTATGTCAGAGATTCTTGCTGCATGTAACGCTGCTTATACAGACAAAACTGTGAGCGGTTATTTTCGCCGGGAAGATATCAAGGAGAATAAAACGCCGCCGGAGAATAGCGTCGTTTTATATGCATCTGTACTTGAGGTTTCACGAAATAATATATTTTGCCTGTGGGATGGGATCAATCCTGCCCGTGTGACTCGACGCTAAGTCTTAAGGCATCAGGGTCCAGAGTCATGAAGGACACCAACACCCAAAACTGATTTTAAGTGAGATGACTCAGTCTGCTCGCCGAGCATGAACCGGACGCAAACTCAGAAAATATTCCGGGAGAAATTGGCGCATAGCCGAGGCGAGCTGAGGGCCGTACTTGTTAAACATGAGCCCGAAAACGATCAAGGCTACGCCAATTCCAGACAAGGCGAAGGGAAATAGAATTGAATTTCTGAAAATATCCGCAGAGAGATATCCAAGATAAAGCGTGACGCCAATAGATCCGAATACGGCGTAGGCGCGACGCATCAGAAAAATCGACATTAATACAAGCCCAATGTTAATCACTAAATAGAGAGCGTTCAAGGAACCTGCACCATAATAATGTGTCGTCAACCCACTCCAGAAGGCCATCAGTCCGCTAAGATGAATCCAAAAAGCGAAATCTCCATTATGCCATTCACGGAGATCGATCAGCCATGCAACACCGATAATGACAAGTCCGATATATAAGCTTACCGTAGATTGTTGCTCCCATGTGAAAATCTCTCTCTGCATAAGCCAGGGGGTTAGATCCATGGAAACAAACCAGAGGCTGAACGCAACAAGCGCTGTGAGGAATGGGAATGGAAAATAAATCAATGCCGTAATCGCTGAAACGAGTGTTGCAAATTCCATCGGTAGCCAACTCGACTTTATCCATACATAGAAATCGCGATACAAAAATTGTGAGTCAATTGCCCGGAGTTCCAAAAGCGATTGCGCCGCATAAACGCCTAGTGGCGTCATTCCGACAGCGCAAGCGACAAACAATCCGCCGGGCGTGTGTAAACCCCTGCGCCAAAGAACCGAGCCTATCAACAGAAAGATAATAGCGTAACTGCCTGAGGTCGCCAACAAGGCGCGATTGCCCCAGTTGCTAAAAGCGATGGTAGAGAACATGCCCATGGCGGCAAGAACGATGAGAGCGCCAGCATACCAGAGAAGATGGACTAAATCATAACTCGAGCCGATCGTAGTTGACTGAGGTGGCGCTGCACGTGATGTCAGAAATAACGCGAGTCGCTCATAGGTAGTATCATCGATAACTCCTGAATCGCGTGCGGCGGCGATGTCTTCAATGCGAATAAAATCATTCATACAGTAGCCTAACACAACGCCCAGCGAGCGCAATAATTTCAAGATTACATATGCCTAGGGGCTGCTCTAAATATTGAAAAACAATAGCTTACTCTGAAGATACCCAAAACAGCTGCAAAAACTTCAATTGGACGACCACCCTATCCATCTCGATATCTTACAAAAAAAGCGAAACACGAATCGAGTTTAATTTATAGAGGAAATACTATAACTAAGCGCCTATTATTGACGATTAGTCCCCATATAAATAATAACACAGCGGTTCTCTACTTGATCAAACCTAATTGGACGGATTATTTCACTATTTTTCCTACTAGAGGTCTTGGAGCGGATTATTGAAAAGAAAGTCTGATTCTATTCCCAAGGCTTGGGTCTGGAGCAACTATAAAGGGAAGCTCGAAGAGGGTGTGAGGCAGGGGCCCCTTGCCAGAATATGGAACCATTACTCTGCAGTAAGTATCCCACGGCAGAGCTAGGGGCTTTAGAACATTTGCCGCTCATAGCGGCTGCGGGGTCGCTAACGCAGCCCCGATTTTTAGTTGGCCGCCATTGGGTGACCTCATAGCGTCATCGCCACAGATTAAACTGCTCTAGCCTTGCATCTTCGATTTCTTGATTTCGGATATACTCCCGGATCACTTGCTCATCTCTCCCAACGGTCGAGACGAAATATCCACGAGCCTAAAAGTGCTGTCCCACGAAATTGCGTCGTCGTTCTGCATAAACCCGGGCCAAATGGATCGCACTCTTGCCCTTGATGTAACCCACTACCTGATAAACAGCGTATTTCGCTGGGATCGCGATCATCATGTGAACATGATCGGGCATCAAATGTCCCTCCTCGGTACGACTCTCCTTCTGCGCGGCCAGCTTCCTGAAAACCTCACCGAGGTGACGCCGCATATCTCCATACAGAGCTTTCCTGGGACATTTCGGAATAAACACAATGTGATATTTGCAGTCTCACTGTTGGTGACTTAAGCTATCATACTTGTCAATCGTCGATTTTCCTCATTGTGTGCGTGGTGGCTCACAAGAGGAATTCTCGACGGTGGACTGCTCGAAACGTCAAACAACTCCTGCCACCCCGGCATAGCCGGGGGAATTTCTTTCCGGTTTAATTTAATCATATGAATAATGGGAGCGCAGCTAATTCAATAGGCAAGGATATATCAGCAACTACTCATTTACGACTAGAGTATAACTGTCTCAGTAGAGCAGATGAGTCTTTGCTATCCTTGTTTCATACCAGTAAATCACTTTAGAATAATAATACAGGTTGTTCAGGTAGCGAAGGAGCGCCCGTATGGGGCTTGATAGATTTAGCTTTACCTCTCGTCTGATCGCATTGGTGACCATTCTTTGCGTAGGTTCTACGCTTGTGTCCTCGGGTCTGCTGATATGGCTAAACTATCGCATGACCGTCGTGGAGGCCCAGAATCAGGGAGAAAATATATCAAGATTATTAGCGAAAAGTGCGCGACTAGCGAGGGCTTTACCTAATGAAGTTGAGGATTTTTTTGCGCAGCATATGATTGTCAGCGCCCAATTGCTCTCGGAATATATTGATATTGCAGAAAAAGCCGGACTAAAACCTGAAGATATAAATCGAAGACTTACAATTATTACCGATAAAACCGTACTTGACGAGTTTTGGATAACAGATGAAAGGGGACACGCTTATTTACACAGGAATAGTTCACCTGACTTTACATTCAGTCCTTCAGCAGAACAACAACCTCAAGCGCATGAATTTTGGCCTTTATTGATTGGAAAAGCTGACGTTATCGTTCAGAGGGCTAGGAAGAGAGAAATTGATAACAAAACATTCAAATATGTAGGGGTTGGCGGCATTGATAAACCCAGAATTGTCCAGGTTGGTTATAATGCGAATTACATAAACTCCATCGAACAAAAACTCGGCATCCAGCGCGCAATCGATAATTTATTAGATAGCGAAGAAATTGATGCAATATTCATCTTTAATCGTGAGATGAATATCATTGCTTCTCCGCGATCCAATAGCCATACGATGGATAATAGAGACCTTTCTCCTGAAGAGGTGACACCCGTAAAAAATGTGATTGAAACAGGCAAGTCCACTTTGGTTCCAAGCAAGAAGACAATGACCTTTATCACGCCGATCCAGAATGACACTGGCGAGACTATTGGCGCAGCTTTAATTCGAACTTCAACAGCTCATATCAATAACCTTGTCAATTCACAGCTTAAAATAAGCTATGCCATTGCTGTTGTCACAGCTCTGTTGGGAGCAGCTATGGCGAACTTGCTTGCTCGTCGTCAGGCAGCCCCAATAATTACGATAACGAATGCTGCACGTAATGTTGAAGCTCGACAATTTACAGGCAACGATTTGGATGACATTGAAATTCGTTCTGATGAAGTTGGACAACTCGCGCGAGTATTTAAGCAACTTTCCCTAGATTTTCTTGACAAAGAAAAGACACTCGATGCTCAGGTCAAAGAGAGGACGAATGAACTTCTTGAGAGAAACAATCAGCTTGAAAAATTATCGACTCGACTATCTAAATATTTATCGCCCCAAATATACAGCACCCTTTTTAATGATGTTAAAGGCGTCGGAAACAATACCAAAAGAAAGAAGCTAACCGTATTTTTCTCTGATATTGTAAATTTTAGCGATATTACTGAACAGGTAGAATCAGAAGATATAACACGTATACTTAACGAGTATCTCAATGAAATGGCTGGAATCGCACTAAAACATGGAGCCACAATTGATAAATATGTTGGGGACGCCATGATGATATTCTTCGGTGATCCGGAAACGCTAGGCGTTCAGGAGGACGCGCGCGCATGTGTATTGATGGCCATGGAGATGCAGCGGGCAATTGGAATTGTCTCTTCACGCTGGCGAGCAATGGGGTTTGATCATCCATTCCAAGTCCGTATCGGCATAAATACGGGCTATTGCACGGTTGGTGATTTCGGTAGCAATGAGCGTATGGACTATACAATCATTGGTCATCAGGTGAACCTGGCTGCTCGCCTTGAGCAGTCGGCCAAGCCCGGTACAATACTTATTTCCCACGACACCTATAGCTTGGTAAAAGATATAGTAAACGTAGAAGAAAATGAACCACTCTTTGTGAAAGGCAACAGCAGACCTATGCAAGCCTTCACAGTAACTGGTCTCAAGAATAATTTAGCTGATTCCATAATTCAAATGGATGCTACGGGAATCAATCTTCAAATCGATTTGAATGTGGCGGATCGGGATAAGGTTAGAAAATTACTTCAATCGACGCTGGATAAGCTTTGAGCTAACCTCATTATTATAATCTGCAATATAGCAATTTATGATAATAAAATATACTTCAATTATTCTATATTTAAATCTTATGAACCGAAGTCAGGCTAAGCGCATTTTCAATTGATTACGTATCCTCTTCACTTTTTGACTAATTATAACCAAAGACTCGACGGCGGTTTATTTTATTCTGTCATTCGAAATCACGCTTTAGTATCATATTTGATTTTTTACCGGCGCTATAATGGATCAATATTAAAGAGTCTTTCAAGGAAACAATGTATTATTAGCATACTTGTGTTGTGACTATTGACCATTTTTCATCGCGGGACTTGGATTGTTTTGCGTAATTCGCAATCATACTTGGATATTATGAATCTTGGCGGCAATTGTATTGTGACAGGCTGAGCGCGTCAAATCGACCGATTCTTCAATGTAGGTGAAGTCTACGGTCAGTTATCAATCGTCGTTTGTGATTATTGAAAAGTGTTCTCAGTATAATCTTGACCGTCCAAGCTCAATTGCGCAAGTCAATCACTGTAGAGAACTGAGTTTTACCCCGGCCAAGCACGGACAAGCTATAAGCTATAAGCTGACGTCAGAGTTGATACGACAGCTTGATATTTCACCATTGTCATAACGCATTCGTTAAGAATACTTAGTCACCAATTCTTTTACTTTTGTTGACCGCCATTTACGATTTCAACAGAGGCTCGGTGATATTAAGGCTAATGTAAATATTTGACAGCTAACTATGTTCCGGGGGCTTGTCGAATATCTTAATTTTTTCTGCCAAACTTATATAACCTCACGAAATTTGCACTCAAATATCATTTTAATAAGTTATGAGTTCTCTGTCATCTCGTGAAATTTTGATGTATCTCGATAGAGATTTTTCGGGACAATCTTCCATAAAGCCTGACTTTGCGGAAACACAACATACCAAATAGTGAGAAATAGAAGTGAAATATCAAGGTAGATATTATTGTTATTTGCATACCATGATTCAAGTTCTGACTTATAGGGTATAATGAGCTGTGTGTAGCAATATTCACGATCTTTAGATTCGGAAAGAATTCGCTCCTCATCACGAAAGACCAAGGAGCCCACGCCGGTTATACCTGGCCGTACCTGATCAATCACTTTTTTATAGGATGCTGGATAATTATTATAGATACGAGGTATTTGCGGACGAGGGCCAACAAGACTCATCTCACCTCGTAATACATCCCAGAACTGAAGTAATTCATTAATTTTATACTTTCGTAATATACTTCCTACCTTAAGAACGCGAGGGTCATTCTGTATGGTAAAATCTCCAGCTTTCATCACCGCAGCAGATTTAAGCATTGTAGCAAATTTGGTGATATTAAATTTTTTGCCTCGATATCCGATACGTTCTTGAAGAAAGAATACTTCTCCCTCGCCTGTGAAGCGAAGCAGAATCATAATAAATATGAGTATTGGACTCAGCAATGTCAGCATCACAGCACTGACAAATACATCGAGCGTTCTTTTGATCATTATGGACCCTTGAATTTTGTTTTGGGTTAATTGGATAAAACTATCCTTAAGATCTAAAAGGATAATTTTCATAATTATAAGCTCACTATTTTATCTGTGACCCCCCCTTTTTTAAATGTAGATATTTAATACACGGCTTATAATTAGCTAACAGGAGCACTTATTATGTTACTATGGTGAATTGTCAAGCACAAGAGACGGCGCCAGATTCCTTGGAATTAGATTTAAGATCATAAGGTTGCGCGAAGACGCATAAATCATCTCCCGGAAACGCTTCAATACGAACTCATCCATCATTTTGATGCTATTGTGACTGTTGGCGCCACCGCGTGCTCGGTTGACATTACTCGAAATAGAATCAATTTCTATTGTCTCTTGGATTCACGCACGAAGTACAACGCGGTTGAGCTAATTCGCAAATACTTCGAGTGGTGTTTTGTATCCAAGGCGTTTACGTGGTCGAGGATTGAGCAGCCTTTCGATCTTTGCAAGCTCGGCATCCGTCACGGTTGAGAGCGGAAGGGATTTGGGAATGTAATGCCGAATGAGCCCACTCAGGTTTTCGTTCGATCCCCGTTGCCAGCTTGAGTACGGATCTGCAAGCAAGTGGTTGATCCGAGGGCTCTATCTATTTTGGCATGATCGGCGAACTCCTTGCCATTGTCGTAGGTCAGGGTCTGGACGCGGTTAGATATGGGTTTGAGACGCTTGATGATGGCCTTCGAGACGAGATCGGCGGTGTTGTTTTCGACCTTTGCCAATACGGCATAGCCACTCTTGCGTTCGACCAGTGATACGATTGCCTGCTTATGGCGCTAGCCGATCAGCGTATCGCCCTCCCAGTGTCCGATCCGACGACGCTCTTCAATATGTCCC